>DAMBVB010000016.1:0-22835 GCA_032053185.1 Lysinibacillus sp.
TACGTACGGTGGTTGGAGAGGTCGGGAGTTAATCACTCCCTCCTACTCGATTGGATAAATATTTCAAGGTAAAATACGATGTAAAAATTATAGGAGGTAACAACACTTACATATTGCCCTTAGGGAAAGGCCTTTCACATTATTGTGGCTTGAGGCTTTAAAGAGGCGGTTGTTCGGATGACCCTAACTAATTAGTATGTCCCTATACTTTTTAGTGTTGCATAATTTAATTCTAAATGAATTCTGCTCAGCATTCACCTCAACTCGATACGTTTTTCATTTTCAGTAATTTTATGCGAGTTGTTGAAATAAACTCGATTTTGACGATATTACTCATCAATGTATTCGAACGAAGCCGGATGAAACTGTCGGAGGATTTCCCTAATGCAATTTCTATCATTGCATGTCATCCAAATACAATGCCGATTTTCCATATTTCAGGGCTATTCTCTTCTAATCCGGGGTATTGCTCTCTTTGCGGGTAATTCCTGCTCTTCCGCGAGGATATCTCCCCTCACGAAATGAAAAAAAGAGTGTTCCATGGTTGGGAACACTCTTTTTTATATTATCGCGTTACCTTCTCTTCGACGACCTTTTCTTTAACTACGCCGTTTGCATTTGGTACGTTGTTATAGCCATTTGTACCATTTAAATCAGCATTTGTTCTTGGTGTTGTCGTTCCTGGAACTGTTGTAGTTCCTGGTCCTGTTGTTGTACCTGGTGTTGTCGTTCTTGGTGTAGTAGTACCTGGTGTTATAGCTTCTGGAAGAACAGTGTTACGGTTGTTAACACCATTAACGTCACGATTGTAAACGTCATGTCTTTCTTCTACATTCTCAACACCTCGGCGAACGTCGTGTTTAACATTCTCCACTGGTCTTGTTTCAACAGCTCTGTTTCCCCAGTTACAACCTCCAAGGAATAAAGCAGCAAGAATAATTGCCAAAAATGACATTCTCCACATAGAAAAAACCTCCTTTCCTCGGTGCTATGTCATCAAATACAATGTGTGCATTTGTGATCCTACATAGATTGCCCGGGAAAGGAGGGAACTATCCGATTTTTTTACAAACTATTTTTGTTTTTCTTTTAACAATTGTTCAATGTATGCTGCTTCTGCTTTACAGTTGTAGCTATAATTTGTACCTAGCTCTTTTTGCAAGGCCTCGATTGTTTCAATTTGCTTAGCTGTTGGTTCTTCATTTAAAATTTTTGCAATTACTTCATCAATTTTTTGCGCCATCTCTTCATGGAATTCAGTACTCATCAAAACATCTGTTGGGATTTTTTCGATCCATGCGGCATTTTCTTGAAAATAAGATTGCCAGCTAGCAATAAAGTCTTCCATAGAAAAACGCTCTTCTTTCCAATCAATACTTGCTAAGTATGATTCAAAAGATGTTGAAATCGACCGCGTAATGCTAATTTTAACACCTGAAGACAATTCCTTATACATCAATATAATCCTCCTACGTTTTAAAAACAAAACTAAAATTACATGTATTTCTACAATCACATATACGCCATTGCATGTTTATACAACATTTAAATCCGTGATATCTTTAACTGCATTCACGTTACCGAAAGTGCTGAATGTAAAAAACTATTAACAAGATTAACTGTAAAGACATTATTCGACATTATTATTTTATATCTTTTAGCCTATAATTGCAAATTAAGCCCGCTTTGGTTGCTCAGGCCCAATAGCAAATAAAATATCTGCTTCACATACTAGTTCGCCATCGACTGTGGCCACACCGTGACCTTTGCCCATTGCTCCACGTAGTTTCACAAACTCTACCTCTAATCGAAGTTGATCTCCCGGTACTACTTGGCGCTTGAAGCGACAATTATCAATACCCGTCAAGAAAGCTAGACGACCTTTGAAGTCATCTGCGTTTAATAATGCTACCCCACCGACTTGTGCTAGGGCCTCTACAATTAAAACCCCAGGCATTACTGGATAGCCAGGGAAATGCCCATTAAAAAAGTCCTCGTTTACCGAGACATTTTTGAAACCAACTGCACGCTTGCCTTCTTCTAATTCAACGATACGATCCACGAATAAAAAAGGATAACGATGCGGTAAAATTGCTTGAATTTGCTCTGCTGTTAACATTTCTTTTCCCCCTCAATATCAATTTCGCCTTGGCGTAATTGAGTCCGTATTTCGAATTGTGTGTCCACAATTCAAAATGTGACATCCGCCGGTGGCAATATGTTCATTCAGTGGATGTTATAGCTGAATAAACATCAATACTTACGTAAACACAAAGTATGGTAAAGAATATATTATTCTTTACCATTCATAATATCAAATATATGCTGCCATGTTTCTGGTTTGAAAACGTCCATGGCTCTACCTTGTCCAATTACACTATAGCCAAACATTGCACCTAAAACTGCGGCAATAACAACTAAGATGATAATAAGTACAACGCGAAGCCAAATCGGAATCAGCCGTATTTGCACCCATCGAACCTCTCGTAGCTCTCCATTTGAGCCGTGTTCCTTCTCTTCTGGTGGCGTATCGGTTTCTTTTGTTTGCATAGAACCTCGACTTGAATCGTTTGTCATAGATTGTACTCCTACTCCTCTTCATTACTTACTAAACAGTTATAACGGATCTACTATCGAATACCATTAATGAGGCCTAGCATTTGGTCTGCTAAAGTTACAGCTCTTGCATTGAATTGATAAGAACGCTGCGTCTGAATTAAATCAGTCATTTCCTTTGAAAGATTTACATTCGACATTTCTAGCGAACCGTTCTGCATGCCAATTTGCTGGCGATTTGCTCCGCGTAATTCAGTGACAACTTCAGCTTGTGTATATCCAAGCTGAGCTAGGTTATTCGGCCATCCAACATAGGGGCCAGAAATTTTCTCCATTAGCTGTGGCTTTTGGAACTCGGTCACTGCTACATCAGTACGAATAACATCTCCATTTGGATATGCTGCCTCTAATACGCCCCCATCACGGATCGCGAAGCTTTTTACATTATCCGGCAATGTAATAGCTTGTCCTGTTGAGTCTGCCAATGGATATCCATCGGCATTTACAACCATTACTGTTCCATTATTTAATGGTGATAAATAAAAGTCACCTTGACGAGTATACACTGTTTTTGTGCCATTTTCACCATCTGGCATTAAAATATTAAAATATTGCTTTGGTTTTGTAAAAGCTAAATCAAGGTCACGATTTGTTGTTTGAAGAGAGCCTTGCTTTTGATTTGATTGGATTTGTCCAAGCATCGCCCCTGATCCGTAACGGATGCCAACAGGTGATTGTCGGTCAGCTCGGTCTAGCTTGTCATTATTATATTGCTGATAAAGCAATTCATTAAATGTAGCTTCTTGTGATTTATAGCCGAGTGTGCTGCTATTGGCAATGTTATTACTAATTGTATCTAGTTTATTTTGTAATTGCCCCATTGTGTTTGTTGCAGTAATCATTGTACGTAACATGTTCAAACGCCTCCAGTTCGCCTATTATACTTTTCCGATTTCATTGGCAGCCTTTTCCATACTGCGGTCATAAGCCTGTAACACTTTTTGGTTCGCTTCAAAAGCGCGATATGCTGTCATTAAATCAGTCATTGTGCGACTAGAGTCTACGTTTGAGCCCTCTAGATAATTTTGGCGCAGTGTAAAGGCAACGCCATTGGCACCGTAAGCTGTCGGTAAGTTCTCACCGTTTTCAGTACGAATTAAACCATTATCCTGCTTACGTAGCATGTTCGGATTCGCTGCAAATGATACTCCAACACGAGCTACTTGCTGATTATTCACATAGATTGCCCCGTTCTCATCTAGGCGAAAATCATCATTCGGTAACTGGATGCGTTGACCCCTATCTGATAGCACGTACAGTCCCTGTGGATTTACTAAATAGCCTTGGCCATCTAATGTGAAATTTCCGTTGCGTGTATATGCTTCGCCACCATTTGGGTGTGCTAAACGAAAGAAAATAGATCCAGAAGTGCCATCTTCATTTTGCGGTAAGTTTCCATCAACTAAAGCCATATCTGTCGTGAAATCAGTGCTATAGATTTGGCCTTGTATGTAATTTGGTAATGTTTCTTGCATATAAATCCCTGTATTTAATGCGCCAACTTGGCTCATATATTGAGAGCCTGCTTGCTCCCTAACAGATGCATTTGTTTTCCCTACACTTGACATGAGCATGTCTGGAAATGACCGAATTGTTGATTGGTCTGCTTTAAATCCTGGTGTATTGGCATTTGATAAATTATTGGTTAACAATTCTGTTCGTCTTTGTTGTGCAATCATACCAGTTGCAACTGTATAAAACCCTTTAAACAAAGGAATCACCTCATTCTATTTTTTATAAGGATGCGGGTACTCGATCAATATTTTCAAGCATAATGCCTGTCCCAATTGCTACACAATCCATAGGTTGCTCCGCAATGAATACAGGTACCTTTAGCTCTTCGATTAATAGCTGGTCCATGCCGTGAAGTAATCCGCCACCGCCAGTAATAATAACCCCACGATCAATTATATCAGCTGATAGCTCTGGTGGTGTTTTTTCTAGAACATTTTTTGCAGATTGAACAATCATAGCAACCGATTCATGTAATGCATGTTCAATCTCCTCCGAGTGAATCGTTATTGTACGTGGTAAACCTGTTACCATGTCTCGCCCACGAATGTCCATTGAATCATTTCGGCTACCCTTAAAGACTGTACCGATTGTAATTTTTATGGCTTCAGCAGTACGTTCACCAATTAGTAATTTATATTCTTTTTTAATATATTGTAAAATATCATTATCAAAAATGTCTCCTGCAACCTTAATGGACTCACTCGTTACAATATCACCCATTGATAGCACTGCAATATCTGTTGTTCCGCCACCAATATCGACTACCATATTGCCGCTAGGTTGGAAAATATCCATGCCCGCTCCAATAGCTGCAACTTTGGGTTCTTCTTCTAAGTATACTTTTTTTCCACCTGATTTTTCTGCAGCTTCACGGATCGCTTTTTGCTCAACACTCGTAATATTTGTTGGGCAGCAAATTAAAATACGTGGCTTAGCTAAAAATCCTTTGACGTTTAGTTTGTTGATGAAATGTTTTAGCATCGCTTCCGTAACGTCAAAATCTGCAATGACACCATCTCGTAGTGGACGAATTGCAATGATATTACCCGGTGTACGCCCTACCATTTGGCGAGCCTCTTCCCCCACCGCTAATACTTTATTTGTTTTTTTATCAATCGCCACAACAGATGGTTCATTTAAGACGATCCCTTTCCCTTTAACGTGTATTAATACGTTCGCAGTTCCTAAGTCAATGCCAATATCTTTCGAAAACATTTTATAATTCTCCTTCCCGCCATTTCCAACTACATAACGTTCATTTTTATCTGTTTATCTAGATTATTTTATCATATCCTATTAGCAATTACACCTGATTTTAGCTAATAGCACTGCATTCTCTCAACTTATTGATCATTTAAACAATTTTCGTATGGTTTCATCATTGAAAGTTTGGTATGACAAATTTCAAACGTATTTATGTGAATGCGTGGCTTGGAGTTGAGACTGGGCGACTCGTTGGCAATCCTCACGTCCTGTAATAACGCCTCGTGACAACAACGTGTCATTGCCGCTACATTTGCACTACGCTTTCGCACAAAGAACATCTGTTGCCCCGACGCTCCTAGCCGAAACGGAATACCGCTCACATTATAGTGAGTAGCCTTTTATGAGGAAATATGTATCTAGCTTGTCCTTTCCATCAAAAAAAGAACGAATCAATCTTGACTCGCTCTTTCTTTCCACTTGTTTTTCGTTGCCTCTCCTCCACGAATATGACGTACGGCCTTATGGTAGGCGAGTATTTCCTTTACTTGCTCAGCTAATCCTTCATGAATTGTTGGCAGTCGCTCTGTTAAATCTTTGTGCACCGTACTTTTTGAATAACCTGTCATTTTCGCGAGGACACGCACAGTCTCACGCGTCTCAATCAATAATTCACCGAGGCGTATGCAGCGCTTCCGAATGTGCTCGTGCACGTTCTTCGTCCTTTCCACACAATTTCACAAATGGCATCAGATGCACGTCTGCGCATTTCTTCACCTTATGTGAGGACAAAGCTATTCAGAACACGTTTTACATTTTCACGATAAAATACCGATTTTTTATGCATTTTTTAGTATTCGTTTCTCTCCATGTAAATTATCATTTTTTACATTTAAAATCTACGGATTTTCCTATCAGTAATTATGCATGATTTGGATAAAATTGTCAGAAGTCTCCCTCCTATAGAGGTGGGACTTCTGTAGCTAACGCTTCAAACGTCATCTGCTAAAAATAAATTAAAAGGCTAGTAATTCTTTCGGATTAATATATTTCCCGTTTTCTAATACTTCAAAATGCAAGTGAACGCCGGCTGATTGGTTCCACTCGTTATCAGTCGCTTTTCCAAGAGCCTGACCTTGAATTACCTCATCGCCTTCCTTGACAGCAATATCTTTTACAGAGCTATAATGTGTTTCCTGACCATTTGCATGCTCAATAACAATCTTATTGCCTGTAAATGCATCAAGTTTTACTTGTTTTACTTTACCACTCATAGCAGCAAGTACTTCGAATTCTTCACCATTCATAGAAAGAGAAATACCAGAAGATGTCGTAAATGTTTGATTAAATACCATTAGTGCTTTTTCACGCGCCTCTGCATTAGCCTCTACTTCATAAAACTCTTGTGAAACTTGAATTTTATGAAGATTCGCTTCCTTGAATGGGTACTTCATTGTTTCTGTTTTTGCATTTGTTTCAACTGCAGGACCTGAATCTACTTCTGCTACATTTGGTAACGGAGCCTCTTCTACTTTTGATACAAGACTATTGTAACCAAGTAGCAAACCTGCTAGCATTAGAGCACCACCAGCGTAAACTGCTGGCAAAAACCATGGTTTTTTCTGTAATTGGACTTTTTCATCTTGATTTTGAGAAGTTTTACTATTTTTATCCTCTCTCATTTTCATCACCTCTAGTTGCAGTGTGAACAACTAAAAGTTATTTTAAACATCCATCTATCTTTTTTATTTCAATATCTTGATAATAATAGTGTAAAATTTCGGCGGAAGTTTTTCCATCGCTTGCCATAGCCTCTGCTCCATATTGACTCATTCCTACCCCGTGCCCGTATCCTTTCGTACTCACTTGCACTTTTCCAGCAGAAGAATTATATGCTATTTTAAAATCCGTTGATGGTATTTCTAAAAGTGTTCGAACTTCTCGCCCTGACCACACATGTTTACCTAACTGCATGCGCTCAACACGTCCTGAATCATTTAAAAAAAACTGTACACGGTTGAAATCACTTACCTGCCATTTAACAGGCCACCGTGCATTCCATTCAGCTAATGTCCATTCTTTCATCGCTGAAAACTTTGGTGATGATCGATCCGAAATACTTGCAACACTTTGTAAATAAGGTACATCATTGCCACTAAAATCGTAGGCACTTTCTGTTTTCCCATTGCTAGTAGAATGAAACATTGCCGTAATCAATTCATTATTATATAGAAGAACCTGTCCTTTCGTTTCATTAATAGCCTCGACAATTTTCTTTTCATTCCCCGGGAAATTGCTAGTCCAATTCTCTTTTCTTTGCTCCTTATTGTAAAAGACCTGTCTAGCAACAGTTGGAGCGATTGCTATTTTACCGTAATTTGTCGATTTCAACGCGTATGTCCTTGCTGCAATGGCTTGCGCCTTTAAAGCTTCTTTTTTAAATGACACAGGCATTTCTGCAGCTACCACTCCAGTTACATACGTTTCTAAAGGGATTTTCTCCTGTTGTCCCTCTACTTCTATGAATATTTCACAGGCTTGCTCTGTTGTTGCAGGCGAATCCTCAACCCTAGGTCTCTCACCAAATGCCACAGGAAGCATATATAATGCTCCAATCAAACAAATTATGCCTATACTCATTATCCATTTTTTCATAAGGAATAATATGCTGAAATTCTTCAAAATATGTGCATGTTGAGGGCTCCTCTAAAAATCTATTATCTCCATAACGTGAAGTTGATTTCCGTTCCGGCTAGTCTCTTTCCCGAGGGGCAACGAAGGCGTGATAGCAATTTCGCTTTGAATTGTGCCTGCACAATTTATTTCTTTAAAAATCCGTGACATCCGCCGAGCACTTTCTCTTCAGCTCTTCATTCAAGTGTTTGGACACCCATAACCACATCCGTATTCATCTCACCATCTTCAGAGATAGCAGCCTTCTACAGAATAAAGAGAAATGGCAGACGCTTTAAAAACGCTAAATAGGAACTAACACACTTAAATGCTGTAGAAATACGCTTCTTTCCACAAATACAAGACGGTTTTAGTCCTCTTTTCATCCACTGATCTTGATTCTTCCTATGACGGCATCCCTTTCGTCAGCATGGATTAAACTATAATGAAAAAACCCTCTGCTCGTATGCAAAGGGTTTATAAATCTATTTAGTTTGTTGGTAATTCAACAGTTGTTTTCTCTTTAATGATAATTTCCTCAACTGGTACACGTTCAATTTGTGCGCCGAGTGCAGCTAGCTTGCCATGAAAATCGACATAACCGCGATCTAAATGATGAAGCTTTGTCACTCTAGTCACACCTTCAGATACAAGACCTGCTAAAATTAGTGCAGCCGCAGCTCGTAAATCAGTCGCCATTACTTCAGCACCCTGAAGATTTACAGGCCCTTCGATAAACACAGAACGTCCTTCTATTTTAGCACCGGCATTCATGCGACGGAACTCCTCAACATGCATAAAACGATTTTCAAAAACCGTTTCCGTAATAATACTCGTACCTTCAGCAGTTAACATTAAGGCCATCATTTGAGATTGCATATCTGTCGGGAAGCCTGGATGTGGCATAGTTTTAATATCTACGGCTTTTAATGCTTTAGCAGCACGTACACGAATTCCTTCATCTAGCTCAATTATTTCTACACCCATTTCACGCATTTTTGCAATTAATGCTGTCATATGCTCAGGAACAGCATTTTCAATCGTGACATCCCCTTTTGTAATTGCTGCTGCAACCATAAATGTGCCAGCTTCAATACGGTCCGGAATAATATGATGTTCTGTTCCATATAATGTATCGACTCCTTCAATACGAATCGTATTCGTACCTGCGCCGATAACACGACCACCCATACTATTAATGAAATTTGCAAGATCTACAATTTCAGGTTCTTTTGCAGCATTTTCAATTACAGTAGTTCCTTGCGCTAAAGCTGCAGCAGTCATAATATTTTCAGTTGCCCCAACGCTAGGGAAGTCCAAATACACATTTGCACCTTTTAAACGTCCTTCCGCCTTCGCCTCTACATATCCATGGCCAAAAGAAATTTTTGCGCCCATAGCTTCAAAGCCCTTTAAATGTAACTCAATTGGGCGGGAACCGATTGCACAGCCCCCTGGTAAAGCAACACGAGCATAGCCATTTCGAGCAAGTAAGGAACCCATCACTAAAATCGATGCACGCATTTTACTGACAAATTCAAATTGAGCTTCACTAGAAAGTTCTTTTGTTGTATCTATATATACTGTATTATCCTCAGGTATATATGTAACTGCCGCATTTAGACTTTTAAGTACTTCATTTATAGTAAAGACATCTGCTAAGTTAGGGACTTCTTTAATTACATTTTCTCCTTTAGAAGCAAGTAAAGCCGCTGCTAGGATTGGTAACACCGCATTTTTTGCGCCCTCAACGCGTACTTTTCCCTGTAGCTTTTGGCCGCCAGTCACTATTATTTTTTCCACCCTATGTCCCTCCGAATTCAATCTATTAACCTATCAAAGTTTTATTTTAAAAAGAAGTATAATGTCATAATCAGTAAACAAACAACTCTATAGTACAACTTTTCTTACGCTCGTTCAAGCATCCAATTCACTATTTTACGTCATTCGTTGATATTTTGCTATTTATTTATTGTACGCATGATTTATTTTTTTGTGAATGACCAATAACACGGAAGAAAAGCGTTAATTTCTAATATTTACCTAAGAATTTGTGAACAAAAACCAAATCTAATGGATTTATATCAATTATTCCGAGGCATAATTACGTCCGAATTCATCTCACCATCTTACGAGATAGGAGACTACTGTAGCTGCCGCTTTGCTTTCGCTACGAAAACGTATTTAAACTAATTTTTACATATTTCAAAGGACCATACAAATTATGTTATAAGGCCCTGTGAAACATGTAGATTCTCTAACATAACGTAATATTAAGGGGCTATTAAAATAAATACGGAAGCTTCCCAGACCAGTTTGAAATTTGGAGAAAAAAATTTGAAACGGCTGATCCTATCGCAATACTTACTAAAATATAAATTAATTGGATTTGAAAAACTTTATTCTTCTTAAAGATTTTTTCTAGCATAAACGCTTGTAGCGCATAAAAAGTGATAGCGATAAAAAATATATGCGATAAAATCCCTATTAAAGCTTCCTGCCCTATTGCCTCATATATTTCCATATTGGTTCCTCCCTATTAATTCCTCTAGCCATGCTTAAACGGTTCATTTTGGATAATGTTAAAAAACGGACAGATGTTAAATCTGCCCGTTAAAATTTGAATTAGATATTACCCTCATGAACGTTGATACGATTCAACGCACGTTTTAATGCTAGGTCAGCACGTTTGAAATCAATGTTATCTTGTTTATCTTGAAGACGACCTTCAGCACGTTTAACGGCTTCTTTAGCACGTTTAACATCGATGCTTTCAGCAATTTCAGCAGATGGCGCTAAAATTGAGATTTTTTCAGGGCGAACTTCAATGAAACCACCGCTTAAAGCAACAAGTTCAGTTGAACCGTCTTCTTTTTTAAGCTTCACTGCACCAATTGCAAGTGGAGCAACCATAGGAATATGGCCTGCAAGAACACCGATTTCTCCTGAAGTTGTTTTAGCGATTACCATTGATACTTCAGAATCGTATACCGGGCCGTCGGGAGTGACAATATTGACTAGAACTGTCTTCATATTTTTTCCTCCTCGTCCCTAGTATTAAACCTCTACGCCCATGCTTTTCGCTTTTTCAACTACTTCATCAATAGATCCAACTAGACGGAAAGCATCTTCTGGTAGGTGATCCCATTTGCCATCAAGGATTTCCTTGAATGAGCGAACCGTTTCTTTAACAGGTACATAAGAACCTTTTTGACCAGTGAATTGTTCCGCAACGTGGAAGTTTTGAGATAAGAAGAATTGAATACGACGAGCACGTTCTACTGTTTGTTTATCTTCATCAGATAATTCATCCATACCTAAGATAGCAATGATATCTTGTAATTCACGGTAACGTTGGATTGTACGTTGTACGCCAGTAGCGATTGCGTAGTGCTCAGCACCTACGATTTCTGGTGATAAAGCACGAGAAGTCGAAGCTAGTGGGTCAACCGCAGGGTAGATACCCATTTCTGATAATTTACGCTCAAGGTTAGTAGTTGCATCTAAGTGGGCGAAAGTTGTAGCCGGAGCCGGGTCAGTATAGTCATCGGCTGGTACATAAATCGCTTGAATAGAAGTTACAGAACCTTTGTTAGTAGATGTGATACGTTCTTGTAATTTACCCATTTCAGTTGCAAGTGTTGGTTGGTAACCTACCGCAGAAGGCATACGACCTAATAGGGCAGAAACCTCCGAACCTGCTTGTGTGAAACGGAAGATATTGTCGATGAATAAAAGTACGTCAGCACCTTGCTCATCACGGAAGTATTCTGCCATTGTAAGACCAGTTAAAGCTACACGCATACGTGCACCTGGTGGCTCGTTCATTTGACCGAATACCATCGCTGTTTGCTTGATAACGCCTGAATCGCTCATCTCGAAGAATAAGTCGTTCCCTTCACGAGTACGCTCACCTACACCAGCGAATACAGAGATACCTGAGTGCTCTTGTGCGATGTTGTTGATTAATTCTTGGATTAATACAGTTTTACCTACACCGGCACCACCGAATAGACCGATTTTACCACCTTTAATATATGGTGCTAATAAGTCTACTACTTTGATACCTGTTTCAAGAATTTCAACTGTAGTTGAAAGTTCATCGAAAGCTGGTGCTTCGCGGTGAATTGAATCACGACGAACGTCAGCTGGAATCTCTTCACCTAAGTCGATTACTTCGCCTAGTACGTTGAATACACGACCTAAAGTAACTTCACCAACTGGTACTGAGATAGCTTTTCCTGAGTCTGTTACTTCTGCTCCACGTTGTAAGCCATCAGTAGATGACATTGCAATTGTACGAACAGAATCATCACCTAAATGAAGCGCAACTTCTAATGCAAGAACTGTTGGTTCTTCATTAGGACGTTCAATCTTAACTGTTAATGAGTTATAGATTGCTGGTAATTGGCCATTGTCAAATTTTACGTCAACAACTGGACCCATTACTTGAATAACATGTCCTTTATTCATTACTGTGTATCCTCCTATCGTATTCTTATACGACATTGGGAAGCTGGGCCTATTCTAAGGCTGCAGCTCCACCAACGATTTCTGTAATTTCTTGTGTAATCGCCGCTTGACGTGCACGGTTATATTGCAATGAAAGGTCTGAAATAAGATCAGATGCGTTATCAGTTGCATTTTTCATAGCCGTCATACGAGAAGCATGTTCACTTGCTTTTCCATCTAATAATGCGCCGTAAACTAGGCTTTCCGCGTATTGTGGAAGTAATACTTCTAGAATTGCTTCACCAGATGGCTCAAATTCGTAAGAAGCATTACTGCTAGCAGGTGCAAGATCCGTTAATGGAAGAAGTTTTTTCTCTGTCACTTCGCTAGCAATAGCGCTGACAAAGTGATTGTAGTACATATAAAGTTCATCATACGTACCGTCAATGAACATACCAACAGCTTTACGAGCGATTTCTTTAATATCAGCAAATGATGGTTGGTCCGGAAGACCGATAACATCGCTGATGACATTATGATCACGTTTCACAAAGTAGTCACGAACAACACGACCTACGGCTAAAATAACGTATTCGTCTTTCGATTTATGACGCTCGTCAATTGTACGTTGTACTTGACGTAGGATACTTGAGTTGTAAGCA
This sequence comes from Lysinibacillus sp., assembly GCA_032053185.1. Lineage (GTDB taxonomy): Bacteria > Bacillota > Bacilli > Bacillales_A > Planococcaceae > Lysinibacillus. The sequence continues at coordinate 13,122 of DAMBVB010000016.1, forward strand.
CCTGCAAGACCACGGTCAGAACCAATAACTAAGTAAGCTGTTTTCTTAACAGGACGAGCAGTTAACATTGGATGTCCACTGTCTTTTGTACCTGAAGCGATCGCGCCTACTACGTCCTGGATTTTTTCCATGTAAGGAACGTACGCTTTAGCATTTTGCTCTGCACGACGTAACTTTGAAGAAGAAACCATCTGCATCGCTTTCGTAATTTGTTTCGTACTCTTTGTCGAATTAATACGACCTTTTATTTCGCGTAAGTTTACCACTGGTATTTCACCACCTTTTGTTTTTTAATCAAGTGACTGCTCGAACTTATTCTGATTTAGCGAAAGTTTTTTTGAATGCATTGATTGCTTCAACGTAATCCGCATCAGGAGCAAGCTCTTTTGTAGTACGAACGTGATCTAAAACGTTTGTGTGGTTTGATTCTAACCAGCTTAAGAATTCATTTTCAAAGCGAACGATATCTTGTACTGGAATATCATCTAAGTGACCTTTCGTTAATGCATAAAGGATGGCAACTTGTTTTTCAACTTTAAGTGGTTTGTTTAGGTCTTGTTTAAGAACTTCAACCGTCCGTTTACCACGCTCAAGTTTAGCAAGTGTGATTTTATCTAAATCTGAACCGAATTGAGCAAATGATTCAAGCTCACGGAATGCAGCTAAGTCAAGACGTAGTGTACCCGCAACTTTTTTCATCGCTTTAATTTGAGCAGATCCACCTACACGTGATACAGAAAGACCGGCGTTAATCGCTGGACGTACACCTGAGTTGAATAAGTCAGATTGTAAGAAAATTTGTCCATCAGTGATAGAGATTACGTTAGTTGGGATGTATGCAGAGATATCCCCAGCTTGTGTCTCAACGAATGGAAGAGCTGTAATAGAACCATTTTGATATGTTTCATTTAACTTCGCAGCACGTTCAAGTAAGCGGCTGTGTAAGTAGAACACGTCACCAGGGTAAGCTTCACGACCTGGAGGACGGCGTAGAAGAAGTGAAAGTTCACGGTAAGCTGATGCTTGTTTAGAAAGATCATCATACACGATTAATACGTGCTTACCTTGTAACATGAATTCCTCTGCCATAGATACACCAGCAAATGGTGCTAAGTAAAGTAATGGAGCTGGTTGAGACGCAGCAGCAGTTACAACGATTGTATAATCTAATGCACCGTGCTTACGTAACGTTTCAACTACACCACGTACAGTTGATTCTTTTTGACCGATAGCAACATAGATACAAATCATATTTTCACCGTTTTGGTTTAAGATTGTATCGATTGCTACTGATGTTTTACCAGTTTGACGGTCACCGATGATTAACTCACGTTGACCACGACCGATTGGTACTAAAGCGTCAATCGCTTTGATACCAGTTTGTAGTGGTTCGTGTACTGATTTACGAGCCATTACACCGAAAGCTGGGCTTTCGATTGGACGAGACTTTGTTGTGTTGATTGGACCTTGTCCATCCACTGGTTGACCTAGTGGGTTAACAACACGACCAATTAGTTCTTCACCAACTGGTACTTCCATGATACGACCTGTACGACGAACTTCATCGCCTTCTTTGATGTCAGCGTATGGACCTAGGATTACGATACCAACGTTACCTTCTTCTAGGTTTTGAGCCATACCCATAACACCGTTAGAGAACTCTAAAAGCTCTCCAGCCATGGCGTTGTCGAGGCCATGAGCAAGTGCGATACCGTCACCAATACGGATAACTGTACCAACTTCGCTTACTTTAAGTTCAGATTCATAATTCTCAATCTGTTGTTTAATCAGACTGCTGATTTCTTCAGCCTTGATGCCCATGTATGTCACCTCTCACATTTCTAAATTATTAACCGATTAATTCACGTTTTAGGCGCTCAAGCTTGCTCGCTACTGAGCTATCATAAATATGATTACCGATTTGAACACGAATACCACCAAGAAGTGATGGATCAATTTCGTTTGTAATGTTTAATGATTGTTTCCCTACAAGCTTCGCAAATGTTGTAGAAATAGTAGCGCTTTCTTCAGCAGAAAGTGCACGAGTAGAGAATACTGTTGCATCTGCAGAACCTTGTGCCTGTGCAGCAAGCTCAGCATATGCGTTCGCAATAAGCTTCACTTCGTTTACACGTTTTTTCTCAACAAGTAGTTGAACTGTGTGTAAAACCTCTGGTGTTGCACCTGCAAAGATTTCAGCTACCATTTGTTTCTTACGTTCGATAGAGAACTTAGGAGCATTTAAAAGTGTTAAAAAATCAGGAGATTCTTTGACAACTTTTGTTAGCTCGTTTAAGTCTGCTCCAACTTCAGCAAGAATGTTTTTTTGTTGCGCTAATTCAAATAGCGCTTGTGCATAACGTTTTGCTACAGTTGAATTACTCATCGAGCTTCCCCTGCCTTCGCAATCGTCTCTTCAATTAGAGCACGGTTGTCTGCCTCAGAAATCTCTTTGCTAAGGACTTTAGATGCTGCAAGTACAGATAATGAAACGACTTCATCACGTACAGCTGCAATAGCTTTTTCTTTTTCAGACTCAATTTCACGTAAAGCCGATTCTTTTAAGCGGTTTGCTTCATTGCGAGCTGCCGTAAGAATTTCTTCTTTTTGCATTTCGCCTTGCTTCTTAGCGCCCTCAACAATCGATTGTGCTTCCGTACGAGCTTCTTTAAGAAGGCTCTTTTGTTCTTCTAAATATTGGTGCGAATCTTTGCGAGCTTTTTCAGCTGCTTCGATTTCACTAGCTACTAATTCTTCACGTTGTTGCATGATGCCCATAAGTGGACCCCAAGCGAACTTTTTAAGTAAAAACATTAACACTAAGAAAATGATTAATGTTGCGGCGATGTCACCACCATTGAATAACTTTTCACCAGTGCTAGAACCTAGTACAAGATAATCTAAAAACACGATTGTTTCACTCCCTTCAAGAGCTTTGACTTCAACATAATAAATGAATTACTTGAAAAACTACCTATTTTAAAAAGCTATATTTACACATAGCTTTTATCAGTTCCAAAATGAAGGGCGAAGTTTCATCTGGAGATTTCTGCTTCGCCACTAGAATTCAGTGTACAACTGAATTATTTGTTCATTACGATGAATGCGATTACTACTGCGATGATTGGTAGGGCTTCAACTAATGCTACCCCGATGAACATTGTAGTTTGAAGAACGCCACGAGCCTCTGGTTGACGAGCGATACCTTCTACTGTTTTTGAAACGATAAGACCGTTACCGATACCTGCACCAAGTGCACCTAGACCGATTGCGATTGCTGCTGCTAATAAACCCATTTGAAAATTTCCTCCTTGGAATTGTATGTTTTTTTTGGTTTAAGCATAAGATGTATGCTTTATATTAATGGTCATCGCTCACTTTATGAGCCATGTAAACCATTGTTAACATTGTGAAGATAAAGGCTTGGATAAAGCCAATGAAAATAGAGAAACCTTGCCATGCCATCATTGGAACAATTGCTCCGACGAATCCAACAGCACCTGATGCTGCAAGACTTGCGATTAAGCCAAGTAAAATCTCACCTGCATAAATGTTACCGTAAAGACGAAGACCTAATGTTAAAGTGTTCGCAAACTCTTCAACGATTTTTAGCGGGAACATGAATGACATTGGTTTGAAGAATGTACCAACATAATGGCCTGTCCCCTTCATTTTAATACCATAGAAATGTGTTAAGGCTAAAACCATTGCTGCAAGAGTCATTGTAACAGTAGGGTCAGCTGTAGGAGATTTCCACCAAAGTTCGTCTTTATAGATGATAGAGAACGGAAGACCTAATAAGTTAGATACAGCGATAAACATAATTAATGTGATACCTAAAATATGGAATCGTCCACCAGTTTTCCAGTCCATGTTGCTTTTGATGATGTTCTTTACGAAATCCATAATCCATTCCATAAAGTTTTGCATACCTGTAGGTTTTAACTTTAGGCTTCTAGTTGAGATAAATGCAATTAAGAAAACGATTACAGCCGCAATTAGTAACATCATAACAGTTGAAAGGTTGAACGTTAGCGTAAACATACCGAAATCAACTACTTTTAATGGAGCTTCATGATTCATTGTTATTTTTCACCTCTCTTTCTAATTTAAAGCACATTAGCGGTTCCTTACATGTGACACAATTCTCTCGACAAAGAGAAAAACGTACGGAATCATTAGCCCTATGACCGTGCTAATTAAGTGAAAATAGTTTGGCAACGAAATGGCTAAAGCGACTGCCGCTACACCTGATCCAAAGCGAAGCATTGTACCAAGTGAGCCTATTTTCTTCCCTTCACTAATGGATCGATCAAACTTCTCCATACGGCGAACTAAAATCCAAAAATTATACGTACCAAAAAATGCACCGATTGCGATGCCCGCAAAAACCGTTTGATAGGGCGTAAATCCCCAGCCTAATGCACAGAGTGCGAGCAAAAAAAATAACGCTCTCTTCTGCACAGCAAAAATGTGATGCAAATCTAGCATTGGTTTATAATCTCCTGAATCATTTTTTCGAGTAAAGAAATATTTGCTGACCACTATGTGAAATCAGAAAAGAGCAGTGAAAAACACTACCACAGCGGAATGGTAACGGGAGAGCGTCTTTTTGAAATTACAGGTGTAAATCCCAAAAAATACCTTACACCCCGAAACGCACAAAACGTTGCAAATTGACAGCCTTTGGTTTGAACTGTCAATTTAGTAGAAACTTGATATAACAAGTGTTTCAACCTCTAATTACGATTTGAAACCCTTATCATTATTACCCTTTGTAAGCATACAATAGGTGATATTTGAAGTCAATTAGTAAAGGAGAAAAACTTCACAGCCACTATACTCTTGTCAATTTGTTGACAAATTTATGTATGAAAATTCATAGCTTCAAAATCAAAGTTCATGTTTGTGCAAAAAAAAGCTAATTTACGATACATTTACGCTCGTAAATTAGCTTGCCCATCACAATTAGTACATTAGACTCATTTCTTGATTTCAAAAGGGGATATTTCTTGCTTTTTTTGTAAAAACGCTAGAAGAGCCTTCACAATACGTTCAGAAGCATGTCCATCACCATAAGGATTTGATGCTTTTGCCATTGCTTCATAGGCATTTGTATCTTCTATTAATTGCTTTGCTAGAGAGTAGATTGTTTCTTCATCCGTTCCTGCTAGCTTTAGCGTCCCTGCAGCAATACCTTCTGGGCGCTCAGTTGTATCTCTAAGTACTAAAACTGGTTTACCTAATGAAGGGGCTTCTTCTTGGACGCCACCAGAGTCCGTTAAAATCATATAAGAATTAGCTGCAAAGTTATGGAAATCGAAGACCTCAAGAGGTTCAATTAAATGTACACGCTTATGATCACCTAAAATTTCATTCGCTATTTCTCGTACAGCTGGATTCATATGGACTGGGTAAACAACTTGTACATCCTCATGCTCTGCTAAAATTCTTGTAATCGCTCTAAACATATGACGCATAGGTTCACCAAGATTTTCACGACGATGTGCTGTTAATAAAATCATACGATCTGCACCTATTTTTTCTAACACAGGGTGTGTGTACTGTTCACTTACTGTTGTAGCTAATGCATCGATAGCTGTGTTACCAGTGACAAAAATAGTGTCAGGATTTTTATTTTCATCTAAAAGGTTTTTCTTTGATACTTCCGTCGGTGCGAAATGTAGGTCAGCCATAACACCTGTTAACTGGCGGTTCATTTCCTCTGGGTATGGTGAATACTTATTCCAAGTTCGAAGACCTGCTTCCACATGTCCGATAGCAATTTGGTTATAAAATGCAGCTAGACTTGCAATGAAAGTTGTTGCTGTATCGCCATGTACTAACACAATATCCGGTTTTGCTTCTTTCATAACGTTGTCTAAGCCTTGTAATGCATTCGTCGTCACGTCAATTAATGTTTGACGATCCTTCATAATATTTAAATCGTAGTCTGGTGTAATTTTAAATGTTTCTAAAACTTGATCGAGCATTTGGCGATGTTGTGCTGTTACCGTCACAATCGATTCTATTTGCTCAGGATACTTTTGTAATTCCAATACAAGTGGAGCCATTTTAATAGCCTCTGGTCTCGTACCGAAAATCGTCATCACTTTCCATTTTTTTGTCAAAACGAATTGCACCGTCCTTTATTATATTTGTATGAAAAATATTTCATCATCAAAACGTGCGGTTGATTTCCGTTCCGACTGGGCGCTTTCCTGGGGGCGTCCGATGAGCCGCTTCACTCGCAAGGCTCGCTCCAGGGTCTCATCTGTGACGCTAATCCCCAAGGAGTCGCCAGTCTCCACTCCAATCAACTTATTTGCATGGTATATGTTTTAACAAATATCATCCACAACTCTTGGTGATAATCCTGAAAAATACTTTACCCCATTGATCTGCATTATATGAAGCAAGTAGTTGGACTTCAAGAGAAGTAATTCGCCTAACATACTATGAAACGTCCTTCAATATTGAAGGACGCTCCCAAAAGTTTTATGTTTCCTAAAAATTACATACTAAACCTATTTTGGATTTTCACCATAACGGTTGATTACCGTTGAAAACTGTTCAGTATTATTTCGTACCGAATAAGCGGTCGCCTGCATCACCTAAACCAGGGACAATGTAGCCATGGTCATTTAGTTTTTCATCAAGTGCCGCAATATAAATATCTACATCTGGATGACGTTCTTGAATTTCTTTTACACCCTCTGGCGCAGCGATTAAGCACATAAATTTAATGCTTTTCGCACCACGTTTTTTCAGTGAGTTGATCGCTTCCACTGCTGATCCACCAGTTGCAAGCATTGGGTCTACAATGATGAAATCACGTTCCTCTACATCTGCAGGAAGTTTTGCATAGTATTCTACAGGTTTTAACGTTTCTGGATCACGATAAAGACCGATATGACCCACTTTAGCGGCCGGAATTAGATTTAATACGCCATCTACCATGCCAATACCTGCACGTAAAATCGGTACAATCGCAATTTTCTTACCAGAAAGTACTTTTGTTTTAGCCACTGTAACAGGTGTCTCAATTTCAATTTCCTCTACTGGCATTTCACGTGTAATTTCGAATGCCATTAATGTTGCAACTTCGTCTACTAGCTCACGAAATTCTTTTGTTCCAGTATTCTTATCACGAATATAAGTTAACTTGTGTTGGATTAGTGGATGATCAAATACGTATACTTTGCTCAAAGGGATTCTCTCCTAACCGTTCGGATTTCATTTTTTATCTCACCTAGTATAACAGAAAAAAGGAGTCGTCTCAAAAATAAATTTGGGACAACTCTTTTCAAGAATGTTTGCTACATATAATAGCGATTATTCATCGAGTATTGCATCTAACTGTTCTATTGTCATCGGCTTATAATAGAAATAACCTTGTCCTACTGTACAGCCGAGTGTACGTAAAATCTCAACCTGCTCTTTATTTTCAATACCTTCTGCGACTGAAGTCATTCCTAAGTTTAATGCTAATTGAATAATGGATTGGACAATAGCAAGTGTCGCAGCATCATTAATAGCATTAATAAAGCTTCGATCTATTTTCATTTCAGTGAACGGCAGTCTTTGTAAATAACTTAGCGATGAAAAACCTGTTCCAAAATCGTCCACCGAGGTTTTAAAGCCGTACTCCTTTAATTCCTGGATAATAGAAAAAGCGGTCTGAAAATCTACTAGGCCAATATTTTCCGTTACTTCTAAAATGATATATCTCGGATCAATATCGTATTTCTGAACGAGCTCCACTGTATCCTGTACAAAATTAGCATAGTAAAAATGATTAGGCGAAATATTTACTGCTACCTCCACTAATTTTTTCCCTAATCTTTTGCGCTCTGCTAGCCACAAAAGAACAATCTCTAATATTTGATTATCGATTTCGCGTACCTTCCCTGCACTTTCTGCCACTGGAATAAAAATTGCCGGTGACACGAAACCGAGTTTTGGAGAAATCCAGCGGGCAAGCGCTTCAATACTTTGAATTTCACCTGTCCGTAAATCAACCTTTGGCTGTAAATTCACAAAAATTTCTTTATTTTTTATTGCTTGCGCCAAATGGTTTAATACTGTCATTTGCTGTTCGAGCACATCATTTCTTTCCTGTGTAAATATTTCCATGTGAGTGCCTGGTTTATCTGCCGCAAACGATACAGCATTATCTGCAAAGCGAATCGCATCAGCAATTTTTATCTCATTGTTATATAAAGCAATTCCAGTTTTCAGTGTAATATAAATTTGCTTTCCACCCACAATAAAGGGTTGACGGATAATCTTTTTTATACGCCTTTTATAATAGAAGAAATCTTCATTGGATGTCACATTTGCAATGATTAAACTAGAACTTGTAAATCTAGCAATATATTCGTTATGATCATCCTTCTCTTCATTTAGACGTTTAGCAATTTGTCTTAAAAGCTCATCCCCCGCTTCACGACCATATAACTCGACGATTTGATGAAATTCACTTGGCTTTAAAATTTTGATATTGCCATGTTGACCGTATTCTTTTTCTACCTTGTTTAAAAAACTATGTCGATTAGGCAGCCCCGTTGTGATATCGATATAGGCTAAATTCCATATCTTTTTTTGTATTTTTGCATACGAATATGCCAATGAAACAAGGGCACCGATTTTTTGGAACATGCTTTCAAAAAACTTTTGATCACTAGAATGTCGCCTTAAAAATATCGCAAACAATCCAATTGCTTGGTGTTGTTGATTGTATATTGGCATAAACCATCCAAATGGCATTTCAGATGAATCGGCAAACATTTTATGTTCTATTGGAATATCAATTTCATCCCAATTCCTAACTAAAGTGGATGTCTCCCCTTGCATAACTCTCTTAAAAAATTCTTTGTTTTCCCAACGCTCCGGCAAATCTTTTATTTTGTCGTTCCCTTTAAAAATTCGTAATTGATCTACCTCTGTTTTGACAAGTATCATACTCGATATTTTCGGCATAAAAAATTCATCTAGACTACTACAAATAATGCTCATCTTTTTATCAAAGGAATAGTCCTTTTCAATCGCTTCGTACATAGCTTTCTCAAGGCGCGCTAAAAATTCTTCGGTATGATAGTAAGTAACATCCTTCACAACTACTAGTACAAATAATGTTTCATTTTTATTATTTTGAAATGGGAGTGCTTGTATCTCTGCCCCAAAAGGAGGTTTATCGAAGCAACTATGGTGCAATTTTGCTTGTACCATGACTCCGCTATGTATTTTAGCTTTAATCATTTCAATAGTTGCCTGTTCTTCGTTTGACATCCATGAAAAATAATCGTTATTTAATATTTGCGAACGTGTTGAATTTGTAAGTGTACAAAAAGAATCATTACATTCTAATACGCAATGATTATTTGTTGCATCAAAAATAACGTAACTTTCTTTAGAATTATCACCTAACCTACGAATTGTATTTAATAGCATTTCATGTTCTATGATCATTGTTTTAGTAACCATCCAGCCCCTCCTCCCTTTATCGCTATCAATTATGCCTCGACATAATTGCGTCCGGAATCGGCTTTGTGCTTAGGCCTGCAAATGTTTTTTGTGCGAAAGCGTAGTGCTAACGTAGCGCCAGCAACAAATGTTTTTTGTGCGAAAGCGTAGTGCTAACGTAGCGGCAGCAACAGATGTTTTTTGTGCGAAAGCGTAGTGCTAACGTAGCGGCAGCAACAGATGTTTTTT
>DAMBVB010000016.1:22935-80750 GCA_032053185.1 Lysinibacillus sp.
TGTTTTTTGTGCGAAAGCGTAGTGCTAACGTAGCGGCAGCAACAGATGTTTTTTGCCACAGAACGTGGCGTTCTTAGACTGAGTTCCTCTATTTCAGCATTCAGCTCTCCCCTATAGAGGTGGGAAACTTCTGTAGCTAGCGCTTTGCTTTCGCTACAGAAAATAATTGCCGTAAGAAGTTAAACCTTTCTTACATTGTACATAAATATTCAATAAATTGTCACTTTTACAAAAATAATTTAGGACATTATCTGCCTCTCTCTATTATACAATATATCCTTTTCTACTAAATTTATGTAAACGATTTCAAAAATAAGTGTATTTTACTTACATATAAACAAAAAATAGTTCATCAGCAAAACATGTAGTTGATTTCCGTTCTGACTGGACGCTGCGCTCTAGGGTCCCGGACCGACATGATGTTGGTCATGAAGGATGGCTAATGCGTGAGGCTAATTCTCAAGAAGTCGCCCAGCCTTCACTACAGTCAATTGCGATCAATATCTAATGATCCACTAAAAAAGCTGTGGTTAAAGTGCAATTTATCACTTTAACCACAGCCTTATCTAATCAATATATGCCTCGGCATCATTACGTCCGGAATGCGTAGCGTCAGCGTCATGATATTGGCCATTCCGTCGGTGTTGTTGCTGTCGCTTCGCTTTCGGTACAAAAGACATTTGAGGCGCTGCAGGAAATAATGCTGAAAGAAGTTAATTATACGTATAATGGATGTTTGTCAGTTAATGCTTTTACGCGAGCTTTCGCATCAGTTTTAACTGCTTCATCTTCTGGATTTTTAAGAACAGTAGCAATAATTGCACCAACTTCTTTCATGTCCTCTTCACTGAAACCACGGGATGTTACAGCCGGTGTACCAATGCGGATACCAGAAGTTACGAATGGAGATTCTGTATCGTAAGGGATTGTGTTTTTATTTGTTGTAATGCCTACTTCATCAAGTGCGTGCTCTGCTACTTTTCCCGTTAAACCTAGAGATTTCACATTAAGAAGTAACAAGTGGTTATCCGTACCACCAGATACAATTTCAACACCTTCTGCCATTAATACTTCTGCTAAAGCTTTAGCATTCGCTTTAATTTGTTGTGCATACTCTTTGAATTCTGGCTGTAATGCTTCACCGAATGCTACAGCTTTTGCAGCGATTACGTGCATCAATGGTCCACCTTGGATACCTGGGAATACAGATTTGTTTAGCTTTTGCTCCCATTCTTTCGAAGCAAGAATTAGACCACCACGTGGACCACGTAATGTTTTATGTGTTGTGGATGTTACAAAATCAGCGTATGGCACTGGTGATTGGTGTTCACCAGCAGCTACAAGACCAGCGATATGTGCCATATCCACCATGAAATATGCTCCTACTTCATCAGCGATTTCACGGAATTTAGCGAAATCGATTTCTCGAGGGTAAGCAGATGCTCCTGCAACAATTAGTTTTGGTTTATGCTCTAACGCTTTTTGGCGTACATCTTCATAATCGATTACTTGAGTATCTTTTGTTACGCCATATTCAACGAAGTTATATAAAATCCCTGAGAAGTTTACAGGAGAGCCATGTGTTAAGTGACCGCCATGAGATAGATTCATCCCAAGTACAGTATCACCTGGTTCTAAAATCGTGTGGTATACAGCCATGTTTGCTTGTGCACCGGAATGTGGTTGTACGTTTGCATACTCTGCTCCAAAGATTTCTTTCACACGATCACGTGCGATATCTTCCACAACATCTACGTGTTCACAGCCGCCATAGTAGCGTTTACCTGGATAACCTTCAGCATATTTATTTGTTAGAACAGAACCTTGTGCTTCCATTACTGCTTCAGATACAAAGTTTTCTGATGCGATTAACTCAATATTTGCTTGTTGACGTTTTTTTTCTGCAAGAATTCCGTCTAATACTGCTTTGTCTTGTACTGCTAATTTTTCGTATGCCATGTTTGAAAAAACCTCCTAAGTATAATCGTTATTTGTATACCACTGATTTCAGAGGTATTTTATTTATATACTGCACGCTCTCCGCCAATCAGCTTTGGACGTGTTGTTGCTATGGTCACAACCGCTTCTCCTACCATTCGCACAGAAGTACGGACCGGAACAGCTACTGCCTTTAAATGCATACCTATAAGTGTTTGACCAATGTCAATACCTGCATTTGCTTGCACAGCTTCCACAACAACTGGATTTGTAAATTGTGTAAACGCGTAAGCGGACATCGAGCCGCCTGCTGTACGAACTGGCACAACCGTTACTGGTTCATAACCAAATTGGTCTGCCGTTATTGCTTCCATTGTTATTGCACGATTAATATGCTCACATCCTTGGAACGCCAGATGTAGCTGATGTTTCTTTGCAAATGCCTGCAACGGCTCAAAAATCGCCTCTCCAATTTCAAGCGCGCCTGCTGTGCCAATTTTCTGACCAATCACTTCAGATGTCGAGCAGCCTACGACAAAAATAGTATTTGGTCGTAGGGTTACCTGCTCTTCAAATTCACTGAGTAACTGAGTCAAATGTGTTCGTATTTGTTGTACAACCACTATGCTCAGCCCCTTTATTTCTAATATTTATATCCAATAGCTAAAAAGCTCTCTTTGACGAAACTTTCTAACTTAGGACATACGTTAACAAACTTAATTGCTTTCTTATCGCTCAAGCTCAGCGATTTTTTCAATGCGTCGCGTATGACGACCACCTTCAAAATCTGTTTCAAGCCATACTTTAGCGATTTCACGTGCAAGGCCTGGCCCAATAACACGCTCACCCATTGCTAAAATATTTGAATCGTTGTGGCAACGCGTTGCTTTTGCGCTAAATAAATCATGTACTAAAGCACAGCGAATCCCCTTCACTTTATTTGCAGCAATGGACATACCAATGCCTGTACCACAAATTAAAATACCTTTATCAAAGTCCCCGCTAGCAACACCTTCAGTTACTGGTTTTGCATAATCAGGATAGTCTACTGAATCCGCAGATTGTGGACCAAAATCTTCGTAGCTAATATTTAGCTCATCTAACAGCTGCATAATCTCACGACGTAAGTTATTGCCTCCGTGATCAGAAGAAATTGCTATTCTCACTGGGTTCCCTCATTTCGAAATTATAGTCAACACTAGTGTACCACTTCTATCTCAAGAATAACATGATTTTTCTTGCATTTTTATGCTGATTTTTCCTAAAAGACGAACATTTCTTGTAATCATACATTAAAATATTCACTTTTAAACTCATTTCCCTGTGGATATTGTGAATATCATGTTGATAAATTCGGATAACGATCTTTTGTCGTAATATTCCATCTTCTAAAGTTTTTTTACCTTTGCAACTGCAGTGGACATACTATATTAATATTTTTTCTATGTATTGCCAGTAGTTAACACTAAATAGAGATTTTATGCACAATGCGAGCGTGGCGTATTAGATGTGAAACTTTTTTAGTTTGATGTACCATCCGATACTTCGAATTCTATCCGTCGTTCTGTTCACTTTATCCGTCACTCCGAATTTTCTTTCCGTCGCTCTGGTCACTCGTAGCTTCAACTGTTCTTTCCGTCGTCGCTATTCTTCTTTCCGTCACTTTACGGGCTATCCTTACTTTGCCTCTTCTATCTGCCACTATCATCTATCAAATACAAACCTTCATACAATATATAAAAAAACTGTAGCAAACTCGAACCTCACTCGAGTTTATCTACAGTCTAAAATTTTATGCTTGTCTATCAAATTGTTGAATCATTTTATGCAGCTCGTCTGATTGTTCCTTTAAGCCTTCTGCTAGTTTTTCTACTCGCTCAATTGCGTATGCTTGTTCTTCTGCTGCACTGCGAACTTCCTGTGCACCTGCTGACGTTTCTTGAGCAATGGCTGCAACTTCTCGAGATTGACGAGCAGTTGTTTCAATATTATGCATTTGCTGTTCAATTAGTGTAGAGATTTCTACAATCGCTGTCGCCATTTCATGTACACTTGAAGACATCCCTTCTACTGCTGTCGTAGTTTCTGATACACGTTCAGCTTCTTTTGTCGCAAATGCCACCTGTTGATTCATTTGTTTTACCACAATTTCAACGTTTTGTTGCATGGATTGAATAAGGGAAGTAATGCCCTGTACCGCTTTCGCACTTTCATCAGCTAAACCACGAACTTCTTCAGCTACAACAGCAAAACCTTTGCCATGTTCGCCAGCACGCGCTGCTTCAATCGAAGCATTTAAAGCTAGTAAATTTGTTTGTGCTGCAATATCGCCAACTAAGCTAATGATGCGCTCTACCTGCTCAGCATTTTTCTCTAATAGACGAATGCTTTCTAATGCCTCAGTATTGCCAGCCGCGATATGCTGAATACTATTCACTAACGTTTCGATAGCTTTTGTTGTTGTCGTTAAATTATGTAAAATATCTTTGGATTGCGTTGCCGATGCCTCTGCTCTACTATTAACTTCTGTCGCAAGAGCTCGTACATCTTCAATTGCTTCAGCTGTATCTTGGACTGCCGTTGCAGATGTCTCTGCACCAGAAGAAATATGCTTTACTGTAGAAGCAATATTTTCTGCTTTTTTTGTTGCAACAGCTGCTTCATCAGATAATTGGATAATTGATTGATTAGTTTGCTGGAAATTATTATCTATACTTTCCACCATTGCCCTTAAGTTAAGCACCATTTGTTGAAATGCCTCTGCCACAGAACGGATCTCGTCACTTGTTTTCGGCATTTCTACATCCTGACCAATTTTCCCTTGTGCTACACGGGAAGCTGAATTTTCAAGCTTCTGTAAAGGTTTAATTAAGATTACGCTGAAAACTGCAGCCAAAATACCTGACCACGCAATCCCTGACACATAAGTGAAAATTTCAAACAGTTTACGATTAGTCTCCGGGAAGAAGGTAGGTTGTAAATATTCGATGAATATAAAACTGATACTATATGTGATTAGTGCAAGAATACTGACAAATAATACTAGTTTAAGTCGTAAGCCAAAGTGCTTTTTCATAGCGTCCCTCAATTCTCTTCAATTTTTTTTACTAACCTATTTATAAAATCTGTTAATTCTACAAATGTTTCTTTATATACTTCTTTACTACCACCGTAAGGATCTACAACATTTCCTACGCTACCTTCGTTTGTATATTCTTTTAAAGTAAAGACTTTTCGTTCTGCATTCGGATAATTAGCGATTATTGTATCTTTGTGAGCTGTCGTCATTGTTAAAATTAAATCAGCCCACTCGATTTCAGTTATTGATAATTGTGTTGCTAAATGCTGATGCATCATATTTGCTTCATATAATACTTGTTGTGCATGTGCAGACATTTCCGCATGTGGCATGGCATAAATGCCCGCTGAACGGACCTCGACATGGTCAATTTGTTTATGTTTTAAAATAACCTCTGCCATTGGACTGCGACAAGTATTCCCGGTGCAAACAAATAGTATTTTCATACTTATCACCCTCCACTGTTTTCCCTATTGTCGGATAGCTAGGACACCCATAATGATAAAAAAAATCCCTGTAATAATTTGAAATTTATTGCCAAGTAAGACCTGACCTCTACGCGCAATGACTAATGACCCGTAAGAGCAAATAAGTGCACTTACACCCGCACTCATAATAAATACTGTTTTCTCTAAGTGCAGCATACCGAAAGAAACACTTACTGAAAAGGTATCTAGGCTTGCGGTCACAGCTAAAAGTATTGGAGAAATTGTAACATTTTCATCTTTTTTCGAAAATAATAGTAAATGCAAGCCAATACAAAATAATAAAATACTTGAAATCCTTTGTCCCCATTCTAAGAGGAAACGCACTAAATAGTTTCCTAATTCGAATCCCAATAAAGGGAACAACATATGCAAAGCAGCTGTCCAAATGGATAAAAAAAATCGATATCTAACATTTGGTATTAATACATATAAACCAATCACATCTACAGACGTTAATATCCCCGCAAGAATTCCCTGCAAGAAAGCACTCCTTCGCTCTCTAATATTTTATCATTTTATGCTCGAGAATACAGTATTATCATAATACAATTTACAAAGAGGTGTTAAAAGTCACTCCAACAACTCAGTCGTGTGTTGTTGTTGCTGTCGTACAGATAATTGCCACAGGACGTGGTGTTCTTAGACAGAGTTCCTCTATCTCAGCAGATAAGAACTTACACTCGCAAGTGGGAGACTTCTATACCTGACACTTCGCTTTCGCTACGCAAAATAATTGTTAAAGTTTCACTGTATCTCCAATACAAAAATAGCATGCCAGAAATAGCTACTAGCATGCTATTTTATTTACGGGGTATACCATTTTCCTCCAGCTGCTTTGTCAAGACGATTCATAATTGCAGCCCCTACCCCATCCGTCGATGTAGTAGTCGCCAGGATAATTGAAGCGGTTGTTTTATCGCAAGCTCTTAGAGCATGATACAATGACGCACCCATTTCCTCTTTACTACCAGCCTCTCCTACTGAGAAATAAAAATCAGCCTTGCTGTCAATAAAGCTAGCTGGTGCCAGTAATGCTACTTTATGCCCTTGTTTTTGTAATTGATGTACAGCCTCATGGACTTTCTCCAAATCACATTCAATTAATAACACAGGAGCGTTCGGAGCATAGTGTGTATATTTCATACCAGGGGCTTTTGGAGTAGCCTGTAATTTCTGCTCTATTTTTGAAGGTTGAAGTACTTGACCAATCTTAGCCTCTAGCATTTCCTTCGTAATTCCGCCTGGACGCAAAATTACAGGAGGTTCGTGTGTAATATCTAACACTGTGGATTCGAGTCCAATCCCAGTAGAACCTCCATCTAAAATATAAGGTATGTACCCTCCCAAATCATCCTGAACATGTATTGCTTCTGTAGGACTGGGCTTTCCACTGCGATTAGCACTTGGCGCAGCAAGTGGCTTTTTTAATTGTTGAAGTAAGGCGAGCGCAACTGGATGATCTGGCATACGAATGCCGACAGTCGACAGACCAGCTGTCACACTGTCCGCCAGCACATTTGGCTTTACCGGCATGACAAGTGTCAGTGGACCCGGCCAAAATAAATCCATGCACTTTTTGGCTACTTCAGGAATATGTTCAATATAAAGTTCAACTTCCTCTTTCGTGCCAATGTGGACAATTAGCGGATTATCAGAAGGACGACCTTTTGCTTCAAATATTTTTTTGACTGCTGCGTCATTTGTTGCAACAGCTCCTAGACCATAAACCGTTTCTGTTGGAAATGCCACGACCTCACCTGCATTTAAGATATCCACAGCCTGTGTATAATTTGTCTGACTATTCACATTACTATCCACAATCTTGCAAACGGTTTCCATAATTAAAACCTTCCTTCAATTATTCGTTTTTACTGAATTATCCACATAATGTTTATAACTTCTTAAAAATTGTGTATAAGTTATCTGAATTTGTGAACAATTCATTCAAAAAAACCTTTAATCCATTCCCATATAAAAAATGTAACGTGTTCCTTCTCTTCTTT
Source organism: Lysinibacillus sp. (assembly GCA_032053185.1). Lineage (GTDB taxonomy): Bacteria > Bacillota > Bacilli > Bacillales_A > Planococcaceae > Lysinibacillus. The sequence continues at coordinate 30,444 of DAMBVB010000016.1, forward strand.
TACTTCTTCCTTCGCTTCTTCTTTAGCAGGGTCACAAATCGATGGGAATACGCTACACCACCAATTATCACCACGTGCATCACCGATTTTCACGACAATCGAATGATACAAATTTTGTGGATAAAGTACAGCATCCTTTCTCTTTGGCGGAAATAAGTTATCCCCAAGTATGACTTGTGTATGGAGCTGTGGATAATTTTCGTTTATTTCTGCTTCAATTTCTTGTTTTAATAAAAGTATTTGCTCGTTATCCACAGTTTTAGCTCCTGTATTAGCTACTACTTGCTTAAAATAGGGCTTTAAATTTTTGATAAGTTGCTCTTTTTTAAGCTGATCCTGAGTCGTATTGCTATTGGCAATAACGCGTATACGAAAATCATTTTCTTGCTCACGATTGATAGACTCTTTAGCCAAACCTACTAATGATGGAATATATATAACACATAATTGTAACGCAATCGCAATAAATACTAATCTTGCAAAAGCTAAACAGATACTTCGTTTAGGTAATCTAATAATCTTGTATTCGTTTAACATAAAAATCCCTCCTTGCTCAACATTGTTGGCAAGAAGTAGATACTTTATACATGAATTTCACAAAAAATCATTCGTGGCTTACCATTTATATCCTTTTCTATCGAAATTGTAGCCTGTGGAAAACTATTTTTAAAGAATTGAGCCACCTGCTCCCCTTGTGTATAACCGATTTCAAGACCAATGAGCGCGGGCTTATTCATAAGGAGCGGAAGCTGCTCAGCTAACTTTCTATATAAAATAAGCCCGTCTTCTTCTGCAAAAAGAGCACTATGCGGTTCATGCTCTAGCACGGTATTTGACATCTCTTTCGCCTCATCAAAAGCAATATACGGCGGATTCGATAACACGATATCAAATTTCTCACCTGCCAGAGGTTTCGTTAAATCCCCTAGTCGAAACTCAATATCGGCCGCTAATCTTTGTGCATTTCTTTGCGCTGTAATTAAAGCAGCCTCGGATAAATCAGTGGCTACGACTGTTAGCTCTGGACATTCTAGCTTCATAGAAATAGCAATTGCACCACTACCGGTACCGATGTCTGCAAGCTTCACTGCTTGATCATTAAATAGTTTGTTCATACGATTAATGGTTCCAAGCACTAATTCCTCGGTCTCAGGTCTAGGAATAAGTACTGACTCATCGACAATAAATGAACGGCCATAAAATTCTTCACTACCGAGGCAATACTGTACAGGTCGTCCACTCGCATGCTCTTCGATGAGTTCTTGAAATCTCCCTTTTTGTTCAGCTGTTAATACATCAGGAAGGTGTAACATTACTTCTGAATAGCTAGTGCCAAGTATATGCTGCATGACAATACGTGCTGCCGTTTCCTCACAACCATTATCCACTAAAAAAGAAGAAGCCCATTGAAGGGCCTCCATAACATTATTATAGGTCATCATTTAATCGCTCTAACTTTGATGCTTGTTCCTCTAAAATAAGCGCATCAATGATTTCGTCTAGTCTACCTTCGACGATTTGATCTAGTTTCTGAATCGTTAAACCAATACGGTGGTCTGTTACACGGTTTTGTGGATAATTGTATGTGCGAATACGCTCAGAGCGATCGCCTGAACCTACAGCTGATTTACGTGTAGCATCGATTTCCTTTTGTGCTTCTTGCAGATACATATCAGCAACACGAGCACGTAGAATTTTCATTGCCTTTTCACGATTTTTAATTTGAGATCGTTCATCCTGCATCGATACAACAACACCTGTCGGTAAGTGGGTCATACGCACAGCTGACATCGTTGTATTTACCGATTGACCACCTGCACCAGAAGATGCAAATGTATCCACTCGGATATCTTTTTCATGGATTTCAACATCTACCTCTTCAACTTCAGGTAAGCAAGCTACTGTCGCTGTCGATGTATGAATACGCCCTTGAGATTCTGTTGCAGGTACGCGTTGTACGCGGTGCGCACCATTTTCAAATTTGAATTTTGAATATGCACCTTGACCGTTAATCATAAAGATAACTTCTTTATAGCCGCCCATTGCGTTTGGCGTCGCTTCCATTACGTCAATTTTCCAGCCTTGTGTCTCAGCATAACGAGAATACATACGGAATAAATCTCCCGCAAAAATATTCGCCTCGTCTCCACCGGCTGCACCACGAATCTCCATAATAACGTTTTTATTATCATTAGGGTCTTTTGGAATTAATAGAATACGTAAACGTTCTTCTAACTCTTCTTGCTGTTCTTTTAGCAGGTTGAATTCTTCCTTCACCATCTCATGCATATCAGGATCTTTTTCATTTTCTAGCATTTCACGTGTATCCGCTAATTGCTCTTTTACACTTTTATATTCACGATAAGCATCTACCGTTTCCTGGATATCTGATTGTTCCTTGGAATATTCACGTAATTTTTTACTGTCATTCACAATATCAGGATCACTTAAAAGCTCTGTAAGCCTTTCGTAACGATCCTCCACTGCTTGTAATCGATCGAACATGGATTTCACCTCTATTTAGTTTTGTATGACGTTCGCTCTATTGTAACTGTCTTATCATTACTGAAAAGAGAAACGCTAAAGCGCGTAAGGATTATTGATGAACTTTCTATATTTCCACTACTTAGTATAAGGAAATTTCCGCATGTATGCTACTTTTTCTTAGTTCTTCCAATCGAACATTTTGCATTATAGCGGCGGATGTACATGACATTTTCGACAAACTGGATAATAGGAATCATTTCCTCCAATTTGAATTTGCTCACCTGTATAAACAGGCTTTCCACTTTCATCGACACGCAAATTCATTGTCGCTTTTTTATGACAGAACCAGCAAATTGTTTTCATTTCCTCAATTTTATCTGCATATGTAAGCATGTACTGACTGCCTTCAAATAGCTCATTTTGGAAATCATTTTTTAGGCCAAAGCCCATCACTGGAATACCTAACTCATCCACGATATTTGCCAACTGCAAAACATGTTCTTTTTTAAGAAATTGTACTTCATCAACAAGTACACAATATGGTTTTACAGTATTATTTTTTACTAATTCAAAAATATTTGTATCATCATAAACAGGTATAGCTTGTTGACGTAAGCCCACTCGACTTGAAATAAAGCCTACTTCATCTCGTGTATCTAGGCCTGATGTAAACATCATTACAGGTTTTTGTTGCTCTTCATAGTTATGCGCAACTTTTAAAATTTCTATGGATTTACCACTATTCATTGCACCGTGTTTAAAATAAAGCTGGGCCATTTTGTCTTCTCCCTTTCTTCATGTCGATCTGGATACTGAAAAGACTCGCATCAGGGTTTCTTAACTTCTTTCATCAGAAGTCTCCCACCTCTATAGATGATGAGATGGAATACGGATTTAATCTACTTTTCAACGGGTGTCCAAATACCCGCTGAAATAGGGGAACTCAGTCTAAGAACGCCACGTCCTGTTGCAACGAATTGACCAACATCACGTTAGCCCAAAGCCTCCGGCGGATGTCACGGAATCGGAAAGGAGTTCTTTGTGCAAGCACAAAGCCGATATCGGACGCAATTATGCCGAGGCATAATTGATTATACTGAAAAAAATACCTGCCAAGCACATGCTTGGCAGGTATTAAACTAACATTAGTTTTTAAGACCGTATTTTTTGTTGAAACGATCCACGCGACCATCAGTAGACGCGAATTTTTGACGGCCAGTATAGAATGGGTGACATTCGTTACAGAACTCGACAACGATGTTTTCTTTTACTGAACCAGTTTGGAAAGTGTTACCACAAGAGCAAGTTACTGTTGCTAATTTGTAGTCTGGATGAATTCCTTGTTTCATATTCGTTTTCTCCTCTCGCCCTGAACCATCTAGAACAGAGTATTATCGAACTGTACCTTACATAGCCCGAATATGTGTCAGCTACATATGTACACGTTGCATACTTAGCAATAGTACCATATAAAATATACATTTGACAATAGTTTTGAATGTATTAACTAGTTATTTTAATTTTAAAGGCCTATCCCCTTACTATCTAGGTATATGTTTTAACTAAATATTATCATTTGTGATGTTATAGAAGTATTTAAAAACCACCATCAACTATTGCCAGTCAATGGTGATTCATGTTTTATAGTAGGCCCTTACCTTTAGTAGCTTTTTTCATATCTTCATTTAATTTTTCAAAGAATTCTTCATTTGATTTTGTCGTACGTAATTTTTTCATGAAACGCTCCGAAAAATCAGGTGCGTCCGAGAATGTTTTACGAATTGCCCACAGCTTTTCAAGTTGCTCAGGTTCAAGAAGAAGCTCTTCCTTCCGTGTACCTGAACGGCGAATATCAAGCGCAGGGAAAATACGACGCTCTGCTAATTGGCGATCAAGATGAAGCTCTAAATTACCTGTTCCTTTAAATTCCTCATAAATAACCTCATCCATACGAGATCCAGTATCCACTAAAGCTGTCGCTAAAATCGTTAAGCTACCGCCTTCTTCAATATTACGTGCGGAACCGAAGAATCGTTTTGGTCTATGGAATGCAGCAGGATCAATACCACCTGAAAGCGTACGACCGCTCGGAGGAATAACTAAGTTATAAGCTCGTGCTAAACGTGTAATAGAGTCCATTAAAATAATCACATCACGCTTATGCTCAACTAAACGGCGTGCACGTTCTAACACAATTTCTGCAACTTTCACATGATTTTCTGGAACCTCATCGAAAGTCGAACTCACTACATCTGCATTTACAGAACGTTCAATATCAGTTACTTCCTCAGGGCGTTCGTCAATAAGTAAGACAATTAACTCTGCGTCCGGATAATTTGTTGTAATAGCATTTGCGATTTCTTTTAATAATGAAGTTTTCCCTGCCTTTGGTGGTGCAACGATCAATCCACGTTGCCCAAAGCCTACAGGTGCGACTAAATCCATAATACGAGTCGATAAATTGCGTTGAGTTGTTTCAAGCTTAATTTGTCGGTCAGGATATAAAGGCGTTAATGCAGGAAAATGCACACGTTCCTTTGCTACTTCTGGGTCCTCGCCGTTAACAGCATCCACCTGTAGTAGTCCATAATAGCGTTCGTTTTCTTTAGGTGGTCGTACTTTACCAGATACCTTGTCCCCATTTCGTAGGTCAAAGCGACGAATTTGAGAAGCAGAAATATAAATATCTTCTTTACTTGGAGAATAATTAATTGGTCGAAGGAAGCCAAAACCCTCTTGCGAAACAATTTCTAGTACACCTTCCATAAAGAAATAGCCCTCTTGCTCCGAACGTGTTTTCAAAATAGCAAATATTAATTCTTTTTTCGTTAGCTTGCTATAATATGAAATTTTATATTGGCGTGCAAGGGCGTAAAGCTCTTTTAACGTCATGTTTTCTAATTGAGCGATTGTCAATGCAGACATATGCACAACTCCAGTCTTTTTCAAAATATAATTGCCGTTTTTGGGGTATCAAAGAAGTTTTTTACGATAGGCTCTGTAATCTTTTCGTACCTGTCCGCGTTTTCATGCGCAAGTCAGAAATTAAGCAATTTGAATCAGAGCGATAGGTGCTTCAATTAACTATGCAACATCGCAGCATAACATAGCCTTATAAAACTAAGGGATGATTGAAAATTTAGAAGAAGGTACCTAGCGCAAAAAGATGCACTAGGTATATTTTAGAAGAAATTTTTATTAATAGCTAGGTTTTTTATCAAGAGCGTGACGACCTTCTACAAAACGCACAGTTCCAGATTTAGCTCGCATAACAACTGAATGTGTTAATGCATAGGCTCCTTTATACTGAACACCTTTTAAAAGCTCGCAATCTGTTACAGCAGTCGCTGCAAAAATAGCATCGTCGCCTTTAACTAGGTCATCTAAATAAAGAACTTTATCAACATCTACACCCATTTTTTCACAACGTTCTAACTGTTCCTCGTCTTCTGGCACTAGCTTCGCTTGGAAGTCTCCACCTAGACATTTTAATGCAACAGCTGAAATAACACCCTCTGGTGCACCACCTGTACCAAACATAATATCAATGCCAGTTTCATCAAAAGCAGTATTGATAGCTGCTCCAACGTCGCCGTCTTGAATAAATTTAATACGTGCCCCAGCTTCTCGGATTTCATCAACAATTGCTTGGTGACGTGGTCGATCTAAAAGTGTAGCTACTACGTCTGAAATATCTTTATTTTTAGCCTTTGCTACCTGTAATAAATTATACGTAACCGAAGCGTTAATATCTACCTTACCTGCTGCTTCTGGTCCTACTGCAATTTTCTCCATGTACATATCAGGTGCGTTTAACAGATTCCCTTTATCTGCAATAGCAAGAACTGTCATTGCTCCATTTGTACCCTTCGCTACAATATTCGTACCTTCTAATGGATCAACGGCGATATCTACTTGGGGACCTCCATTGCGTAGGCCAAGCTCTTCACCAATATAAAGCATTGGTGCTTCATCCATTTCGCCTTCACCAATCACTACTATAGCATGCATTGGAATTGTATCGAACATTACGCGCATCGCTGTCGTCGCAGCATCATCTGCCTCGATTTTTAAACCGCGACCCATCCATTTACCGGATGCGATTGCTGCCGCCTCTGTTACTCGTACTACTTCCATCGATAAACTACGTTCCATTGTTTTATTTGCCTCCCGTTATCGGCATATTTCTTCGCCGAAACATTCAAATTACCTCTATTGTAACATAGTTAGTTCAAAACTTTTAGCTCTCATTATTCCTTTGCCTCTGCTACACGAGCCATTATTGTTTCACGTCGAATATCAGCGCCTAAATCACGTAATTTCTTAATAAGTGAACTATAACCACGTTCAATATGATAGATATCATGAATTTCCGTTTCGCCTTCAGCTAAAAGGCCTGCTAATACTAATGCAGCACCGGCACGAAGATCTGTAGCTGTTACAGTTGAACCATGTAATTTACTAGGACCTGTAATAATAGCTGTATTTCCTTCAACGCGTGCATTTGCATTCATACGACGAAGTTCATCAATATGCTTAAATCGAGCTGTATAGATTGTATCTGTTATCTTTGAGGAACCAAATGCTTGAGACATTAAAACAGAAAGTGGTTGCTGAATATCAGTTGGGAATCCAGGATACACTAATGTTTTCACATCAACGGCTTGCAATGTGGAGAAATCCGTTTTTGGCACAAAAATACTTTCTTCACCGATTTCTATTTTTACACCCATTTCACGAAGCTTTGCAGTAATCGCCTCTAAATGTAATGGAATAACATTATCAATTGTAATGCCTTCACCTAAAGCGGCAGCCATAATCATAAATGTAGCAGCTTCAATACGATCTGGAATAATCGCATGCTCCGTGCCATGAAGTTCCTCTACGCCTTCTATACGGATAACACTTGTACCTGCACCTTTAATATTAGCTCCCATGTTAGTGAGAAGAGTGGCGACATCAATAATTTCCGGTTCTTTTGCTGCATTTTCAATAACCGTACGTCCCTTTGCAAGGACAGCAGCTAACATAATATTAATTGTTGCGCCAACACTAGCAACGTCTAAATATATTTTGGCGCCAATTAATTCATCGGCACGTAAATAAATTGCTCCATGCTCATTCGTGATTTTCGCACCTAATGCTTCAAAGCCTTTTATATGTTGGTCAATAGGACGTGGCCCTAAGAAACAGCCTCCTGGTAAACCAATTACAGCTTTTTTAAAGCGCCCAAGCATTGCTCCCATCAAGTAATAAGAGGCACGAAGCTTTTTCACGTTGCCGTTTGGTAATGGCAAAGCAATCATATCTGTCGGATCAATGGTCATTATGCCATTCTCAAATGAAACTTCTCCACCGATTTCCTCTAATAATGCCTTTAACGTCCATGCATCAGAAATTTCTGGTATCCCTCCAATTGTCACTGGAGAGTTCGCCAAAATTGATGCTGGAATTAAGGCGACTGCACTATTTTTTGCACCACTAACTTTTATTGTACCCTGTAGACGATTTTCGCCTGTAATTTTGTAAACATCCATTTCGCGTTCTCCCTCATGATTGGAAAGTAATTTTTTCTGCAATTGGCTCACTATATAATCTTATTATTTGCCTTTTCTCTTATTCCAATCCGCTAAAAATCCTTCAATTCCTTTTTCCGTTAATGGATGATTGAAAAGCTGCGTTAATACTTTAAAAGGAGTAGTCGCAATATGTGCACCAGCAAGCGCTGCAGCTGTTACATGCTGTGGGTGACGGATAGATGCAGCGATAATTTGCGTATCGATATTATGGATTGTGAAAATATCTGCAATCGTTTCAATTAGTTCTACACCATTTTGCCCCATATCATCTAGACGACCGATAAATGGTGATACATATGTAGCACCCGCACGAGCAGCCATTAATGCTTGGTTGGCACTGAAGATTAATGTTACGTTCGTTTTAATACCTTTGTCTGAAAAGAAGCGACATGCCTCTAAGCCAGCTGGAGTCATTGGCAGTTTAACGGTAATATTCGGAGCAATTGCAGCCAATTCTAAGCCTTCTTTAATCATACCTTCTGCATCTAGAGCAATGACTTCCCCACTCACTGAGCCATCTACAAGCTCTGTGATTTCACGAAGTCGTTCATGGAAAGAAACGTTCTCTTCTTTTGCAACTAACGATGGGTTTGTCGTAACACCTGATAAAATACCCCATGCGTGTGCTTCTTTAATCTCTTCAAAGTTTGCTGTATCAATAAAAAATTTCATACTATTCCCTCCTGATCACTATCTTGGCTCATTACCAAAACGTAGGGTTAATTTCTGTTCCGAATGGGCGCCTTCCTAGGGTCGTTTTAGTCGGAGTGGAAACCAACTACTATACATTACATACGTTTTTACGCAAATGCCATTCCTAACTTTTGGTGATGATCCTTATATTTGAATTTTTGCCAAAAATTTTTTATTTCAAAAACAAGAGAAGGTCGATAAAAGCATCAACACTTCTCTTATTATGTGTATTCATCTGTGTTTTTGTAGCATTTTAAATGCAAAAATTATGCTTTTTGTGCACTACCAAATTCACGGATTTTCCCGATAACTGTTGCTTTAATCGCTTCACGTGCTGGACCAAGGAATTTACGAGGGTCATAAACAACTTTATCATTATCAAGAACTTCACGGATTACTTTTGTAGCAGCAATTTGATTTTCAGTATTGACGTTAATTTTTGCTGTACCTAATGAAATTGAGCGTTGAATATCTTTTGTTGGAATTCCAGTACCACCATGTAGTACTAGTGGTAGATCTGCCAATTTGGATATTTCCTCCATTTCTTTGAAACCTAAATTTGGTTCTCCTTTGTAAGGACCATGGACAGAGCCAAGTGCTGGTGCTAAGCAATCGATATCTGTTAGCTCAACCATTTTACGGCATTCCTCTGGATCAGCGTACATAATACCACCGATTACGCCATCCTCGTCACCACCTACTGTGCCAAGCTCAGCTTCAACAGAAACACCTTTCGCACGCGCGTACTCAACTACTTTTGAAGTAGTCGCAACATTTTCCTCGAATGGATGATGAGATGCATCAATCATAACGGAAGTAAAGCCTGCATCAATTGCTTCTTTACATTTTTCAAAGCTTGAACCGTGATCAAGGTGAATAGCTACAGGTACTGTAGTTCCATAAGACTCCATCAAACCTTTTACCATGTGTACAACGGCGATGAATCCTCCCATATATTTACCTGCGCCTTCAGAAACGCCTAGAATAATTGGAGATTTTTCTTCTTCTGCTGCTTGTAAAATTGCTTGAGTCCACTCAAGGTTGTTGATGTTGAACTGACCAACCGCATAACCTTCTGCTTTTGCTTTAATTAACATCTCTTTCATAGATACTAATGCCATACTAAAAATCCTCCTCTTAGGACTATTCTTTCTACATAGATGTGCTATTTAATCATAGCAAAAATAAAAGCCCCTGAAAAGCAGGGGCTTTTATTTTCTACGCGAAAGCGGAGTGCAACGTAGCGACAGCGTCTTGTTTTCTGCACGTAAGCAAAGTGCAACGCAGTGGAGTGCAATGGAACGAAGGTTTCAGCCCTGAAAAGCAGGGGCTGTTATTTTCTACACGATAGCGTAGTGCAACGCAGCGACAGCGTCTTCTTTGCTACACGAACATGAACAGCAATACAAAAATTTCTTCAGTACCAAAGCAAAGATACACTCAAAATATATGTTGGAAACATGTGAATATAGTAAAACTACAAATCGTTTAACAACCATGAAAAACAGGCGGTGTTGTCCACTGCCTGTTCAACTAAACTTTTAATGTTTTATTAACCTCATCACGCACTTCAAAAATATCAAAAGGCTTAGTAAAGTATCGAATTGCTCCTAAATCTAATGCCTCCTGTACAACATCCAATTCACCATATGCAGTCATCATGAAAACAGGGAGTTGTGGCCACTTCTCTTTTAAGCGCTTTAAAATTTCTATGCCATCCATCCCTGGAATTTTCATATCTAATAGGACACAATCCATTTCCTCCTCCGCATATTTCAGTGCTTCCATACCATTTGCAGCTAAATATGTAACATACCCTTCCTTTTTTAACACTTCATTTAAAAGTAAACGAATTCCCGGTTGATCATCGACAATTAGTAATCGTTTCACAGTTCATTCCGCCCTTTTTGAGTTATTATTCTTACACAAAACTTCCTATATTATGTATTATTCTCCTTTAACCGCTTAATACCTCCTAGTATTATAAATTATCTGCTTTTGCTTTATGCTCTTTTCATACCTATAATATTGATTGAGGTGGGATTATGTCAAAAATTCTAACAACACAATTAAGTGGATTATTACAAAGAATTACACAAAATGAAGAGGAAGCTATTGAAGAAACAGCGAGACTACTTGCACAAGCGGGTATTGGTGAAGGCAATGTCTATTTCGCATGCTTTGGTGAAATGCAAGTAGTCGAATTAAATGCATGTCAAGCTGTGGAACGTTTTACTAAGTTAGTCCCTTGGACAAAAGATACAATTATCACAGAAGCTGATCGTGTATGCATTTTTACACGTAGTGTACACGATGAGGATGCATTAGCCTTAGCACAGCAATTAAATAACCGGTTTATTCCATTTGCAGCAGTTGCTAGCGAAGTTGCGCATTTCGAAAACCCATTAGCGGATTTAGCGTATACGTATATTTCAACACGCATGCGAGGTGGTTTATTACCGAACGATTTAGGCAAGCGCATCGTTGTGCCACATGCTATTGCTGCCCTTTTTGTTTATGAAGCAATAAAAATTGCGTATGATGAAATGCTTGGTCTCGGTGACGAAGAGTTGTAGATTCCATCAACTTCGCATGGTAATTGTAGTTGCCGCTTCGCTTTCGCTACAAAAAAACATTTGCCGCTGTAGGAGCAAAAATGCTGTCTTCATCCAATAGTCGTTACCTTTTTGAATGAGGATAAAAAGAGTTGTCTCAGCACGTGAGACAACTCTTTTTTTATTTGAATGTTGCTCCGATGAAATCACGGAACAATGGCTGTGGGCGGTTTGGACGTGATACTAACTCAGGGTGGAATTGACATGCTACGAAGAAATTATTCCCTGGTAACTCGATAATTTCCACTAATTTACCGTCAGGACTTGTACCTGAGAAGACAAGACCTTCAGCTTCCATCGCCTCACGATATTCATTGTTAAATTCATAACGATGACGGTGGCGCTCATAAACAAGCTCTTTGTCATAGGCTTGACTTGCCTTTGAGCCTTCTTTTAACTTACATGGATATAACCCTAAACGTAATGTTCCACCAATGTCTACACTGTCGTTTTGATCTGGTAGGAAATCAATAATAGGATATTCCGTTTTTGGATCAAGTTCTGTAGAATGCGCTCCTTTTAGTCCAAGTACGTTACGAGCAAATTCCACTGTTGCAAGTTGCATACCTAGGCAAATCCCTAAGAATGGCACATTATTTTCACGAGCATACTGTGTCGCTAAAATTTTACCTTCAACTCCACGATCACCGAAACCACCTGGAACTAAAATGGCGTCAGCCCCTTTTAATAATGAAGCAACATTGTCAGCATTTACATGTTCTGCATTGATCCAGTCAATATCAATATCAGAATTATATACATAGCCTGCATGCTTTAATGCCTCTACAACAGAAATGTAAGCATCTTGTAGTTCTACATATTTACCTACTAATGCTACTTTACGTTTATTTGGTAAACTTTTCACTTTTGCTACAAGCTCACGCCATTCTTCCATATCCGCCTCTGGTGCTTCAATGCCAAAATGGTCAAGTACGATATCATCAATATCTTGTGCATGAAGGTTTAGAGGTACTTCATATAAATGTTCTGCATCGCAAGATTCAATAATTTCATGTGGCTGAACATCACAGAATAAAGCTAATTTTTCTTTCATATCCTGAGGCACTTCTTGCTCTGTGCGTACAACAATAATATTTGGTTGGATACCTAAAGAACGTAATTCTTTTACAGAATGCTGAGTCGGTTTTGTTTTTAGCTCACCCGCAGCTTTAATATAAGGAATAAGCGTACAATGAACATACATCACATTGTTATGACCTAAATTGGTTTTCATTTGGCGAATTGCTTCAAGGAATGGCAATGACTCAATATCTCCAACTGTTCCGCCTACTTCTGTAATAACTACGTCTGCATTTGTTTCGCGACCAGCTCGTTGAATACGATCTTTGATCTCATTTGTAATGTGAGGAATTACTTGTACTGTTCCACCGTTGTAATCACCGCGGCGTTCTTTTTGTAATACAGACTGATAAACACGCCCTGATGTTACGGTAGAATGTTTTCCTAGGTTAATATCAATGAAACGTTCGTAGTGACCTAAGTCTAAGTCAGCTTCTGCGCCATCATCTGTTACGAAAACCTCACCATGTTGATAAGGACTCATTGTACCTGGGTCAATATTAATATATGGGTCAAATTTTTGAATCGTTACTTCTAATCCACGATTTTTTAATAAACGACCTAGAGATGCTGCTACAATCCCTTTTCCAAGTGATGACACAACCCCACCTGTTACAAAAATATACTTCGTCATGAAAAAATTCCTCCTTATGTTGTTCTAGAAATTACTAGTAAGAAAAGTGCATTCACATCCTAAGCTAAGTAATTTTGAGCATTGGTGTAAATGTCTCTACGACCTAAGAAAATTGATTTTTCTTAGCCCTAAAATAAGAAAAGCCGAGAATGCCTACAAAGTTGTAGTCGATTCGAAGCTGTAATCGTTTCTATCTCTTTCTACTTTCCTTTAAAAATCCATCCTAACGTATATTTAGTCACCGATTATTATACATCATGAATAATTTAGAGCATTCCTATTCATTCCGTAGCTATAAACAGGGGAGAACTTGACTGAATATAGTTAAAAAATAAAAAAACGCTCCTCCTGCATAGGTTTGCAGGGGGAGCGTATTACATACACGGTCTTTCTCCTTTAATAAGGAGCCCAAGTAAAAGATTAAACGTAACCGTGATAGAAGTCAAGATTTTTTACTACAAGGATAAAAGAAAGAAAATTTCAAAGAGTGATTACCATCAATTATGCCTCTGCCTAATTGCGTCCGCCTGAGGCTTCAGGCCACAACGATGTTGGTCACTCAGTTTGTCGCCACAGGAAGTGGCGTTCTTAGACTGAGTTCCTTTATTTTTAGCGGATATTTGCTGAAATTTGTTAAATTTCATCCTCTTCTTCTAACTCATCTTCATCCTCATCAATAAAGTCCTCGTCGATTTCTTCATCGATCTCCTCTATATCCTCTTCATCAAAATCGATCTCTTTATCTTCATCTTCTTTCTCTAGATCATCTTCAACGAATTCTTCATAATCTTCTTCGAAGTCAATATCTTCTTCCTCTAGATCTTCATCTAAATCCTCTTCATCTTCAAGAGCCGCTTTAGATTTTTTCTTATGAGTTTTAACAGAAGGAGCTGTTTCTTCCTCAATCTGTTCAACTTTATACCATTCACGTAAGCCCCAGCCAGTTTCCTGATTAAATAAGAAGCGGCCATCGACATTTATATCTGTGTAAAATTGTAGTAGGCGGGCTTTCATTTTTTCATCACTATAGCCCACAAGCTCTTGAATAATTGTTAATAAGTCATTAAAAGACACTGAGGCACGTTTTTCATTTAAAATTGCATACGCTAAGTTAATTAACGACTCTTCCGTTAATTGTTCTTTTGTCATTTCACGAAAATTCATTCGTGCACTTCCTTTCTTTCATCACAATGGACGTTTTAAAATATATAGCTTTATTTTCGGAGCGCAGCAAAAAAGGCCGCACAAAAGGAACTTTCCATATCATAAGCATAATACCCATTATATACAAAGTTTTATCCTCTTTGCTAGCTTCAATTACTGTTTTTTATATTACGCATTTTTTTTATCCCTAAGTAAAACAAATAGACAGATAATAATAGTAAAGGAACAGCGCCAATTTGCTTATCATACAGGAAGATAACTCCTACCACCAAAGCTAAAATAATGATGTAATTAATAGCTGTTTTCATCATTCTACTGCGCCCCCCCCTTTTTTTACAGTTCTATTATAACGGAAATAAAAAGAAGTGCCTAATCCTAAGACTAGACACTTAAAACTTCACAAACATTTTGCACAAAGAATACATTATACAACAAGAAAATTTACAAATTACATATTACGACGATATTGTCCGCCAACCTCATATAATGCATTCGTGATTTGTCCTAAGCTAGCGACTTTTACGGTTTCCATAAGCTCTGCGAAAATATTACCGTTGTTTACTGCTACTTGTTGTAAACGAGCAAGGGCCGCTTCGTTCTCACCTTCATGTTGCTTCCAAAAGGCATGTAAATTATGAATTTGCGTTTCTTTTTCTTCGGTCGATGCACGTGCAATTTCCATATTGTTAATGTCATCTTCTGAAGGTGGATTCGGATTTAAGTAGGTGTTCACACCAATGATTGGTAGCTCACCTGAATGCTTTAGCATCTCATAGTGCATGGATTCCTCTTGAATCTTGCCACGTTGATATTGTGTTTCCATTGCACCTAGCACGCCACCACGATCATTAATTCGATCAAACTCTTCTAGTACCGCTTCTTCTACAAGATCCGTTAACTCTTCTACGATAAATGCACCTTGTAATGGATTTTCGTTTTTCGCTAAGCCATGTTCCTTCGTAATAATCATTTGAATGGCCATTGCACGACGTACAGATTCTTCCGTAGGCGTTGTAATTGCCTCATCATATGCATTTGTATGCAATGAATTACAGTTATCCTGTAATGCCATTAACGCCTGTAGCGTTGTGCGAATATCATTAAAATCAATCTCCTGTGCATGCAAACTGCGTCCAGATGTTTGGATATGATATTTTAATTTTTGCGCTCGTTCATTGGCACCGTACTTATCACGCATGGCAACTGCCCAAATACGACGGGCTACACGTCCAATAACTGTGTATTCTGGATCTAGTCCGTTAGAAAAGAAGAATGATAGATTTGGCGCAAAGTCATCAATATTCATGCCTCGACTTAAATAATATTCCACATACGTGAAGCCATTTGCTAATGTGAAAGCCAATTGTGATATTGGGTTTGCACCAGCTTCGGCAATATGGTAACCAGAAATAGATACTGAGTAATAATTACGAACTTTATGATCGATAAAGTATTGCTGAATATCGCCCATCATTCGTAACGCAAACTCTGTTGAAAAAATACATGTATTTTGCCCTTGATCTTCTTTTAAAATATCCGCTTGCACGGTTCCACGTACAACCTGTAATGTTTTCTCCCGTGTCTCCGTAAATTCTTCCACTGTCAAAGGTCGACCAAGTTCTACCTCACGTAGTTTCACTTGCTGATCAATAGCCGTATTCATGAACATCGCCAAAATAACCGGTGCTGGACCGTTAATTGTCATCGATACTGAAGTTGATGGTGCACATAAATCAAAGCCTGCATAAAGCTTTTTCATATCCTCTAGCGTGCAAATAGATACACCCGATTCTCCAACTTTCCCATAAATATCTGGTCGATAATCTGGATCCTCACCATAAAGCGTTACCGAATCAAATGCTGTTGATAAACGTTTTGCATCATCATCCTTTGATAAATAATGGAATCGTTTATTTGTACGCTCAGGCGTTCCCTCGCCAGCAAATTGTCGCTTCGGATCTTCCCCTTCACGCTTAAATTGGAATACCCCTGCTGTGTATGGAAATTCACCAGGTACATTTTCTTTATAAACCCAGCGTAAAATTTCACCGTAATCTACGAATGTCGGCAAAGCAACTTTAGGGATTTTTGTACCAGAAAGGCTTGTTGTATTTAAAATTGTTCGAATTTCCTTATCACGAACTTTCGTGACAAACTCGTCTCCAGCATACGCTTCTTTTAGAGTCTGCCAATTATCTAATATACGTTTAGACTCAGCCGTTAATTCATCTCTGAAACCTTCCGCTAAAGAAGTAAGAGATTCAACAAGTGCATCATTTGGCGCTTTTTCTTTAATCGCTGTAATAGCTCCCTCTAATTGGAATAGGCGGCGAGCAAATTCCACCTGCTGCTCTGATTTTTTATGATAGCCACGCACAGTATCTGTAAGTTCTCGTAAATAATAACGACGGTCGTTTGGAATGATAACATCTTGCTTTTGGGTTTTCGCAAATTGCTCATAGCCTGTTTCCCAATTACTTCCCGTCTTTGTATTAATGATATTCACTAATGCAGCAAATAAAGCATTCGTTCCTTTATCATTGAATTGACTGGCAATCGTACCGTACACAGGCATATTATCAAGTAATTCATCCCAAAGCTCTCGTGAGCGTTGATATTGCTTCTGCACTTGACGTAGCGCATCCTCTGAGCCTTTACGTTCAAATTTATTAATAGCAATAACATCCGCAAAATCAATCATGTCGATTTTTTCAAGCTGA
This sequence comes from Lysinibacillus sp., assembly GCA_032053185.1. Classification (GTDB taxonomy): domain Bacteria; phylum Bacillota; class Bacilli; order Bacillales_A; family Planococcaceae; genus Lysinibacillus. Next base: position 47,416 of record DAMBVB010000016.1, read on the forward strand.
GTTGGCGCACCAAACTCACTTGTCATCACGTACATGGATAAATCGGTGTATTTTGTAATTTCCGCATCACCCTGACCAATACCACTTGTTTCTACAATAATTAAATCATAGCCCGCTACACGCACTACATCTAGCACATCCCCAATCGAAGCAGTAAGCTCTGTACGAGATCCACGGGTTGCTAAACTACGCATATATACTCGATTATTGAAAATCGCATTCATACGAATTCGGTCACCCAGTAAAGCGCCACCTGTTTTTTGCTTGGTCGGATCAACAGAAAGAATAGCTACGCGTTTATCCGGAAACTCTTTTAAGAAACGACGAATTAATTCATCCGTTAAGGAAGATTTACCTGCACCACCTGTTCCTGTAATACCTAATACAGGTGTCACTTTCGAGCGTTTACGAGCTTCTTCTAGCATCTTTTTCGTTTCTTCATCATCATTCGACTCAGCAGCAGTTATTAAATTTGCTAATATTTCTGGTGTTTCTGTCGTTAAAGCATCAAGCTTTTCTTGATAGCTACCTGTAGCTGTTGGGAAATCAGTTCCTTTAATTTTCTCATTAATCATTCCTTGTAATCCTAAGACACGCCCATCCTCAGGCGAGAAAATCCCTGCAATCCCGTAAGCATGTAGCTCTTTAATTTCACGCGGTAAAATAACACCACCGCCACCTCCGTATATTTTAATATGTGGCGCCCCTTTTTCACGCAGCAAATCATACATATATTTAAAGTATTCCATATGCCCACCTTGATAAGAAGATACCGCAATGCCTTGAGCATCTTCTTGAATCGCAGCATTTACGACTTCTTCCACGGAGCGGTTATGTCCTAAATGGATTACCTCTACACCGCTTGATTGTAAAATACGTCGCATAATGTTAACCGAAGCATCATGTCCATCAAAAAGACTCGATGCTGTTACAAAACGTACGTGATTTTTGGGACGATATACTTCTGCCTTTGTCATATGAAATCCCCACTTTCTCTCCTTAATGTTCTTTATCGACTCATCATCATAAAGTGTGGTTGATTTCCGTTCCGACTGGGCGCTTTCCTGGGGGCGTCCGATGAGCCGCTTCACTCGCACCGCTCGCTCCAGGGTCTCGGGCCAACACGATGTTGGTCACGAAGGCGTTATCACAGGATGTGATGGTTTTAGCCTTCGTTCCTCTATCGCTGATCCCCAAGGAGTCGCCCAGTCTCCACTTCAATCAACTAATTTACATGACATACATTTTTAACAAATATCATCCCCAACTTTGGTGATGAGCCTCATAAAAAAATCGGTAATTGCAATGTCGCTCTATGCAATTACCGACAACCCCTTTACAAAAACTTATGAGAACCCCTTTATGCCTGAAACAAACAATGTTATTTGCATGTCAATAAATTCATCAATAGAATGCTGGCGATGGAGCGCCCATTTACGGAATGCCCAGCTTTGTCCAGAAACGACTAAGTTATTTGCTGCCAAGTGAATTTGTTGATCCGTCATCGTTATTTCACCTGACTGCACACAGCGTTGTAGTAATCGCTCAAAAGTACCAACCATTTCAAACTCTTTACTAAATACATAACGCTGTGCTTCTTTCGACAATGATTTCGTTTCCTGATACATGATTGTCAGCTCATCAACCATACTATCAATTTGCAAGAAATACTCTCGAATCATTTCCTTTAACTCTTCAATCGTTCCTGCCTTAATCTCATAACTTGAAAGTCGTTCCATCGCATGGTGATAAATACTATCACATACAAGGTAGAGGACGTCTTCCTTCGTACGAATATATTCATATAATGTGCCGATACTAAAGCCTGCAGCTTTTGCGATTTCTCTCGTGGTAGCACGATGAAAACCTTTTTCTTTAAATAATTGAATGGCTCCCTTTATCATTTGTTCTCGACGAATGGCGATGAGATTTTCATCTTTTACCGTTGACTGTACTTGGGGTCTTTTATCTTTTTTTGTCATACGTTATTTTGTCAACATACGAGAGATAACAAGTCGTTGAATCTCTTGTGTACCTTCGTAAATTTGTGTAATTTTCGCATCACGCATGAAGCGCTCAACTGGATAATCTTTCGTATATCCATATCCACCAAAGACTTGAACCGCCTCAGTCGTTACATTCATCGCCGTATCGCCAGCCATTAATTTTGCCATTGCAGATGCCTTACCATAAGGTAGACCATTTGATTCCAACCAAGCCGCTTGGTATGTAAGCAGTCGAGATGCTTCAATTTGAGTGGCCATATCCGCTAGTTTAAAGGATACACCTTGGTTGGCAGTAATCGGTTTACCAAATTGCACACGCTCCTTACCATATTCAATGGCTGCATCCAAAGCTCCTTGTGCAATCCCTACAGCTTGTGCCGCAATACCATTACGTCCTCCATCAAGGGTTGTCATCGCAATTTTGAAGCCTTCTCCCTCAGCTCCAAGCATGTTTTCTTTCGGAACGCGACAGTTATCAAAAATAATTTCAGTTGTAGGAGATGAACGAATTCCTAGTTTTTTCTCCTTCTTCCCTACCGAGAAACCTTCAAAACTAGCTTCAACGATAAAAGCAGTTGTGCCATATTTAGCTTCTGGATCTGTTACTGCAAATACAACATATGTATCTGCTACTCCACCATTGGTAATGAAAATCTTCGAGCCGTTTAAAATATAATCATCGCCATCACGTTTGGCATATGTTCTCATGCTACCAGCATCAGAGCCTGATCCTGGCTCCGTTAAGCCATATGCACCGATATGTTTCCCTTCTGCCATTGGACGAAGATATTTTTGTTTTTGTTCTTCCGTACCGAATTTAAAAATCGGCCAACTAGCAAGTGATGTATGCGCTGATAAAGTTACCCCTGTTGAAGCACATACACGTGATAATTCCTCTACAGCAATGACATACGCAAGATAATCAAAGCCTGCACCGCTGTATTCTTCTGGCCATGGAATACCTGTTAAGCCTAACTCTGCTATTTTATCGAAAATTGCACGATTAAACTCTTCGTTCTCATCACGTTCAGCTGCTGTTGGTGCTACTTCATTAATAGCAAAATCACGAATCATTTCGCGTAATTGCTCATGCTCTTCTGATAATTGAAAGTTCATTATCCATGTCCCCTTTTTCGTTAGACTCTGTTAGTGCTATATTGTTGCAAGTGTGTTGATTAACCATTCTTATCCACTCTAATTATTTTCGAAGGCTATGATTTCCGCTACGGGCTACTCGCTTTCCCGCGAGCGTCGAGTAGCCCTACGCTACAATCAGTAAAAATGGACGTACATTAGCAAAATATCAACAAAAAAATCCTTTTATCAGCCAATAATAAACCTATATTTTCCTAATAAATACGCCTGATATTGCTGATTTCTATAGAGGTTTTCGTTTAGCAAGCGCCAGCATCCTTGAAAAATCAACAATGCAACATGACATCAGACTTTATTTAAGTAAATGTTTACGAATGACTAGCTTTTGAATTTCACTTGTACCCTCGTAAATTTCTGTCACTTTTGCATCTCGGAAATAACGCTCTACAGGATAGTCTTTTGTATAGCCATAGCCACCGAAAATTTGTATAGCGTCTATCGCTGTTTGCACGGCCGTACGAGAGGCAAAAAGTTTCGCCATCGAGGCCTCTGCTCCACACGGTAACCCCTTTGTGCGTAAATCCGCTGCTCGATAGACTAGTAATTTTGCTGCTGCTACTGCAGTCGCCATGTCAGCAAGCTTGAAGCCGACACCTTGTTGCGCTGCAATAGCCTTACCAAATTGAACACGTTCTTTGGCATATGCAGTAGCTGCCTCTAGCGCCGCTTCGGCAATGCCTAGCGCTTGTGCTGCGATTCCAATACGTCCAACGTCTAAGTTAGCCATTGCAATTTTAAAGCCTTCCCCTTCCTCCCCAAGAAGGTTCGTGGCCGGAATGCGACAGTTGTCGAATGTTAGTTGCACTGTACGTGAGCCGTGTAAGCCCATTTTATGTTCATCTTTGCCTATGATTAAGCCGGGTGTTCCTTTTTCAACAATGAATGCTGAAATACCACGTGTTTTTTCAGTAGGATTCGTTGAAGCAAAGACAATATAAACATCTGCTTCTCCACCGTTTGTAATAAACACCTTGGAGCCGTTAATAATATAGGCATCTCCATCTCGCACCGCTTTGGATTGTAAAGAACCCGCGTCAGAACCAGCACTAGGCTCTGTTAAACAAAATGCCCCTAAATATTCACCTGCCGCAAGCTTTGGAACATAGCGTTTCTTCTGTTCATCGTTACCGAAATAAATGATAGGGTTTGTTCCAACCGAAGTATGCACGGATAAAATAACACCCATTACTGCGCTAACCTTTGATAGTTCATTAATTGCAATTATGTACGATGTGAAATCCATCGCTGAGCCGCCTAATTCCTCAGGCGTTGTAATCCCCATTAAACCTAATTCTCCCATTTGCGCAAGGAGTTCATGCGGAAACTCTCCTGCTTCCATACGTTCTACGCACGGTTCAATTTTATCCTGAGCGAAATTACGAACCATATCACGCATCATTATTTGTTCATCTGTAAATTGTAAATGCATCTATACTGTCACCCCTGTACGTTGTCCCGTAGCATTTCATTTTATTTGAATCGTCCCATCCCCATAGGATTATTCATAAACGTAAAAGCCTCTTCCGGATTTTTTACCTAGCCATCCTGCTGCCACATATTTACGAAGCAATGGACAAGGTCTATATTTACTATCGCCTAAGCCCTCATGTAAAATCTCCATGATGGATAAACATGTATCAAGGCCAATAAAGTCTGCCAATGTTAACGGCCCCATCGGATGATTCATGCCGAGCTTCATCACATCATCAATGGCTTCTTTCGAGGCTACACCTTCATACAATGCGTAGATCGCTTCATTAATCATTGGTAATAAAATACGATTCGAAATAAAGCCTGGGAAGTCATTTACTTCCACTGGCGTTTTCGATAGTTTTACTGTCATGTCTTCAACCGCTTTGTAGACTTCATCACTTGTTGCTAACCCTCTAATAATTTCTACTAGCTTCATAACAGGTACCGGATTCATAAAGTGCATACCAATCACTTGCTCTGGACGATTTGTAACAGCTGCAATTTCCGTAATGGGTAAAGATGATGTATTTGTAGCTAAAATGGTATGTGCCGGTGCAATCTGATCAATTTGCTTAAAGATGGATTGCTTTACTTCCATATTTTCCACGGCTGCCTCGATGATGATATCTACGTCACTAGCATCCTGTAAATCTAGTGACATAGTAATGCGACCTAGAATGACCGCCTTCTCATCCTCAGTTTTACGCCCCTTTTCGACATCACGTGTTAGGTTTTTCGTCATGACGCCTAACCCGCGTTCGAAAAATTCTTGTTTCATGTCGTTCAGTTTGACATCATAGCCAGCTTGTGCACAAACTTGTGCAATGCCAGAGCCCATTTGGCCTGCACCAATAACCATTACTTTTTGAATTCCCATCATTCGTGTCCCCCTGTTTTCGGTACTTCAATCATAATCGCATCGCCTTGCCCTCCACCTGAGCAGATAGCCGCAATTCCGATACCACCACCACGACGCTTTAATGCATGAGCAAGCGTTAAAATAATGCGTGCTCCAGATGCTCCGATGGGATGACCTAGTGCAACTGCACCACCGTTAACATTGACCTTTTCAGCATCTAAATCCGCCAACTGCTTGCTGATAAGAGCTACTGCTGCAAATGCTTCATTGATTTCGATCAAATCAATGTCAGCTAATGATTTACCTGTCTTTTTCAGTAACTTGTTAATGACAAGCCCAGGTGTTTGCGGGAAATTCTCTGGCTCAATAGCAAGCTCTTCATGGCCGATAATGACCGCAAGTGGCTCTCTGCCTTCACGAGCTGCACGCTCCTCACTCATTACTACTAGGACACATGCACCATCGTTAACGCCAGGTGCATTCCCTGCTGTAATTGTTCCATCCTTGTCAAAGGCTGGCTTGAGTTTGGCAAGTACCTCCATTGATGTACCAGCTCTTGGTGCCTCGTCTGTATCGACTTGAAGTGGTTCTCCCTTACGTTGTGGAATTTCCACAGGCACGATTTCTTCAGCAAAATAACCTTTTTCAATTGCTGCAAGTGCACGTTCATGACTGCGAACAGACCAAGCATCCTGCTCCTCACGGCTTAATGAATATTCTTTGGCCGTTGTATTACCATAGCTTCCCATATGCGGCCTAGCCTTATCGAAAGCACATGTTAAGCCATCATATAACATGCCATCTACCATCATTGAGTCGCCCATGCGTAAGCCTGTTCGACCATTTTGTAAATAATACGGTGCATTGGACATGGACTCCATACCACCAGCGATCATTACTTCTTCGTCCCCTAATCGAATGAGCTGATCTGCTAGTGTTACAGCACGCATCCCTGACGCACAAACCTTGTTAATCGTTTCTGTTTTCACTGCTATTGGTAAATTTGCTTTGATCGCAGCCTGCCTTGAAGGAATTTGGCCCTGTCCCCCTTGTAAAACGGAGCCTAAAATTACTTCATCCACTTCATCAGGCGAAATATCCGCTTTCTCAAGTGCCCCTTTTATGGCGATCGCGCCTAAATCACTGGCGCTTAATGCTGATAATGAACCTCCAAACTTACCAAATGCAGTTCTTGCTCCTGCTAAAATGACTGCTCTATTCAAGTAAAACACCCCTTTTGTTTTACGTTCTTGAAGAAGTATAAGAGCATCTTTATTGACTGAACGCTCGCTCAACCCCTATCGATGAAAAATGGGAGTTTTAAGTTAACTCCCATTTCCATTTAATCTTATTCTACAAAACAATCATTTATTGTGCAATTTATATTTTTCAGATAACTAAAATATTTCTGCAATAACCATCATTTTTCTGCGTTAGTCTCTATTTTCTTGTCTTGTTCGACACCGTCCACAGAAGCTACTACTTCTTCAGCCATTACATCCGCTGTCTCTTCAACAGACTCCTCGACAGCTTTCACTTTTTCGCCAAATACAGAACGCTCCAAAAGCTCTGCAACATCGAATGTACCGATTGTATCCTCAACCTCTTTTGCCTTCGTACCATCCTCAAGCATTGTTAAGCAGTAAGGACATCCCGAAGAAATAACAGATGCATCAGTTGCTAAAGCTTGCTCTGTTCGTGCTACGTTAATACGGTTGCCGACATGCTCTTCCATCCACATTAATCCGCCACCTGCGCCACAGCACATTGCTTCCTCACGATTACGCTCCATTTCCACAAGCTTAATACCTGGAATACCTCGTAAAATCTCACGTGGTGCATCATAAACATCATTATAACGACCTAAATAACAAGAATCGTGGAACACAATCGTTTCATGAACTTCGTAATTTAACACTAGACGATTTTCATCAATCAATTGATTCAATAGTTCAGTATGGTGGTAGACCTCGCCCTTCCAGCCAAAGTCTTGGTATTCATTTTTAAAGATATTGTAAGCGTGCGGGTCAATCGTAACAATTTTCTTCACGTCATTTTTCTCAAATTCATCGATATTTGCTGTTGCCAGCTCTTGGAATAAGAACTCGTTTCCTAAACGACGAGGAGTGTCCCCAGAGTTTTTCTCTTTATTTCCTAAAATCGCAAACTTCACGCCTGCCTCGTTTAATAGACGACAGCATGCTAAGGCAATTTTTTGCGAGCGGTTATCAAACGCCCCCATGGAACCTACCCACAATAAATATTCCATTTCCTCGCCTGATTTTTTCAGCTCTTTCACTGTTGGAATATGAATTGTTGGATCTAGGTCACGCCAGTTTTCTTTTTCTTTACGGTTTAAGCCCCAAGGATTGCCTTGACGTTCGATATTTGTCATCGCGCGTTGGGCATCAGGGTTTACTTTTCCTTCAGTCATTGTTAAGTAACGACGTAAATCAATAATTTTATCGACATGCTCATTCATAACAGGACATTGATCTTCACAGTTACGGCAAGTTGTACATGCCCAAATCTCTTCTTCTGTAATGACTTCACCGATTAAAGAAGGGCTGTAAATATCTTCAATAACTGCCCCCTCAGCACCAGCTGCCATCGCTAACTGATTCCCCTTTGTTTTAGCAAAGAATTGATAAGGTACCCAAGGCTTTTGCTTTGTCTCAACAGCACCTGTAAATGTTAAATGATCACGTAGCTTCACGATTAAATCCATCGGTGATAGCATTTTCCCTGTCCCTGACGCTGGACACATATTTGTACAGCGTCCGCACTCTACACAAGAATATAAATCTAGCATTTGTTTTTGTGTGAAGTCTTGAATGCGTCCAACACCAATTGGTGGAATCTCCTCTTCATCTTCAGCATTTTCTAATGCTTCAAAATCGATTGGTGTTAAAGTACCTGTACGATCTAAACGGTTCATGTACACATTAATCGGGCTCACAATCAAGTGGAAGTGCTTCGATTGTGGTACATACACTAAGAATGTTAATAGAATTAATAAGTGCGCCCACCACATTACATAGAAAACAACTGCCGCTGCTGATGCTGGTAAGAAGCTAAAAATAGCAGCAATGCCAGAAGCAACTGGCTCTGTATAAGTTAGTCCTTCACCATGCCAAATTATTCCCATACTATTTGCAAGTAATGTGGATACCATTAACCCACCAATGAAAATTAAGACAAGCCCATTTTTCCAACCTCGTTTTAGACGAACTAGCTTTTCTACATAGCGTCGGTAAAACGCCCACACAACCGCCACTAAAATCATTAATACTACAAGCTCTTGGAAAAATGTAAACACACTATAGAAAATGCCAAGCGGCAAATGTGATCCAGGTGCTAACCCCTTCCAAATTAAATCTATGGCACCTAGCTGCACCATCAAAAATCCATAGAAGAACATAACGTGAATTAAACCACTCTTCGGATCTTTTAATAGCTTATTTTGGCCAAGTACATTGACCATAAGATAACGAATTCGTTCTTGAACACTTTCATCAAACTCAACCTTTTTTCCCAATTGCACAAACTGATAGCGTGTTTTTAACAGATAGAAAAATAACCCTACTGCATAAAGCACAACCACGACTGTTAGAACAATGTTTGCAATTACTAATGGACTCATGGCTGGTCCCCCCTTTAGTTTGTCGTAAGTTTCTCTCCTTGTGGTAAATTTGCTAGCTCATACGTAAATGTACGTCATTCTATCGTTATATTCCTATTCTAATAAATGAGTGATCATTCAGTCAACATAAAACCAAAATATTTCTGATAAGTTTATATTCTTACATTTTACAAGAAAAAAGCCACCCTGATTTTTTCAAAGTGGCTATTTTTTGAGCTCTCACCATAACGTGGGTTGATTTCCGTTCTAATTGAAATTATTCCGATAAAACGAGAAAACATTCCGATAAAAGCTAAAATTGTTCCGATAAAGTGAGATTTTGTTCCGGTAAATCTCCAAAGTATTTATATAAAAATGAATTATAGTCGAAACGGAAATCAACCCCACGTTTTGCTAACGAGCGTAATTTGTCTATAAATAGCAGACTATTTTTTAAAGACATTGCCGCTTCGAATATACTCAACATCTGCGACATTTAATCTAAAATTAACAACCCGTGCTGCTGCAAATAAATAATCAGATAGACGGTTTAAATATTTTTGTACAATTGTCGGTACGTCTTCGATTTCCTTCATAAGCGTAACCATTTGACGCTCTGCTCGACGTGCTACCGTGCGAGCAATGTGTAAAGTTGCGGCTGCTGGTGCACCGCCTGGTAGAATAAAGCGCTGTAACGGTGGTGCTTCATCTGACAATGCATCAATACGCGATTCCAACACTTCAATCGGCTGCTCTGTCAGCTTATAATGACGTTCCTTCATGACGTTAGCTAGGTCGCCACCCGCATCGAAAAGTTCATGCTGAATCGTTTCTAAATCAATTAAAATATCCTTAAATAACTCACGATCTAATTCACTAACTGCCTTACCAATAAAAGAGTTTAATTCATCAATGGCCCCATATGTTTCAACGCGTAAGCTATCTTTGTCAACACGTCCTCCGATAAGACTTGTTTTCCCTGTATCGCCTGTTTTCGTGTAAAGCTTCATTTCTCTCATCTCCTAAAATTATTTTATCAATTTCGCCTTGGCGTAATTGCGTCCGGATTTTGAATTGTGCCCTCACAATTCATTCCTTTGAAAATCCGTGACATCCGCCGGAGGCATTATCTTCATTCAGCAGAGGTTTCTGCTGAATGAAGATAATTTTTTATTGCCTGCACAGTTGTTTCAAAAACACCTTTACCGATAATCTTCCCTACATCAGTAATGGGACCGCCGTACAGCATTTCTTCCCCTTTTTGTGTCGCTGCAATCAATAAGCTATCTGTAGCTGTACCTGTCGCTATCGTGCCACTAAGCTCATCACGAATATTTTCTGATTGCAATGCCTTTGTTTTCGCCTCGGTAGCCGTCATCATGGCTTGGAAAAACGCTTCTTCTGATAAATAACCATTCACAATAACCCACGTATTTATAGTGCCAATATATGGTTCATCTTGTCTTTCATGTGCACGAGATACGTCAACAGCATTACCAACTCCAGCGGTAACGGCTACAAGAACGCTGCCAAAGGAAGCTTTAAATTCATTAATAGCTACAAGATTTGTTGGCACAGCTGTTAACATGACAACTGTACTTGTAAATGAAAACTGCTCTTTTAATAAAAATTCAGCGACCTCTTTCTTTACATCACTAATCACATAATCTATTGGTACAGAGCGATTTAACAGACAATCATACCAACCGATACCCGGATTATGGACGGCTGAGGACACCGTTTTTAAAGGAAACTCTGATTGAAGCTGAATGTAACGATCTGTAACAGTGAAATTTTCTTTTGTAATGACAGCACGCTGCTGATGTTCAACGGAGGCTGGCATCATTGTAATTTGAGGCTTTGGAATTTCTGGATGTGCATAGGTTGTCACTCGGGCATGATAAACATCTTCGATTTGCGAAGTGACTAATACTTCATGTGGCACCCCAAATGCCCGCATCCGTCCTTCCTCCATTAATAATAATTCATCACAATAGAGAGAAGCTAAATTCATATCATGTAGCACCATAATAACAGTCAAACCACTTTCAATTGCTTCCTTTCGCACCATATCTAAAATTTGGCGTTGATGCGCAATATCTAGATGGTTCGTTGGCTCATCTAGCAGCAATATTTCCGCTGTTTGTGCAAGCGCTTGGGCGACAAAAACTCTTTGCTGTTCACCGCCCGACAAAAATTCCATCGGTGTCTGTTCATAGCGTTTCACACCAGTTTGCAGCATAGCATGTTGAAGTGCTTGTTCATCGCGAGCAGTCCAGCTTGAAAAGAAGCCCGTTTGATGTGGGTAACGCCCAAGTGATACTGCCTCCCGTACATTGTTCGAAAAGGCATTAGCATGTAATTGCGGTAGCACGGCCATTTTTTTTGCTAATGCACGAGCATTGTAAGAGCTAATTTTTTTACCATCTACTAGTATAGTGCCTGCAGTTGCTGGTAGTATGCCACTTATTACTTTTAACAGCGTGGATTTCCCGCTACCATTCGGCCCTAAAATCCCTAGTAGGTTGCCTTTTTCAACGGAAAAACTTATATCCTGGACGATCGGTACGTCTTCATAGCCGCCGGAAAGATGTTCAACAACAATCATGCCCGTGCCCCCTTACCTCTACGTTGCTTATAAAAAATATAGGAAAAAACGGGCGCTCCAATAAATGCAGTAATGACACCAATCGGTAGCTCTCTTGGCATAATAATTATTCGTGCTATTAAATCACAAATAATCAGCAAAGTTGCCCCATTTAAACATGATAATGGCAATAAATGACGGTGATCGGAACCCCAAACCATTCTCGTCATATGAGGTACCACTAAACCAACAAAGCCAATTGTTCCAGAAACAGCTACCGCAGCTCCTGTCAACATGGATCCACCCACTAAAATAATATATTTACTGCGCTTAACATTGACACCTAAATGCTTCGCGCGCTCTTCACCATATAATAGAACATTTAACTCGCGTCTTTGTGTCCAAAGCATAATGGAGCCAATGATGACAAACGGGATAATCATCTGAACGTATGGCCAACCGCGCATCGATACGGAGCCGAGTAGCCATCCGATTACTTGGCGTAGCTCCTCACCAGATAATGCAATCATTAAGGAAATCAAGGACCCTAAAAATGAACTAAATATAACCCCTGTTAAAATAAGAGTCTCCATTTTTAGCGAGCGGTCTACTATTCTAGCAAAGCCCATGACAGCTACCATCGTTAATATGGCACCTATCATACTAAAGGTCGGCAATGTAAAATGGCCTACTACAGGTAGTGATATACTAAAAAAAATCGTTATCACTGCGCCAACTGATGCACCAGAGGAAACCCCTAACGTATAAGGATCAGCCAAAGGGTTTTTTAATAAGCCTTGAAAAGCTGCCCCTGCAATTGCAAGTGACGCCCCTACAAGCCCTGCTAACAGGACTCGGGGTAATCGAATTTTCCATAAAATATTGGCAGCTGTTTCATCAGCCGCCTTATTCCACAATACTTCTAGTGGAATATGAACTGAGCCTATCGCTACACCACACCAGATGCTAATGATTAAAAGCGTAATTGCTATTACATAGGCTACAATTGTTTTACTCATTTAAACGCCTCAGGGTAGACGGCCTTCGCTAATTCCTCAAGACCATCTGCTAAACGAGGACCTTGGCGACTTATTATATTTTCATCTACTTGTACTATGGCATTATTTTTTACGGCAGAGATTGTCTCAAAGCCTGCACGTTGTGGAATTTTCGTTAAAATATTAGGTACATAATTATATGCCACAACAATGACATCTGGATTTTTTGCGATAATTTGTTCAGCATCCATTTGATACCAGTCATTTACATCTGCTGCCACATTTTCGACATGAATCATTTCTAGCATTTCATTCATAAATGTACCTTTACCTGCTGTATAAATCTGTGGCTCATCCGACGATTCTACAAAGACTTTCTTTGGCTCAACACCGTCAAGTTTTGTTTCCACTTCTTTAACTTTTGCCTTCATATTTGTGACAATTTTCTTAGCTTCTTCTAGTTTTCCTGTTGCACGACCAAGCTGTTCAATTGTTGTGTAAGTTTCATTAAAGTTTTTGGCATCCGCTACAACAAATACTTTTACACCTGTAGCCTCAAGCTGTTCAATTGCACCTTTTGAATAACTCATACCCGATGCATGCGCAAAAACGATATCTGGCGTTAAAGCAATAATTTGTTCAATATTATAATCCATACCGCCAACCTTTTCTTTTTTAATAGCCTCTGCTGGATAATCATCATTATCTGTCACACCAACTATCGCATCATTTAAGCCAAGGCTAAACAAAATTTCTGTGTTGCTCGGAATGAGCGAGACAATTTTTTCAGGAGGTGCTTCTAGCATAATTTCCTCACCAGTAGCATCCGTAATCGTCATTGGGAATGTTGCTTTATCTACTTTTGATGTCTCTTGTTGAGATGACGGCTTTTCATTTGTTGCCTCTTGTGTATTACATGCAGCAAGCAAGCCAATAGTTAAAAATGCTGATAATCCTATTTTCCAAATTTTCTTCATGTGAATCCTCCTTCGTCTATTTGTGGATCTAGTTTTTAATGATTTGTTTGTCTGATTTAACGATACATTTTAATTTTTTCTGCCTAACATTGCGAGTCTATCGCCCACTTTCATATCGATATTCATCTTACAAAACAAATACCCCTCATCATAAAACAATGAGGGGGTCAAATTTGCACAAAAATACATGTACAACATCCACCATCCTATCCTCGTAGGCTACAACGTGTTTTCTATAAAGGCAGGTCTCCTGGCTCGTGCTCCATACGCTTTTTCAAGCCTTCCCGAAATTTTCAGTGGCACAGATTGAAAAAACTCACACATACAGTGGCGGGACCGCATCGGAATTACACCGATTTCCCTTTTCACTTTACTTAAGTAAAGAACCTTTATAATATTCAGTTGATTGTATTATACATGAAAATCAAAGAAGTCGCCTCCATTCGAGACGACTCTTCATCAAATCAATTATGCCTCGGCATAGTTGCCGCGGTCGCACAGATAAATTACCACAGGACGTGGCATTCTTAGGCTGGGTTCCTCTATTTTGTTTGGACACCCGCTGAAAAAAGTTAAACTATGTCTGAAAAATACTGTACCGTTTTCATTGGTGCACCCATTTCACGCAATGTCCATGTGTTCTCTAAATAAATATCTGCTAGTTTCTCATATTTGCCGCCGAATCTTTGTGCCCATTCGACTGCTATCACACTTTCATATAAATGCGCCATTTTCTCTGCGACCTTTTTTGCTTCAAACGTTTTCGTTGCATCATCTAAACGGCCAAATGTTTGCAAAGTTGAATCTAGTTTTGCTAATTGATCCACGACAATTTCGACTAATGGACTGTCAGCTAGTTTTTCTAGACGTTCCTCCATGACACGAACAAACAATTCGTGTACATGAAACTTATCAACTAATCGAATGAGCTCTAAAGCTAAAATATTCGCAGTCCCCTCCCACACAGTGAGTACCTGTGCATCTCTTAATAACCGTGGTGTTACAAAATCTTCAATATAACCATTTCCGCCATGTAATTCAATGGCTTCACTAGCATAATGTACCGCTTGCTCCGCCGTTTCTTTTTTCATGATAGCAATATACAAGCGATTCAACATGATGTCCCCTTCATTCCCCTGCCCACTAGTTACTTTATCGTACAGCTGAATAAGATCAAAAACCGTCGCAACTTCTACATGAAGCTTGGCAGCGAATTTCCCTAATGTATCCTGAATCATAGGATATTGCGTTAAAGATTTACCAAAAGCATGACGATTTGTCACATAATGCTTCGCCTCCAAATAGCCGCGACGCATAATGCCGATCGAAGCAACCGCATTGCAAATTCTTGATAAATTAAGTGCCTCGAGCATATAGTAAATCCCTTTATTTGGGTCACCTACAACATATGCTAGCGCACCATCAAATTCTACCTCACCAGAAGGTACTGCTCTAACACCTAGTTTATCCTTTAAACGCCGAATGCGCAGGTTATTAACTATGCCATCCTCATTGCGCCATGGAACTGCAAACAATGTTAAGCCCTTTGAGCCTGCCTGAGCCCCTTCCTTGCGCGCCAATACCATGGTTACTCCACACATTCCTGCATTAGATGCAAAATATTTCTCCCCATATAAACGATAGTGATTGCCGTCCTCCCTTGCCTCCACAACATTCGCCCCAACATCAGAGCCACCTTGGCGCTCCGTTAAAAATGTAGCCCCCTCATATAGCTCCGTATCTCCTGTTGCACATACATGTGGTAAAAAGCGCTCCTTCACCTCATCACTCGCATAATGATCAAGCAAATAAGCCGTTGCCATTGTTAAAGTAACCGGACAGTAAAAGCCCGGTTCAGCATGCGATAGTATATAGCCTTGCGCAAAGCTGTACACATAATTGCCCTTTCTGCCTAATTGCGGAATATCCTTATGCACATAGCCAACAATGCCAGTATTGTACGTCTCTTCCATTGTTCTTTTATAGCCATCATTGACCCAAATTTCTGACACTTCCTCACCATAGGCATTATACCTTTGTAATCGAGGTTCACCCTCTCTATCCGTATGTTTGGCTCTCACATCAATCTCTCCCGCACAAAGCTCACCAAAATCTGTTAGCTCACGTGTTGCATAGTCCTCAAACTCCTTATCTAGCATCATTTCTAAAACTTTATGAAGTGTCTCATTATCTTTAAAAAAGTTTGTTGTTTTCATTTCTTCCTGCTGTAAAACTTTCATGCTATCTCACCTCCTGTCCCTTCAAGAATTGTTTTAGTATTTTGCCCGATGCATTTCGTGGTAGCGCTTTCACACGTTCGAAGATGCGTGGAATTTTATATTTAGCAAGATGCTCCTCCAAAAAAGCTTTAAGTTCGTCCTCATCAATTTCCATTTTAGCGGCATAAACAGCCTTCACCGTTTCTCCCCACTCCGGATGTGGCACACCGATTACAGCCACTTCCAATATCCCCTCATAGCACAACATACTATCTTCAATTTCTTTCGGGTAAATACTCACACCACCCGAAAAAATGACATCCTTTTTACGATCGACAATCCAAATATAACCGTCCTCATCTAAGCGAGCTAAGTCACCGGTTTTCAGCCAGCCATCTATAAATGCAGCCTTTGTTGCACTATCATCCTTGTAATAGCCCAGCATATTACCCTCACCGAATATCACAATTTCTCCTACTTCACCAGCACTGACATTTTCTCCATTGTCGTTCATAATACGCAGCTCCGCCCCAAGTGGTGCACGCCGACCAACGCTCCCCGCCTTCGTTGCATGCTCTTCACCAAACAATATCGAACCGTTTGGACCAGCCTCTGTTAAGCCATAAACACAAGTTAAATTTTCTGTTCTAAAATTTTTTTGTAAATAGCGGACTTCGTTTTGTGATAACGGCGCTCCACCATAAACCCACCATTTCATTGATGATAAATCAGCTGTTTGCAATCTTGGCCGTTGGGCAGTTAACAAATAGGCAACTGGTGCTCCAAAGAAATGCGTTGTTCTTTCCTGCTCAATTGAATCAATCAATAAATCAGGTGTAAATGTTGGCGTTAGTACATTTGTCGAGCCTACAAGTACTCCTGCCATTAAAAATAAATGTAATGGGGCTGAATGCGTTAACGGCATCATCAGAAGAATCCGGCTTTCTGGCTTTACTTCCATTTCCACTGCAAGCATTTGCGCTACAGTTAAAATATTGCGGTAGCTAAACAATACACCCTTTGGTTTTCCCGTTGTACCCGATGTATATAGAATCGTTGACACATCATCTTCATTCAACTGGCAATCAATTGTTTGACTACTTGCATGTTGAATAAGTATTTCAAAGTTTAGCCAACCAGTTTGCTCTTGACCTGTTTTGATTTTTAAGGGAATTATTGTGATATTTTCGACTGCTGTAAAGATGGCCTCATGTACTAGAATAGCTTTAGCATCAGCATGCTGCGCGACATACTCAACCTCTTGCAGCGGAAATTTCGCATTTACTGGAACGACAATAGCTCCAATGCGCTGAATAGCAAAATAGCTAACAACAAACTCTATAACATTTGGCATAAAAATGATTATTTTATCGCCTTGCCGGACCCCGTGCTCTAACAAAGCATGACTAAGACGTGTCACTTGCTCATCTAAATCACGATAAGTCACTCGTCTGCCCTGACAAACAACAGCTTCACTTATAGGGTATTTTCGCGCATTACGCGCTAACAAATTCGAACTATTCATCGTCCATCTCTCCCTTTAAAGTCGCTAATTTTTGGGAAAACATGCCTTGTAATTGCTGTAACTCCTTTTTCATCTGTACAAGCTCTGCAATTTTGCCATCAATCTCTTGCATTTTTTGCTTCCCATATCCGACCGTACGCTCCAACTGCTGAATGCCCGTGCGATCATCATCAAACAGCAATACCATCTCCTTAATCTCCTCAAGTGAAAAACCGTAGCGCTTTCCCCGGAAAATAAGCTTAAGCTTCGCTAATTCTTTTTTTGAAAAGGTTCGCTCATTAGTAGATGATCGATTAGGGTTCAGCAGCCCTAGCTGCTCATAATAACGAATTGTCCGTGTTGAAACTTGAAACTGCTTTGCCACTTCTCGAATCGTCCTCAATATCATCTCCCCCTTCCGATTTTCCTTTAGTATATCATTGACGTTAGCGTAAACATCAACAAGATATCTGAATTTCACAGAAAATTATAGTTTTAAGGAGATGATTTGATTAGTTCTGGGATTTCATCCGTCGCTTTGGATTCTATCCGTCACTTCGACAGTTCTTTCCGTCGCTCTGGCTGCTCCTTCCATCGCTTCGACTGTTCTTTCCGTCGCCCTGACTGCTTCTTCCGTCGCTTCTAAGACATAAAAAAACCCCCGCACATTGTCGTGTGAGGGGGCTAGAAAGACGATTATTACATTTTCTCCGGTGCAGATACGCCGATTAAGCGTAATGCGTTGGCAATTGTTGTACGAACAGCAGTAATAAGGGCTAAACGAGCTTCTGTTAGCTCTTTATTTGAAGCATCTAACACTTTTTCAGCGTTATAGAAGCTGTGGAATGCAGCTGCTGTCTCTTGAATATAGTTGGCGATACGGTGTGGTGTACGGTGCTTCGCAGCATCTGCTACCACTTTCGGGAAGTCGCCCACTTTTTTCAGTAAATCAATTTCTTTTTCTGCAGTTAACAAGCTTAAATGTTCTATTGTTGCAGCAAAGCCTTGCTCATTCGCTGAGCGTAAAATGGAAGAAATACGTGCATGCGCATATTGTGCATAATACACTGGATTTTCATTTGATTGAGAAACGGCAAGGTCAAGGTCAAAGTCCATGTGGGAATCACCCGCAGTTTTCACGAAGAAATAACGAACTGCATCTAAGCCAACCTCTTCGACAAGCTCACGCATTGTAACAGCGTTCCCTGTACGTTTAGACATTTTGAATTTCTCACCGTTTTTATACAGCTGAACCATTTGGATGATTTCTACTTCAAGCGTATCACGGTCGTAGCCAAGCGCCTGAATAGCAGCCTTCATACGTGGGATATAGCCGTGGTGGTCAGCTCCCCAAATATTAATTAATTTATCGAAGCCACGTACAATTTTGTCCTCATGGTAGGCGATATCTGGAGTTAGGTATGTGAAAGAGCCATCATTTTTAATTAACACGCGGTCTTTATCGTCACCAAATGTCGTTGAACGGAACCAAGTAGCACCGTCTTCTTCAAATACATGACCATTGGCTTTCAGTTTATTTAACGCTACTTCGATTTTGCCGTTTTCATATAGTGAAGTTTCTGAATACCACACATTAAAGTTTACACGGAAGTTGGCAAGGTCTGTTTTTAACTTGTCTAATTCTAATGCTAAACCATGTTGGCGGAAGAATGCAAAACGTTCTTCATCAGATTTTGCTAAAATTGCATCGCCATGCTCGCCTGCTAGTTTACCAGCGATTTCAATAATATCTGGACCGTGGTAGCCATCCTCTGGCATCTCAGCAGCCAATCCTAAAGCTTGCTTATAACGCGCTTCAAGTGAATAAGCTAAGTTATTAATTTGGTTACCCGCATCGTTAATATAGTACTCACGAGATACATCGTAACCTGCCATATCTAGCACATTGCATAATGAATCCCCTACAGAAGCTCCACGCGCATGACCTAAATGAAGATCACCTGTTGGATTCGCAGATACGAATTCAACTTGAACTTTTTCACCTGCGCCAGCATTTGAACGACCATAATTGGCATCTTGCTCAAGCACTGCTTTTACTACACCTGCTAAGAAATCTTTACGCACAGTAATATTCATGAAGCCTGGGCCAGCAATATCGACTTTCTCAATATCTGTACCTGCTGTGTCAAGATTTTCTAAAATAGCTTCTGCAATGGCACGAGGTGGTTTTTTTGCTAATTTCGTTAATTGCATAGCAATATTTGTCGCATAGTCTCCATTTGCCTTATCCTTCGGTGTTTCAAGGTGAATATTTAATTCTGTGCCAGCATCGACTAAGCTAGCTTTTTCAACAGCCTGTGCTATCGCTGCTTTAATGGCTTGTTGTACTTGTTCTACTGCGTTCATCATTGTACCTCCGTAAATGTAATGTCTAATGTATAATTGCCAACGGTTTGCCCACCCATTAGTAAATCGTACTGTACATGGAAATCTCCACTTACTACCTGCATTGTCAACGTCATTTCTTTCGTGTCTATGACGAGTGGCATTGAACCGAATTCACTGTCATAATGACCTACTTGTTGTTCAATTATGTTAAGTGGTAGTCGCATATTAACTGCTCCCGCACGCATAATTAATGCCCGTTCATTGCCTAGCTTCATAGTTGTGCGGATGGTTTTATCCTCCTGCACCTCTTCATATTTCAAATAGAATTTTCCTGCTTTTTCAAGTAGCTGCCCTGTCAGCCACATTTCATAACTTTCGGATTCCCCATCAATCGGGCGAATTGTAGAAATGAGCTTAATGTTCACCTGCGATCTTGCTTCGTTCGCCATTATGGACGCTCCCTTTTATTGTTTTTACGATAACCTTTTTATTATAGGATGAATCCTCATATTTTTTCAAGGTAGAAGTAAGTATTCTATCTGATGTGGCAGTAATTTGTTCACTATTTAATGATTGACACAAATCGCCTGTCAATCTACAGTTACACCACGAAGTTCGAATATTTAATCACTTTAATGAAATAAGGGTTGCTGCATGTTAACACTTGCACAAGTTCACGCTGCTTGATTGAGTAGATGCTTTTATGTTTAAACGTAACTTTCAGACTTTCCTCTATTTATTATTGATCCCTCCATATCTTTCCTAGGAAATAAAGCTCTCCAAAAATAAATTGCAAGAAAGCTATAAAATCGTGCATAGCGTGCCATACAATCGGGAACATAATACTTTTTGTCTTTGCAACAATCTCTGCACAAACTAATCTAAAGAGGAATGCATAAGTGATTTGTAATAATGTCATTAATAAATCAGCACCCGAAGCTAAATTTGCAAGATGTCCAATACTAAACAAAATGGAGGAGCCTAGAATAGCCACTTTAAGCCCTTGAGGAATATCACCAATCCATATTTCCTTCATTCCAAATTTAGCAAATCAGAAATTATTTCTGCACTTCCTGGTGAAAACAAAAATATTGAAAATGCTATACATAATAAACCTACAAACACTATACCAATTTTCTTCATTAACATAGATTGCTTTTTCATAAATAGTCCTTTAAATATCAAAAACAACCCCACAAATAAGATTAAGAAATACCAAACTCCCATTAGCTCACCCCTTTTACAAAAAAGACGTTAAAGGTTACGGAAAGTTCTACCATGTTAATCAGCTAGTGTATAAAAATAAAGTACCCATCTGTTTAAAAACAGCACCGAAAATTAAAATCATCCTAAATGACCTCTTTATTGCTTTCTTGTTTAATTTGATCAATTCTCTTTTTTCCCAGTCATACATCATCTCAATGATTGGTAATAACGTCATCCCTAGTTCTGATGGACATTCGACTTTCGGAGGAACTTGGTGGAAACACTTCTCGATGAACGATCCCATCTTCCATTAGTTCACGTAATTGATTTGATAATATCTTATGAGATATTTTCGGAAAAAGTCTTTGAAGCTCACTGAAACGATGTGGTCCTTCGACGCCTCACTGAATAACGACCTTCCATTTACCACTAATGATCGATAATGTAAGTTCTTTTTCACAATGATAATCGCTATTTACTATTCTCTCTTTTATCTATTATCTTAATTTATCTGACATAGAGCTAACTCCTTTTTCGTATACGTAACTTTTAGTAACCTCCGCACCAAAAAGTGTACTCTTCACAATACATAAAACCGTAGTAAAATGAAGATAGTCTTAAAGATAAATCTTATTCTATTTTTTCGTCTAAATAAAATTATCACAACAAAAGGAGCGAAAAATATGCAAACAATTGCAGGAAAAGTGGCGTTAATTACAGGAGCAGGGCGTGGAATAGGTCGCGCAACAGCAGTAGCTTTTGCACAAGAAGGTATTCAAGTAGGTCTTGTTGGGCGAACTCTTGAAAATTTACAACAAGTAGCTGAGGAACTTAAACAGTATGATGTGAAGGTAGCAATCGCTGTGGCAAATGTGGCGGATTTAGACTCTATTACCACAGCCGTTGAATCTATTCGCGGAGAGCTTGGCGCCATCGATATTTTAGTAAATAATGCCGGCATTTCAAAATTCGGTAGCTTCATGGACTTAACGCCTGAGGAATGGACAAATATTATCGACGTTAACGTAAAAGGTGTGTACTACACAACACGCGCTGTATTACCGGAGATGTTAGAACGCAGCACAGGCGACATCATTAATATCTCATCAACAGCTGGTCAAAAAGGGGCACCGATTACAAGCGCATACTCTGCTTCAAAAGCTGCAGTAATCGGACTAAGTGAATCATTAATGCTTGAAGTGCGTAAGAAAAACATTCGAGTTACGACATTAACGCCAAGTACAGTTGCTACAGATATGGCGGTTGAGCTTAACTTAACAGACGGCAATCCAGAAAAAGTGATGCAAACAGAAGATTTAGCAGATTTAATGGTAGCACAACTAAAACTTCATCCACGTGTTGTCTTAAAACACGCTGGACTTTGGTCGACGAACCCTTAATAGAACATCAAGGCGCTATCCGATGTATGTTGGATGGCGCCTTTCTTTTTTAGAAAGAAAAATGGGGCTAGCTACAAGCTAAACCCCACTCCAACTTCATTACTTATTTCACCCAGCCTAAAATCATTTCTCTTAGCAATTTAGAAGCTGTATTCGCTGTCATTTCAGATGAGTCGTAGATTGGTGCTACTTCGACTAGGTCAAAGCCCACTACATTAACGTTACTTACTGCAATCGCATGGATTGACGCTAGTAATTCTTTGGATGTAATGCCTCCACAATCTACCGTTCCTGTACCTGGTGCATGTGCTGGGTCAAGTACATCTATATCAATCGTAACGTAAACATTACGTCCTGCTAAAGACGGTAATACCTCTTTTAGTGGCTCTAGCACTTCAAATTTTGAAATATGCATGCCATTTTCCTTTGCCCACTCGAATTCTTCCTTCATACCTGAACGAATACCAAATGAATAGACATTTTTTGGTCCGATATGTTCAGCGATTTTACGGATAGGCGTTGAGTGAGAAAGCGGCTCCCCTTCATATTCTACACGTAAGTCTGTATGTGCATCGAAGTGGATAATTGCTAGGTCATTATATTTTGCCGATACAGCTTTCATAACAGGCCACGATACTAAATGTTCGCCACCCATACCTACAGGAATCTTGCCGTCTGCTAAAAGCTTCTCAATATACTTTTCAATTTCATCTAATGAGCGCTGTGCATTGCCGAATGGTAACGGTATATCACCCGCATCAAAATACTTCACTTCTTCTAGCTCACGGTCTAAATATGGGCTATATTCTTCTAGGCCGATAGATACTTCACGAATACGCTGCGGACCAAAACGTGAGCCCGGACGATAACTAACTGTCCAGTCCATTGGCATACCATAAATGACCGCCTGAGCATCCTCATATGTAGGATGACTTTTTATAAAAACATTTCCTGAATAAGCTTCATCAAATCTCATTACTCGACCTCCATTTTTATTAGAAATAAATCCTATTAAATTCATTTTCATCACTATAAAGCAACTTACCCATATAGCATACGTGAACCTTTGTATCAGTGCTCTATTAAGGACTTACAGGAATGTAATGAAACCTCTATCCTTGTATCCTCGTATACATTATTGGAACGTCTAGCAAAATTCGATTAAAATCTACAAGGTGGCATTCTTTTGTCGAACGCTAGCATTTCAAACAGTACAAAAAAAGTATAGATGTTTTTGAATAAAGTGCAATAGTTTTTACCAATAATTTCGATTAAATATGAATGTTCAGACACATACTATATGCAAGTGTGAGAAAACGAGGTGAAGTCGGATGAAGAGAAAAAGCTTTCAACAAAAGCAAAAACGTGCAAAGCGTACACGTAAGGCACTAACCCTTTTTGTCGCCTTTACATCTGCAATTGTAGTAGCATTTATAGCTTTACGCGTCTATGTTCAAGTGGCTGGTGCCCCGCCTTTAACCGTACCGAAAGCCTCTATTTTCTTAGATGAAAATGAGAACCAGGTTGGGGATCACTTTACGAATGAACGACGATATTGGGTTAGTCTTGATGAGATGTCCCCCTATTTAATGAAAGCAGTGGTCGCTGTTGAGGATAAAGATTTTTATAAGCATGGGGGGTTTGATTTTTCTCGTATCGCTGGTGCAATTTTAGTTGATCTTAAGGCTGGAGGTAAGGTTCAAGGGGCAAGTACAATTACTCAACAATATGCTCGAAATCTATATCTTTCACATGAAAAATCTTGGACACGAAAATTAAATGAAGCACTATATGCTTATAGATTAGAAGTTTTTTATGATAAGGATGAAATACTGGAAGGCTACTTAAATACTGTTTACTACGGACATGGTATGTACGGCGTAGAAGCAGCTAGTCGATTTTATTTCGGAAAATCAGCAAAAGATTTAACGTTAGCAGAAGCAGCAATGTTAACAGGAGTTCCAAAAGGACCAAGCATTTACTCCCCTATTGCCAATCTAGAAAAGGCAACTAATCGCCAACACGTTATTTTAAAACTGATGTCCGATCAAGGTGCTATTACGCAAGATGAAAAAACACGTGCAGAAAGTGAAAAACTTGTCTTAAAGAATGATAGTTGGGTAGCAACAAAATCTGTAGCACCATTTTTCCTTGACGTAGCATGGCAAGAGGCTAGTGAAATTTTGAAATCGAAAAATCTCGACATTAGTGAAGGTGGCTGGACTATCCAAACAACTATTAATCTTGAACACCAAAAGGCAGCAGAAGAAGCTGTAGCCAAACATATGCCTAATGATGATCTTCAAACTGCTTTTGTTAGTATGAAATCCAAAACAGGCGCCGTCACAGCATTAGTTGGTGGTCGTGACTATGCTACAAGTTCCTTTAACCGAGTTACACAGGCAAAACGTCAGCCAGGCTCAACCATTAAACCTATTTTATATGCGGCAGCTTTAGAGAATGGCTATACTCCTTTAACCTCTTTAAATGTAGGTGAGACAACTTTCACTTATGATAAAGGGCGGGCCACATATTCACCTAAAAATGTTAACGGCAAATTCGCAAACCATGATATGTCAATGGCCCAAGCTATCGCAATTTCTGATAATATTTACGCTGTGAAAACTTTAGAAGAGATTGGCTTTAAAGCATTTCATGAAATGGCTAATCGTTTCAACGTGAATATCGGTACTAAGGACAATTTATCCATCGCGCTTGGCACGACTGAAACAACATTATATGAAATGACGAATGCTTATAATATTTTAGCATCACAGGGTAAAAAAACTACGCCTACTACTATTGTTTCTATTACGAATGCTAATGGCGATATCATCTACGAAAATAAAGAAGTTGATAAAGAAGATGAGACAGTTCTCTCAAAAGAAAATACGTATATCTTAACAGAAATGATGACAGGTATTTTCGATCCAGTCTTTAGTGATTATTCTCCAGCTACAGGGATTAGCATTCGCTCTCGCATGACGCATACGTATGCAGCCAAATCTGGCTCTACAAATAGCGATCAGTGGCTAATTGGATATACACCTAGCTTAACTGCTGGCGTATGGAACGGCTATGACCAAGGAAAAAATCTAACGGCAAAAGAAGATACTGCAGCTACAAAGCAAATTTGGATTGACTTTATGGAAGCTGTCAATAAAGGAACAAAGAACGAAGATTTTGCAAAGCCCAAAGACGTTAAAGGTGTGGTCATCGATATTGAATCAGGTAAGTTAGCGACAGATGCCTGCCCGAAACAACGTCTCGTCTATATGGATGCTAAAGATGTACCAACTGAAAAATGTTCAAACTTTGATATTCTCGATACCGATACGTGGGGAAATTTTTGGAACATGCTGCCATTCTCCATTTTTAAAAATTAACTATTCATGTGGAACCTTTATCAAAGATAGACGTTTTAATTTACGAAGGCTCTCGACAAAGTAACAGACATATACGAAAAAGAAAAGCTTTCTCTTCCCCGGAACCGTGTCCGTGGGAACAGAAAGCTTTTCTTATTTATGGTTCGCGAAGTAGATGAGCATCATGGGGCATTTGGCTTGGGTTTGGGTTGTTCAAATGCCGCATAGCGCTCATCGCATTCGCGAAAACCAAGTGTCCTAGCTTACTACAATGTAAGCTCGTTATCAAGTTTACTTTGTTTCAACCCCACTTTCAACCTTATATCGAAAACGATTGCAAAATGTCACAGATTGTTCAATCATTATAGATCTATTAATCAAATAAATCTTGACGCAATTGCTCCTCACTACGTGCCCATAAGTCGGGATTAAGCTCTTTTAGGAAAGAAGCTAACACCTTTTTGGACGGTGCATCCATATGTTCTACAATAATTTGACGCTTCATAGATTTATCCATTTTATTCACATGATCAGCTAAAATTTTATAGCCACGGCGTTTTTCTCGATTGACTACCATTTCACACGCAGTTGCGCCTGCATAATAAGGTCCATCCGCTTTATGGTCTATTGTCACCCATACCAACCAATACGGTTTCCCGCCTTCTGAATCAGCACGATCTGTCGTAAATTTAATACCCCGTTCCACATCACTGCGAGCATGCATAGCACCAATTTCAACCGATGCCGTCCCTTCGTCTATATCAATAATGACTGGCGATACATTTTCAAGCGAAAGCGAACCGATACCAAATCCCTTATGTCCGTCTGTTGGGTCATTTTTAATAATCGTAAAGCCCATTTTTTGTTTTGCTTTTTCTTCATTTGCCATACTTTAACTACCTCCATTCTGCTATTATAAAAGTAAAGCATAGTTACGCGCATTAGCGCCGCAAAATGAACACGACATTGCGCATATGCCTAAATACACGTAAGAAGTTTATACTTTCTTATCCATTTCGCCTTGGCGTAATTGCGTCCGGAGACTTTGGGCCAACACGATGTTGGTCACTCAGTCGTTGCCACAGGACATGGCGTTCTTAGACTGAGCTCCTCTATTTCAGTAGATGTTTGGGTACCCCCTGAAAAGGAAACACGCCCGCATTCATCTTACCACCTTCAGAGGTTGAAGTCTTCTACTGAATGGAGATAAACTTACTATACAACATTATTCAATAGAGGAGGCAATATTATGCCATACGTAACAGTGAAAATGCTTGAAGGTCGTACAGAAGAACAAAAACGTGCACTAGTAAAAGAAGTAACAGAAGCCGTTTCTCGTACAGTGAATGCACCAGCCGAAAATGTAACAGTTTTCATCGAAGAAATGTCTAAAAACCATTACGGTGTTGCAGGCGTACGTTTCAGCGATAAATAAGATTAGAATGAGGCTTGGACATACGTATATGTTTCAAAGTAAAATTTACATCAGAACAGCGCGAGAAATCAACTTTTTTAACATTGATTTCTCGCGCTTCTTAAGGTTTTAGCCATTTGGCGTTTTTCAGTTTTAGCGGCGGAACTTGGGCTTTTACCGACGATTCATAATTTCCATACTAGGATGTGATGTATAAAATTCTCTCACTTATTTTTATTAATTCCATTCAAAATGCAAATTATCGCTCATTTGCGTAAACAACTAAATACCCTAATTACAGTGTAGAGGATATTGAAAACAACAATACTGCGGATACCCATTTTGAATTTGAAGCAATAGCGGGCAGTTTTAAAAGCTCAAACAACCGCATTGGAGCAGGACTATGAAGCCTAATCAAAAACTTAGATAAGGAAACTACGCATTAGCAGGTCATTACTTTGAGAAAAGGATATTTTATTTGGTCCCTTATACAAAGCGAGTATCGGTGATACGATTTTACGGAATGGCCTATTTTTATTGATTTTTCCCTTGTCCTTGAATCAAGGCTAATATTTGTTTCTTCACAATGGGATGTGTACTATTGTCCTCTAAGAAATCTAGTGGAAAATATACTTTATGATCCCGCTTCATGCGGCCAGAAATAGAATCAACAATAATAGATTCACGCGATAGCTCTCGTAGTTCCCCATTTTTCATTTCTAAAAAAATAGGAACACGCACTTCTTCCTCTCCTGGTCGATAAAAGTCATAAGGTAAATCTGCCGTCGTATCATGGACAAGGTAATATTCTGGATTTAAGTCAGCATGTTTAAAGAGTTCTTGGAGCTTTTGATATTTGTCTAACTCTACACCTGGGTCTAAATCGATGTATTGAAATAGCTTTCGATTAACAAAACGGCGGCTTAAGTCACTTAAGATAGCATCTTCCTCTTGCATCCAAAGTTGAAAATATGTAAAAAGAATACTTTCATCTAATGCAAGGTAGTCCTCAAGCGTAATGGAGTTGCGGAAAAATGCTAAAAAGTGTGTGGGCTCGTGCTTAAATTTGTAGCCTGCCAAGCTTAGTTGTTTTGCGCGTTTTAAAATATTATTTAAAACAACCTCTGCGCTGCGAGATACTGGGTGGAAATAAATTTGTAAGTACATTTGATAGCGGCTCATTATATAATCCTCTACCGCATGCATGCCTGTCGTCTTAATAACGACCTGATTTTTTCGTGGACGCATCACTCTTAAAATACGTTCCATATCAAAATGACCATAGCTTACGCCAGTGAAATAAGCATCACGCTGTAAGTAATCCATACGATCAGCGTCTATTTGGCTCGATATTAAACTGACGACCTGCTTATTCGGATATGTTTTTTCAATGACCTGTGATACTTTCTCCGGAAAATTAGCCGATACTTTTTTTAATACCGCATTCACTTCTGTATCGCCAAGCAAAATTTGTCTTGTATAAAATTCATGATCCAGCTCAAAGACATTTTCAAAAGCATGTGAAAATGGCCCATGCCCTAAATCATGTAATAGGGCTGCACAAAGCACAAGCAGTCGTTCATCCTCATCCCATTCAGGACGACCTGCAAATATGTCATCTACTATGCGGCGTACAATTTCGTAAACGCCAAGCGAGTGACTAAAGCGGCTATGCTCCGCCCCGTGGAATACTAAAAACGTTGTACCGAGCTGGCGAATTCGTCGTAATCGTTGAAATTCTTTCGTGCCAACTAGATCCCAAATCACTTGATCCCGTACATGCACATAGCGATGCACTGGATCCTTGAATACTTTTTCCTCTTGTAATTTAGCTTTTGCATAATGTGTCAATTGTACAGCACCCCCCGTTTCCTATTTATTCTATTATATGCGATAAATATAGGACTAGCATACATATTTCCTTTTAATTATAGAGACTATCAACCTAACTCGCTGTATTCTTGTCTTATTTTAGGATTCTATTGACCTAATTTTCATGCTCATCACCATAACGTGGGGGTGTTTTCCGTTCCGGCCGGGCGTTTTGCTGGAGTCCGATGAGCCGCTTCGCTTGCGCTCCAGGGTCTCATCGTGACGTGAATCACAACGTAAAGCTGCTTTCCGCTCCTATCATTAGGACGTTCTATCCGTCGCTATTAAAGATGCACAAAAAAACAAAAACTATCTCCAACTAGACTAGTGAAGATAGCGTTTTGTTTACTTATTTTTTTAACTTTGCTAAAACCTTTTCCATTAGTTCTTCTTCCGTTAATGCAGCAACAGGACGGCTATTTACAAAGGTAAATGTTTTTTTACGTCCTGGGCCACAATAGGAATGACAGCCAATTTCGATGGTTGCATCAGGATCGATTTCCTTTAATTTTGGAATTAACGTTTTTAAGTTAACGGCCTGACATTCATCGCAAACTTTAAATTCGTTTGCCATTTTGTCAACAACCCTTTCTATATAGTATTTTTTTAACTTCTTTCGGCATCCGCTGAAAGTCGTTACAGCCTCCGGCGGATGTCACGGAATCAGAAAGGCGTTCACATAGGTTAGCCTAAAATCATCGCATCCATGCGATTACGGCTAACTGACCTGCATCGGTAAAACGCCACGTCCTGTGGCATTACCGAAATGACCGACATCGTGACGGCCCTCATGCAGGCCTAAGCATAAAGCCGATTCCAGACACAATTATGCCGGCATAATTGATTCAAAAAATCGTTTCTATTGAACGTATGACTTTCACATATTTAAGTATGTAGCATACGTACAAACCTACATCGGGTATTGTATCGCATTTTTCCCCTTGTATTCAAGCATAATTCCCTCCATATAGATGAATAAAAGGTTAAAAGATTGGTCATGCTAGTTGTAAATAAAAGTTCCAAATAAAGGTGGGAGGATTTTAATATGAGTAAAATAAGACAAGATGCTTGGTTAGAAGAAAACGATGAATTATTAGCAGAGGCGGTCATTCGTCATGTGACGGAAGGTAGTACACAATTAAATGCCTTTGAAGAAGCTGGCGACGCTTTGAATCGTACTGCTGCTGCTTGTGGTTTTCGTTGGAATGCTGTTGTTCGCAAAGAATACGAGGAACAATTGGCTGAAGCCAAAAAAGAAAGAAAAGAAAGAATGCGAGTGTTGGGTGCTCCAGCTAGACGCCGTGCTTCTAGTATGTTTACAGTCAATAGTAGTGCCGCGGAGGGCAAATCAATTCCTCTATCTGCATTAAATCTTGATATTATCATAGCCTATTTACTACGTTTACAGCACTCTGGTGAAGTAGGTAATGAGTCTTCAAAATGGAGACAACTAGTACACGTAACATCTGAGAAAAATAAAAAACTAGAGAAAACAATTACACAGCTTGAAGAGGAAAATAGAGCAATTCGAAAAGATTACGAGCAATTTGTACAAATTATGAATCGTGCTAGACGACTAGTAACACTAGATGAAGAGGAAGAACGAATTGCACCTGTTTTCAAAATGGAGAAAAATGGGAACCTTGTCGTAAGTAGCCCTTATACACAAGAAAATGGCGATGCGCTTAATTAGCAGCATCGCTTTTTTCCTTTGAACGTAGTCCCCTCCTGAATATGCTTACTTTGGTGCAAGCATTTTCTTATTCCGTTCTAAAACACGTTGTAAATAAAACGCATATAGCGTTAATTCATCCTCATGAAAAGATTCAACCCGAATTTCTTCTGCCCTATTGTGCAGAAGCTGCTGTAAACGAATGACAACGGCTTCCACTGTTAATGATGCATCAATTAGTTCGGATAATGATGCCATCACATCAGGGACAATGTTGGGATACGTAAATTTCGTTTCTTCTCCTCTTAGACTTTCCTTATAAAAGTCACGAATGAGTGCAGCTCGATCTGAACCGCTGCCTTCAATACATAAATAAATTTGCACCGCTACCCCTTGACGTAAACGTCTCTGAGAAATACCAGCAAATTTCTTTCCTTCAATACTTAAATCATAGGAACCCGGGCAATAGGATCCTACAATTTCATAGGCTTCAATTTGATCCGCTACTCCAGGGAACAATCCTTTTACTAGAGCCACCATTACATCATAGCCATCATTAATACTTAGCGCTTCCGTTTGTTCAGATAAAACAATAGAAATATTTAGTACACCTTCATCAAGCACAACGGCTAATCCACCTGAATTGCGTACAATAGGATGATAGCCACGTTCTGTGAGCAAGTCCATGCCCTGCTGCACATATGGTAAACGGTGATCCTGAATACCGAGCACAACAGATGCATCATGAACCCATGTACGAATAGTTGGTGGAGAGGCTAATTGCCCAACTAGCTGACATAAAGTATCATCTGTTGCGAAGGATTCAAGCGGCGATCTTTGCTTCGCGCTAATGGATTGATCGTAAAAACGCCAAATCGGCTGTTGTAAAATACTTTTCATGATTGGAACTCCTCTATCTACATCTATTCTCTTTAGCATACATTATCTATGGAAGGTGTCAAATTCGTGAAATACAATCATGAACTTAGGGAATTTGTACAAACTATGATAAACTAAAGTTTGAATGCTATTCACTTATAAAGGAGTGTTTTTAATAATGAATGAAGCAGCAATTACTTTAGATGGTTGGTATGCTTTACATGATTTTCGCTCAATCGACTGGGCTTCATGGAAACTAGTTTCTGCTGAGGAACGCCAAGCAGCAGTAGAAGAATTCATTGCCTATTTAGAAAAATTAAACGAGGCTGATATCGCTAAAACAGGTGCCCATGCATTTTACGCAATTGTTGGTCAAAAAGCTGACTTTATGATTATGACATTACGCGAAACAATGGAAGAGCTACAAGAGCTTGAAGCTGAATTCAATAAATTGGCGATTGCAGATTTTACAATTCCTACATATTCATATGTATCTGTTGTAGAGCTTTCTAACTATTTAGCTGGTGATTCAGACGAAGATCCATACCAAAATCCACATGTGCGTGCTCGTCTATATCCTGAACTTCCACGTGCTAAGCATGTTTGCTTCTACCCAATGGATAAGCGTCGTCAGGGCAATGATAACTGGTATATGCTTTCAATGGACGAACGTAAATCTCTAATGCGTTCTCACGGTATGATTGGTCGTGGCTATGCTGGTAAAGTTAAACAAATTATTACTGGTTCTGTTGGCTTCGACGATCACGAATGGGGCGTAACACTATTCGCAGATGACGTACTACAATTTAAAAAATTAGTATATGAAATGCGTTTTGATGAAGTTTCAGCTCGCTACGGTGAATTCGGTACATTCTTCGTTGGTAACCTTCTTGATAATGAAAAACTAGTGAAATTCTTAACTGTCTAAAATGCTTTTAAATATCCATTCCGCCGGAGACTTTAGGCCAACAAATGTTTTCTGTGCGAAAGCGTAGTGTTAACGCAGCGACAGCAACATGATGTTGGTCACTCAGTCTTTGCCACAGGACGTGGCATTCTTAGACTGAGTTCCTCTATTTCAGTAGATGTTTGAAAAAGGAACCACATCGGCATTCATCTCACTGACTTCATGAGGTGGGAGTCTTCTGCTGAATGAAGATAAAAATGCGAGTCCATAATAGGGGACTCGCATTTTTTAAAATTCGTTTTCTTCGTTGTTCTCTGATTCCAATATTAAAATAATTGTATGAATAAAAAAACCAGTTAGAATCATAAGGAAAACTAAATACCAATTATATGGTTGTTGATAGTATTCTGCTATGCCAATGGCCATGAATGCACTGATGATAATTGCTACAAACGTACCAAAAATATGCATTATAACACTCCTTCATGAAAGCAAAAAATAATTTTCCACTTTAGTATGTCACCGTTTATTTTTAATATACTTGCAAAACATTAGATTTCATCTACATAATGAAAAAAACAAGAAAGTGTCATCCACTACGATGACACTTTCTTATTTTCAACCTCAAGATCTTTCATCCTTAACCTTCAAAATTAGTATTATCGTATTAATAAAAAATCCTACTACGATTATTAATATAAAGAGATACCAATGGAGTGGCTGTCCGTAAAAACTCCCTACTAAAAATGCCTGTACAGTACTCTAGCCAAACACCAATCTCTATCCCCTGTTACCTCACATGTATTCAATACACATACAATTTCACTAGCGTCGCATTAAAATAATTCAACGTATTTTGAAAAACTGAATT
>DAMBVB010000017.1:0-77738 GCA_032053185.1 Lysinibacillus sp.
TAGCTCCTGTTGCTCCTGTAGCTCCTGTTGCTCCTGTAGCTCCTGTTGCTCCTGTTGCTCCTGTAGCTCCTGTAGCTCCTGTAGCTCCTGTTGCTCCTGTAGGACATGCAATACCTTCTCCAACCTTAAATCGAAACAAAATATGGTTTTCACCACAATTCATATTTTCATCACCACAACTCATATTTTCACCCCCTTGATTTCATTTCAGATCATCCCTATAGTAAATTCAAAAAACAGAAAGGTGACAAGGGGAAACCCCTATTTTTCGGAAAAAATATGTTCGGTTTCGGTTGTTAGTTATACTAAAAACACGCATTTTGAACCGATTTCCATTTTTTACAATTTATGCTGATATCTCTATTGATAAAATGGCTCCACATTGTACCCGTTTTTCTCCAAATGATAGCGAATAGTTTGCTCGGTTACTAAGTGACCTGAACCAACAACAACAAAGTACGTATCTTCTTTTTTTTAAGTAACTTTATGATTTTCTTTGCCATTTGTTCATCACGTAAACCTAATAGCATTTTATTGAACTCTGACTGTTCTTCTACTGTCGCTTTGAAACTTTTTGCAAGGTTTTCAACGTCCCCATCCTTCCAACTTGTAAACATCTCTCGATAAATTTTGGATTGATTTTTAGATGGATCAATGATGCTATCTAGAGACTAAGTACTGTTCCTGAGCTTCTGGCGATAACGCTTCAAACATATCAGTTTATTTATGCTTTTGTCCCTTCTAATTCAATCACTGGCTTTTGCTGCAGCTATGCATTCAATATTTCATCCCTACTGATTATTGGTTAGAAGAATCGGGCTTTTATGGGATACAAATATAGCAAACTAGCTCATTCTGCTAAATTAAAATCTTTTATTTTTCATAGTTCTTTCTCGAGGATGCGATGGTAAAATAGCATTGTATAGCTCTAGAGATGCGGGATGCTTGTATGATCCATCTTTACCAATCTCCTCAACTAGCTGACCGTGCTGCATCACGAGGATGCGGTCTGACATAATACGTGCTGCTTGTAAATCATGAGAAATGAAAATGTAAGCAAGCTGTATGTCTTTTTGAAGTGTTTGTAGTAATTGTATAATATGCTTCTGCAGGATCATATCAAGACTACTAATGGCTTCATCTAATACAATCAATTTTGGATTTAAAGCAAGAGCTCGTGCGATGTTGACACGTTGCTGTTGCCCGCCACTAAGTTGCGAAGGGTTTTTTTGAGCATTTGTACTTTCTAACGCCACGCAATCTAGTAATTCCTTTACTTTATGTTGTCTCTCTGTTTTGCTGAACTGTTCGAAATTAAGGAGAGGTTCTTCTACTATCTCAAAAATCGTCTGCTTCGGGTTAAATGAATGATAACTGTTTTGAAAGACAGCTTGTAAATCTCTACGTATTATTTTTTTGTTCTTGCCTGTTGTGTCGTAAAGATTCAGACCTTGAAATAGAACCTCACCTTTTGTTGGTCGCTCCATTCCTAAAATAATGCGGCCTAATGTACTTTTGCCTGAACCACTTTGACCGACGATTCCTAAGCATTCGCCCTCCTGAAGTGAAAATGTCACCTCTTGTAATACAGGAGTTTTCTGTCCTCGTTTGAACAAGAACGATCTTTGAGCATAGTGCATCTCGATATTTTTCACTTCTAGTAGCGCCATATTTTTCCACCTTTAAAACATTATTCTTGATTGTAAAAGTTTTTTTGTATAGGGATGCAAAGGTGCATCAAAAAAATCATAGACATTCGCGTGCTCAATGATTTCACCTTGATACATCACAGCCACGTCGTCAGCAAGTTCAGCAATAACACCGATATCATGCGTCACAAGAATAATTGCAGCCTCCGTTTCCGAGCGAATACGATCAAAAAGTGTTAATACTTGTTTTTGATTGACAGTGTCAAGGGCTGTCGTTGGCTCGTCTGCAATATATAAGGAAGCTTGTATCGCCAATGATAATGCAATCGTCACTCGCTGTAGCATCCCACCGCTTAATTGGAAAGGATAATAATGCAGAAGCTGCTCTGGATTTGGTAAATTGACTTTCGACATGGCATCAATGGCAATCTGTCTTATTTCTTTTTTAGTCATTACAAAGTGAGCTTTTAAGGATTCTCGAAAATGGCTTTCGATTGTTTGAATCTGATCAAAAGCAGTAGAAGGATTTTGCATAATCATCGACAGATGCCTTCCGCGATACGCCCTCAATTTAGCGGCTGATACATTCAATAAATTTTCTTGTTGGTAGATGATTTGGCCTTGCGTGATCTGCGCCGAAGCCGGTAATGATTGCATGATGGCGCGGCAAAGCATGGTCTTGCCGCTACCACTTTCCCCTATAATCCCTAAGACACGTCCCTTATAGGCTGTCATATGAATAGAGGTTACTATATTTTTCTCGCCGATTTTGACCGTTAAGTTTTTCACTTCTAAAACTTTCTCCATAATTTCCCCTTTACTAGTCAAGCTTTTTGAAATGACTTACCAAATGATGCAATAATAGCACAACAAGGACGATGGCAAGTCCAGGATAAAGCATTAATTCAGGATGTTGACGGATGTATTGTTTTCCTTCATTCACCATTATTCCCCATTCAGGGATGGGGGCCTGCACGCCAAGTCCGATAAAGGAAAAGCCTGCAATTTCTAATATCACCTTCCCTATATCTAATACAACAATCGTTACGATAGGAGGCAGTACATTGGGGATATAATGGCGTATGATTAATTTGATGCCTGAAGTGCCACTGATTCTTGCTGCTAGAATAAAATCTTTTTCATTCATCCCAATAAATAACCCTCTTATCAATCTTGAATAATAAATAAGCTGCGTAAAAATAAGTGCGATTAACACATTTTTTAAACCAGGACCTAAAAAACCTAAAAATCCAAATGCAAGGACAAGTGTAGGGAAAGCTAATAAAATATCACATATTCGAATAAATAAAACATCGATAATACCTCTTTTTAGCGCAACAAAAGCACCTAATAAGACAGCAAAAAGAATGGCTACTATTTGAATGACAAGCGCTGATCCTAAAGAATAGCGAATACCTAAAAGCATTCGTGAGAAAACACATCTTCCTAAATGATCTGTCCCTAATGGATAGTCCCATGAAGGGGCTAAAAAATTTTTTGATATATCGACTGCTAAAGGGTCACGGGGCATTAAAATTGGCGCAAACAGTCCCAACAAGCCAATGACCAGCAGTATCGTTAGACTAAATAATCTTGTAACATTTGCACGTTCATTTTGAAATAGGCTCACTTCAATCTCTCCTGTCCTTCATCATCAGATGAGGATCCAATAGACGATGCAATACATCTGTGCATAAATTTGCAAGCACATAGATGACAGCAATCATCCATACATAGCATTGTACAACCGGGTAATCCCTGTTAGTAATGGATTCTATTAAATACCTACCGAGTCCTGGCCAACTAAAAACCTGCTCCACGATTACTGTACCACCTAGTAAATTACCAAGCGTCATACCTAATACAGTAGTCAACGGTATCACAGCATTTCTCAAAACATGACGTACGAGGATTACAGAGTTTTTTAATCCCCTTAGCTGTGCATATTGAACATAATGCTGTTGTAATTCTTCAATGATAGTTGTACGGATCAATTGAACGAATAGTCCAATTGTTGGTAAAGCTAGTGCGAATGCGGGTAAAGCTAGATGAGCTAGTGTGCCCTTTCCATTTGTCGGGAAGATCCCTAATTTCAAACTAAATACATATAGAAGTAAAAAACCTAACCAAAATGTTGGAATCGATACACTCATGATTGTCAATAGTCTAATTATTTGATCGATGATGGAATGCTTATATAAGGCACTTATGATCCCTAATGGCATACTTACTCCTAAAATCAACACAAATGCAGTAACAGCCAATTCAATGGTTGCGGGAAATTTTGCGAATAACTCATGTGCTACTGGTAATTTACTAACAAAAGATGTCCCAAAATCTAAATGCAAAACGCCTTTAAACCATAGCAAATATTGAATAACAAAAGGTTTGTCTGTTCCAAGTTCTTCACGCAATGCTTGAATGGCTTCTGCCGTTGGCGCAACCCTTGCCAATCTAAGAATGACCTCAGCGGGCTCTACTGGAACGAAACGAATAAATACAAAGGTCAGGATGGATACGCCCAATAATACAAACGGCAATGTCAAAATTCTTTTTAAACAAAACATCCATGTCGATTCATACATGCTGTCACTTCCTAACCCATCCTATGCTAAAGAGAGCGATGTCTTTGATCGACATGCTCTCTCTTTTACAGTTATTTTTCTTTATCCATTTGTGCATATGGAATATCATATTCAGATGCACGAGGAGCAAAATCCTTCATATATGGCTGATAAATCACGTTATTTGTTTCGTAAGATATAGGATAGAATAATGCTTGATCATGGAACATTGTTAAAATATCCGTATAAAGTTGCACTCGCTCTTCTTCATCTGTACCAACTAATAATTGATGAATGTTGTGATCGATTTCCTTGGCAGTCGGTAAGCCTAATTTTGCTTCATAGACACCATTAGCGTTTGGTGTAGCTGATTCATTCGCAAAGCTATGGGGATCTGTTGGTGGTCCATTTGTACGCCAGAAATTAATATCAACCTGATCATCCATTAATTTTTGAAGACCTACCATCACATCTGCGCCTTCTATATTCAACTGTACCCCTATTTTTGCTAGTTCACCTTGCATTAGCTCCGCCATTGGCTTTTGAATCGCATCTGAAGCGATATAGATTAAATCTACTGTTAGTGGCTGTCCGTTTTTAGAGCGAATTTTTTCACCCTTCTGTAACGTCCATCCCGCTGCATCTAGCAGTTGTTGCGCTTTTTTCGGATTATATAAAATTGGCGCTAAATCAATATGGGCATAAGGAACAGCATCCCAAAATAGTGTATGGGCCACTTTTTCAGTACCATGCGTAATACTGTCAACTATTTGTTCCTTATTGATTGCATATTGAAGCGCTTGACGTACCTTTAATTGTGCTAACGGACCTGACTGTGTATTAAATAGTAGCGCACGCGTAGACAAAGGTGCAGACGTAGCCGTTTTATATTTTCCACTATTTTTTAAAAACGTATAGTTATCTAAACGAATAATGCCACGACCATATATTAAATCTAATTCTTCGTTTTCAAAGGCTAACGAAATAGATTCTGAATCAGGGATAATTTTTACTTTTATTTGCTCTACGAGAGGTTTCTCCCCCCAATAGTTTTCATTGCGACTAAATAAAGCATATTCATCCTTTTTGTAATCTGTTAATACCCATGGGCCTGTCCCAATTGGTGCTTTCATTGAATCTTGCGTCGTATCATCTTCAGGGAATCCATTAGCCCCTAAAAAACGGAAAGGTCTTACAAAGGCAAGCTCGTTTAACATAGGATAATAGGGTTCATCCAATTGCAAACGAATTGTAAAGTCATCCACTTTCACAACCTCTTTAAAATGATTGACCATGCCCATCCAAGAATGCAAATCACGATTTGCTAAAATGGCATCAAAGTTGCGTATTACATTATCTGCATTAAAAGCTGTACCATCTGAATACTTGACATCTTTTCTCAAATGGAAAACATAAGAGGTTTTATCCTTTGAGATGTCCCAACTTTCTGCTAGTTTCGGCGTAATTGTTCCATCATCATTATACTCAACCAATGATTCATAGACCATGGCTTGTGCTGTCATTTGATTTGGTAAATATGTATGGGGATTTAATGGACCTACATCTAATGGCCACCCAATCGTTATCATTTTTTCGTCTGACTGTTGTTCTCCCTGATCATCAGTGCTTGTACAGCCAGTGAGTAAAATGAACGACAAAACAAGCATGAAAGGAAGTAAATACTTTATCAATCTCATTTTCTGTCTCCTATCTCTGTTCGTGGTACAAATGAATCTACTCGTAGATGGAGAGAAGGCATAAAAAAACCTTATTCTAAAAAAGAATAAGGACAGAACAACTGACTATGAGTAAGCCTCCATCCATCTCCCTATCTTTCGTAGATCATCAATGAATCTCCTTACAAGCAGGCATTCTGGCTCATGAATCATGATTTTGTTTCACCTTCCCAAGTAATCACTAAGTGGTAATTGAAACAAAACTCCTCATTTACAGCTGCGGGACAGCATGGGATTTACACCCATTTTCCTTTTAATTGAATAAAAGATCATTTTAATCAAACTTGTAATGAATTGCTATTTAATTAGTCTAACCATAACATGCTAAATAGTTCACGTCAATTTTATGTTGATTCATCCTCCGGCGGATGTCACAGAATTAGAATTCAGTTGGATGAAACATCTACATGAACAGTTCAGCCGCTTTCTATTCTAGTATATCAACTATTTTTAGTAAAATTGCCCATAATTATTGCAGAAGTTTTACACAATTAAAATTAAGGTTTCAATTTTGCTATTTAAGGGGAATCGGTAATATTAATGAAAAATAACTCCTGCCTGTTTCATGCTATTCTTACTTTACTAAAGGGCTAAAGCTTTTTGAAAGGAGTAAGGTTTAATTGAAGAAAAAATGGCTACTACCCATTTTCGCATCGTTTATGTTCTTCACAGGCATGAGTGTTCATGATGCGAAAGCGGCAACAATAGCAGATATAACAAATACAGCAAAAGCATACATAGGTGTTCCTTATCAATATGGAGGAACAGATATTAAGACAGGTGTAGATTGCTCTGCATACACACAAATCGTTTTTTCTAAATTAGGGATTTCACTAGAACGTACATCTACAGCTCAATATAAGCAAGGTACTTCGATTGCTAAAAATCAGTTGAAGACTGGTGATCTTGTCTTTTTTAATACTTCGGGAAGCGGTATTTCCCATGTTGGCATATACATAGGTGACAGCAATTTTATTTCAGCTACTACAAGTTCTGGGGTTAAAATCGATAAAATCAATGATCCCTATTACTGGGGATCTCGTTACATAGGGGCAAAACGCGTGGCAAACTTCACTGAAAATGATTTGGGAGAAGTAAAGGGTGATGAAATCGACTTTAGCGTCTATGCATCGCGTGGAGAGGTGGCTCTTATACTGGCTAATCAATTACATTTAGATACTAGTAACACCCATTCAAGTTTTCCTGATATAAAACCAACGTCTAAATATGCGGGTGCTGCGGAAGCACTAAAAAACATCGGCGTTTTTACGGGTGATGTAAATGGAATGTTCAATCCAGGTTCTCCCATGACACGTGGTCAATTATCGAAAGTTTTAGTGGAGGCATTCCATTTAAAACAACAAGGAACAGCAGTACAATTTGTTGATGTTCCAAGTACACATTGGGCTTACAATTATGTAGCCATTCTCGCTTCAAATAAAATTACGGTTGGTAAAGGTAACAATACTTTCGGGGTGAACGACAATGTCACATTAGTACAATTAGATACGTTTATCCAACGATTAACTCAATAACTTCAAGAAAAGGTGTTTCATCTACGGATGAGATGCCTTTTTTTCGAGCCTTTCGGAACAGGACATGAATTATCGAAATTGACAAGATTTCCTAATGAATATACGATCAATATTGAACATTCCCTTTTTGTATAAACACTTACCTATAGACTATTCAATGTGATATATGTATGCTTATTTGGCTTTTTATCACTATATTTCGTGGCTACTATTTAATCACTTAAATTTTTTAAAATTTTAATTTAAGTTAGTAGTTAAATATCGCAATTCCTTTTAACAACTATTCATATTATAGATTGTAGAAAGGAGGTAATAACTATGTCTGAATATTGCGGTAATGGCGGCTACGGTACTGGTTCAGCATTTGCGTTAATCGTTGTACTATTCATACTATTAATTATTGTCGGCACTAGCTTTGTAGGCTTTTATTAATAGCCAATACCGCCACCTATCTCATAATTAGTAGAATAATATAAAGTTATCCTTTCCCTTCAAATATTTACTGAGGGTCACAATCCTCCGGTGACCCTTTTAATTCAAAGGTACTGAGTGTCGTTTTTAAGCTAGTAAGAAAACACCCTATTCTACAGTTAATTGAAGATACTACTTATTTAAATCGATTTATATAAACATATTCGTTCATGGCATAGGATAACAATGCTACTATTTTGATACCAAACTACATATAGTAAAACAGTCTTTGCAAACAGACAAAAACATAACATGAGGCCCACCTCAAATAGATGATGCCACATGTTATTCTTCGTAATTAAAGGAAAATTTTTATTCTTGATATATACAACTATGCTTTTCTGCTCTTATTTGTGTGATGTAGTTATTGATCTAGTTCTAAAGGTAAAAATGCATAATCTCCATTTCT
Source organism: Lysinibacillus sp. (assembly GCA_032053185.1). Lineage (GTDB taxonomy): Bacteria > Bacillota > Bacilli > Bacillales_A > Planococcaceae > Lysinibacillus. The sequence goes on from DAMBVB010000017.1 coordinate 8,365, forward strand.
AATAATCTCACATTTACGAACAGGAATAGATTGTTTGAATATTGGCCCATCTAATACTGTAGTATGGAACTCTCCACCTTCTCCGCAAGGGTCAATACCGCGGGCTTCAAGCTCCTTTATGTATTCGTGGGTTAACGTCCGCCCTAAATCTTCCTCGCGCATGCCCAAAGATAAATTAACAGTTACAATGATTGTAACAAATTCTAGGTTGATGAACTCTTCAACAGCTTCACGATGATCGGTTTCCCATAAAGGCATGCCTAGTTTTAATCCAGCATTCTTTGTTACCTTGTCGTGCCAGCAGCCATGTGCAGGCATATCTAAATCTCCTGTTACTAAAACTTCTGCACCTTGATTTTTTGCTTTTTCTAAAAGGCTCATAAATACTTTTTCATATTCTGTCCAGCTTGCTGCTGCAGTATAAACAGGTAAACCTATAGATTTAGCTTGAGCACGTATGAGTTCCGGAGGCATTCCATGGGATCTGGAACGCTCCCCTTCTTCCTCCAGCATAACGATTAATCCAAGCGCTTCTCCAAGTTTCATTGCTTTATATAAAGCTAAGACACTATCCTTTCCTCCGCTAAAAGAAGCTATAAATTTTTGCCCTTGAGCATTATTTTTCCAATCCATGAATTCTGCCATGCATATCTTTCCCCTTTTATGGTAATGACTTTTCTAAGCTCCTCCTAAGAATAACATAAAAACTCATTTGCAATTTACTTTATTATTGCAAATGAGTCTATCAGAGGTAGCGTCCCTTTCAAATATGGCTTTGCTTTAGTTATTTTGCTCAAGGCATTGGTAAATCGCCATCATATCTCGTTTATTTAACTCACGAATACGGTTGAAAATTGGAATATGTGCAACAGCCTCCGTTCGTAAGCTTTTAGCCACAACGTCACTTACATTACCGGTTAGCCATGTTTGCACGTCTATGCCCTCGACAATTTCCTTACGTCCTTCATCATTGATGCCACTTGCAGAGCAACTAACACATGGTACGGATAATTTATAGACGCCTTCATGGAGATTGTCTTCTGAAATGACTTTCTTCCCATTACAGAATGGACATTTATGGCTTGCTTTAATTTTATTAATTTGTGTCACTATTTTTTTGTAGCCAAATGCTTCATAGACGTACGTTAGTTTTTTGTATTTTCCATTAGTGAAATACTTGTCAATCATGGTTTCTCTCGTTTCGTCAATATTGGCAAAATCACAAATTGTTATTAGATTTTTACTGCTAATGGCTTCGATATGATCTTTAATTTTGTCCCAGAACGGTAAAACATTTTGTAGGACTATTTCATAACCGGCAAAGCTTGCTAGTGCTAATTCAAGCATTTTCAACGATACTTGTGTTTCTCTAGGGAGTAAGGAAACATCTTCTGTAAGTGTCATATCGCCACCGACAATTGCTTTTAGTTTTTCGAGCTCTCGTAAGTTCCCTACAATTTTTATGACCTGGTCGAGAGGTTGATGAATAAGCTCACGAATATCCGTGTCCCCAAATGTTAGTTTTTTCTTATGGTTTAGCACCGCTCCATGACAAATTGGACAGGCAATCATTTCTTTTGATTCTTTCATTTGCTCTTTAATAATTGATTTCGAGATCACTATATATCGTCCAAGGATAAAATTAAAACCTTCCCATTTTTTTGCAGACTTACTTGCTTTATCATAAAATGATTTTTCCCAATAGCCATATAGGAATGTATGTCTTTCTTGCTCTGTCATTTCATTGTAGCTTTTACTAATATCTTGACCAAGTTCATTCTTAATCTCATCAAAAAGGAATTGCAATTTCGGATATTGATAATATTTTAATACTTCCATCACGTCTGGATGTAATAAGCCATCCCAGAATGGCACTGTTTTGTCTTGAATGACGATATCGAAATCGAACTTTTCAATTTGCAGGCGACCAGAACAGCTAGGGCAATGATTTGCCTGACTAAAGAAATCGAAGCTTCTTGTATCTTTATTCGTCGGATGTGCAGCCACAATATGGTTGATCAAGCCACCAATTTCATATAAAAAACTATACTGACTATACAAGTGTCTTTCTAAATCAATGGCGACGACGGGTGCGATTGTTGCGGATTCGTATTCACCATAAATTAAACGGGCCATAGATGATAAGCTTTTTAAAATACCGCCTTTATAAATATTTTCGGCATTTTTAAAATAGCTAATAGGATTGTCTTCTACGTAATGAATGCCATTTTTTGAAGCTAATGTTGAAGATATGTGCAATGGAGCATCACTACTTGTACTGTTATGTTGACTGAAATAATCGGCATGACTAACAACATCCAGATGTCGAACAGGCTCCTGCTGTCTTTTTCCAAAATCAACGATAAAATCAGAGCTTTCTATCATATAGCCATTATGTTCAATCATCATAATCGAGACAGATTCGTCTTGTAAAATGTCCCTCACACTATCAATGAATTGATTTAAAATATTTTGTGATAAACCTTTTGAGGGCTCGTCAAAAATAAACAGCGTATGGGGGTTTCTTGCGTTCGAAAAGAGCTCGGAAACTAAATGAACACATTGAAATTCACCTGTCGATAAGGATTGTGTTTTTCTTTCCAACGTCAAATAACCAAGCCCTAGCTTGATCAGTAGGCTTAAACGTTTATGAGCGATATCTTCATGTGGAAGATCCTCAATAATGTCTTCAATGGAACGTTGAAAAATATCATCAATGTCATCACTGTATTTCGTCATTTTTCGTTTGATATCAAGAAATGTTGCAACCGTTGATCGGCTAGTTATCGATTGGTTTCGGTCTTGACCTACCATGACGAGTTTATCTTTTGGATATCGTTTTAGAAAATCCTTGGAGATACACTCATTGACAAGGGTTGATTTCCCACAGCCAGACTCACCTGTAACGGTTACTAGTCGATTTTTAGGAATCTGTATGTCAGCCATTGCAATATTACGGCAGTGTAGATCGTGAAATTGATAATAATCTGTTGGCATTGCTTGATTTCGTTCCCAATAGACTGGTTCTGGACGTGGTGATACTTCGACAATTTTACCGCCGTATTTCCCACTGCCAGGTCCAAAGAACAGCTGCTCATCCGCTGTATCGAGCACTGAATCGGAATGATCAATAAGCCAAATTTGATTTTTATAGCCTAATTGTTTAATCTGTTCTAAAATTTTCAAAAGGGTTTCGTGATCAAGACCAACAGAAATTTCATCAATAATAATCACGGTGTTTTCACTAGCTGCCATAAATTCTGCCAAGTAAAGTCGTGTTAATTCCCCACCAGACAAAGTCCCCATAATTCGATTTAACGTTAAGTAGCCAATATTCATCTGGATAATATTTTTGAGAATATGTTGTCTTTCTTCGCTAATAGTTAATTCCTCTGAAAGGGAATAAATCGCTTCAATACTTAAATTGTTAATATCGGAAATACTATGTGGCTGATTCCATAACGCTAGCTTATTTTGCTCAACTTCTGGACTGTAACGCTTGCCCTCACACTTTTTACATTCGACATTTTTGGTTGTGCCACGTCCTTTACAAGCAGAACACCAGCCTAATGCATTATTAAAGGAAAAAACCTCTGGCGAAAGATCAAAGTGATCTGCAAGCCTTTCTCGAATCTCTTTAAAAACGCCTGTATGAGTACCAACCGTTGAACGTGGATTGGTAGAAATGGATGATTTCCCGAGAAAAAGGACTAAAGGCATTTCTTCCATCTTGATGGCACTGAAATTCGTCTCCATAATATGGGGGAACAAATACTGATATTCAGCCTTTGGCAACAAAGAAACAAGACGCTTCTTCGATTCTTCACCAATTGTTTGACAAAATGTAGTTTTACCAGAGCCGGACAATCCAGCAATTCCTAAAGATTGATCTTCCGGCAAGTCGATATCTAAGCGGTTTATATTGTTAGCAATTAATTGATTGATTTTCATCGGATAATCTCTCCATTTCATCTAGTATTGTCATGTTAGCACAACTTCAACTGGATTTGTTATGTTTATGACATCCAATCAATTATGCCTCGGCATAATTGCCGCTGTCGCTACGCTTTCGCGCAGATAAACAATGCGTCCGGAATCGGCTTTGTGCAAGCACAAAGTACTCCTTTCCGATTCCGTGACATCCGCCGGAGGCTTTAACTTCTTTCAGCCTTTGCTGAAAGAAGTTAAAATGACGCTTTCCGTGTTCCGAAAAGCGTCCAATTGTTGAAGAACGGTCTTTTATTCATGCCTACAAAATAATGTAGGCATCACAAAGATGAAGAAATCATTCTTATAGTTCAGCTAACACTTTTTCAAGCTGATTGCCCATGTTCGTCCAAGCATATTTAGCGCCCTCGATGGCTCCTTGGCGAGCCTTCGTAGCTTCACTGAATCCGCTTTGATCAAGATGTAAATGTGTAGTTCCATCTGAACCTTCCGTCAACGTCCAAGTAACTGTAGTAGTTTCTCCAGCACTTGCCCAAGTGTAGGATAATGTATGAGGTTTTTCCACTTTAAGCACCTCGCAATTAACAATTCCATCCCACCATTCATTTGGCTCAGCTCGGAATTGGAATTTATGTCCTACGATTGGTTTAAAGTCATTTTTCCAGATCCATTTTGCAAGAGTGTCTGAATCCGTTAATGCGCTCCAAACTTTCTCGATTGAACTTGTAAATTGATAAACTAAAGATACATCTGCTTTCATTTTTCTTCCTCCAATAAAAGATTTAATCTAGCCATTCTTTCTTTCCAGAATCCTTCGTAATACGATACCCAATCTTGAATTTCTTTTAACGGACCGGCATTCAACCGATACCTCGTTTCTCTTCCAACCCTTCGACATATCACAAGATCAGCATCTTTCAGGATAGTCAAATGCTTAGAAACTGCTGTACGACCGATGTGAAATTGAGCCGTTAATTCGTGAAGCGGTAATTCTTCTACGTCTGCCAACAAGCGTATTAATTGACGTCTTGTTGGATCAGCAATCGCAGCATAAACATCACGCTCTTGAAACTTGTCGTTCAAAATCCCCCTCCCCCTTTTGAATTGGACACTGATTGGTGTCTTAATTATACGACACCAATCAGTGTCCAGTCAATTTTTATTTTGAGATATTTGCAGTAATTTTATGCTACCATTTTGAAAAACCACTTTGTTATGTTGTCATATACTTTTGCAACTTTACCCTCTCGAAAAAATAAAAAGCACAAAGCTGTCCTCCAAATAAGGACGTCTTTGTGCCGACTAAACGTGGTACCACCCTGTATTTAGTTTTAAGAAAACTTAAACCCCTCTAACGTTTTGTAACAAAACGACTCGGTTATGTTTGCACAACATCTCCGTGGTAGGTTTTAGATGCTCTTTAGAAATGGCTATATTCCCTGTTTCGCCATTTTTACTTACTTTAGTAAAACAATTACATCATTTCAAACATTTAATTAAATACATTATTTTTCGGGAAATATCAGAAAATTGATGCTACTTCCCGGTGACCAAATTGCTTCTAACTAGCCAATTGGATGCACCCTCTATGCAAATCGAAAAAAACATTACAAGTAAAGTAAAGTAAATAACAACCTAATCGACACTTATTTTAACAGGTAACTACATGTTATTATCAACTATTAGCTTCGTAAAGTTCTCTACGGATAATGGTTTACTGAAATAATAGCCCTGAACGTACTCGCAGCCATGTTCACGAAGGACGTTTAATTCCGCTTCTTCCTCGACGCCTTCAGCTACTACTTGCAAATTTAAGGCATGCGCTAGAGAGATCATTGCTGAAATCATTGCAATGCCTGATTTTTCAGGCACAATATCACGAACGAAGGCACGATCTATTTTTAAAACATCTACTGGGAAAGTTTTCAAGTAATTTAACGACGAATAACCAGTTCCGAAATCATCTAATGCAATCGTAATACCAAGTGCTCTTAATTGCTTGATTGTATTAATTAAGTCTTCTGTATAATCCAACATACTCATTTCTGTAATTTCAATTTCTAAGAAGTGCGGATCTAATGTTGTTTCTGCAATAACTTCATGTACCATTTCGACAAAGCCTGTTGCACTAATATGAATCGGAGAAATGTTCACAGCAACACGTAAGTTTAAATTATGTACGTCATTCCACGTGCGTGCCTGGGCACATGCTTTTCTTAACACCCATACCCCTATATCATTAATGAGTCCACATTGCTCAGCAAATGGAATAAAGCGATCCGGTGGCATATAACCTAGTTCAGGGTCATGCCAGCGAAGTAATGCCTCCATGCCAATCATTGTATTCGTTTTTACATTGATTTTTGGCTGATAATGTAATTCTAAACTATCTTTTTTTAACGCGTGGTGTAATTTTGTTTCAAGTAATAACCATTTATCATTGACTTCTTCCATATTTGGACGATATAAGCGATATTGATTACCACGTGAAGATTTTGCCGCATACATGGCGATATCTGCATTTTTCAATAATTCCTCAGGAGAGTTCGCATGATCTGGGAAAATACTAATGCCAATACTAATACTTGCGTAAAATTCATACGTATCCACAATAAAACTCTCGTTAAATACGCTGATTATTTCCTCAGCCTTTTCCTCAATCTGGTCAGTATCGTTAAGTATAATAACAAATTCATCACTGTTGTGGCGGTAAATAGAGTTAGATGTATAATCAACGTTGCGTAGACGATTCGCCAGTTCTACTAAGAACATATCCCCGATGATATGACCAAGTCCATCGTTAATGTTTTTAAAACGATTTACATCAATGAAAAATAACGCAAACTTCTCTGCTGTACGTCGAGATTGATGGAATTCGTTTTCTAAACGTTGTTCTAACTTACGACGATTTGGTAGTCCTGTTAATTCATCATGATAAGCAATATGAGTTATCTTTTTTATATCCTTTTGTGCGGTAATATCGACCCTTATCGCAATATATTGATACGGTTTCCTATTGTCGTCAAGAAAAGGAAAAATCGTTGTCTTCACCCAGTAAAGACTGCCATCCTTTGCGCGATTACACACCTCGCCATTCCACATATCACCCTTGCCTATCGTTTTCCACATCTCTCTAAAGAAAGATCTTGGATGGAAACCGGAATTGAGTAAACTGTGATCCTGCCCTAATAATTCTTCACGAGTATATTTAGATATTTTGCAAAAATGATCATTAACAAACGTAATTTTTCCAGTTCGATCTGTAATGGCTACAATGATTGAACTATTCATTACTGAAAAAATATCTTGTAATTCTTTCAGACTATTGTTAACTTGATTGATACTACAAGGCGTGATATTCATCATATTCATTCTCCGTTCATTGGAAGGGTTTGGTACTTTTAACTTATATAAAAGCGAGGTATAAAGGTACGGGATATCGCCTTTTTTTTGTAATTATATTATAGTCTTAGAAAAGCAGTCAATTCAACCTAAATATCGAAACATCCTAGTCTATAATTGATGATTTTCAATAAAACAACTGTTAAAAAAGGTCTTTTAACTTATTTAAAACGTTTGTTTTAGAATACTTTAATTACTTTAGTGCTATTTATATACTATGTTTAGCCTATTCAACTTCATGAATTTCCTGTATTTATAAAATACTCGAAAATTTTCTTTTTCATTTTTGATACATGCAGGCATTACGGCATTAATAAGCTAAAAGACTTATGTAGCCTCCAACGTTTTGGCACGCTCATTATAAGCATCCAGTTGCTCCCGAGATAAGTTTAAAATATAATAGTGAAAATTTATTGGCTCTAAACCGTGTTTCTCGCACACGTGTCGATAAAAATCATTGCCTTCTCGATCATCTGTCATCCTAATAACTTCCTTTCATTTGTGCAGCTTTATTATACTATGCTAATTGCTCCTGCGATAATTGATTGACACAAAGTGTTCTATAACAGCATTATATTTTAAAATAATATATAACAGGTAGTTTACTATGTCAATGAATTGTCTGATATTTCTTTCAAATATATGAAAGCCCAGTCCATTATTAGTATGGCTGGGCTTTTCTTAAAATATTCACGTCGGCTTCGGTAATAGGTTATGAATTTTATGGTGAGATGTGTGAGCGCTATGGTCTTGAGCCAATTTTATGCCGCTATTTTTTGCTTCAGTTATCATAGCAACAACTTTTAGCTTATAATATGCAAGCTAAGCCATTAGCCATTTAAAATGTTTATGATTAACACTATAATCTCTTGTTAGCTCCATAAACTGTCTTTCAATGGTGTAAACGAGGGGGATGGTAATGCCAAAGGTTCGTGATTTTTTAGTTGCCTATTTTATTCAATGAAATGCTCTTTACTACGAACAATATTGAACGGATTATTTTCGAGTACATGTTGCAGCTCTTCATCTTCAATATGAGTATAGATTTGCGTCGTTGCAACACTTGAATGCCCCAGTATATGCTGGAGACTTCGAATATCTGCCCCTGATTTATACATCATTGTAGCGGATGTATGACGTAGCTTATGTGGCGTCAGTCGTTCTTTTTGAAGTCCTGATTGCTGATTAATTTGTTTAACGATTTTTGCAACAGTTTGACGGGTAAAGCGTGTTCCCTTTTGTGAGATGAAAAGAGGCTCTTCTCCTACACCTTTATATTTTGTTTTTCCGCTATTTTCATAGTCTGCAAGTGCCTGGATGCAGCTATCATTCAAATAAACGGTCCTTTCCTTATTACCTTTACCAACAACCGTTAAGTAGCGACCTTGAATAGATGACTTATTTAGCTGACAAAGCTCTGACACACGAATCCCTAAATTTAAGAAAAACATCATCATACAATAATTCCTTGGTGAAGCATGATTGGGCTGGATGCCATCGATAAATTGCGTCGCTTCCTCGATGTTCATATAAATAGGTCTTTTTCGACCAATTTTTGGCGTTTCTAATTCATCTGCCGGATTTTCCTCTAGAAGACGACGTTTCCCTTTTAGATATTTAAAAAATGATTTCAACGTCGCTACTTTACGTGCTCTAGCAGATGCAGAATTCTCTCGCTGCACCGCGCAATATTCCATAAATAAATAAAGATCCTCCAGTGTTATTTCACGAATTTCTTCTATTGAAATAGTCGAAATATCTATTCTTGTTACATCTGCTCTATCATGATCATTGTGAATGGCTTTATAGAAACGGAAGAATAATGTCAAATCATATTCATATTCTTTTCTTGTGCGATGAGACTTTCCTTTAATCGTCGTTAAATAGACAAGGAAATCTCTCATTATTTTAGGAAGCTTCGCCTTTTCCATTAAATCACCTCTATTTTCTCTATTTTACCACAAAAAACGTTCCCAAATATAAATTTGGGAACGTTTTGGTGAAAAAAATGCCCTTTTTCATATCTCGGAACATACGTTCTATTTATACGCGATAAAAAAGATGACTCTCTTTTAGAAAGAAAATCACCTTTTTTAAAACGTTTTTATGAAAGTTTCATTTTTTAAGCATAAAGAGCAAAAAAAATGAATATTTAAATCTAGTGTACTAATGATCTGAGACGATTCGAAAAACGAAAAGATGAGTAACTATACGTGTCGATTCTTCTCACAATGCTCATGGGATTATTTGGTTTTTTGTCGTTTGCGGTGTAAATATGCCAAGGCGAAAACCGTTACTTAACAAAAATACTATATGTCCCATCTACTTGTTTTGCTAGAGACCAGTTTGTTGATAGCATATGCTGAATCTTAGCGATAGCTTTCACATCACAAGTTAAATGCTGAATTCCTGTTTCTAATAATTGATAATCCTTACCTTCTTCTAATTGGAAACGAATATACAATAAGCGTTGAATGCCTGGCAAAGTTACATATTTGATTCTGTAGTTACCGTGCAGAGCATCTATGAACGATTGTTCCCCTTCTTGGTAAAGTGCCATTGTTTCGGAAAATTCATAGTTTGGTATCTTTTCCTGCCAAACTGATACATCCCCTGTTTGCAATGTGCGTAGAATCTCCTCATCAGTAACATCTAATTTTGAAAGCTTGTCTAGCTCATAAGCTTGCATTAAATTAATGATTGTCATGTTATTAGCTCCTTATATGTATTTATGTTCATTCCTCTAAAAGTGATGAATGCGGATTTGATTCCTTTTCAATCGGTACCCATTTACTACAATTACGCTAAGGCGAAATTGATTCTTACTAAGTGTAACACGTTTTCTCTACTACTTAAATTCGGAGGGTGATCCATATGATGAAGTTCTATGAATCTGGTATGTTTTTTGATGAGATGTTCGAAGGCATTCAACCGAAGCCTCATTATCGGTCTTTCCACCATAAGCTCCATGCTTTCACTAAAGAACAATTAGATGAAAAATATCAGCAGGCACAATCAACATTCCTTAAACAAGGCATTACATTTACCGTATATGGTGCACATGGTGGAACAGAGCGGACAATGCCCTTTGATTTTATACCGATTATTATTCCACATGAACAGTGGGAAGTCATTGAAGCTGGTATGAAACAGCGTGTGAAAGCCTTAAATTGTTTTTTACATGATGTTTACCATGAACAGTCCATTTTTCAGAATGGGCTTATTCCGAAACAGCTCATTGAAAACAATCCCTATTATTATAAAGAAATGCTTGGTGTAAAAGTACCTATTGATAATCATATTTTTTTAGCAGGCATAGACTTGATTCGTGATGAAAATGGCGTTTACTACGTGTTAGAAGATAATTTACGCAATCCTTCAGGGATATCCTATGTTTTTCAAAATCGATCTGTAATGAAGGAAGTGTATCCTGAATTTTTCTCTAAACATACTATCCAGTCACTTGATAAACAAATGGCCTTTATGAAGAAGGCACTCTTTGCTCATCGGCCACCTTGTATGAAACCAGATAGAGAACCTAAAGCTGTTCTTTTAACAGCAGGCATGTATAATTCGGCCTATTACGATCATGTTTTCTTAGCACAGCAGCTCAATATTCAGCTTGTTGAAGGGCATGATTTAGTTGTCCGAGATAATAAAGTATACATGAAGACCATCTACGGTTTAGAGCAAATTGATATTATTTATCGCCGAATTGATGATGATTTCTTAGATCCTGTTGTTTTTCGTGAGGATTCTTTACTTGGTGTACCTCATATCATGGCTGCTTATAAGGCTGGAAATATTGCTATTTTAAATGCTGTTGGTAACGGTGTGGCTGATGATAAAGCGATGTATGCCTATGTACCGGATATGATTCGCTACTATTTGAAAGAGGAACCTATTTTACGTAATGTGGAAACCTATCATCTAGCTGATGATAGACAGCGAGCGTGGGTTCTTAAGCATATGAGAGAGCTTGTCATAAAAAATGTTAGTGCTTCTGGTGGCTATGATATGCTCATTGGTCCGCATGCGAGTGATGAAGAAAGGGCAATTTTTAAAGAAAAAATTATGGAAAACCCCTCTCAATACATTGCACAACCTACGATTAGCCTGTCTAGAGCACCAGCTTTCCAGGATGGGAGATTTTATCCTTGTCATGTCGATTTACGTGTTTATGTGATGAAGGGCGAGGATATGTATGTGCTTCCTGGAGGTTTATCACGTGTAGCATTAAAAGAAGGATCTTTAGTCGTGAATTCTTCTCAGGGCGGAGGAGCAAAAGATACATGGATAGTAAAGGAGGAATTGCAGTATGCTAAGTCGAGTAGCCGATGCACTATACTGGATGGCACGATATAGTGAACGATCACAAACGAATGCACATATATTACAAGTACAGCTGTTGAATATGTTGGAGCAATTTGGCAAAGAAAATGAATACATCGATCATTGGGAAGCGGTGTTAAATATTTGTGCCTCGAAGGAAGAATACTTGTCCTTTTATGAGTCGATTCGAGTTAACCCACTTATCGAATATCTACTCTTTTCTAGTAATAACTGTAACGCGCTCCATGCTACTTTACGTGCGGTTCGAGAAAACGCCCGTATAACGCGAGATAGCATACCCATTGAGCTTTGGGAATTGCAAAATGCCTTTTATTTATCATTACAGCAAGAAATGATGGAACGTCAAAGACCAATTCCACTAATGGCTCTTAACTCTTTTTTACAAAATGTTCGAAAGACTTCATTGACGGTAACAGGGCTTATCGAAGGCTCGATGGATCGAGATTTATCCTTTTATTTCATGCAAGTTGGGCAATGGTTAGAACGTATAGAAAAGACGATTCGTATGGCTTTAATTATACTGGAGCAACATAAGGAAATAGCTATCTCTTTAATAGAGGCGGACGGATCGTTTTTACTCGATTTATCGGAGGCGACGGAGTCTTATTTGCGTAAGCATCGCCAAACTAATTTACTGTGTGTACTTCAATATTTATTACAGGATAAGCATTTCCCTCGTTCAGTGATGTTTTGCTTAGAAAAATTAGAAGAAGCTTTTATTTGTTTAGAAAACGATCCTCTTTCAGCAAGATTTTTTGAGCTTCATACCTCATTAAAGAGTTTATTATTTGCTGTGATAAATGTAGATTTATGGAATATTACCTTAGAGGAAACTATTTTGTTAATGGAGGAAAGATTGTGGCAATGTATTGATCTTGGCAATACATTTACAACAATTTATCATTTATATGAACCCAGTGTACAATCTTGAAAGGAATCAACCACAGCTAGCTTTCAACAAACAAATCAGTAATCCAAAGGAAGCAGACACAATGAAATTTGAAATTCAACATACTAATATTTTTCAATATGAGTCTGAAGTCGATCAAAGTTTAAATACAATCCGCTTAAAGCCAAGGGGCGATGAGCGTCAGCGCTTATTATCCTATCGAATTGCCATTACACCTTCATCTTTAACACGTGAGCATACCGATATATGGGGCAATACGGTTGGCACTTTTTATATACCTGAGCAGCATCAAGAGCTAGAAATTCAAACGACCTCTATTGTTAGCATTCAACGTGCACCATTTATTCATCGTATTCAATATTCACCTGAAATGCAGACAATTTTTCACTCGCAATTGTTTTATGAGCATTATTTGCCCTATTTAAAGTTTACACATTTCACGTATATGACAGAAAATCAGTTAGAGGAAGTTTATCATGCAATTGGTCATGCTGAAAATCCTGTCCTATTTTCATTAAATTTAATGCAATATTTATACTCGACCTTTGCATACGTTCCTGGTGCAACCGATGTGACGACAACGGCAAGTGAAGCCTTTGCCCTTAAGCAAGGAGTTTGTCAGGATTTCACCCATGTCATGCTTGCAGTGCTAAGAGCTAAAGGAATTCCAGCGCGCTATGTGAGCGGCTATTTATACGTTAATGAAAACTCTGCCTTGGTCGGTAATAGTGCCACCCACGCTTGGGTAGAGGTCATGATACCAGGTATCGGCTGGATTGGTCTCGATCCAACTAATAATGTAGAAGTATTAGAAAATCACATTATTTTATGCTTTGGCCGTGATTATTCCGATATAAGCCCTGTTGAAGGTGTTTATTCAGGTGGAAAGCATAATTTAACAGTTAAAGTGAATGTCAAAGCATTAAATCATTTATAACAAAACCTGCGATGATTTAAACGAAACCCCTGATTTTTCTACGCTAAGCAGAAGAATCAGGGGTTTAAGAATTTTAAACTTCAATTATATTTCCCATGACTTAAGGCTCTAGAAGAAGACTACGCTTGGCATAGTCTTGATTGACTTTTCATAGGATTGCCTCATTTATTTCAATACAGCCATTTTTCGTTGAAATGTGAACAACTAATAGTACTTTATTTGACAAAACCTCTAAAACTAAATTTTAAAACTTTATACAATACCCATTTCTTTTCCTATTTTCTTCATTTTATGTAAGACTGTATTGAGCTGCTCCATTGTATGTGTAGCCATCACTGTAATTCGCAACCGGCTTGATCCTTTTGGCACAGTTGGTGGTCGAATCGCTGGAATAAAGACACCCTCATCCATAAGTTTCTCAGAAAATAGCATCGCTTTATGGGCATCACCAATAAGAAGAGATATAATTGGCGTTTCCCCTTCCCTCACTACAAAACTAGATTCCTGCAATTTCAAACGTAAATACTTAGCATTATTTAGTAATCGTTCCCTTCGTTCGGGCTCATTTTGTATAATGGAAATTCCTTCTCGCGCTGCTTCAATCGCACCTGGAGATAAAGCTGTTTGGAAAATAAAGGATCTAGCGTTATTCAGTAAATAGTTCTTTGCAATGGACGATGTCGCCACAAAACCACCCTCTGCACCAATCGCTTTACTCAACGTGCCCACAGTAAAATCAATGTCATCTTTCAATCCAAAATAATCAGCAGTACCACGACCATCACTTCCTAAGACACCTGTCACATGCGCATCATCAATCATTATGTAAGCATTGTATTTTTTGGCTAGCGCAGCTATTTCAGGAAGTGGAGCAATATCACCATCCATACTAAAGACGCCATCGGTCACAATTAACTTCTTTCCATTTCCACGTGAATGCCTCAATTTATGCTCTAAATCCACCATATCCGCATGCTCATAAACAATTGTTTTTGCTTGACTAAGTCGACAACCATCTATTATACTCGCATGATTCCAGGCATCAGAAAATATCATATCCCCTGCCTTCATCACACTCGAAATCACGCCAATGTTCGCTAAATAACCACTGCTGAAAACAATGGCGGCTTCCGTTTTTTTCAAATCCGCAATTTCAGATTCAAGCTGTTCATGAATGACGAAATTTCCGGTTGTTAATCTCGAACCACCAGCTCCTGTACCGTATTGACGAATACCTCCAGATGCTTTCTTTATTAATCGAAAATCTGTTGCAAGACCTAAATAGTTGTTAGATGAAAAAAGCAAGAATTTCTTACCATTCATGATGACCTCGCTCTCATTTCCATTCGAAAACGAACGCAACTTCCTTGTCAATCCTTTCTCTTCTATTAATTGTAGTTCCTGTTGAAACCAATGATCCATTTTTTAATCCCTCCTAATGAGAACCGGTACGCTTTCTAAATAGTTTATAAAAGATTCTAGTTCAACTTCATCTGACACAAAAAAAGCGCGCCCTCCGCTTTCACAGCCTTCCCTTTTTAATGGTGTAATTCTGACATAACCAATGGCACGATTGCTTACATATCCAGTCACGTAATCTGGATCATCGGACCAACATAATTCTGCAATTGTAAATGGAGAATGTGCCACTTTCGATGCCAGAGCCAACGCTTCACGGACACGCTCATTAAGGTCCCCACTATCTTGCCAATCGATTCGTGATACACGCACACCCTTTTGCCCCCGATCGTCAAGCCGTAAGCCGGTTTTACTATTTAGAATGATTGCCCCACGGAGGTTTTGATACCTACTAAGTTCATGAAAAGCAACATTCAGTGCATGTTCCGAAACACCTAAGGAGGTTAGTATCTTTCTTGCTTCACTATGGGCCTTTTCGATTGAAGCCGCCTCAACGGTTGTCATTTCTAATGGTGACATATACTGAATCTGATCACGCGCAATTTTTTCAACGGTAATTTGAATAAAGTCAGCATCTCCACGTGAATGATTACTTGCTTTGTTCAATAACTGTTTTACAATGGGCTCTATTTGCGATTTACTGCCTATCTTTTCACCACCAGATATATGTTTTTCTCCTAGTTCTGGACTTCTTTTAGCCGCACGCATTCGAATGCTATAACACGCTTTTAACATGATGATTACCTGCTACTTTCTTATTAATTGTCTGTAACATTTTCGTTATGGGATAAACACTAACAGCTGTCATTACCATACCTGGAATAGCCAAAACTAATAACGGTAAAAATGGCGTATGTAACGTATAAGCCAAACCAAATCTAGCAATCGATGTGCCGATTGGGCCTGCCACAACAAGTACTGGAATGGAAGTCCCAAATAAAACAATGAGTAGGCCTACAGTCAATCGAAAAATGAATGCGATTTCCACATTTAAGATCGAGTGTATACCTAGTAAAAATAAAATTAAACTTGCAATGACCCCCGCTAGAAAATAGCGCTTAAACCCAAATACCGCAGCAATTGCAACTGCTATAGGTGCTGATAATTGAAAGTCAGACCCAGGAATACCTGTTGGAATTTTAAACATGCCTGTAACGATAATAAGACAAGCTAGCAATGAAATCTGGGCAAGATCATATGTAGAAAACTTTCGAATCATTTTATTCCTCCATTTATCTTTTTTAATACTTGATGTCATTTCCTCCTTTTCCTCTTCATTTTAGTTAACCTATATTAATATTAAGTTAACACAAATAAAGACTGAAAAATAGATAAAATGGTAGGATTTTTTATTATTTGTCAAAATACGTTTTTATTAATGATCACGAAGCAGATTACAAAATGAAATTTGTGTTTCACAGACCCGGGGTTTGTCGCCTGTTTTCTTCAGATTCCGCCGCAACGCACCCTTGCACTTGGCTAGTCACTACTTCTATCATCTCTGTTCAGATAGGTTACATCCATGTTGGGCGTACAAAAAAAGTATAGGCCAAATTAGCCTATACTTTCACAGCGTCCCAAGTTATGATTTTTTCCCTTTCGATTGGAAGGTTTTACAGCACGTATCTGATGGAAGCCTACCACTTTCTTGTAACAGCATACTATCTATACGCCTCTTTTATTCCCCCAAACAAGGGTATGCAACTGTGGTAGTACTTTGACATCTGTTAATTCCTCATCCTTCATCACTTTATCAATCAGTGCATGATATTTATCTAATAAATGTAGTAGTAATCGTGAATTGTCAGTCGTCGTGAGATCATCATTACCGACTTGGAGATAAAAAGGAATCGTTGGATATCGATGATGAACTTGTTTAGCATACTCGTAATCCTCTTGATTAAAAACGACTACTTTGAGTGATATCTGGTGATTACTGTTTTGATTTTTTAGTTTTTCGACCATATCAGAGAGCACCGAATAGTTTGTAGTCATTCCAGAGCTAGGTGGCTTTGGGGAAATTGTCAACTCATCAATGTCATACATCCATTTTTGCCACTTACTTCCTTGTGTTTCCACCCCTACCTTTATATCATTTTCTTTTAAAATTGCAATGAGCTCCTCCAAATTTCGGATGAGTGCAGGGTTGCCGCCTGAAATTGTGACAAATGAAAAACCGCTGCCTCCAAGACGTTTCAACTCAGACCAAATCTCTTCTGCTGTCATTTGGACAATAAGATGCTTTCCGCTGCCATCCCACGTAAACGCTGAATCACACCAAGAACAGGAATAATCACAGCCGGCAGTTCGCACAAACATTGTCTTTTGGCCAACTACCCTTCCCTCACCTTGAATCGTCGGTCCAAAAATCTCGATAACAGGTATCTTACTCAACTTCCATCCACTCCCGTCTCGCTTCTGCATAGCTTGTCGGCGTTTCATATAGCCGGATAAACTCAACACGCGCACCGTTATATGTTTGTTCATCAAGCAAGGCATCAGCCAATTTTTCATAAATCCAAACAACAATATTCTCTGCCGTCGTATTCATGGGTGGAAGCGTTTCATTTAAATAACGGTGATCTAAATGAATTTCTATTTTTTGTTTCCATATTGCTTTTATATCGCCAAAATCAATCATTAAACCGCGTTCATCTGTGTAGCCACTCAGTCCTAACACTACGCGATACGTATGACCGTGCAAATTTTTACATTTCCCCTCATAATGATGTAAATGATGAGCAGCATCGAAGGTAAATTCTTTGCTTACGAGAACGCGCTTTGCATGATAGTTCAATTGATTTCTTTGAATATCTACATCTAGTTTTTGGAGCTTATCGACGATTCTAAAATTTGACATGCCTTAAGACTCCTTCTTTGTAACTCAAATAGTCATCAAGCCCTTTTTTTCGCAGCTTACAAGCTGGGCATTCACCACAGCCATCTGCTATTACACCGTTATAGCAAGTCAACGTTCTTTCCCGAACAAATTCAAGTGCCCCAAACTGATCAGCAAGCTCCCATGTCTGTGCCTTATTCAGCCACATCAACGGTGTATCAATCACAAAGGAATCATCCATCGATAAATTTAATGTTACATTCAAGGATTTAATAAACACATCTCGGCAATCCGGGTATCCACTAAAATCCGTTTCACAAACGCCAGTGACAATATGCTTAGCTCCTACTTGGCTCGCTAAAACGCCCGCAAATGAAAGAAAGAGAAGATTTCGACCAGGTACAAAAGTCGATGGAAGCTCACCATTTTCTCCGTCCTCTACCTTTATGTCTTGGCGTGTCAATGCATTCGGAGCAAGCTGATTCAGGAGTGACATATCAAGAATGTGATGCTTAACACCGAGCTCCCCAGCTATCATCTTCGCACATTCAATTTCAAGACGATGCCTTTGACCATAATCAAAAGTTACTGCTTCAACCTCTTCAAAACGTTCTTTTGCCCAGAACAAACAGGTTGTACTGTCCTGACCTCCACTAAATACAACAATTGCTTTTTCCTGCTTCATCTATAAAAACTCCCTTTTATCGAAAAAACAACACTCTATGAAAAATGCTGCTTTCCTCTTAGTTTTTAGAGGGTAGCTAATACCTCTTTCTTGATTGAACTATTCAATTCCTCATTTATCGAACATCCATTTTTTCTAGAGTAAGATCGTCGTTCATTAAACAACATATGAATATTGTGTACGTTAATGCGTCAGTCCGTCTTCATGGCTTCGGCTAGACATAAAAAAACCTCCTTGTAAAATGTTTCCCAACACTTTTCAAGAGAGGCATCACCAATCGTTCTACTAAAACATAAGTAAAAACATAAAGAAAAGCCACGTCCGATATGGACATGGCTTATTGTCATGTTTCCATAGTTTTTTATAGAGGGTATCAGCTATGAACCTCTCCCGTTCTAGTCCGGGCATTCTTTTCTTCAATATAATACAAAAAATAGTACAAAACGTCAATGGGTTTTTTGTTAAGTCTTCCCATTAACAAAAATTGTCTTTAATTGTTATTTGAGTACAGAATTTACTATCTAGATGAAAGTAATGAAACAAATTAAATATACATTCGTGGATTAGTAAGTGGTTCAAATGGGGCTATAAACGCCCTTCTTATCTAACCTGGGAATGAAAGGGGTATCTCTTAGGTTTAGACATTAGATTTCAAATTTACAGATTCATTATTTGATGAGACTTAACAATATTTCTTTAAAAAGTTATTCAAAGCGCCCCTGTCTTTCAGTAAGCACCCATTTTCGTACATAACCCATCTTTTCTTGAATATTTTCGATTGTGTTTTCACTTTGAAATGCCTTTTGTATGACAGTGTAGCGTAAATCTGTAGCTCTTACATTTGTACCAATATCCTTTGATATCGTTTGAAAAATTCGCTCTATTGTTTTCGTTGAGATGGCGTTTGATTGACTAGACTCGCTAATCCAAAGCCATTCTCCTATTCCTTTATGTAATTCATTTGTTGCTTCTTTATAGTGTACTAGCATGTCCATTAATATCGGTGAAAGCTTTATTTCTCTACGCCCATTCTGGTTAGCAATATTAACTATAGATGAATCAAAGTTAATATGGGGCCATTTCATACGTACAAGCTCTGCAGGCTTACATCCTGTTTCCATAAGTATTTGGACAATACAGCCATTACGTCTTGCTAGCCATGCATGTTCCATTGTTGTAGCGTATTGAAAATAGGTTGGCCAGACATTTACAATTTGCAGCAATTGCTTCTTTGTTAGTAGTGTTAAAGCCTCCTTTTGCCTCTTTTTTGGCTGTAAAATGCCCTCATAGTCAAAGGGCTCCACCCACTCCCTTAAAAAGACAAAGTCTACAAAGCCTCGTAAAGTAGCAATTTTATGATTAAATGTGTTGATATTTGTATAGGTCTCTTGCAAATAATTACTATATACAAATAACAGTTCTTTTAAATGATGATCCATATACAAGTAGTTATTGTCATGAGCAAACGCTAAAAATTGCTGTCCATCTATATTGTACTGCTTTTTCGTAGCAGCACTTTTCTTTAAAGAATGTAACAGTAATAAGTAGCTGTTCCAAGCTTCCACTAATGTGTTCATCTTGCTACCTCCTTAAGTACTGTGCGTGTTTTATTTTAGTTTACTATATTTTGGGTGCGTACGTTTATTATTAATTTTAATCCATTATAATGTCGGATAATCTGTATATTATTCATACACTATCCCGCTTCCATTGTTCAAATGGACCTTATCCAACGAAGAAACAAATGATTCGATAGCAGTGTCTCACATCTTTTATTTTCTTACAATAGTAATTCCCCTCCGTCTATTGTAGTACGAGTTCTTTAAAATGCCCTTATTCTTGTATCACAGGGCTAATTTATATGAAAATTCGTATAATTTAGTATTTATTGCCGTTTGTGTTATATAATAAGTGTAGCAACTATAAAATGTAGGGGGCTTTTCAGTATGCAAGTAAAAACAACTCGACTTGAAGCGGAAGACGCAAAAATTATTTATCAAGAAACCGCTGGCCTAGCGATTATTACGATTCATCGCCCACAGGCTAAAAACGCGCTAACAGCAAATATGTGGGATCAATTAGCTAAAATTGCCGTACAAGTATTAGATAATCCGAAAAATAAAGTATTGATTTTACGCGGCTCTGGTGCAAACTTTACAGCCGGCTCTGATATAAAAGAATTCAACGCCATTTCCCTTGAAAAAGCCGAAGAAGCGTTTATACATATGGAAAAAACGATTTCCACAATTGAGCGTTTACCGATTCCAACGATTGGCGTAATAAATGGCCCCGCAATGGGAGCTGGTTTAGAACTTGCATTAGCTTGTGATATCCGAATCGGCTCTGAAAAAGCAAAGCTCGGTATCCCTGTCGGTAAATTAGGTATCACCTTAAATAACAAATTTGCACAGCGTTTAGTTCAACTAGTTGGCCCTTCTACAACAAAGGATTTAGTATTTACGGGGCGTATGTTTAAAGCTAAAGAAGCCTTCAAGCTTGGCATGCTTAACTACTTAGTAACTGAGAAAGACTTAAATAAATACATGATTCGCATGGGTAAGCTTGTTGCAGGGATGTCGCCTGAATCTTTACTAGCTGTGAAGAAATCTGTGCAAGAATGCGTGGACAGTGTACCAACACTATGGCAAGGGGCAACACCGTTTGTCGGAAATGATTTTACAGAAGGCTGCCGTGCCTTTGTAGAAAAACGTCAGCCACAATTTACGTGTCCATCAAAATAACAAACAGGTACTCTGCTCGCCTCTTTAGCAAATGGGGTACCTGTTTGTTAAGATTTTTGCTTTAACACTACCGATTTAATATGGAGATGAATCGCATCTAATTCATATCCAAAATGCTGATGAAATTCCGCCTGTATCGTTTTTTGTAATGCATACAATCGATCTGCTAAGGAATAATTAATGGGGAGCTTTAGCTGTAATGTAATCGTTGCTTGCGCTAGATCACCTAATACGAATTGTATGTGCTCTACTTTATGTACAACATCTTGCTTGGCACAGCAATACATTAGTAGCTGCACGTAAACATGCTTTCCAATATCGATATACTCCTGTTGAAAATCAGGGCGAACAATCGTCGTCTCCCCTAATTTCTCACGCTTTGAAGAGAAAATCTCCATCCCTTTTTGAACGAGTCGTTTAAAAAAATTTTGTTCGACTTGTCGATACGGTATTGGCATGACGTGCTTCCCTTGAGTCTGTCGAATAAAGCGAGCTTTTGCAATTTCTTTTTGGGAACGCACATCTTCAACATAGTAATATTTATCGATAGGGCTGAGCTCTAGCTGTCGGGCTATCGTTTTTGTCATTTTATCGGACGTGCCGACCAGTAAAATTGAGTGTATCTTATATGTATCAAGTGCTTTTTTTACTTCCTCGCGGTGTGTATCATCTGTAAAAATAGCTCGACGAACGGCAGTTATCGTATTTTTTTCAAATTTTGCGGAAATACCCGCTACTTTCACACCATTGACAATGAGAAGACCATCATCAATTAGAGCCTCCACCCCTATTTTATGGGCGAAAACAAGTGCGCTTGTACTTTTCCCTGTTCCACTTGGACCACTTAAAGAATAAACATTCATAACAAACAGCTCCCTTCCATTTCATGATAGCAAAAACGTGAAACTTTTTCCCTTAAAAATTTTTCCCAGCATCAGTAAAATTATTTCCGCTAGCCTACGCACACATCTTCTTCAATTTAGAAATATATTCTTTTTTCAGAATAACTTTCCCTTTATGTCCTTTAGTATGATAAAATGTGAACTACTATTCTGTTATAGAACTATAAGGAGTGTACTAGTTTGAAAATCGTACCATCTAAAAAAATGTCTTTATTTGCACCAGCCATTTTTGGAGATTTAAAAAATCATGCCAAACTACAGCAAGCTAAAGGCATGAAAATGATTGACTTAAGCTTAGGTAGTCCAGACCTACCCCCTGACGCAAAAATTCGAGAGCATTTATCTTATAGAGCGGGCTTAGCACAATCCTACGGGTATACATTAACAGGCACGCAACGTTTTTATGAAGCTGTTAGTCGTTATTATAAACGTCGTAGCAATGTAGATTTAGATCCCACTTCTGACATTATACAAACAATCGGTTCTCAAGAGGGATTAGTGCATTTACCAATCGCCTTTTGTGATCCGGGAGATATCGTATTATCCACAAACCCAGCTTACGTTGCTTATGATGCAGGAATTCATCTAGCAGGGGCAACACCTTACTATATGCCTCAAACAGCTGATAACGATTATTTACCAGACTTAGACGCTGTTCCTGAAGATATTGCGCAAAAAGCAAAGCTACTAATTTTAAACTTACCAGGTAATCCGGTGCCTGCCATGCCTTCGTTCGCTTATTTTGAAAAAGTCATTGCCTTTGCGAAAAAATATAACATCATCGTTCTACATGATGCTGCATACTCTGAGTTCTACTTTACAGGTGATGGCCCAATTAGCTTCCTAGCCACTCCAGGCGCAAAAGAAGTTGGAATGGAAATTAACTCTTTATCGAAAAGCTTTAGCCTAGCTGGTACACGTATCGCGTATATCGCTGGTAACGCTGACATGATTTCGATCTTAAAACAATTAAAATCAAATTTAGATTTCGGTATTTTCGAGCCAATCCAAGATGCTGCAGCCGTAGCACTTGATAACGCAGAGGAAATTACAGCAGCTCTACGTGCAACATTCTCAGAACGCCATAAAACATTAATGAACGGCTTACGTGAATGTGGATGGGACGCAGCTCCTTCTGACGGTGGCATGTTCGTCTGGGCAAAATATCCGTACGATATTGACTGCACAGAGCTAGCCTTTAAAATAATTGAACAAGTTGGCATCGTGACAGTCCCTGGTACTGTATTTGGTTCAGCTGGACAAGGTTATTTACGCTTAGCGTTAGTACAACCAAAGGAATTGTTGCAGGAAGCCGTTGATCGCTTAGCACAACTGCAAGTAACATCTCAAAAATAATTCGTATAAAATATGAAAACCCTTCTAACGTTCATTGTTGGAAGGGTTTTTGCTATAGCTTTTTATATACTCTTCAAGTATTGGTTCATTAGATAGACTCCTATTTTTTGGTAAATCATCTAAAGAGAAAAGTGGTACCGTCTCTACAATCGCAAAAACATTGATAACACGAGAAAAAGCGCTGCTGGATACCATTATTTCACCGCTATCGAATGGCATTATGGAAGGCACTAATAATAAAATGAAGCGCATCAAAAGACGTGGTTTTGGCAAGCGAAATGAAGACCGTTTATTCCTTCGTTTACGTTTTGAAACAGGCCGCTGATTTTGACACCCACGACTTTTGGTGATGCGCCCATTTGAATCAATATGAGGATGGTTTTTGGGGCGTGTATACAACCTAACAATTTTAGTCACGCTATGTATACTTTAAAATGGCTGCATCACCTTTTATTGAAGAACATGAAAAATTTTCAGATGCACTACATACTTTTACAGATCGACTCACTTCAAACACTTCTACCCTATAAAAAAATGACACAGTTGCTATTTTCATTCCTTCTCGTTGAGTAAGGTTGTGAACTTTGATTTCAATAGTAAGTTTTAGCATATTCATAAAAAACAGCTACCGCACATTCGCAGTAGCTGTCTCTTCTTACACTTCATATTTTTGATGAGTCTTATCCTCGTAACGATTATAACGCTGTTTAAATCGCTTGAATAAATGGGTAACAAGCACTTTTAAAATGGCATAGCCCGGAATCCCTAAAATGACACCAGGAACACCAAATAAAGAACCAGCCGTTAATAACACGAAAATAATTGTAATTGGATGGATACTAAGTGATTTACCCATAATTTGAGGAGAAATGAATTTCCCTTCAATGAGCTGTACGACCGTCCATACAATCGCTAGCTTAATAAGCATGAATGGCGATGTGACAAGAGCGATAATGACCGCTGGTGTAATGGCAATAACTGGTCCTAAGTATGGAACCACACTCGTAATCATTGCAAGGAAGCCAAGCAATAAGGCATATTTCATCCCGATTATTAAAAAGCCAATCGTCACCATGGCACCTATGCACATTGACACTAAAATTTGTCCTTGAATATAGGAACTAATTTGCTTGTCCATGTCATGAAAAATTTCGTGTACTTCTTTACGCATACGTGGCGGGCACATTTTTAAAATAAAGCTTGGTAGTTTTTCGCCATCTTTCAGTAAGTAAAATAAAATAAATGGTACCGTTACTAATGATAGCACAATTCCTGTTAAGGCTGAAACGAAACCAGTAATGCCAGAAGCCACGCCTTGTGCTAAATTCGCAGCCGTATCTTTTACCGTTTCCACCATATCCGTAGTAAAATTTTTCACCATTGCATCATAGTTTAAATTAATTTTATCTAGGTACTCGTTGATACGCGCATTATTCAAATAATCAGCAATATTTTGTGTAAAGGCCATAAAATACCCTGGGAATTCCTGTGCTAAATTAGTAAACTGGTCGCGTAAAAACGGATAGACAAGTACTACCAATAAAGTTATTATGCCTATTAGAATGATATATAAAAGAAAGATACCCCAAACTCTTGGCATGCGCCATCTTTCGAAAAGCCCTACTATTGGACGTAATAAATAATACCCAATAATGGCAAGTACCCCTGGTAGAATAACTACCTCAAATAAAACTTTTAGCGGGGTAAATATAAAGGAAACTTTTTGGAACATGAAAATAACGCATGCTAGTAATAATAAAATAATCAGTGTAAAAAATAAGTTTTTACCACCTAAAAAGCGAATAAACTTCGTTGAAAAGAAATTCGAACGCTCTCTTGGTCTTTCTTTTTCCATCTACTCACCCCAATACAAATCCTATATCCATATAGTACAGGTTAATATTGGATTTTGCGAAAAATCACTCTAGGGAAATGCCTAAAAAATTACGTAAAAATTCTTTATTTTTCTCTACATCGATCATAATCGAATCACCGACACCACTAATATTTTTGAAACGATAACTTCCTTCAATTGGAATTGTTGCTTTTTCTATTTTGACTTTCCCTTTCGACACCATTTTCAGCACTTGTTGAATCTCTCCTGCTGATGAGTAGTCCGTTGTGATATAACCTTGTGCTGCACCAACGAATTTTGGTAAGTTCAACATATTTTGAGGTGATAACATTTCATTCTTTAAAGCTTCGATAACTTTTTGCTGACGTGCTACTCGTCCAAAATCCCCTTTTTCATCGTGACGGAATCGAGCAAAGCCAAGTAATTCTTTACCGTTTAAGTTATGCACGCCTTGTTTTAATGAAACGCCAATTTTTTCGGACATATCCTTATCTACATCGATTTCAACGCCATTTGGCGCAATAATATCCACAAGTGATTCAAAATTTTTGAAATCGATAATTGCATAATGATGAATCGGTAGGCCAAACATATGACCGATCGTATCCTTTAATAATTGAACACCGTCTATATAGTATGCCGTATTTAGTTTATAGGATTTATAACCTGGAATATCTGCATAAATATCTCGCATTAATGATACGAGCTTCATATCATTTGTTTTCTTATTCCAAGATAATACCATCATTGTATCAGTCCGTGATTTTTCTTCACCACGAGAATCGATTCCTAATAATAAATAGTTTTCCACATCGCCTTTTACTGGATCACCGGTGAAATCCTCCTGTCCTACCTTTGTATCACTTGCCAATTCTAACCCACTTCGATATTGCATAACGGAATAACCTACAATCACAATGACACAAAGTAATAACAATGTGAACACTGCTCGCCCTTTACGCATGCGACGTTTTTTTGGACGTTGTGAGCGTCTTGAATAATCTTGCTCTTCCATAACTGTTAACTCCTCTATTTTTTATAGTTAATTTAACGATTCACTATAAAGAAAGGTTCATTTTATATAAATTGACGAATCCTAACAACAACTATTTAAAGTTAATTTTACACCCAGTTTGCCAGTTATGAACAAAATACTGCTATACTAATTTTATGAAAGAGAGGATGATAAAACATGATCGAAAAAGCTACGTTTGCTGGCGGTTGTTTTTGGTGTATGGTAAAGCCATTTGTTGAATGGGATGGAATACATAAGGTCACTTCGGGCTACATGGGTGGCCATTTAGACAATCCTACTTATGAAGATGTCAAAAAAGGTACTTCTGGCCATTTAGAAGTAGTCGAAATTGAATTCGACCCTAGCATTTTTAGTTATGAGCAGCTCCTTGATATTTACTGGATGCAAATCGACCCGACGGATGCTTATGGTCAATTCCATGACCGTGGTGAATCATACTCAACAGCAATCTTTACTTATTCAGAAGAGCAAAAGCGCATTGCAGAAGCATCCAAGGAAAAGCTAGCAAAGAGTGGTCGCTTTGATAAACCTATTGTAACCATAATTCGCGAAGCCAAGCACTTCTACCCTGCAGAAGATTATCATCAGGACTATTATGAAAAAGAATCAGAGCATTATCAGCAAGACCGAGCGCTTTCTGGTCGAGATCAGTTCATCGCTGAGCATTGGGAGAAATAACTTAAAACTCCATTTTCATAAATGTTAGCCTTAAAAAAGTCGAATTCCCATTCTAGGGATTCGACTTTTTTTTATATACTAATGATTTATCTCAACAAATTTAAACTATCGTGTATAAAAAATAATTAATGATCTATACTAGTAAAGATTTCACTTCAAATCCAATGACAAGGAGGGTTAACCCGATGAGTGGGGCTGACCGGTAACTCAGAAGGACCATCAAAGCTGAATGAAGCTAAAGCACAGTTGTCTTAAAAATTTTAAGATCAAATGCGGAAGCGAGGCAGTGTGTCATGGAGCACTTTAAGTAAGTGAGAATCAAGCCCGGAATTAATATTCCGGGTTTTTTGTTTGTTTTGGTACTGTCGCTTTGTAAAAAAGATGAATCGTTTGAAATGAAAGTACATGTTTGATGTCCTTTGTATATTACAACTTTACAGAGAGTGAGCATGATCGCCTAGATCGGTTTAGCCAGCCCTTAAGAGGTTCCGATCAAGTTAACATGATTCACGTACTCGTATAGAAAAGTAGTTAATCAGCGAAAGTGTACTAGCAAAAATATACACGGTTCTTTTGACATTTACAGGTATTCTTTAAGATGATTTTCCTCATGGATATTTACGTTAATATTGTACTTAAACAGGCGGACCAGTATAATTGACGAAGGTGCTTAACATTAAACCTAAATCAGACAGGAGTTAGAGACGATGATAAAAGGTTTTGGAGGAATATTTTGGAGAACTAACAATCTTGATGTAACAAAAAAATGGTACAGCGAAGTGTTGAAGATTGACTTAGAAAATTGGAATGGGACTGTGATTAAACCCCAATTAGGAAATGAGACAATCTTTTCTTTCTTTACCGAAGATGACTGTTATTTTCCAACAGAACAACAAGTGATGTTAAATTTCCAAGTACATGATCTAAACGAGGCAATTAAGCATCTTGAACATATTGGTGTGCCTCTTGAAAAGAAAAAGGAGACAAGTGAATTTGGAAAGTTTATTTGGATTAAAGATCCTGAAGGTCGACTGATCGAGCTTTGGGAGAAATCGTGAGTTGTCATACTTTGCAAATTAAAAGGAAGTGGCTAATTCTTTTGAATTAAGCACTTCCCTTTTTCCTTTTAGTTTGATGTTGTTTTCAAAAAAGACTGAAGAGCCCCGAAGAAGCGCTTGCCGTATTTCTCGAATTTCACTTCACCAATCCCACTAACATGTCGTAAGTCTTCAAACTCTGTCGGTTTTTTGTCACATAAATCACGTAATGTTTTATCTGAGAACACCACAAATGGTGGAACCTGCTCTTCATCAGCAATCTCTTTACGTAATAAACGTAAATGCTCAAATAACGGATCATTGTCTACAAGCTTACGCACAGTAACTGCTTCTTTTCGCATAACCTGACGATTCCCAAGAAGAACTTCTTTTCCTTCCTCTGATACATAAATGGTTGGAAACGTGCCATGTTTAACAGCCAGTAAGCCCTCAGCAATTAAAAACTCAATAAAATTTGAGACATCCTTTGAGGAATATTGTCCTTTTAAAATGCCATAGGTAGATAGCCTTGCAAAGCCAAATTCAGTGACCTTTTGATTTTTGGAGCCAATTAACACTTGGGCCACCATCGTCTTACCAAATTTTTGCCCCATTCTTACAACACAAGCTAATACCTTTTGTGCATCTACCGTCACATCTTTGACTTCCCGTCCATCATTACAATTACTACAACGACTACAAGGCGCACCTGCTACCTCGGCAAAATACGTTAAAATGGCATTTTGTAAGCAGCCTTCCGTGTGACAATAATCAACCATCGTTTGCAGCTTTGCTAATTCCTGCGCAATGCGTGTTTCATCCTGCGTTTGTTCAATTAAAAAGCGCTGTGTTTGAACATCACCTGATGCATACAGCAAAATACAGGCACTTGGCAAGCCATCCCGTCCTGCACGCCCCGCTTCCTGATAATAGCTCTCCATATTGCGCGGCATTTGATAATGAATAACAAAGCGTACATTACTTTTATCAATACCCATACCAAATGCATTGGTAGCGACCATTATGCGTGCCTCGTCTTTTAAAAAGCGTTCCTGCTCGGACATACGCATGTCCTCTGACAGTCCCGCATGGTATTTTGCCACAGCTTCGCCCGAGCGATTTAAAAGCTCATAGATTGCGTCTACAGCCTTTCGTGTAGCTGCATAAATAATGCCTGCTTCATTTTTATTTTTCACTACATAATTTTTAATGTAGCGCTCTTTGTTTTCACCGATTAACACAGAGAATGCTAAATTATCGCGCGAAAAACCGGTAATTACAGTGGATTGTTCATCGATTTCTAATAATTGTCTAATGTCATCACAAACAGCTGGTGTCGCTGTTGCTGTAAGTGCTAAGACAGTTGGTTTTTGCGGCCACAATGTAAATAATTTTTGGATTGCTCGGTAACTTGGTCTAAAATCATGCCCCCACTGGGATATACAGTGTGCTTCGTCCACAGCAAGTAAAGGTACTGATAAATTCGATAATACCTGTAAAAATGTTGCACTCTCTAATCGCTCAGGCGCTATATAAAGAAGCTTTAAATAACCTGCACTCGCTAGCTGCATCGTTTCATTCACTTCTTGCACGGTTAAAGTACTATTTATATACGCGGCCGGAATATTTGCAGCACGTAATGCTTCTACCTGATCTTGCATAAGAGAAATTAAAGGAGATATGACGACTGTGAGGCCATCTAGCATGAGTGCCGGAATTTGATAGCAAATTGATTTACCTCCGCCAGTTGGCATCACACAAAGACTTGATTGACCTCGTAATGCTTGTTCAATAATTGGTGCTTGTCCATTGCGAAATGAATCATAGCCAAAATGATGTTGTAGCATTTGTCTTGCTTGCTCCATCCAACTTTTCACTCCTCAGTTGTTAGGCGAGTAAGCTTATACTCGCCCTGTTCATTTTTATTTAGTTCATATACCATCATAGAGTTCGTAAGTGCCTCTTGACCAGCAGAATTTGTTAGTACATATTCTATTTTGGCACGAACTACAATATTTTGGCCCTTCATACTGATGTTTTTAATCGACGTATCGTAAAAACGAATTTTCGCTTGTTTCGATGCGTAATTCGCTACCATATTATCTAGCGTGCTTTGCAAGTCGTCTGAACCTACAAAAGGCTTCATAACACTAGCATCATGATTATCAACAGCCGCTTTTAGATGCTTATAAAATGTCTCTAAAAATAGCTTTATCTCATCGGCATTATAAGCAAAAATATTTTTTCCGTATTGTTCAATAGCTTGCTGGACTGCTTCTTTATCGCCATGTTCAATATATGGATTTAAGTTTTTGGATTGAGTTAGTCGATCGCTTGTCTTCATATTACCTGAGATCCGTTCATCCAATAATTGTACAATATCTTTATATGGCAATATAAACGGCTGTGATACACCGTTTTGCTTGCGTTTAAAATAGATGCCCACAAGTTTACCATTCTCTGCTTCTAGAACCGGGCTCCCTATAAGTGTATTTTCTTCTGCATCTATGTAATAAGCTGCTACGCTGTCACTATATTTTTTAATGATGTGCGGTAAGCTATCGACATAAACAGCTAACTGATTTAATGCACCGTTATAGATGGTCGGCATCTTAACCGATGCGTTATATGGCACTTCTAAAATCGCTATATTATAAGCGGTAGATATATAGTGCACATCGGCTTCCATCAGTTTATCATTGTTAAATTGTACGAGAGCAGCTGGCTTTGAAGCGACGAGCGCACCATTTGTCAGAATATAGAGCTTAGCGTCCTCTTTTTTAATAATGACGCCTGCACCAATTCCGTTCTCCCCAACTACTTTTACTTCTGGTACAATTTTTTCTTGCTGTTTTGTCACAGCTTTTTCCGATTTCACATCGGTCTTTTTAGTATGAAACACTTCTGCCAATGTCTCATTTCCACAGCCCGTTAATAATAAAGCTGTTGCTCCAAGAATGAGCATCTTTTTCCGCATACGTTCACCAAAACTTTCTATCGAATCTGCCTTAGCACAGGCATTCTCACAAGATGTGAAGTTCATGACCTGCGTTCTTCTATCTTAGCGGATATTTGTACACTCGCCAAAAAGTAACCTTCCCCCGCATTCATCTTATCACCAGCGCTAAAATGCAAGTTAAACATCTTTCTTTCCTATCATAAACAAGGTTACTATACGTTTCAAGTTTACATAATAATATTATTCGTATTCTCATATTATAAAAATATTGCCCTCACCTTTTACGCAATACGTTATACCTATGAAAAACGTCTTTTTTTTAGGTTTGCTATAAAAAATGACTTATAATCTGCGGTTAAAATGTTATTAAAAAAAGAAGGCTTTCGCCATTTTTATAGATAATATACCATGCTTTTCAAGAAGATCATGCGGCACTATATTAGGGCTTTATGTCCATGCCAATCCCATTCATTAGCCATGGTATTTTCCCGATGTTGTTAGGACAAAGAAAATCGTCTTAATGATGGAAGTGTTTAATGTTTTTTAAACAGTGTAAAGTGACCTTTTACAGTCTAACTGATAGAAGGTTACTTTATTTTTACTATCTATCTGCAGATTAGAGAATTTATCAAAAAAGCCCATCCATCTCCATGACGATCGTGCTGTGATCGCGACCTACTCCATTTGGATAATCCTTACGAAGCTCTGTACAGTCTTTATATTTAGATTTGCTTCCGTTTGAAGGTTTAGCTTTTGATGCAGATGGATTTTGAGCAGTTAAATGTGAATCTATTACATAACCTTCGTAAAGCGGATTTGTGACAAATGACCAACCAGCAAAACCACTCAAACACCTGACAACCGATAAACGTTAAACGTTGATTTAATAATGTTTATAGACTATGGTACATATTTCATGATATACTAGAGCCATTGTGAAAAAAGGAGGAACTTGCATGATTCAAGTAAGTAATGTAGGTCTTCGCTATGGCGATCGTAAACTATTTGAAGACGTAAATATAAAATTCACACCGGGAAATTGCTACGGTTTAATCGGGGCAAATGGTGCTGGTAAATCAACATTTTTAAAAATTCTTTCTGGTGAAATTGAAGCACAGGAAGGTCACGTATCAATGGGTAAGGACGAACGTTTATCAGTACTTAAACAAAACCACTTTGAATACGATGAATTCAATGTATTAGATACAGTTGTTATGGGGAACAAACGTCTTTGGGAAGTAAAATCTGAAAAAGACGCTATCTACGCAAAAGAAGACTTTTCTGATGAGGATGGCATGCGTGCTGCTGAATTAGAGGGTGAATTCGCTGACCTAAATGGTTGGGAAGCTGACTCAGAAGCAGCAACATTATTAAACGGATTAGGGATTGGCGACGAGCTTCACTATATGCTAATGGCTGACCTTGAAGGTTCTGACAAAGTCAAAGTATTGTTAGCACAAGCTCTATTTGGTAAGCCAGACGTTCTATTACTAGATGAGCCTACCAACCACCTTGACTTAAAAGCAATCCAATGGTTAGAAGAGTTCTTAATTAATTTTGAAAATACGGTTATTGTCGTATCCCATGACCGTCACTTCTTAAACAAAGTATGTACACATATTGCTGACCTTGATTTCTCTAAAATCCAATTATATGTTGGTAACTATGACTTCTGGTATGAGTCTAGCCAACTAGCACAAAAAATGATGGCAGACCAAAACAAGAAGAAAGAAGAAAAGATTAAAGAGCTACAGGCATTCGTTGCTCGTTTCTCTGCGAACGCTTCAAAATCAAGCCAAGCAACTTCTCGTAAAAAAATGTTGGATAAAATCGAGCTAGACGACATTAAACCTTCTAGTCGAAAATATCCATTTATCAACTTCCAAACTGGACGTGAAATCGGTAATGATGTGTTAACGGTGGAAGGCCTTACAGCAAGCAATGAAGGCGAAACACTATTTAAGGATATTCGCTTTTCAATGAACAAAGAAGATAAAATCATTTTACTTGGTAATCCAATGGCAAAAACTGCTCTTCTTGATATTCTAATGGACGAAAGAAAAGCAGATGCTGGTACATTCAAATGGGGCGTAACAACCTCTCAAAGCTACTTTGAAAATGATCACGATAAATACTTCGAAGGTTCAGAGAAATCATTAGTGGAATGGTTACGCCAATATTCTCCTGATGATGAAACAGAAAGCTTCTTACGCGGCTTCTTAGGTCGTATGCTATTCTCTGGTGAAGAAGTGAAAAAATCTCCTTCTGTTTTATCAGGAGGCGAAAAAGTTCGTTGTATGCTATCAAAAATGATGCTTGCAACAGCAAACGTTATTTTACTGGATGAGCCAACGAACCACCTTGACCTTGAGTCAATCCAAGCATTAAACGAAGGACTTATGCGCTTCAAAGGTGCAATGCTCTTCACATCTCATGACCATCAGTTCATCCAAACAATTGCAAACCGTGTCATCGAAATCCGTGAAGACGGTACAATTTTAGATAAACTATTAACTTATGATGAATTCCTAGAGTGGAAAGATAGCCAAGGCTTAAACTAATGAACAAAACAGGGTTCTCCTATTCAAAAAGGAGAACCCTGCTTTTATAAATAAGTCTAGTTAATAAGTGCACTTTATTGAATTAAATTTTCTTTCCTTGTCAAAGTAATGATCACTATTACTTTGACGTGGTTGTCATTGCTACTTCCACTTGAACATCTGACATGTGTTTATTTTCTTGTACTTTCTCGTCAATTTCTTCATATTGAGTAATCATCCGTGTATCTGGTGAAAATACTGCGAGTAGCAGTGATAACAATAGCCCCACCATCATTAAGCCACCAAATAAATAGGGTGATGCCCCATATTCTGTTGCTAAAGAGGTCCATAGCATTGGTCCAAAACCGACGATTGCCGCAGCGATTTGATAGCCAAAGGATAGTCCCGTGTAGCGAACATTCGCAGGGAATAATTCAGAGAAAAACGTACCTTGAGTCGCAAAAATAGCCGCCCATACGACACCAAGTAAAATGATTTGCAACATCAGAAAATAAGTTGAATTGATTGGAATCAATACGAAATATGGAATGGCTAGCAGTAGCATTGTGATAAGGCCACCGATATAAATTTTCTTACGACCTATAAAATCTGAAAAATATCCAACTAGTGGAATTGTTATAATCATTGTTGCACAGCTTAATGTTAGAGCAAATAATGCGACATCCCTTGTATAACCTATATACGTAGTTGCATACACTAAAATAAATGACATTAAAAATACATTAAAGAATCCGTCTCCTATTTTTAGTCCTATAATGCGGAAAATATCTTTTTTGTTATATTTGAAGATGTTAACAATTGGTAATTTAACTAATTCACCATTGTCTTTTTTGCGTTTAAATTCAGGTGTTTCTTCGATACCGCTTCGAATCCATATAGCTAATACTATTAAAACTGCGCTAAAAAGAAATGGCAAACGCCAACCCCAGGCCATAAACTGTGCTTCTGTCGTTAATGAAGAAATAAGCGTAAAACTAAATGTGCCTAACACTAAACCGATTGGTACACCAAGCTGTGGAATGGAACCAAAAAAGCCACGCACACCTTTTGTAGCCGATTCAGTAGCCAGTAACACAGCACCTCCCCATTCACCACCAAGTGCAATCCCTTGAATAAGTCGTAAAATGACTAAAAGCGTTGGCGCAAGTAACCCCACTTGTGCATAGGTAGGTAATAAACCTATCAAAAAAGAGCTACCGCCCATTCCTAGTAAAGTAAGCATAAGCGAGGCTTTTCTTCCGACACGATCACCCATATGTCCAAAAATCAAACTGCCAATCGGACGTGCCGCATACCCTGCTCCAAACGTAGTAAATGCAATTAAAATCGAGATTGCTGGATTAGTTGAAGGGAAAAAAAGTGTTGTAAAAACTAATCCAGTTGCAGTACCATACAAATAAAAATCATACCATTCAATGATTGATCCTGCTAAACTTGCTACTAATAGCTTCACATTTTTCATATACCCCCGCCCCCCTTAAAATAGTTTTATAGACTATAGTCTGTATATTAATTGGCAAAACAATTATTTGTCAATATTTTTTCTGATAATTCGGAAAATAGGTGCATTACATAAACGCGTATTATGCTAAAGTTAAGTAGCATATCAAGTGGAAATTAGGTGATGCAGAAAATGAAAAGACAAGAAAACAGCAGGCTCAAGAAACGAAAAAGCACATCTATTTAACAGCACGTAAATTGTTCGAAACGAAAGGCTTTGATCAAGTAACGGTTGACGAAATTGTGCAAAAAAGCAAAAGCTCAAAAGGTGCATTTTATGGTCATTTCTCTTCTAAGTACGCTATTTTCCTAGAAAAATTTAAAGAAATTGATCATTTTTACGAGGAATTTACAACGACACTGCCCGCAAATCTTTGTTTCAAGGAAAAGGTTATGTCATTAGTTGATGCACAAATGAAATATTTAAAAGATGATTTAGGAATGGATTTAATGCGTTCTGTTTACAAAAGCGGTTTAATGGAAACGAAGAAAATTTTTTCACCAATTGTGAACGCAAATTGAATAAAATTCTGCACTCATTTATAGAAAAGGCTATTAAGGATGGCTGTTCAACAAACCGTCATTTACACGAGGTTCATTACATGACTGGTTAGTCTTTGGAAAAGATTTTGATTTATTACAAGAAAGCAAAGGCTTTATTGCCATATTTTTAGATGGTTTGTTAAATAAGTAGCCTATAAAAAGCTAGCTATTCTAAATCAAACCAAAAATAGGCATTTCCGATTTACTTTAAATTAGATTTGCCTATTTTCTCGTTTTATTTCATTGTTCTTTATTCTCGCAAAATTCTTTTTATAGAAAAAGGAGCTGGGCCAAAACTAGTAAAAACCTTAAGAAGCGCGAGAAATCATTGTTAAAAAAGTTGATTTCTCGCGCTTTTCTGATGTTTTGCTTTAAAAATATACTTATGTCCCAGCCTCTTTACGTTTACTTTTGCATTTCCTTCGTTGGCCCCAATACGCCTGGTACTGGTAAACCTGCTTGACGTAGGAGCACCGTCATTTGTCCACGATGATGCGTTTGATGCTCCACCATTACACGTAATAATGCACCTCTAGCTATTGGTCCAGTGAAGCCTTTTACTTCCTCCAGCAATTCTTTATTTGATAGCTTTGCCGCTTCCTCTTTCACACTATTTGCTACATTTTCGTAAGCAGCTACAATTTCAGCAGTTGTAGCTGGAATTGGATCTTCTTGTCGAGTCATTGGCACCTTTAAACCTGCCAAGTAACTGAAATAACCCGCTGCACCAACTAAATGCCAACCTAACCAACCTAGTGTGCTATGACTTTCCACGATGCTTTGCTCTAGCTTTTCATCTGTTACTGCTTTTAAAACTTGAATAGTACCTTGTGCTGAAGCTGACCACTCTTTTAAAAAGTCATCTACATGACGATACATATAAACGCCCCCATTTCATAAATTCATATCTATCATATTAAATTCTAAACGCTCTTACAAGTTTCTAACATTAAGTTTACATAATATTATTATTTATAATTTGTTATAACTATACATCTCAGTCATCCGCAAAACAATATACGGGTTATAAAGTTGGAAAATCAAGTACTTCGCGTATAATGAAGGAGAATAGCTAAAGAGGTCTAGTATGAGCCTTAATGTACTTATATCAACGGCTTCAATCACTACTGTCGCTTTCATTTTGAATAAGGAGGGTTTTTATGAATGATATACATAGATCAACAACCGATGAAGAATTGACAGAAGAAGAGCTGATTGAACTTGTGCTCATTGAACAGCAAAAGGCGTTAGTACAAGAACAACTGCAGGGTAAACAGCCTAAAAAACAAAAACCGATTGTCAAATGGATTGTCTGGAGTATGGCATTTGTGTTATTTTTGAATACATTTGCACTTATCTTTCAAATTTACTCTATACCCGCTCTTGAATTTTTGAAGGTGTCTGCTCGGCTATCGGTGCAAGAAGATATTAGAATCTATAAAAAAGCAGTTGTAGAGATCTCAACAGGTTCTAGTAAAGGCACTGGTTTTTCGATTTCTTCAGATAGACTTATCGTAACCAATGCACACGTTGTAGAAGATGCTCAATCATTATCCGTCATTTTCCCGGAGGAAGGTTTAATGGGTGCCAAGTTACTGCAAAGTTTCCCAGACGTAGATTTAGCATTATTGCAAGTAACTGGTGATGCCTTACCTTCCCTATCGCTTGCTGAAAACCCTAGCTATCGCAAAAATGAGCATGTCTATTTCATCGGTAATCCACTAGCCTTTACGGGCATTGCAAATGAAGGTACTTTACTGGAATCGACATATCTTGAGAATTGGCAGGAGCCTGTTATGATGTTAAAAGCCCCTGTTTATCGGGGAAATAGTGGCAGTCCTGTCATAAATGCTGCTGGTGATGTGATCGGGATCGTTTTTGCAACGGTGAAAAAAGAACCATATGGTCGTGTCGGATTGTTTATTCCCGTTGAAGTGCTACAACATATACTAAGTAAATAATTCCCCGAAAAGTTGCTTGTCCTCAAACGAACGAGGCAAGCAGTTTTTGTTTCGTGCAGAAATTGAAAAACTAAACGTTTGAATGCTAGGATCTAAACTCTTTCATATAGCAAGTCACTAGTATTCATATTTTGTAACTCTCAAATGTTCGAAGCATGCAAAAAAAAGACACCCTATATCAATAGGATGCCTTAATTTAACGAAAGTAATTTTAATTAATAAGAATTAAAGTTTAGTTACGTTAGCAGCTTGTGGTCCGCGGTTGCCATCTACAACTTCGAATTCCACTTTTTGACCTTCGTCAAGAGTTTTGAAACCTTCGCCTTGGATAGCTGAGAAGTGTACGAATACGTCGTTTTCACCTTCAACTTCGATGAATCCAAAACCTTTTTCTGAGTTAAACCATTTTACTGTACCTTGTTTCATTTAAGAAAACCTCCAAAAAATAAAAGTGAACAATATGTAATTTCTTCAGCGAATGAAAAAAATTCACATATTACAAAGAGTACCGAACTAACGCGATCACTTTTTGTAATATGTGAATTCATGTTTCCGGTGAAGCAATTAAATTGTTAACCTAAGTATAACCGCCATTCATAATTTTGTCAAATAAAGAAATGTTTTTTTTTATTAATTTCTAAATTTTATTTCTATTTTTCAGATTTTAAAGTGATAATACCGTGATATATTTGTACATCATCATCACAGGCTTCACAAAAAACACTTTCATCCGCTGACCAGAAGGCCCAAAAACCCCCTTCTTTCGTTACCTCATTGTCATATATTAATCGGAAGTGCTGCAGTTTCGTTTGTAGTGCTAACTCAAATTGCTCCTTCGTTTCAAATGTTTCATTTGTTTGAATAAAAGCCTCCCAGCCTTCAAACTTCCACCAAGGCTCATAATCAGCTTTCATGTAAATGATTGTATACATATTTGCCCATTCCCTGCTGTAATTAGATATTTTCATTTTAGCAAAGACATTTGAAATGTCTATTAAAACACTCTGTAATATGCTATTATTACCTTATTATACATAATTTTTGGAGGTATTTTTTTATGTTTTCAAGTATTCGACCTAAGGCCGAACTCGATGAATTATTAATGCGTGGTACCAATTTAAATGCTACAGGTCGTTTTAATACAACACTTGCATTTAACCATTTCAATTCTCAAGATGAAGAGAATTTAAAAACTCTCTACAATAAATTAAAAGACATCACACCTTCAATGAATGCTATTTTTAATAACTATTTAAGAGAAATCTCTCTCTCCACTCAGTTCACGATTCGTGAAGAAAATATTAATCGATACTTAAATCAATTTTTCTTAGCTACTCGTGATGATGAATATGTGGATGAAACCGTTAAATTTTTTAATTTATTCAGAAAGAATCAATATGAGCCAGGTAAGCTAATCGTTGTCTTCAATCAATTTGCATTTTATATTACTACATACATTTTACATAATTTTGGTTTTAAGCCTAATAAGGCATTTGAATATATGAAATCTTTCCAATCTGCCGTCAATGTTGATCAGGAATTACTTATTGAAGTATTGACAGAACGTACTATTGAAAATGTAGTCGCTGAAATTTCCTCTTTAATGGACGTCAACGCGAAAATCATGTACATGAAAGATTTAGTATTTAGCTTAGATAAACAAAACGTAGAAATCCAGTCCTCTACCGCAGCAACTGAAGAAATTGCCGCTTCTATTAACGAGGTGGCTCGAATGTCTTCCCGTATTTCTGAAAAAACAACTGAATCTGTTGATCACGCGCAACAAGGAAAAAATGCAATTGAGCATGCCCTTTCTGAAATCTTTAAAACAGAAGAGACATTTACAACGATTGTGGAGTCCTTTTCAGAATTACAAAAGCGGGTAAATGATATTGAAAATGTTGTAACGTTAATAAACCAAATTGCCGATCAAACGAATTTACTTGCGTTGAACGCTTCTATTGAGGCTGCACGAGCAGGTGAACATGGTAAAGGCTTTGCTGTAGTTGCGCAGGAAGTTCGAAAGCTTGCAGAGGGAACGGTATCAGCGCTTAGAGAAGTAACTACAAATGTACATCATTTAAAGAGCTATTCAAATGTTGTGTCAATCTCCGTTACAGAAACGACAGAGATTATTAAAAATGCAACATCGGAGGCTAAAGAAGCGTTACCATTATTAAATGCGATTGTTAGTGCCATTGAAGGTATTAATCTGGATGTTACAAATACAGCTGCGATATCACAGGAACAGGCTGCTGCTATTGATGAAGTATCCGCAAGAATGATTGAAATTTCTAACCTTCAAGATGATATTCGCGAATATTGTCATAACACATCTAGTGCTATACACTCACTAGGAAAAGAAATTAATCGTTTCCGCAACGATATTATTTCGAATAATAATGTTCAGCTATCATCTATAGCACTTTTACAATTGTCAAAGGCCGATCATATTTTATGGAAATGGCGAATTTATAATATGTTCCTCGGTCTTGAAAATGTCGAGCCAAGTGATGTTTCTTCACATACAGATTGTCGTCTCGGTAAATGGTATACTTCTGCCCGCACTGTAGAACGTTTCGGACATTTGCAAGAGTATCGTGAATTAGACGCATATCATTTACGTGTTCATGAATCGGCGAAGTTAGCAGCGGAGGCTTATAAGGTTGGGAATATTCAACAGGCTGAAGTTCATTTAAACGAAGTAAATCAAGCTTCTCAGCAGGTTCTCTATTTTATCAATACTTTAATTGCATATTTAGAAAAAGAACGTGTTAGGCACTAAGCACCAAGGGGGGTCTCCCCTCTTAACTAGTAGGAGGTGTTAGCTTGAACAAACGAGCGCTAATTAAATTTTTCGGAGATATTTACGGGACTGGCTACCGTTTTTTCATTAAACAGAAAGCGATTGAGCTAGGATTAAAAGGATACTGTAAACTAAATAATCAAGATCAAATTGAGGTTGAAGTAGAAGGGCCCAAAAAAGCGATAGATGAATTCTTACTATTTGTTCAAAAGGGTGTTAGCCCTCAAGCCGATTCCAATTCATTTACTTTAGAGCTTTTTGATGATTTAAAAGGTTATTCACGTATGGAGTCAGACATTGTTTAGTCTGGCTCCGCTATTTTAATCGTCAAGGTTTATCAAGCTTTTCGGCTATTTTTAACAATGAATGAATACGGTTTATCTTGAGGGCAACGTTATATTTTATTAATTTGGATTGGGAAGAATACAAAAAACACCTGCCGTAGCAAATGCAAATAATTAGTTAGATGCCTTATTTCTTGTTGTTTCGTTTTGTTCATAAAAACTGATGTCATCTATTCTAAATTTTCTCTCATCTTTGGCACCGTCTTCCACATTAATCACACAATATATGTAACTAAATATTATAAATAGAAATACAAGGCATGATGAATAGCCACACCTTGTTTGTACTGCACCCCAATTGTTAAATTTTTTGTCTAACTTTTGGGATGCAGTACAAATTAGATGGGACTTGATATCAATTTTTTATTTAGTCGTTAATGTCTCAATCGTTTTACTGTTATTACAGATAAGACTTTTGGCTTTAAAATTTATACTCGTTGAAAGTATCTGCAACTTACTTATGTCGTTAATCAACTTTTCTAATTCAACTAAACCTTCACTTTGCAAATGACTAATTTCCAATTCAAGTTGTATTAATGATTTTTGAACTAATTCTATATTTTCTTTGTATTTCTCTAAAATAAATTTAGTATTAATGATCTCAATCGTATTGTTTGTGTTTTTTTGCATATGGCTGACTCCCCCTTTTTTTACATATAAAGTCATCTTTCTCGTGCAACCTTTGTTGCATGAGGCATTGATAAAACCATTCTAGGATATGAAAAAATTTTAATAATTGGATTTAATTAACACTATTATAAAGTTGTTTACCTTATTTAACAATGTTATTTTTATTGAAATGACAATCCATTATGCTGGGGCGAGAATTGCGTCCGGAATCGGCTTAATGCTTGCACAAAGGACTCCTTTCCGATTCCGTGACATCCGCCGGCGGCTCGAACTTTGTCACGCAGTCGTTGCCACAGGACGTGGCGTTCTTAGACGGAGGTCTCACTTTT
The DNA here is from genome assembly GCA_032053185.1 of Lysinibacillus sp. Lineage (GTDB taxonomy): Bacteria > Bacillota > Bacilli > Bacillales_A > Planococcaceae > Lysinibacillus. The sequence continues at coordinate 50,096 of DAMBVB010000017.1, forward strand.
TGCGCCTTATCCGTCTTTGCAGAGAAACAGCAATGTCGGACATTTAGTTTGATTTTTTTTCGTCTGTCCTTTTTTCTCCTAATAAAGCAAAGGATTTGCTTGTTATGAAGTAATATTATTGAGAAACTTTACAAATAGCAGTAAAATTTATGTAGGGTATATGATTTCATTGAAACTTTATGTCGATTATTTCGTATAAGAATATAGACATATCTAAATGCTAGGAGGAAGAAACATGCTCAGTGTCGGTCAGTTTTTCTCTAGACATACCGCTAGCTTCTTAATTTCTCTCACAACTGTTTCTATCGCAGCCATTGCGGCAAGTCCAGGATACTTCCTTGGTGGTTTATTGTTTGCTGGAACATACGCGTCGAGTACGACGTTGTTGAAACATAGACAGAAAAAGAGATTCATGCAAATAGCAGGTATAACAAAAGAAGAATACAAACATATTAAAACTCAACTTACAGCAGCCAATAAAAACATTCAAACTTTAAGTCAAAACTATTTACGTGTACGCTCTGTTTCTGCATTTAAGCAATTACTCGAAATGACACGTATTTCAAAAAACATCGTAAAAATAGTTAAAACAGATCCACGAAAATTTTATAATGTAGAGCAGTTTTTTTATGCACACCTTCCTTCCGCTGTCGAATTAACGGATAAATATACGATGTTATCAAGACAGCCTGTGAAGGATAAGGAAATACAAATTACACTATCCAAAACAAGAGAAACCCTTACAGATTTAAATGATACGATTCAAATTGATTTAAAGGATGCACTTTCCAACGATATCGACCATCTTCAAATGGAAATCGAATTTGCGAATCGTTCCAATATAAGACGAAAAGAACAATTGGAATGGCGAGGCGATGATAAATGACAGCAAATGAACATGCATTTCAACTAAATACAATACAAGGTATTTCCCCTCTTGTGCAATCTTATTTAGAAACGACAAATAATGAGGCGATGGCGACGTATGACACGCTATCGCCTCTTGCACAAAGTCGAGCACTTCTATATGCTAGTCAACTAGACCTGACAAACTTCGAATCAGTCCTGTCTTTAGGGCAAGGCTCTCAGCGAGCGCTTTCTCAATTTGCCGATCGCATGCTTGCACAAGTAAAACAGAAAGACGTCACAAAAATTGGTCAAATGTTAGACTCATTAATGCAAACGTTAGACCGTGTGGACCCTAACGCATTAGAACCAAAAAAACAGTCTTTTTTTAAAAAAATGTTTGGTAAAATAGAGCCTACTGTTAAGCAAACATTAACGGAATTTGAACGTGTTAGTATCCAAGTAGAACGAATTGGTGTTCAGCTTGAACGTGCACAGCTTCAAATGATAAAAGATGTGGAAATGCTAGAGGAACTATATGCACATAATAGAGGATTCTTTGAGGAGTTAGCGACTGCGATTGCAGCAGGACAAATGAAGAAGCAGCAAGCCATTGAAGTTGAGCTTCCTGAAAAGGCGACTAGTGTACAGGCGACGAAACAGCCTCTAGCTATCCAACAGCTTAATGATTTTGCCGCTCAAATCGAACGTCTAGACCAACGTATTTATGACCTACAAGTTTCTCAGCAGGTTGCTTTACAAACGGCGCCACAAATACGCATGATTCAGCAGTCCAATCAAACGCTAGCGGAAAAAATTGAATTTTCAATCGTTACCCTAATTCCACTTTGGAAAAATCAATTGGCCATGATGTTATCGATGCATATGGATCATCACTACGCTCAGCTAGAGGAAAGATTATCTCGTACAAATGACCGTTTTACTAGCCCTTCGTTTGAACAGCAAGTATCGAAATTCAAAGAAACACAGCATGAGCTTAAGGTAGCTATCAAAGACGTCTTTGCCCTTCATACAGCTACAGAACAAGAAAAACAGCATCTACAAGATGTCGCGGGATTAAAAACCTTAAAGAGGGAATGATTCCGTTTTTCTAACAAACAAGGGTGGCTCAGAAATCATCTAAGCCACCCTTAAAAGGAATGCATAAAGCATGTTAGCCTAAAACCTTTGCATCCTGCGAAAACGGCTAACTGACCTGCATCGGTAAAAACGCCACGTCCTGTGGCATTACCGAAATGACCGACATCGTGTTAGCCCTCGTGCAGGCCTGAGCACAATTCAAAATTCGGACGCAATTACGCCAAGGCGAACTTGATTAACCTTACTCGAAATAATCTTTATAGTAGCCACCAATATTACCCGTGTTATCGATAATAAAAATGAATTCTTCTGTTTCATTTTTCACATCATATTGTTTCCCTACTGTTAATACGTTTGAAACTAAATATTTTGATGCATTTGTATGCTTACAAGTAACTGTGCGTACTGTTGGAGCATCTTTCCATTTTAAATGTAACATAATCTCTACCTCTCTTTACTAGCACAAAGCTAATGTCTACTGCTTATTTTATAATATTTTTGAACTTTTGTGGAGAGAAAACCATAGAAGTCCATATTTTTTCCATAACGATCGTTTTTTTATCCTATCAATAATAAAATTTTTACTCGAGGTGTTACTATGAGCTTTGGTGGTGTACCGCAATGGTTTTTTATCCTAGCCGTTGCATTTGCAATTTGCTTTGTTTTATACACAGAATGGAATTCTAGAAAATAAGTGAGCCCATTAATTTGGACTCACTTTTTGTTATTGTAACCGAACGTATAAACTAATTATTTTAATGTTCGTTTTAAAAACTCTTTTGTCCGTTCATGCTGAGGGTTTACTAACACCTGTGATGGTGGTCCTTCTTCTACAATTACACCTTTATCCATAAATACGACGCGATCTGCGACTTCTTTGGCAAATTCCATTTCATGTGTCACAATTAACATCGTATTCCCAGCATTCGCTAGCTGACGCATTACCTTTAACACTTCACCGACCATTTCTGGATCAAGTGCTGACGTCGGTTCATCAAACAGCATCACATCTGGGTTCATTGACAATGCTCGCGCAATGGCTACACGCTGTTTTTGACCGCCAGATAGTTGTCGTGGCTTCGCATTAACATATTGATCCATACCAACAATTTGCAAATATTTTAAAGCAACTTCCTCTGCTTCTACCTTTGAACGCTTTAATACTTTCATTTGACCAACTGTACAATTTTTTAGCACATCATGATTGTTGAATAAGTTAAATTGCTGGAATACCATACCTAAATGTGTACGGTATTCTTGGATATTATGCTTTTCGTCTAAAATATTTTCACCTTTATAAATAATTTGACCGCCACTCGGTGTTTCCAGTAAATTAATACAACGTAGAAGTGTTGATTTACCTGATCCTGAAGAACCGATTAAGCAGACAACCTCACCCTTTTCTACTTCGAAATTTACATCCTTTAACACTTGGTTACGACCAAATGATTTACTTAAATGCTCTATTTTAATAATTGTCACTTGTTCGTCCCCCTAGACTACTTCCTTCTGTTCTTTTTGGTAGGCATCTGGTCCATCCAGTCGTTTTTCAATATACAGTAAAATTCTTGATGCTGTGAATGTCATGATGAAATAAAGGACACAAGCTACAAAGAAGGATTCAAAATAGCGGAAGTTATTACCTGCAATCGACTTCGTTTGGAAGTATAATTCCGTAACCCCGATAACGTTTAATACTGCTGTATCTTTAATATTCATAATTAATTGGTTACCCGTTGCAGGCAATATATTTCGTGCAACTTGTGGTAATACAACATGTAGCATAATTTGAAAATGATTCATACCAATGGCCGATGCAGCCTCGTACTGCCCTTTATCAATGGATACAATACCACCACGTACAATTTCAGTCATATAAGCACCTGTATTTAGTGCAACAACTAAAATACCTGCCGTAATAAAGTGCATATCAATGCCGAACGCCATATCTAATCCATAAAATACAACCATCGCTTGTACAATCATTGGTGTACCACGGAAGAATTCGACATAGCATGTTAGTATAAAATTAATGAGCTTTAAGCTATAGAACTTTACACCTTTTTTACGAACCTTAATGGTATGCATAATTCCGATGAAAAATCCGATTAGTGCACCAATAATTGTACTACTAATAGAAATAAGTAATGTATAATACGTACCTCGTAAAAACATTTGCCAGTTGTTTTCAATAATAGAAATAATCCATTCAAAACTCATGATGTTCCTCCTAACAACGTCGTGTTGCCTATTCGTTACTGTCGTGTTGCTTGTCCGTTACTGTTGTCTTAGCTATCCACCATTTTGATTGGGCCTCTTGTTTCTTTTATTTATGAAACTCACAGCTAAGACTTAATATTGTTTACAGAGATTAAATGTAATAAGATTGCACGGACTAGTGATAGTCCGTGCAATCATGTTATTTTGCTGCTGGTTGTTGGTGAATGGCTTCTTCCATAATTTTTTGGCGATCATCTTCAGAAATACCTTTTAAGATTGCATTGATTTTTTCAAGATTTGCATCGCCTTTACGTAAACCAACTGCAATGGATGTATTTGAAATATCTGTATCGAAGCCTTTTTCAAATTTTACATATGTGAACTTATCATTTGCAGCAGCTGCGGAAATACCTTCTGGACGTTCGGCTACATAGCCGTCAATTTTTCCAGCTTCCAATGCTACACGCATTGCTGGGAAGCTATCCATTGCAGTTTGTTTTTTTACATCTTTGATTTGATCGATGACATTATAGTTTGATGTATTTAATTGTGATGTAATTTTAGCACCTGAGAAATCTTGGATAGATGTTGCATTTTCATATTTACTGCCTTTTTTAATAACCATAACAAAATCAGATGTATAGTAGTTTTCAGTGAAATCAACTGTTTGTTTACGTTCTTCAGTAGGTGACATACCAGCAATGATTGCATCGATTTTCTTGGATTGTAGCGCTGGTACTAACCCATCCCATTCCAATTTTACGATAACTAATTCCTTTCCTAAGCCCTCAGCGATTTTTTTCGCCATTTGTACATCATAACCACCCGCATATTCAGCATTATCTGCAATTTTTACTGCGCCATTTGCATCATCCTGCTGCGTCCAGTTAAACGGAGCATAACCTGCCTCCATCCCAACACGGAATTGACCGCCGCCTTCTTCCTTGTTCGACTTGTCACCTTCATTACTAGATGACGTTGTAGCCTCTTTGTCACCAGCACCACAAGCTACTAGCAAAATTGCAGTCATTACGGTCAACATCAATACCAACCATTTTCTTTTCATGTAACATTCCTCTTTTCTGTAAAAAATAAGACAACTGTACCAAAAAAGACCTAAGCACTGAACTTAGGTCCTACATTTTTAACAGTTGCCCAAATCCTCACTTTTTATTCCATCATTCCGAGATAGCACAACCTAGTAAACCTGGAAAATAATTTACTAGGACAGTCCTGCACTTATTCACTGCAGACCCAGTATAAAAGTACGAGCTCCTTTTATACTTCGGCGATATTTCCTTCTCCATTGCGTCTTCGTTTGCTTGTACTCAACAATAAACTAATAAATATCGCGCCTCTACCTCACAATTAATTAAATGTGAGGTTTGTATATTTAATTGATAATAAGATATTACTATAAAACTAATATGTTCGTCAAGATAATTTTATTACTTCTCTGACTAATTACAATATTAGGATTTTATTCTTCTTAAATCCATTTTACAATTTTACAAAAATCGGAAATATTGTGTAGATTTTTTAGCCTTCACAATGACGTGGGGATTGATTGCTATTCCGGCTCGGCGCTTTTCTTACCGCCAGTCAAGTGATTTCAGCTACAATTTTTGCGAAGAATGGAATTTCATTTTTCCGCAAGATCGCATAGAATAGGAGTGAGATTACCATTGACGAACAGTTGGAAGCTGCTATTTCGTACATAGTAATTTATATATCAGAATACTATTTTCAAAACTTATTCATACAGGCAATGACGGCAACCTTATGAGGCTTTTTCTAAGGGTGCTTTTTTAACGTTTTAAAGCTGATTTCGCTCAATGAATCCCTACCAGGTCGATATCGAAGCCTTCATTTCATCTGTGTAAGTAATATCCCTTTTTCACTAACCGCCTTTACATAAGAATGGTTCTTGAATTGTTCTTAATCAGTGAATAGTTTCTTTGACATAAGTTCTGCTCCATCTAGTTGTTATGTTCATTATAAATAAAAGTACCCTGTAAGAGAGACTTTTTTTAAGTGTCTATCTTACAGGGTTACAATGTTCTCAGGGTTTTAATAAACTCAGGAATTAAGAATTTAATAATAAATCTTCTGGGTTTTCAAGTAGTTCTTTAACAGTTTTAAGGAAGCCTACAGAATCTTTACCATCGATAATACGGTGGTCATAAGAAAGTGCTAGGTACATCATTGGGCGAATTTCTACTTCACCATTCACTTCAACTGGACGTTTTTTGATAGTATGCATACCAAGAATACCAGCTTGTGTACCATTCATGATAGGTGTGGACATTAATGAACCGAATACGCCACCATTTGTAATTGTGAATGAGCCACCTTGAAGATCTGCTAAACCTAATTTTTTGTCGCGTGCTTTTTTCGCTAGGTCTGCAATTGAATCTTCAATCTCAGCAAAGTTTTTGCGGTCAGCGTCACGTACAACTGGTACGACTAAACCTTCTTCTGTTGATACAGCTACACCGATATCAAAGAAGTTGTTTAAGTGAATTTCATCACCAACGATTTGTGCGTTCACATATGGGTATTTTTTAAGTGCTGCAACTACAGCTTTTGTGAAGAATGACATGAAACCAAGTTTAGAGCCAGTTGACTCGAAGAATTGGTCTTTTTTACGAGAGCGTAAAGCCATAACGTTTGTCATATCCACTTCATTGAATGTTGTTAACATTGCTGTAGATTGTTTTACTTCAAGTAAGCGTTTGGCAATTGTTTGGCGACGGCGGCTCATTTTTTCAACTGTTACACGTGATTCATCTACAGTTGCAACTGCTTTAGGTGCTGCTGGAGATGCTTGTGGTGCTACCGCTGGAGCTGTACCATGAGCTGCTACGTCTTGTACACGTACACGGCCTTGTGGATCTACTGGAGATACAGCAGCAAGGTCAATACCTTTTTCACGAGCAAGTTTACGAGCTGCTGGAGATGCGATTACACGCTCACCAGTAGTTTCTTCTACAACTGGAGCTGCCGCAACAGGAGCAGGTGCCGCTTGTGGCGCTGCTGGTGCTGGAACTGCTGCAACTGGTGCCGCTGGAGCAGGTGCTGCACCTTCGCCAGCTTCTACTACTGCGATAACTTGACCAACAAGTACAGTATCGCCTTCTTCAGCTAAAATTTGAGTTAAAACTCCCGCTTCTTCAGAAATGATTTCAGCGTTTACTTTGTCTGTTTCAAGTTCAACGATGAATTCACCTTTTTCAACGCGATCGCCCACTTTTTTTACCCATTGTGCGATACTACCTTCTGTAATCGATTCTGCTAATTCAGGGACTTTAATTTCAGCCACTTTCATTTCCTCCTTTAATTAACGTGCATTGTGCACATAAAAGGGCTACTGCCTTAGCAAGCAGCCCGGCTCTCAAAAATTAATATGTGATTATTATTTAACCTTTACAGGCTCAGCAATTGCTTCTTCTACAACTGCAGCTTGAGCTGCTTTATGAGAATCTGCATCACCTTCAGAAGTAGAGCTCATTGCAGGACGGCCTACATAACGAAGCTTTTTACCTTCTGAAAGTTCATGTAATGTTTCTAATGCATAATTCCAAGAACCTTGGTTTTTAGGTTCTTCTTGTACCCAAACAACTTCTTTTACATTTGGATACTTAGCAATAATACCAGCAACTTGCTCTTTTGGGAATGGGTAAAGTTGTTCTACACGAACAATGTGTACATGATCGAAGCCTTCACCGTCTTTAATACGGTCTGCAATATCAATCATTACTTTACCTGAACCTAATACAATGCGTTCTACAGCTTCAGTTTTTGAACCTAGGCCTGGTTGTTCAATTACTGCTTGGAATGAGCCATTTGCTAATTGATCAGCATTTGCTGCAGCTAATGGGTGACGAAGTAAGTACTTAGGTGAAACAACTACAAGTGGTCGTACGCCTTCAGTTCCTAACAATGCTGCTTGACGACGTAATAAGTGGTAATAGTTACCTGCGTTTGAGCAGTTTGCTACGAACCAGTTATTTTCAGCTGACATTTGTAAATAACGTTCCATACGGCTTGAAGAGTGTTCTGGACCTTGACCTTCATAACCATGTGGTAAAAGAATAACTAGACCAGATTTTTGACCCCATTTAGCACGTGCACCTGAAATAAAGTTATCGAACATAACTTGTGCCATGTTAGCAAAGTCACCAAATTGAGCTTCCCAAACTGATAATACATGGCCATTTTCTAAATTGTACCCATATTCAAAGCCCACTACCCCTGCTTCTGTTAGTGGAGAGTTGTATACTGTAAATGATGCATTTGCACCTGAAATATGGTGAAGTGGCGTGAATAACTTACCATTGTTTTTGTCATGTAACACTAAGTGGCGTTGAGAGAATGTACCACGTTGTGCATCCTGACCTGTAAAACGCACTGGTGTGCCATCTTGAATAATTGTTGCATAAGCTAGCGTCTCTGCATGACCCCAGTCAATTTTTGCAGAAGCAAATGCATCACGGCGTTTTTCTAAAATTTTGCCCAGTTTTTTCTGTGGTTCAAAGTTTTCTTCAAACACTAAAAGCTCTTCATTAATTTTTTCTAGACGTTCCGCACCAACTGCTGTATCAATTTGTGGGAATTCAATTTTTAATTCTTCTGGCATTTCTAAATGCTTGTGTACATCTTTATCTGCCATTTCTTTTACATAATCATACGCTGCTTGCATTTCTGCATAAATAGCTTTATCTAATGCTGCAACTTCATCAGCAGAAACTACACCCTCAGCTACTAATTGAGCACCGTATAAAGCACGAACTGGCTCATGTTTAGAAACTAATTTATATGTTTCAGGGTTTGTGACAGTTGGATCATCCGTTTCATTGTGACCATGACGACGGTAGCCGATAAGGTCAACGATAATATCTTTACCAAATTTTTGGCGGTAGCTAGCTGCGAAACGACCTACTAAAGCTACAGACTCAGGGCTATCTGCATTCACATGCACAACTGGAACTCCGTAACCTTTTGCAGGGTCAGAAGAGTAAACAGTTGAGCGAGAATCTTGTAGTTCAGTTGTAAAGCCAATCATGTTGTTAGCAATAATGTGAACTGTACCACCTGTAGTGAACCCTTCAGTTTTTGCAAAGTTTAATACTTCAGTTACGATACCCTGACCTGGGAACGCAGCGTCACCGTGCACAAGAATTCCTAATCCTTTAGTGCGGTTATGAATAGCTTGCCCTGGTTTAGACGTGTCATCCTGTGCTGCACGTGCAGTACCTAAAACAACTGGATTTCCTACTTCTAAGTGAGATGGGTTGTAAGCAAGCTTAACATTCATACCCGATTCACGCATATATGATGCACCCATATGATACTTAACATCACCAGTCCAGCCTTTCGTAATTTCAAGGCGACCATCTTCTGGGATAAATAAATCATTAGATACATGTGCAAAGTCAGAGAACATCATATCGTATGGTTTATTTAAAATGTGTGTTAAAACATTTAAACGACCACGGTGAGCCATACCAATACGTACTTTTTCTACATTATTTGCTTCAGCTGTTTTTAAAATTTCATCAAATAGAATAATTTGAGTATCTAAACCTTCACCAGAGAAACGCTTTTGACCTACAAAAGTTTTATGAATAAATTTCTCGAAGTTTTCAACACGAGTTAAACGATCCAATAAAGCTTTTTTCTCATTAGAAGCTAATGCTTGTTTAAATGAACCTGTTTCAATTTGTGCTTGAATCCAATCACGTTCTTCAGTTGCTACTACGTGATTATATTCAAATGCTATTTTATCTGTATAAACAGATTTTAAATAATCAATTGCATCTTTACCATTTTTCACGTTTGCTGGCACATCTTTGAAGAAGATAGCTGCAGGAATTTCAGCTAAATCTGCAGCGCTAAGGTTGAACGCGCTTTCTTCAATTTGAGCTGTTTGTAGTTCACGGTTTTTCAAAGGGTAAATATCTGCCGCTAAATGACCGTTTGCACGGATTGCATCTGCTAATTTCACAGCTGCTAATACTTTCTTGTAATCGCCAGCAGGAGCTGCTACTGCATTACTAGCGACAGCTACTTCACCTTCTACTACTACTGGTGCACCAAATTGTTGGAATAATAATATTAACTCCGGTTCTACTTCTTCAGGAGACTGTAAGAATAAGTCGTATTGCTCCATCACGTATCCTAGGTTAGGACCTGAGAAAGCTGACCATGGAGAACTTACAGTTGTAACGTTATTCGACATGAAAAATGACCTCCAAATTTTGCCTTTCGGCAGTTCCATTAATTAAATTACAATTAATTATATAATATTTTTCCGTTCTTTTAAAGGATGTTTGACATCTTATCCATTATTTAAAGAACGTTTTTTCCATCTCAATCTTACTACTCTTCACAAAAAATACAACTCTTTTTAGCAAATTAAGCAATTTTTTTCCCAAAGGATAAAATAATGAAATAAAGCATGTATTTTTCTCAATATTTCAGCGGGAATTTCATCAAGAAAACGGTTCCACCATTTTCAACACTCTTGACTTCCACAGTACTATTGTATTTTTCAAGTAACATTTTTGTAATACTAAGCCCTAAGCCTGTACCGCCTATTTGACGATTTCTTGCCTTATCAACCCTATAAAAGCGATCGAAAATATATGGAATATTTTCTTCCGCAATACCAATGCCGTTATCTTCTATTTTTACTAATACTTCCTTTCCTGAGACAGATAGTGAAATTTGAATCTCAGGAATTTTTTCACAATAACGAATTGCATTCTCTATTATATTTCGAACAATTTGGCTAAGTGCATTTTCTGTTATAAATAACCGCCCTATTTCTTCATCTTTCGACAGCGCTATTCGAGCATCTGGATGAAGGAGTCTTGTTTCCTCTATTGCCGCTTCTATAACGGCTACTGCATCCGCTTCACTATTAATATCCTTTTCTTCACGACGTGCAAGTTCTAGCAATTCTTCAATCAATTTACGCATCCGTGCAATTTCCGTTAGTGAAGTTTCAATAGATTCCTCTAAAATTTCCGGATCATCCTTCCCCCATCGTTTCAAAAGGGAGAGATGTCCTTCAATTGCCTGAATAGGCGTTCGTAACTCGTGAGAAGCATCCGCAACAAATTGTTGCTGCTTTGTAAATGATATTTGCAACTCATTCATCATCGCATTGTACATTTTCAATAAATCGCCAATCTCATCATGAGACGTGTAAGTTAATTGAATCGGTTCATTAAACCCTTTATCCATCACGGTTTTCATAGATGAACGTAACGCACGTAATGGCTTCATCAAATAATTGGCAAGATAATAGCCAATAGATGCGGATAACAATAATGCTCCTAAGCCTGCTATTAGCATTGTAGTCAATAAATAATGCATTAAAGACAGGAATTTCGATAATGGATGAATCACCTGGATATACCCATGAAAGAAGCCGATTTGAATACGTTGATTTATCACAAAGACATTCTTTTTATCAATCGTCATTTCCATAACTTCACCGATCGAAGTTAGAGGGGCAACCTGTGAACTATCATTAATACTTAAAATCTTTTCACCATCTAAATTAAACAATTTAACTGTTTCATCACGATCCTTAATAGAATCTAAAAGACCTTTATTTTGTTGAATTTCTTGAATCGTAAGGCCAGGTCCCTGTGACTCTAAAAAATACACCAAATCATCGCTTGTCCGTTTGATTTTACTTGCCTCATCATTTATTAGCCATGTATGTAATGAAATATACACGACAATACAAATAATCGTATAGCTAAAAAATATAACAGCACTAGAAGTAAGCATCCATTTTCTTTGTAATGACTGATTGACTACATAATCTCTTATTTTTTTCATTCGCGCATCACGTACCCAACACCACGAACGGTTTCGATATAAGCATTCATATCACCAGGTAGTTTATTTCGCAAATGCCGGATATATACATCTACGACATTTGTCTCTATATCCGTATCATACCCCCAAACAGAGCTTAAAATTAGCTCTCGTGTACATACTTTATTTTTATGCTCTATCAATAATTTAAGTAAATCATATTCTGTTTTTGTTAAATCAAGCTTTTTCCCTTGTACGAATACTTCATAGGCTGCTACATCTATTTCAATATCACAAAATTGTAATAATCCCCCAATTTTTTCTTGAGGTGTCGCCCTCCGTAAAATAGTACGAATTCTAGCAAGTAGTTCTTCAATAGCGAACGGTTTTACTATGTAGTCATCTGCACCAGCATCTAAGCCAGCTACACGATCCATTACAGCATCTCGAGCCGTTAATAATATAATAGGCACCTTTGACTGCGTCCGTATTCGACGACAAATTTCAATTCCATTTATTCCCGGAAGCATAACATCTAATAACAGCACATCAAAATTATCAGATGAAGCTAGCTCAAGTCCTTCACGCCCGTCAAAAGCGACGAATACAGCGTAACCTTCATGCTTTAATTCAAGCTCCACAAAACGAGCAATATGCTTCTCATCTTCCACCAAAAGTATTTTTTTAGGCATTTCTTCACCTTCTATTCTAAAATAACTATGAGGGGTTTCCTCTTTAATACTGTTATAGCATAACACCAAACAAAAAGTCTGTACCACAAGCAACTACTTGTTTGTACAGACTTTTTAACTCCTTTTAGCAAATATTGGAATCTTACCGAAGTCTCCCACCTCGATAGATGGTGAGATAAATGCCGTTTTAAGTCCCATTTGGAGCGATGTCCAAACATCTACTGAAATAGAGGAACTTAGTCTAAGAACACCATATCTGTGGCAACGACTGGTGAACCAACTTCGTGTTGGCCTAAAGTCTCCGGCGGATGTCAAGGAATCCGAAAGGCGTGATAAAGGATGTTAGCCTAAAATCATCGTATGCATGCGAACGGGTAACTGACCTGCACCGGTAAAAACGCAATGTCCTGTGGCATGACCGACATGACTACCATCGTGTCGACCGTCGTGTTGCTGCCGCTACGTTAACACTCCGCTTTCGCACAAAAAACATCTGTTGCTGCCGCTACGTTAACACTGCGCTTTCGCACAAAAAACATCTGTTGCTGCCGCTACGTTTGCACTACGCTTTCGCACAAAAAACATCTGTTGCTGCCGCTACGTTTGCACTGCGCTTTCGCACAAAAAACACCCGCAAGCATAATTGATTAGGCGTCAGTAATATAGAGATTATTTTTTCCAATTTCCTTCGCTTTATATAAAGCTTGATCTGCTAACTCTAGCAATTCATTTAATGTTTGACCGTGATCCGGATAATAAGCGATACCGATGGATGCAGTTGGTGCAAAGTGATGACTTTCGATCGTCCAACCTTTTTTTAGTTCATTACGAATGCGATTAATAATATCCATCATTTGTGTATGTCTCGTTCGATCATTCCGAGTTAAACCCGTTAGGACAACAATAAATTCATCGCCGCCCATTCGTATAACTAAATCATGGTTACGTACAGCCCTAATTAAAACTTGCCCAAAATTTCGAATAAAATCATCTCCCGTGTCATGGCCGTACCGATCATTAACACGCTTAAAATCATCCCCATCGATATAGAGCATAGCTAAACACTCATTACGCTCTTGTGCTTCTGCCAATAGTTTCGGAAACTCCTTGTGTAAAAAACGACGATTTGGCAGTTGTGTTAACGTATCATGATAAGCCAAATATAATAAATCATTTTCTCGTTCCTTACGATGGGTTATTTCGCGAGATACCATCATGATTTGTGAAACCTTTTCGCGCTCTGGATCATGAACAACCGTTACGTTTACTTCAGTCCAAACAGGTGTACCGTCCTTTGCCCTTAACAGTAGCTCAAACTGCGTTTCCGTTTGACCCGAATAATTATTTAGAAACGTTTGCCAAGACTTCTTACTTTGCTCATCGACAATATTACTGTAAAACTGACCTTGTAATTCTACATTTTCGTAGCCTAAGAAAATTTCATAGGAAGGCGAGGCATAAATAATGATGCCATCTTCGTTTGTAATGACAATCAAATCATTTGTATTTTCTGTAATAAGACGGAATGTGCGTTCAATATTTTTCAATTCCGTTAACATTCTTTTCTTGTCCGTAATATCATAGTTAATGGATAAATATTGTTCTGTCTCACCAAACTCATTTTTTAATGGAACAATAGCTGCTTCTACCCAAAAATCAGCATGGAATTTTGTACGATAGCATATCTCGCCTCGCCAAATATTCTCCGCTCTAAGTGTTTTACGAATTAATTGTAATAAATTTTCCTTATTGTCACGAAGCCCTATTAATTGATACGGTTGACCTATTAGCTCTTCTGCCGTGAAACCAGTCGCATTTAAAAACAAATCATTAACTTCTAGAATGTTAGCATCACTATCCAAAACAGCAATGGACGCTGTTGAATTTAGAGCTGCCTTAAAAACCTCTAAACCATGGGATTTTGAGCGTAACTCCGCTTTTTGTTCAGTGAATTGTGTGAAATCTTGCATGAGAAGAAAAATAGCAAAAGAATGATCCCCTTGCATAACTGGAGATAGTGAAACTAAATACATGCGCTCTTTTTTATCCAGTGTATGAAGTTTGATGAGTTTTTCACCAATATTTTCGCCCATAGCCGCTCTTTGTAAATAGCTCTGTATGTTCTCTACTTCATCTTTAGGAACAATTGGTAGATCAACAAATAATTGTTGTTTAACTGTTTCAGTTTCTAATTTAAAGTCTTCCGTGAAATTGGCGTTCACCTCATAAATAGCTCCCTCAGTTGATAAGATGACCGTCGAAAAAAAAGCATGATTAAAGATTGAGCGCAGAAATAAAAACTTATCTTCGATGCCACGATCATAGAGAATTTCTTTTGTTATGACTAAAATATAGTCTTCATTATTATGTTTAAGCGGCCGAACAGATGTCTCATATTTACGAACTTCAGATTGATAATAGGCATACTCCACATAATCAACTTGACTATGCTTCGTAATGGCTTGATTGTAATTTTCTTGAATTACAGAAAATTTTTTGCGACTTGAAGTAAAGGTAGATAGCATTTTCCCAATCGCTTCATGTGATAACAAAGCTCGAGCTGCTTTATTTAAGCGAATATATTGATAATCGTCTCCCATTTTCTTCATTAAAAAGACAAAATCATTGCCAATAAACAATTCATTAAAAAAATCTTCGCTTAAAATATATTCCATGCTGTCACCCCCATAAGTCGTTAATATGAATATAGAATTTTGTATATACAAAAAAAACCAATACTACTATAATAACATAATTTAAAAGAATCACCTTTCTCGAATTAGGAAAATTATATACTTTTAGGCTTTTTTTGATAATTCACCTCTTTCGTTAAAATAACGTAATCCTAAAGCAACATATTACCTCAAAAAATCGATACTTTAGACTTATCGCTCCCAAAATTATCAATAAACAAATTTAAACGATCTATGCAATTATTCATTCTTCTGAATTCACTGACTAGTAAACTTATTTTCGTTTCAACGAGGAAAATGATTGCATAAAGCAGGATGATTGTTATATTATATTAAAAAAACTAGCCATTTTTCGGTTCGGTCGAAAAATCAGTAAGACGCGGGAGATTATGGATTTCATAGTTCTAACGTCTAGTTCTTCTTTATGTTTTAAAGGAATTTTAACTACCCTAGTAAAGGAGGCGTTTCGTATGCTTAAACATCGAGACCTACATGAATGTACAGAGCTTTATGAGCTATTATCAGACCCTTCTGTTTTCCCATTTGTCCGTCAAAAAGCCACATCAGCTGATGAATATTGGTTTATGACAAAACAACTGATTGAAGAAGAAGCGAAGGGACTCGCTATTTCTAGGACAATTACTGATGATTGGGGTCAACCAATCGGCACCATTAGCATTCATGATGTCGAGGATGGTGCAGGCTTTTTAGGAACGTGGATTGGACTCCCTTATCAAGGGCAAGGTTATAACCAAAAGGCGAAAACGCTTTTTTTGAATGAACTGTTTTTTGAATATAATTTCCATACGGTATTTCTCCGTATTCGTGTTGAAAATATAAAATCACAGCGCGCTGCCTTAAAGCTTCCTTATGTTATGTGCGCAAATGAAAGCCACCCAACATTATTAACACAGGTTAACAGAGGCCATGCGCAATTTAATTTATATAAAATCCCAAAAGACTTGTTCTATCTTACAACAGCCAATCAAATGGCAGAAGGCGAAGAACAAGCAATGTAATCTACTATGAATTTTCATAAAAAAGCTATGTGTTCTGTCTTGATGACAGGCACATAGCTTTTTTTCGGTTTTAGCTACAAATAATTGCTGTAATTATGATGAAGGACAAGCTATGCAATAGCAACTGACTACGAAACCTATTTTTTATCTTGTAAAATCAATTTCGCCATTTCTTCCGGCGTTTTCGGTCTTTGCGTTTTCTCCATAGTTGCAACCATTTCTGCTTTACGCGCTGTTAACACATGAACCGATTTTTTAAAAGATTCCTTCGTTAACTCTTCCTCTTGTAATACTTCCGCGTAACCTTGTCTTTTAAATAAGTTGGCATTTAATAGTTGGTCACCACGACTTTTTTGTGCAGATAATGGCACTAATAACATTGGCTTATGAAGTGCTAAAAATTCAAAAATTGAATTGGAACCAGCACGCGAGACGATAAAGTCTGCTGCATGTAATAAATCCGATAATTCTGTTGTCACATATTCAAACTGCTTGTAACCATGCGTTGATTCAAATGATTTGTCGTAATTTCCTTTACCGCACAAATGAATAATCTGAAACTGTTTTACAAGCTCGGGTAAATTTTGACGAAGTGCATCATTCAAGACAACTGAACCTAAACTACCTCCCATTACAAGAAGAACAGGTTTTAATGTTGTAAAGCCACATAATGATAACCCTTTCGCTCGATCTCCCATGAATAACTCTTGGCGAATAATGGAGCCTGTGCATGTTGCCTTTTCTTTCGGTAAGTGCTGCAACGTTTCTTCAAAAATCGTAAAGATGTGTGATGCAAAAGGCAGCGCAATTTTATTGGCCAAGCCAGGTGTAACATCTGATTCATGAATGACTACCGGAACACCAGCAAGTTTTGCAGCCATAACAACGGGTACAGAAACAAAGCCCCCTTTTGAAAAAATTACTTGTGGCTTCACTTTTTT
This sequence comes from Lysinibacillus sp., assembly GCA_032053185.1. Lineage (GTDB taxonomy): Bacteria > Bacillota > Bacilli > Bacillales_A > Planococcaceae > Lysinibacillus. Next base: position 67,444 of record DAMBVB010000017.1, read on the forward strand.
GATAATACGAAAAGCCTGCATAATTCCAGCAAGCACTTTAAATGGGTCTGTAAAATTTTTCATTGAGAAATAACGACGCAATTTCCCGCTTGAAATACCGTAAAACGGAACTTCAGGAAACGCCCCGCCTATTAATTCTTTTTCAATACCCTGGTCTGAGCCAATATAGTGGACATCATAACCTAGTTTTTGTAAAGACGGGAGTATCGCTTGATTGAGCGATACATGACCAGCTGTCCCTCCACCGGTTAAAATGATTGTTTGTTGTTTCACATAAATTCTCCTATTCCGTAAAAGCCATTGTAACCATGCTACTTTAGTTTACAGTCTTTTATTTTACTATATGCAAACGAAAAGATATAGATGAAGCTTTTAACTTCTTTCAGCAGTTGCCAAATATTTGCGAGGAACTCAGGCTAAGAATTTCACGTCCTGCGAAAACGCCAAAGTGACCGTTGGCCTAAAGCCTCCGGCGATTGTCATGGAATCGACTTTGTGCTAGTACAAAGCCGATTCCAGACACATTGTTTAACAGTGCGAAAGCGCAGTGCTAACTTTAGCGACATCAACAATTATGTCGGGGCGTAATTGTTTTTTTCAGCTTTCACCATTTTTTATGCTATACTCATTAATTAAATATGTGAATGAAGGAAGATACACACTTTGAATCAGACAACTACGTTAAAAGAAAAATATGCATTAATAGTAAAAATTATCGTACCCATTTTAGTCACGCAAGTAGCTATTTATCTTATTTCTTTCACCGATATGTTAATGTCGAGTCGGTACGGTACCGTTGACCTAGCTGGCGTGTCAATCGGCTCTTCTATTTGGATGCCTACTTATATAGGGTTATCTGGAATTCTCCTTGCGATCACACCGATTGTCTCGCAACTTGTTGGAGCTAAAAAGGAGTTGGCAGCAAAGAAGGCAGTTCAGCAAGGAATCTATGTAGCCATCGTACTAACAGTACTTATTTTTATTGTGTTATTCTTTGGTATTGATTGGATTCTTGGCAATATGAAGTTAGAAGCCTCGGTACATACTATTGCTAAATCCTATATTCAAGCGATGTGCGTTGGTCTTATACCACTTTTTTTATTTTTTGTCATGCGCTGTTTTATCGATGCGCTTGGAAAAACTCGCGTCACAATGATTATTACATTACTTACAACGCCTATTAATATTGTGTTGAATTATATTTTTATTTTCGGCAAATTTGGAGCACCCGAGCTTGGCGGAATCGGTGCAGGCGTTGCAACGGCAATTACATACTGGCTAGTTTTCTTAATCACTGTATGGATTATTGCAACACGCGTGCCCTTTGAACGCTTCCGCCTATTCCATGACTGGCCAAAATTAGAATGGCTTCGTTGGAAGGAAATTTTAATCATTGGTATACCGATTGGCATATCTTTATTTGCAGAAACGAGTATTTTTTCTGCTGTCACGATGATGATGAGTAACTTTAGTACAGAAATTATCGCAGCCCATCAAATAGCTTTAAATTTCACTTCTCTGCTCTATATGATACCGCTTAGTATTGCAATGGGCGTTACGATATTAGTAGGTTTCGAAATAGGCGCTAACCGAATGCACGATGCTAAACTCTATAGTTATTTATGTGTTGGCACTGCGGTTTTATTTAGCTTTATTTCAGCAAGTATCCTTTTTATCGTTCGTGAGCTTGTTGCAACAATGTATACGACTGATGAAAAAGTGCTAGAATACGCTGGTCATTTTTTAATTTACGCGGCCATTTTCCAGCTATCTGATGCTATACAAGCACCTGTACAAGGTGCTTTGAGAGGTTATAAGGATGTTACAATGACCTTTATCATGGCGATCATTTCGTATTGGATTATCGGCTTGCCTGTCGGATATGTACTGGCCACTTACACAGACCTCGGACCATTTGGCTACTGGATTGGGCTAGTTGCAGGTCTGACTACAGGAGCGATTACTTTATTAATGCGACTAATACTTGTTCAAAAAAGATTTACAAGCACGACCAAACAACAATGAGGCTGGGACAAAACTAGCTGATATTCAAGAAAAAAGGGCAATGTTGCTGTTCGATTTCCCTTTTTTTGTTTGACTAAGTCGTTTCGCCGAAGTTTAAACTAGATACCATTCTAGTTTGCTTGTTTGCCTTATAAAAAGTAAAAAACTCTTTGCCCTACGACATCGCGCTTCTATTATGAATATTAAAAAAGATGTCCACTAAGCTTTTTCGACTTAGTGGAGCATCCTATTATTCAATGAAACTATTATTATTTTTGGATAAATTGTTGTGTCCAGTAGTTACCTGATTTCACATAGCCAACACCAATATGCGTAAATTTCTCATTTAAAATATTCGCACGGTGACCTGGTGAATCCATCCAAGCTTGTACTACTTCTTGAGGTGTACGTTGACCTTGTGCAATATTTTCACCTGCACTCTTATACGTAATACCTAAAGCTTTCATACGATCAAATGGTGAACCGAATGTTGGGCTTGTATGTGAAAAATAGTTTTTAGATTGCATATCTTGTGATTTTTCACGAGCAGCTGCCATCAGTTGATCATCCGTTTTAAATGGTGCTAAACCAGCTTTTGTACGTTCAGCATTCGTTAATGTTACAACCTCTTGTTCAAAAGCATTCACATCTGAAGTCGTTGTTGATGGTGCAGTAGCTGTATTATCTGTTTGTGAATTGTTATTTGGTGTTTGATTATTTTCTGGTGCTTGTGTCTCTTTTGATGGTGCTTGTGTCTCTTTTGATGGTGCTTGTGTCTCTTTTGATGGTGCTTGTGTTTCTTTTGATGGTGCTTGTATTTCTTTTGATGGTGCTTGTATTTGTGGTAGATTTACATACCACTTATGAATTGACCATTTATGATATGAAACTTTATTACAGTCTGTTGTTGTGTTCCCCTCTGTAGTATTTGCTGCAGCGGAAGCCATTTGAATTGGAGCTGCTAATAAAACTGTTGCACAAATTGCAGTTAGTGTTTTTTTCATTTTTGCAATTCCTCCTTCTCTGCAACCAATCGTAAAGTACAAATTTAATAAATTTCTTGCCAGCATCTGCTAACTACACCATCAAAGAAAGAAATTCGCATTAAATAGAGGGTTTTTTGCAATATTTTTTAGCAAGTTTCACCAATCTATGAAATACTTACGTTTCAAATAGGGTTGACACCCTTAAAAAAACTATCATTTTTTTCAATATTCAAATAGAGTATCATACTAAAAAAGTTTTATAATATCGATATCCCCGCCCTTTTTTACCAATACACAAAAAAATCTGCTGTGATTATTACTACTTAAATAAAACAACAGGAATGGAACTTCCGTGTCTTACTAGTAGAAATCAGCAGATTTTATATGTCAACATAGAGAAACCTAATGTTTTAATTATGACCTATAACGTTTAGGCTACTTACATCTTCACCAATGATTACGAATTTCGCGGGCATTTTTACGTATTCTGGAAGCCACTGGACCATCCCATACGCGTATTGAAACAGCATAGGATTTTTTACACCTTCAATTGGCACATAACCTTTCATTCGATACACGGTTTCAGGCAACGTACGTACCCAATCCTCAAATTGCTCCTGTGTAAAGTCAACGTCCTTAAATTCAACTAATCGTGAACCCAGATGCATTGTTGCTATCGGGACTTTCACAACATCTTGTTTATCCACCTGAGCGGTTGCCTTTAAATCTTCTAATAACCGTAACGGTACTCGTCCATTTGTAGTTTGCAAAATAAAGGCATGAGGATTAAAGCCTTGTAACTCATAAACAACCTGTGCACGCTCTACCTCTGTTAATAAATCCGTTTTGTTTGCCAATAATAAATGCGCGTGACGGATTTGTTCCATAAATAAGGAGCGCACGTGCGGAGTTAATGTTTCTCGATTTAGCCACAGCTTTGAGTCGGCAACCGTGACAATTCCTTTGACATTTAACTGATCCGCAAATAACGGCGAATAAACAGCATCTAATGCTTCAACAGGATGTGCAGCACCTGTTGTTTCAATAACGAGGACATCAAAGTCACTATCTAATAGAAGAGATTGAATTTGTGCCTCTGTTTTTTCAGCGCCAGAGCAGCAAATACAGCCCTCTAGCATTTCCTTTAGCGGAATATCCTTTTCCACTGCCTGTGAGTCAAAAGGTAGCTTTCCAAGCTCATTCATAATGACAGCAGGCTTTAAATTTTTTTCTTTTAGTTGTCTTATAACATCCGTTAGCATGGATGTTTTTCCGCTACCTAAAAAGCCACTAAACAAGTATACATCCTTCATAATATTTACCTCCATAAAAAAGCTGTCGCAAAAGGCCATTAGAGACGCCCGCTGCGACAGCTACTTTGTTCATTTGTAGTTTACTCAGTTTTTGCTGGTGTACCAGTAAGCAGTTCTTTTGCTTTTAACAATTGAGGATCATCTGTTTTAATTTTAGCACGTAATGCATCCATTAAAGCATACGTTGTATCGCCCGTTAAAACACCCGTTTCTTCAAGACCACTTGCAGCTTGCAGTTTTTTCACTGCACGTTCTGTGTATTGTTCAAAAATACCGTCTGCTTTACCAGGCTCATATCCTAGAACTTCTAGCATCTCTTGTGCCGCTTTTACAGCGTTAGACTGCACACCCTTTTTCATTTCCGTAGTTGGATCTAAGTATGGTAATGATGCATAAGATGGGTATGACACTTTAACATCTGGAGCAATACCTTTTTCGTGAATCCAGTTACCATTTGGTGTGAGCCATTTACCTGTTGTGAATTTAAGGTTTGAGCCATCTTTTAATGGTGAGACATTTTGCACTGTACCTTTACCAAATGACGTTTCTCCTACAATTTTAGCACCGACAGATTCTTTTAATGCAGCAGCTAATATTTCAGAAGCAGAAGCACTACCACTATCGATTAGCACTGTCACTGGAACATTATATTTTTTACCAGCAGTAGCAGTTGTAATTTCCGGATCTTCGTCTTTTTGTTGCACTTGTACAATCGATTTACCTTCCGGAACAAATAAATTCGAAATTTCAACTGCGGCAGTTAGGTAGCCACCAGGATTTTGCCGTACATCTATTACGATACCTTTTAAGCCTTTACCTTCGTAATCCGCAAGAATGTTCTCAAATTCTTTTGCTGTATTCTCACTAAATGACGTTATTTGAATATGGGCAATATCCCCTTCAAGCATTTCACCGTAAACCGTTTCAACAGGAATTTCATCACGGACAATTGTCATATTAAGAGGTTCAGCATTGCCTTCTCGTTTCACGGTTAATTTTACAGGTGTACCCTTTTCACCGCGAATACGAGCGACCGCTTCAGATGCACTTAACCCATGAATGCTTTTTCCATCAACAGTTAAGATAATATCTTTCGGTAATAGCCCCGCCTTTTCAGCAGGTGAATTTTTAATAGGTGACACAACTGTAATAGAGCCGTTACGCTCTTGAATTTCCGCACCAATTCCTTGGAAACTAGAAGACAATCCAGATTTAAATTGATCTGCCTCTTCCTTCACCATAAAATCAGAATACGGATCACCTAAAGCATCAAACATGCCATTAATAGCCCCATCGACCACTTTTGAATCGTCGATATCTTTGTAATAGTTGTTTTTTAGTAAATCATAGGCTTCATATAATTTTGAAAATTCTGCACGACCGGTCGGTACTTTCACTTCAACTACTTTCTTTTCCCCAAATGTTAACGCAAATATCGTTAAGCCCGCAGTAATAAGGATTGTAAAGAACATCAGCATGATAAATTTAAACGGTTTCATTTGTATGAATTGTCCTGCTGGTTTTATTTCAGTAGGGGGTGTTTGTTCCGGCTGCTGTTCTATACGATCTTTTTTCTGTTCATCCATCTTGATTGTCACCACTCTCATATACACTAACTTGTTGTCACACTATTACCATCTTAACAGGTTATAGGGAAGACGAAAAGAAAAAGACTGTCAAAATGTCACGACAAATCTTGTCTATAACATTTTCATGAAATCCAGCATTCCCCAATCACTATATTGTTAAGTACATTATTCTATGTAGATATTTTTGCTTTTGTAAAAGGAAAGGTACCCTTGAAGCCATTTCTAAAGGCACCTCTGTTATCTGCTAAGTTGTAGGTATATAATTGTACTGATTTTCTATTTTACTCATTTCCTCGAAGCAGTCAACTAATATCCCCATAGAATATTAGAAATCACATGTCCATTTATGCATGTTTCTATCATTTGCGCTGTTGTTATTGTATAAGTTCTCTTAATTTTTTTATCACCGAATGTATTGTTAAGAAAAGATACCATACGCGGTTGGCGCCAACTCCATCAACTTTTCTCTACCTTCGAGATCAATTAATTCCACTGGTATATTGAATGTATTTGCACCAGCTATAATATTTTCTGTTGCAATTTCGACATATGGACATTGGAATGAACGTAAAATCGTCAAGTTTTTTTTAATCTCTCCTCCCAATCATTCGGAAAATATCGTTGCTCGCCTTCATTGCTCAACGGGTAGACAAGTAATTCAAAATCATATGATTGTTTTTCAAAAAAATTTCTTTACTTGGCGCCCAAGACGTTGTTGAATTTGTCATCACAACAACAACTTTTTTTGCAAGTTTTTTTGCATCTTCTAAACATTTATTAATTTCCAACTTCACTTACCCATAAACAATGAACGACTGAATAACCATCAGCATGAACCACTCTAGATGAATTTTCTTCTTCTGTATAAACCCTACTTGTTTTTTATTGGCGATTACTTGCACATATTTCAAGCCTTCTTCAAATCATTATTCAGCCATTCATTCTTATTTATATAGCCATTTGATTTTTTCTTGCTTTTGAGACAATAGCGCCAATCCCCCCTTTTCATTATAGTGATTTAGTTAATATTTAAACATGACAGATCCTTATTTCATTTTGTCTTTTTTACTCCGCACGTCGAGTAATTCAGAAACTGTAACAAATCGATATCCCTGACTATCAAGTTCGGCTAATATTTTTTCTATTGCTTGCACCGTTTGACGGCGATTTCCGCCTCCATCATGAAAAAGAACGATATTTCCTTCTTTGACACCGTTTAGCACAGTGTTAACAATTCTATTCGTACCTGGACTTTTCCAATCTAAAGTATCTAAATGCCAGGACCACATAACCACCTTATAGCCTTCTTTAGCAACCGCTTCAATCATTGCATCTGAATACTGTCCTTCAACCGGACGGAATAAAGTAGGCGTAAATCCTGTGATGTTATGAATGGTATCATTCGTTTTCTTTATCTCCTTAAGTAAGTTTGGGACATTCGTTCTTAAGGGGTGGGTAAATGTATGGTTGGCTAGTTCATGACCTTCCTTATACATTCTTTCTACAACCTCAGGATTTTTTTCTGCATTTTGACCGACAATAAAAAAAGTTGCTTTCGCATTGTGTTTAGCTAACACATCTAAAATTTGAGCTGTGTACTTTCGATGTGGTCCATCATCAAAAGTAAGGGCAATAATTTTTTCATCTGTATTAATTTCCCAAACAATTTGTCCTGCTTCTTCATAATACTTTCTCCCTTTATGTTGATATGTTTCAGCGTCGACTTTTACATAAAAAAAGGAGACAGCTAATAGGCAAATAGGTAATAACAACAAAAATTTTTTCAACTCTTCACTTCCTCCAATAAATATTTAGTCTTATTATTTGAGGAATGTTAAAAAAAATGCTCTTTTTGATTTTTTTGTTGCAGTGTTTACTTTAGTGATAGTAGCTACAGGTTGTCCTTACAGTGATTTCGGGATTTTTATCACAGATTTAATTTGCGATTTATGTTACTTTCTATTCAAAAACTGCTCATTCTTTTTTAAAATCTGTTTTTCATTGCTGTTCCATATGTGTAAGGTAGTCTTGCCACTGTATGAAATAAGCTATTTATAAAAACTTAAATAATAGTCTATTAATTTAATGACTTCGTATATTTTTTTATATTCTTTTTCTATTTTATAGGAAATAAACAATACAGCTACATTAAAACTCAAAACTGCTAGCGCAACGATTTGGATAAGTGAGATCCCAATCATCAGTTTAGTATTGATGGCAGAGGCAATTATTGTAATCAATGATAAGATTACACCACACAATGTAATATAAACTGGCTTCGATCTAATAATTTCATTTGCTTGCAATTTTAAAACATCTAGTAAATAACGAATTTCTTTCAATTTATATTGTTGATCAAAAATCACAAAATATGACATATAAACATCATTTGCTATATTTTCATTCAATATATTTTTATGGATTTTTTTCACTAATCGATCACAAAAATCTTTATCTAATGCTTTTTCAGGTATAAATAGTTCCTCTTTATTTTCAAAAACATTCGTGCCGGGATGCTTCAAACCCCTCACCCTCTCATACTGGTTTACCTGATTTAATGACCTTATTAAGAATAGAAAACCCGTTTATAGAAAACATAGTCACCTAATTTTTTCAGATAGTTAAATTATATGAAGGGATGGAAAGGTTGTATGTTATTTTGGATAAAATTTTATTGTAAGAAACATACATAAAGTTCCTTAGTAAAGTTGAAAGAATAATTGGAATCTATTCTCTAACTAACTACTATAATTCGATAACATACAAAATTATATAAATATAACCAAACCATTTTCTGATTTTTATAAATAGATGTTTTCACTTCTTTTCATCATTTCAGTATCGACAGACATACAGGAGATATCATATAATATTTTTTGCATTCATTAAGTCAATTTAATTATTGTCTTACTTGAATACTTAGTTATTAGAATAGGATGGATAAACATGATATCTTTTATTGCAATAGTTCTTCTCTTATTTTTAATTCCTGGTCCTGCTGTTATCATTACCATTACACAAACGCTGAAAGGTGGAAAAAAGAACGGTATTTTCACGGCACTAGGAATTGGACTAGGTGACTTAGTCCATACGTCAGCAGCTGTATTAGGGTTATCCGCCATTTTAATGAAATCTGCCACTGCGTTTGAAGTAGTGAAATATATTGGTGTTGCCTATCTTGTTTATTTAGGTATTCAAATGTTACTAACGAAACCACAAAAAATAGAAAAACCAACTGTTGAACAAAGTCAAGCAAGCACATCGTTCCGACAAGGTTTTTTAGCGGAAATTTTAAATCCAAAAACGGCATTATTTTTCTTAGCATTTTTACCACAGTTTGTGCAACATAATGGCCAATCGATCACTGTACAATTATTGATTTTAGGTATTACTTTTGTTGTGTTAAGCGCTTTGTATACTATTTTGTTAGCTATCATGACAAGCTTTATTGGTGAAAAAATCTTTACGAAAACAACAAACAATGGTTCCCGTTGGCTTGAAAAGGCTGTTGGTTTCGTTTATATAGGGCTAGGCATTAAATTAGCACTACAAACGCAAAGCAGATAATATATATAGTTTCTAAGGAGAACACGATTAAATACGTGCTCTCCCTTTTCTATTTCAAATTGTATTTTCTAAAAACATAAATATGGGTCAAATATGACCCATATTCCAGCGTATATTATGATGAAATCCAGTGGGTATAATGTCGGCAAGATCTTCCGTTGAGGGCATCCGATGAGTGGCTTCACTCGCTCCAGGGTCTCGTCTGGGACGCTATGGAGTCACCTAGCTACACGCCAATCACAATGACAACGATTGCTCTCGCACCTATTTCTGTTGCTCACTTGTTAGCTAATCGGAACTTTTACCGTTAGGATAATTTCCTTTATATATCCTTTTTAGTTGAAACAACTTTAATTCCCCTCACGCATTCTTTAGACAATCATATTTCACATGCGTATATTGTAAATATTTTCCTACTAGGTGCTCCATAATAAACAAACTGCATTATCTGTACGGTTTTTATGTAAAAGCTTATAGACGATTATCGTTAAAAGTCTATAAGCCGGTTTTACCATTATTCTATTTATTGTTTTGGTGTATTTGCGGTAAGTGGATTACTGTTTGCAACTGGTGTATTGCCCTGCTGAGCAGACTGTGTCATTTGTTGTGCATTGTTTAACCCAAAGCGTTTCATTACACCAAAAATAGCCGCAGCGCCTATAATTCCCCATGATAAAAATCTCACTGATGAAATCCTCCTTTCTCAGACTGAATATTTTAAACCAGCTTTAGTATTGGAAATCCTATGCGGTTTATACTGTGTTAGCTATATGCGTTTTTCATTAGACCGTTTGTCAAATTAAGTGCAACAGTTCATCTTGAAATGCCTCGTATGC
>DAMBVB010000018.1:0-57064 GCA_032053185.1 Lysinibacillus sp.
TGGGCTTCTTTTATTTCCACTTAGGTGTTGCACTTAATATTACAATTCGTCATTACATAAAAGCATGCTAGAAACACGGTGTGCTTCTAGCATGCTTTTAAAACAAAGGTGTTATTGATTATTTAATTACATATTGTTGGAATTTTGCATAATCCGCTTCTTTTAACTCTAGCGTTAGCAGCGTACCATTTTCTTCATAGACTGTTTCATAGACAGAGGCATGTTCATTTAAATAAGAGACGATATTCCCCTGTTCAAATGGAATGAGTATTTTACATGTTACATAATCGGAAAAAATATGCTGACGTATCATTTGCAATAATTCTTCTAATCCAATCCCTTGCTTCGCAGAAATCCAAATATTATCACCGCTAATAACAGGGAAAGGAACGTTTGCTATATCTGCTTTATTATACACATAAATTGTCGGAATCCCTTCTACGCCAACTGCCTTAAGCGTTTCATTTGTTACTTCCATCATAAAACCATGCTCAGAATTGGAAACATCTACAACATGGAGTAATAAGTCGGCATCACGAGCCTCTTCCAATGTTGAGCGAAATGCCTTCACTAGATGATGCGGTAATTTGCTAACGAAACCAACTGTATCTGTTAATAGAAATGTCTTTTTATCAGGTAATTCTATTTGACGGACGGATGTTTCAAGTGTGGCAAAAAGCATGTCCTTCTCAAACACTTGTTTATGATCTTCCTGTCCTATTTTCGAAAGTAGCTGATTCATAATAGTTGACTTACCAGCATTCGTATAGCCGACAATGGAAACGACCGGGACAGCATTTTTACGTCGTTGTTTACGCTGCGTCTCTCGTTGCTCCTTTACATGCTCTAGCTCCTTCTTTATTTTCGCAATCTGATCCTCAATTTTTCGACGGTCCAGCTCGAGCTTTGTCTCACCAGCACCACGGTTTTTAAAGCCACCCCCTGTACCACCACCTTGACGACTGAGAGATGCATGCAAACCGACTAAACGAGGTAGCATATATTGCAATTGCGCTACCTCGACTTGCATTTGTGCTTCACGTGTTTTAGCACGACGTCCAAAAATATCTAAAATCAACATCGTTCTATCAATAACCTTCGTCTCTAAATCACGCTCTAAATTACGGATTTGTGAAGGGGATAATTCATCATTAAAAATCACTAAATTTGCTTGTGCTTCATCATAAAAATTTTTTATTTCTTCAATTTTACCAGTACCAACATAATGAGATGGCGTAATGCGCTCTAAATTTTGTGTGACAATGCCGACAACTTCAACATGTAAAGCTTCAGCTAAATTTTTTAGCTCCTCCATTGAATAATCGAAATGCTCATCGTTCCGTAGATTCACGCCAACTAAAATAGCTTTTTCCAACAATATAGCTACTTCTTTAATTCTATCCATCCACAAACCTCCCACCAACACCTTAGTGCTACTACGACAAATTTTCTTCATCTTACCATATAATGCCCTATTTCGTGTCGTTTTACATATACATCGTAAAAAATGCGCCTTCTATGCAAAAGGCGCATTTCATGTTTACTTACGTTCTTCTTTTAGCAATACTTCCGTACGATTGAATTCGTCTTCAATATCTTTATTCGGTCTATATGTCAAAATACTGACCATAACCGCAACGATTAAGCATACTATGAAGCCTGGTACAATCTCATATAATGTATCAGCTAAGAATTTTATTTTCCCCCACACAAAGGCAGTTGCAGCACCAGCTACCATCCCACTGAGCGCTCCATAATTCGTTAATTTCCTCCAATACAGTGATAGCAGTATTACAGGACCGAACGCTGCACCGAAGCCAGCCCAAGCAAAGCCCACTAAATCTAAAACAGAACTATCTGGATTCCATGCTAAAATCCCCGCGATAATAGCTACAACTAAAACAGCAACACGACCAATAAAAACATAATGCTTATCATCTGCTGTTTTATTAAATAAAGCTTTATAAATATCTTCTACAAGTGCAGACGAAGTAACAATTAATTGTGATGAAATTGTACTCATAACTGCGGCTAAAATGGCAGCAAGCATAATCCCTGCAATGAATGGATGGAATAAGATTTGGCCAAGTACAATAAATACTGTCTCAGCGTCTTTTAGCTCACCTGCATTTTGCTCATAATAAGCCACCCCTACTAAAGCTGTTGCAATCGCTCCAAATAAACTTAACATCATCCAACCGATACCGATACGGCGAGCTTGCTTTGTTTCCTTTACTGAGCTTATTGCCATAAAGCGGACGATAATATGTGGTTGTCCAAAATAACCTAGTCCCCATGCGAGTGATGAAATAATTACTGCAGCAGTTGCATTTGAAGACAATAAATTCAGATGGTCAGGATTTACAGCTTTAATGGATGCTATCGTGTCTCCAATCCCACCTGTTAAAAACAATCCAAATAACGGTACAGAAATAAGTGCTATAAACATAATGAGACCCTGTAAAAAGTCTGTATAACTAACTGCTAAGAACCCTCCAAACAATGTATATGCCACAACAACAGCAGATACAATTAATAAGCCAGTATGGTATGGATAGCCAAATGAACTATCAAAAAATTTGCCCCCTGCAACCATTCCTGAAGAAACATAAAATGTAAAGAAGATTAAAATAATGATCCCTGACGCAATTCTTATAAGCTTTGTATTGTCACGTAAACGATTATCTAAATAACTTGGAATGGTAATTGAGTCATTAGAAACTTGTGTATATACCCGTAATCTCGGTGCTACCCATAGCCAATTCAAATAGGCACCAATTGTTAAACCAATGGCGATCCAAGCCTTGGAAAGTCCAGCTACATAAATCGCACCCGGTAAACCCATTAACAGCCAACCGGACATATCCGCTGCCCCCGCGCTCAGCGCTGTAACAGCAGGGCCTAGCGAGCGCCCGCCTAGCATGTAATCCGTTAAATTTGATGTTTTCACAAATGCATACCAACCGATTCCTAGCATGGCGATCATATAAATAATAATCGCAAGTAATTGATACATGTTTGCAGACATATTTTTCCCCCTTATTTCCCCTTTAGTTTTTTCAATTATACCTCGGCATAATTGCGTCTGGAATCGACTTTGTGCTTAAGCCTGCAAATGCTTTTTGTGCAAAAGCGCAGCGTCTGCGGCATGATGCAGATCAGTTAGTCGTTGCCACAGGACGTGGCGTTCTTAGACTTACTTCCTTTATTTCAGCGGATGTTTGGACACCCGTTGAAAAGCGACTTAAAACCGCATTCATCTCACCACCTATAGAGGTAGGAGACTTCTGTACCTGCCGCTTTGCTTTCGCTACTAAAACACTTGCTGAAAGAAGTTAAGTGTCAGTATAATTAAAATACCACAAATATATAAGATATCCTATAAATATTAAAATAGAAAATTCTGAATTTTATAATAACATCATACTTTATAAAGTGTGTTAAGCTAGTCCATCTATAACACGATAAAGAAGGCGAAACATATGACATTTGAAGAAATGAAAGCTCAGCTTATGGAGCGTATTTTACAACAGCAACTCGTCACAGCTACAATCAGTCAACCACGTATGAAATCAAACGAAGTAAAGCGTATAAAGCTAAAACCTTTATTACTTAAGGATGCTTATCATATACAAGTTGAATATCAATTTGAACGTATTTTAAAACATGAAAATGTTCTATTAGAAAAATTCCTAGATAGGCTAGAGGCATTTTTTAACGATTACCGTCAAGCGCATATTGATTTTATTGATGAAAAGATACAAGTGCAGCTATCAAAAAAGAACAAAGTACTATGGAAATCCGATAAATCCTCAACGCCAAAGCAAGTCAATTTAGCACATAATCGCAAGAAAAACTATTTACTAGCAGAGGATAAGCCATATCCATTTTTAATTCATCTTGGGGTACAAACAGAAGACGGAAAAATAAAAAAACAAAAATACGATAAATTTAAACAAATCAACCGCTTCATCGAATTTATTGATGATGCATTAACCTATTTACCACAGGATAGACAGGTACGTATTTTAGATTTTGGTTCAGGCAAATCCTATTTAACATTCGCGCTATATCATTATTTAAAAATCGAAAGAGGCTTAGACATTCGTGTCACTGGTTTGGATTTAAAAAAGGAAGTCATTGAAGACTGCTCACGAATTGCACAGAATTTAGGCTATGAGCATCTCGAATTTCTAGTAGGAGATATCAATGATTATAACGAGGAGTCTGCTGTGGACATGGTGGTAACTTTACACGCGTGTGATGTTGCCACTGATATGGCATTAGCCCGTGCTGTAAAATGGGGAGCAAGCGTTATTTTAAGTGTCCCTTGTTGCCAGCATGAGCTAAATCGCCAGCTTAACACTCCAGCACTGGATATCATGCTTCAGCATGGTCTCGTACGCGAACGTTTTGCAGCGCTCGCTCGCAACAGATACAATCCGAGCGGAAATTTTATCACTCGTTGGCTATGAGGCACAATTGCTAGAGTTTATAGATATGGAAAATACACCGAAAAACATTTTAATAAGAGCCTACCAAACAGGGAAAAAGCCGAGCTCTGAACAGCGCGCTAGCTATGATGCCTTTTTAAAGTTGCTAAATGCTAAGCCGTTTTTAGCGAATGAATTACAAGCTTACCTATAAAAATCGCTGTATTTATGATCGTAGCGCGGGTGTTCGCTCTTCTTCCACAGGTACTTCTAATTTGCGCAATTCAAATTAACAGGGCGGTCCAACAACTTCTGGACCGCCCCTACTATTATAGTTCTCGTCGTAATGCTTGAATAACGTCAATTTTTGTGGCCTTACGTGCGGGACGATAGCCTGAAATCATCGCTACCCCAATACTAATTGCTGAAGCGATCAGAACAAGCTGCCAAGGAATAAGGGAGAATGTAATTGCATTTCTACTAAAAGCATCTTCCCCTGTTGCTACCTTTAGAATTAAAGGTAATGCAGCATTTGCTACAAAGCTAATAACATATGAAATAGCTACCGCTATCAAAGTACCAATAATACCAATGAATGTACTTTCCATTAAGAATAGTCGTTGAATAAGCTTTGGACTTGCTCCAATCGCCTTTAAAACACCAATTTCTCGAGTACGCTCTGTAACAGCCATTGTCATTGTATTAAAAATGCCAATCGAGGCGATCAAGACAGCAATTGTTCCTACAAAAATTAAACCAATTTTTAAAACTAGGAAAAATACATTCATTTGATCCAATTGCTCCGTAACTGAATAAACGCTATAGCCTTTGTCCTTTAGTTTGTCTAATATCGGCTTTACATTTTCCATGCTATCCGCAAAAATATTGAACTCTGAATAGAACATGTCATCCTCTTTATCCTTACCTGTTGCAGCTAAATTTGAAGCCAGCACTAACTTTTGCGCTGTATCCATATAAATAGAGTTATTGATCATCCAATCATAAGAAGGCTTCTTCATAATACCGACAATCGTATATTTCATGTTCTCTGTCTCTTCTGCCCCATCAGTATGTGGCATTAATGATAATTCGATCTCTTTACCAATTAATGAGTCCTTATAACCTTCCTCATTACCATTATAAAACGTGCCTTCCGCTTCAGCCTTTTTACTCTTTTCCTCAATAATTTTGCGCTCAGTATCATTGATTAATGTTTGAGCAAAATGATAACCTACAACGATTTCGTGTGGCTTTGTTGGATACTTCCCTTCCTCGAGCTTGCCATTTACTTGCTCAAAATCATGCATATTAGCAAGGTATAAATCAGAATGTGTATCACGATCCTTGAAAAATGAATGTGCAGATACGTTGACAGTAATCGTCTCGAGTACCGTTTCCACATGTTCTATATCTTTTATTTCGTGAATTTGATCCTCTGTAAATTGACCATTACCAAACACTTGAATTTTCGTCACTTTTTCATTTGATAATATTTCATTACGTATAGAATCCTGAAGCCCAAACCCAACAGATGCGAGGACAATCAAAAATGCACAGCCCATTGTTGCCGCTAGTACGGTCATAAACACGCGTAATTTATTTTTCTTTATATGCTGTTTAACAAAATCAAATTGATCTTTACATAACATGTTATGCTTCCTCCCTTACAAGTTCCCCATCGTACATGCGGAAACGTCGATGAGCTATTGTTGCTACTTCCTCGTCGTGAGTAATGATGACAAATGTTAAACCAAACTCACGGTTTAGGCTTTGAATGAGCAGCAAAATATCTTGCTCTGTTTCCGAATCAAGACTTCCTGTCGGCTCGTCTGCCAACAAAATAGGGGGATTTGTAATGAAGGCTCTGGCAATGCTAACACGCTGTTGCTGACCACCCGATAATTCATTTGGATAATGGTCTGCCACCTCCGTTAAACCAACCTTGTCCATTAATTTTTTTACCTTTTCTGTACGTATAGCTTTCTTGATGCCCTGCAACTTCAAAGGTAGTTCAATGTTTTCAAATGCCGTTAAGCCTGGCATTAGTTGAAAGTTTTGAAAGATAAACCCGAACTGTTGCAAGCGAAAAGCTGCACTTTCTACTTCGGAGAGATGAGCTATTTCCTTTCCGTTTACCATAATAGATCCTTGTTCAGATTTCATAAATCCAGCTAGTATTTGTAATAAGGTTGATTTACCAGAGCCACTTTTCCCAACAATGGCGACAATCTCTCCTTTTTTCACCTCAAAGTTAACACCTTTTAATACCGGAACCTGCTTTTCCTTGCCTTTCTTTCCAATTAAAAATGTTTGTTGTAAGTTCTCGACTTGTATCATTTTCAAATAAACGCTCCTTTCACATTCTTTAGATTCACACCAACAGTTAGGGATAACATTTGTTAAAAATAACTTCTTGTATATAAGTTGATCTTCGTTACGGCTGGGCGACTCCTTGGGGATCAGAGACAGGGGAACGAAGGCTAAGAACATCACATCGTAATGATAACGCCCTCGTGACCAACATCGTGCTGTTGCTGTGCGAAAGCGAAGCGACAGCAACAACAAAGCGCCCAGTCGGAACGGAAATCAACCACACGTTATAGTGATGAGTCATTCTTTCTTCATTGTAGTAAAGAATTCTTAATAAAGTTGAAGGATAAAAATGAAGATATTCTTAAGAAAAGGGAAAACTATGCGCAAAACGATTCCTTTACATTTCCTTTACAATTCTGACATATAAGTTATTCAAAATTTTATGTCTCATCGTATTCCTTTGTAGTAAACAGAAAGTAGAAATCTTTATAAAACCTATTTTTAAAGCGTTTTTCTGTATTAATAAAAATAAACACAGCAATACTTTTATTATTTTGTGAACAAATTGTATATTACAGGATTGTAAAATTTCCTGTAGAATACAAGAAATTTATGTAGATAAATGAAGGATTTTGTTATGATAGTAAAGTTTAGAGGCCAATTTATTTACATCCAGGAGGATTCGATTTACATGCTTAACTCAAAAAAACAAGACCCTTTCTTTATTGCTTTGCATAAAATTGCTGAGAATATGAGAGAGGCCGTACATTACACAAATGATTTTCGTATTAACAGTGTGGCTGACCTAAAAGAGATTAGCATTACTATGAAAAATTACGAAACAGCTGGTGATAAGCTCATTCATGAACTAATCGTAATGCTAAACAAATCATTTATGACACCTATCGAACGCGAGGACATTCTAGAATTCGCAAATCGAATGGATGACGTATTAGATGGTACGGAGCATTGTATCGCTCATTTTGAAATGTTCTCTCTAACAGAAGTTGACGAATCAATGCGAATTTTCTTAGGTTATATTTCAAAAAGTGCTGATGAAATTGTTAAAGCAACAGAAGAGTTAAAGAAAAAGAATCTTATTGGCATGCGCCCACATGCAATTCTTATTAAAGATTACGAGCGTGAATGTGATGAAGTTCAACGTTCGTCTATTAAAAAACTATTTTTAAATGAAAAAGATCCAATTCGAATTATTAAATATAAAGATATATATGAACAACTTGAAGATATCGCGGATTATTGCCAAAACGTTGCAAATACAATGGAAACAATTATCATGCGTAACGCGTAATTAGGAGATGGGCACTTACAATGAACACAATCATTATACTAACTGTACTGGTCGTTATCTTTGCCCTAACATTTGACTTTATCAATGGCTTCCATGATACAGCAAATGCTATCGCAACCTCAGTTTCCACTAGAGCATTGCCACCTCGCGCAGCTATTATGATGGCTGCAACGATGAACTTCATCGGAGCGATTACCTTCGTCGGTGTTGCAAAGGCTTTAACTAAAGACATTGTAGATCCATTCTCTTTAAATGCCTTTGAAGGAGACACGACCGGCTCAGTCGTTATTTTAGCAGCATTATTCTCAGCTATTATTTGGAACTTACTCACTTGGTATTTCGGTATTCCATCTAGTTCTTCACACACGCTGATTGGGTCCATTGCTGGTGCAGCAGTTGCATCTGCCGGCTTCGGAGTTCTAAACTATAGCGGTTTTACTAAAATCATTATGGCCTTAGTGCTATCACCAATTCTTGCGATTTGCGCTGGCTTTATTATGATGACACTGTTTAAATTATGGTTTAAAAACTTAAATTTATATCGTACGAATAAAGGTTTCCGTACGATGCAAATTTTCACTGCTGCCATTCAATCTTTTACACATGGTACAAACGATGCACAAAAGGCAATGGGAATTATGACGATGGCGTTAATCGCTGGTGGTTTGCATACAGGAGATGAAATTCCGTTCTGGGTACGAGCTGCAGCAGCAACTGCAATGGGGCTTGGTACTTCTATCGGTGGCTATAAAATCATTAAAACAGTCGGTGGCAAAATTATGAAAATCCGCCCTGTAAACGGAGTTGCAGCAGATTTAGCATCTGCATCTGTGATCTTCGGTGCTACATTAATTCACCTACCAGTTTCTACAACACACGTTATTTCTTCCTCAATCATGGGTGTCGGCTCTGCACAACGTGTACGTGGCGTGAACTGGGGGATGGCGCGTAAAATCGTCACTACTTGGGTTATTACAATGCCAATATCCGCAGTTATGGCAGCTATTATTTATTTTTTGTTATCGTTATTTTTTTAATCATACTAAGACTCCTGTTCCTTGTTGAACAGGAGTCTTTACTTTGACACACGACAAAATGCGACACATCCTTTACACTATTTTAAAAGGAGGATAGTGCCTACTATGAAAACTTTTTCAGCTTTTATAACAGCCCACGCGAAAGCCATCGTAGCCTTATGGTTCGTCATTTTTATGGCCATGGCTATGTTTGCCATACAACTTCCAAGTAAGCTTCATGGAGATGGTTTTTTTGTTAAAGGAGATCATACCTACGTAACCAATGAACTTGCCAAAACATTTGATTTGCCTTCCGATACAATTTTGGTCGTCTTCCATCCAGCTGACGATAAGAACATTCAAGATACATTAAAAAAATTGAAAAAAATTAAGGAGATTCATTCAATCCAGTCACCGCTTGATGATGTTTCTTTACAAAAGAATGGTATAGCTTATGCCATGGTGCATCTTAAAAATAATGTTGATTATCTACCTGATGTTGTAAAAGATATCCGTTCATTAATAGAGAATGACGGCGTGAGGATTACAGGCGGGCCTGTTATTTCAGCAGACATCAATACAGCAAGTCAAAAGGATTTAGCATCAGCAGAAGCAATAGGCTTACCAATCGCCATCATAGTGCTATTACTTGCTTTCGGTACTGTCGTAGCGTCAATCTTACCTATCATTATCGGCGTTGTTACTGTTGTAACTGCGTTTGGAATTTTGACTTTGTTTAGCGGTAATGTCAATTTATCGATTTTTGTATTAAATATAGTACCCATGCTTGGACTTGCACTAAGCATCGATTTTGCCTTGTTGTTTATTAACCGATATCGCGAAGAACGCGCCCATACATCCATTGTACAGGCTATTCAAACTGCGATAGAGACAGCAGGCCGTTCTATCATCTTTTCTGCTGTCTGCGTCATGATCGGCTTAGGCGCCATGATTGTCATTGACGTCGAAATTTTTCACAATATCGCTTTAGGAGGCGCAATTGTTGTATTCCTTGCAGTACTTTCTGGCTTAACATTGCTACCTGCTACGATGATGCTATTAGGAGATCGCCTAAATAACTGGCGCTTATTACGCGTAAAGCCTGGCGCAGCAAATCGTTGGCGTGGCTTTGCAGGCTTTGTCATGAGACATCCAATAATCATCGTTATTGTGGCATTATTATTACTAGGCATCGGTATGATTCCGTTGAAAGATATTAAACTTACAATCCCTCATGTGGATGCATTACCGACAAAATATGATGCACGTGCAGCTTATGATCAATTAGATGAGACTTTCGGACTTGGCGATACCTCAACTTTATATTTACTCGCACAACGTCAGGAAGGTTGGGAAGATAATGAGGCAAGAGAGCTTATTTACAATATTCAAGAAAAGTTACTTGCTGACCCGCTAGTAAATCATGTATCTACCATTTATACGACGACTAACATGAAGTCTCCTAAGGAACTGACCGCTTCTTTGAAAGTTCCACAAGCGGCAGAACAATTAAAACCAATGTTAAATACGTTTTCTAAAGATAAACAACTTTTTATCCCCATTACATTGAATGCAGCCGGTTCATCAACCACTGCTCAAGAATTCGCTCGAACATGGAAGGATAAAGATTTAGGTGTCGATTTTGCTCTCGGTGGTCATGCGAAATTCAACCAAGAAATTTTCGATGAAATCGCTAGTAAAATTTTCTTGGCTATATCCATTATTATCGTTTCAACGTTCTTTATTTTAATGCTCGCTTTCCGCTCTATTTTAATCCCACTGAAAGCGATAATTATGAATATCATTGGGCTTTCATCAGCCTTCGGTATTCTCGTTTATATTTTCCAATACGGACATTTAGGAATTGAAGCCGGTAAGATTGTCCTTATTATCCCAGTAATTGTATTTTGTCTTGTATTCGGTTTAAGTATGGACTATGAAGTCTTTTTAATATCACGTATTCAAGAGGAATATCAAAAAGGGGCTGATAATACACGTGCTACGATTGACGGCCTAACCTCTACAAGTCGTATCATTACGTCAGCAGCGCTTATTATGATTGTTATTACAGGGGCATTCGCTTTTACAGATGTGATGCCCGTGAAGCAAATCGGAGTCGGTATAGCTATTGCGGTCGCCATCGATGCAACCATTATTCGTCTCATGCTCGTTCCAAGTCTTATGAAGCTCTTCGGGGACTGGAATTGGTGGCTACCCTTCGCAAAGAAACAGAATAGATAGCAATCCATTATGGCTCGGCATAATTACGTCTTGAATCGGCTGAAAGAAGTAAAAAAATCCGCACCCTTCCGTGAGCTCTCCCTCACATAAAGGTTGCGGATTTTTCCTTATGTTGAATAAATACGGTCGTACCATTCCTTTGCTGCTTCTACCTCAGGCATTGTTAGCTGATGACCATAATTAAACCATACAGTTGTCACATCTGCACCTGCCGACGTTAAAAGCGCCTCTAAATCCTCAGATTCCTGAGCAGAACACATTGGATCATTAGTTCCAGCACCGATAAAAACAGGGATTGAAGAAAGCGTAGGCAATTCAATATCACGTCTAGGTACCATTGGATGATGTAATATTGCACCTGCTAGAGCATCGTCATAATGGAATAATAAGCTAGCAGCAATATTTGCGCCATTGGAGTAGCCGATAGCAACCACTCGATTACGGTCAAAGCCATATTGCTGTGCCGCTTCTAATAAAAAGTCATTTAATTCCTTCGTACGGAAAATTAAATCCTCTATATCAAAAACACCTTCCGCTAATCTTCGGAAAAAGCGTGGCATACCATTTTCAAGGACCTTTCCACGGACACTTAAAATACTTGCTGTTTCATCAATTTCCTTTGCAAGGCCCATTAAGCTTTGTTCATTTCCACCTGTACCATGTAACAGTAAAAAAGTTGGTTTTGTTTCATCTGTTCCTTTATGAAAAACGTGTTGCATTGACAGTCCACCTTCAATTATCTTGAATTCGAGATAATTGTAGCCTGTGGCAAGATTAAATTCAAGCTCTTTGACTTATTAATTTCCCGATTTTCACGATTGGGTTGTTCCTCATGGTCCTTATAAAATTTTGTAATTGTAAATACCGAAAATAAACAAACAGCTATAACAACAACAATAACTACTCCCACTATTTTTTTCCCACTCATTCGTCCTTATCCCCCGAATTACTTATTTCTTTTCCGAAAACCTTCTTCTAGTAAATACTCTTTCGCAGCTTCTTGTGTACCAAAGGCTTCCTCTAAATTTTCTCCATGATAAACATTCCACGAACGTTGCTCAAAGACTAGCTTTAATTGAACACCTTCACGATTTTGCCATATCTCTTCGATTGGCCCTTGCTCCTCTTGCTCTTCCGATAAATATTGAATGGCATCTTCAATAATCTCACGAAGCTGTTGTTCATCGTAGTCACGAATATTTACTAGACCTTTATCATTTGCTTCTTCCTCGTAGCGCAATAAATCACCGACAAAAACAAAGCCGTTGCCATTTGTGTGTAGCTTTTCCACAACAATGGTCTTTTCATAAAGGCTATCCATAAAGTGATAATTTAAGCGTTTCAATGAAATTTCCTTTTTCGTAAGTTCAGGAAATGAGTCAATGATTGCTTGCTTTTGTTCAAATGTTAGCATATAAAAATGCTCCTTTTCTATTCAATCTACCTTACAGTATAACTTATTTTTTCTGTTATATCGAAGTAAAAGAGGCAGTTCTAAAAGTAAAAATAGTGGCAACGTGTGGTTGATTTCCGTTCCGACTGGGTGCTTTCCTGGGGGCGTCGGGTCCACAAGGGGTTTGTTCATGAAGGTGTTATCATAGGACGTGATGCTTTTAGCCTTTTCCCATACGCTTCATTCCTGTGGAAGTCGAGTCACCTATACACATTGCCACGCTTTAAGTATATTTACGGAAATCACCCTAATAAAGGGAAAAATCCGCTTAAGCTCCCTGCGGAAAAAGCAAGTGCGAAGCGGATTTCATCTTTTATAATTATACTAGTATTCCTATGAAGGATTTTTACCAAATTCATAATTGTTTATGTAACGTTTTATCTTTTACAAACTGAATAACATGAGCAACGTATAATTCACGGTAAGGAACAAATTGTGCTGTACCTACTGGGCGCACAATTTTCGCCCGTTGACCATCAGGGAAATATTCATAGCCTTCAATATTAAGAGTAGCTGTTTCTCCTAAAAAGAATGCCTCTGCCTCATCAAGCTTTGCTCGAACGACACCCGATACTTCCTCATACTGCAGTTCAAATGATTCCCAATCATGCTCGAATGGATATATAAAAACATGACAAAATTCATTGTCTATCATGTTTTCCGAAACAATGCTACAAGATGTCATGCCCATTTTAACAACTTCGTTTACGTTAACATTAAGCCCTAGCTCTTCCTTCACTTCACGAAGTCCTGATTCTACTGTCTCTATGGCTAATAGATGTCCTGCCGCTGTAATATCAAGCAAGCCAGGGTAATCCTTTTTTTGTGAACTACGGATTTGGAAATAGATATAGTTCTCATTGACAAGCCAACAGTGGAATGTTTCATGCCACAGTCCTTTTTCATGTACCTCTGCCCTCGTCGCTGTCCCAATCTGTTCATGCTGTTCATTAAAAACTTTCACAATTTCTTGTTCCATTTTGTCCGACCCCTATACAGATTTCGTAGCCTTTTTCTTAATCACGTTACGTTTATCATAAATATTGGATGCGATCACTTTTAATACTGCATAAAATGGTACAGCAATGATAATACCGATGAAGCCTGCAATATTACCTGCTGCTAAAATAATCGTAATAACTGTTAATGGATGAATGTCGAGTGTTTTCCCCATTACATTAGGCGTGATAAAGTTACTATCAATTTGCTGTGCCACGAGTGTGACAACAGATACCCATACGACTAACACCGGATCCTGAATAATAGCCACAATCAATGCCGGTGTAAAGGCTATCCATGGTCCAATAAATGGAATCATATTCATAAAGAACGCAAATATAACAAGCAGCAAGGAGTAATCTAAACCTATAATTAAATACCCGACATACATAATGAGTGCTAATAAAAAACTAATTTGCAGCTGCCCTTGAATATAGCTACGTAAAACACTATCAATTTCACTTAACGTTTTCTTCACCCATTCGCGACGTTCACCACTAAAATATTTATAAATCGATGGTGCAAATCTTTCATGATCCTTCAACATAAAAATAAAGAAGAATGGAATTAAAATAACTAATAAGGAGGCAGATACAACTGATTGTAAAAACGATACTAACCCCCTACTTGCCACAACGGCAATATCCTGCACAGAATTCGCCATATTGTCGATAAAGTTTTTTAACTGGGGTGGGAGGCTATCCTGGTTATAGTTATTTAACACATAATCAGCCGCATCTTGAATGCTAGCACTAATCCTTGGTACATTTCTCACTAAATTATTAACCTGCTCTGCAATCGGATTACCAACGATCCAACCAAAGCCACCAACAAACGCTATTAGCCCAATGACTATCGTTAATATACTTGCCCATCTCGGCCATTTATACTTCTCTAAAAACCTCTGAATCGGCTCTGTAACATAATACAAAACACCACCAAGCAACAAAGGTATAAAAATAGCCTTTAAGATAATAACAAACGGTGAAAAAATCCAATGAATCTCTATAAAATATTTAATGACTAATAGAGTAAGTAAAATCCCTACACCTACTTGAAACCAAACTTTCCTCGTCACTTTTATTCACTTCCTTTTATCTCAGTTACTGAAAATACTACTTCTATATTAACCATTTCGCAAGTATCCTATTAATTATTGTCTAAATAATAGAGTTATCCGCCAGAGGCTTAAAGAGATGGACATAAAACATTTAATAAAAGAAATTAAAACGAAAAAATTCGCAACCCTCCAACGGGCAATTCCGGAAGCCCCTCAAATGCCAAAGCATCTGAGGAGGCTCATATGGTTTGCCTTCCACAGGAGTGTCGCAAATTTTCACAATGTAGTCATTTATAATTTTGTATCGTCTACTGAATTTAAATAATCTTCAATATCTCCGATAACCGATTCAACACAGCCGTCCTCAAATGGCGAAATTAAGCCTGCTTCTTTTACAAGCTTCGTAAAGGACATAGAGCCACCTAAACTACATAAATGAATATAGCTCTTCCAAGCAGCTTCAAATTCTTCACGTGAACGTTTCCAGAATTGACATGCACAAATTTGCGCTAACGTGTAATCAATGTAATAGAACGGACTCGAATAAATATGTCCTTGACGTTGCCATATACCACCCGCCTCTAGATAGCTGTTATGATCATAGTCACGGTGTGGTAAATATGTCTCCTCAATTTTTTTCCACGCAGCTTTACGTTCAGCCGGTGTCATATTCGGATTTTCATAGATTTCATGCTGGAACTCATCAACGGCAACACCGTAAGGAAGGAATAATAAGCCACTACTTAAGTGTGTGAACTTATATTTTTCTGTGTCCTCCTTAAAGAATAGCTCCATCCATGGCCACGTGAAAAATTCCATACTCATCGAATGAATTTCACAAGACTCATAGGTTGGCCATAAGTATTCTGGGATTCCAATGTTACGACTTGAATAAACTTGGAAAGCATGTCCAGCTTCATGTGTTAACACATCAATATCGCCAGAAGTACCATTAAAGTTCGAGAAGATAAATGGTGAGTGATAGTTTTCGATAAATGTACAATAACCGCCACTCTCTTTTCCTTTCTTCGCCACTAAGTCCATTAATTCATGATCAATCATAAAGTTGAAGAATTCACCCGTCTCAGGTGATAGCTCTTCATACATTTTTTTACCGTTCGCCACAATCCACTCCGGATCGCCTTTTGGTGTAGCATTTCCTGAAACAAAGTTGAAGGTTTCATCATAGAACTTAAAATCAGCAATACCAATACGCTTTGCCTGACGTTCATATAATTTCGTTGCAATAGGTACGATTAAATCACGCACTTGGTCACGAAATTTTTTTACCATATCTGCGTTATAATCAATGCGATTCATTCGAATATAGCCTAGCTCGACATAGTTTTTATAGCCTAATTTAATAGCGATTTCATGGCGCACCTTAACAAGTTCATCATAAAGTCGATCAAATTCATCTTCATGGTCAGCAAAAAAGCCAAAGCGTGCATTTGTTGCCGCCTTACGCATTCCACGATCGGTAGACTCTGCATATGGTCCAAGCTGAGCAAGCGTTAATGTTTCACCATTAAAGTCAATTTGCGCAGAGGCAACAAGTTTATTGTATTGTGAAACGAGCTTGTTCTCCTTTTGCATTAATTCTATGACTGCTGGTGAAAAGCCTTTAATTTGATAAGTAGCTAAATCAAATAATTGCTGACCCCATTTTTCTTCTAACTGCTCACGGAATGGTGAAGCGATTAGCGCTTTATAATATTCTGTTGTTACCTCTTCCAACTCAGGTCCAACTTCGTCAAAATAATCGCGTTCTGCATGATAAAATTCATCATTTGTATCAATAGAAGCACGAATGTACACTAAGTTTGCCATCGTAGCGTAGTCATTACTCAATCCGTTTAATTTCTCAATTATTTTACTTTGCACGTCCATCGCTTGAGCATTTTTAAATTGCTCAATTAAGGATAATTTTTGCTCTTTCATTGCCTCGATATTCGGACGGCTGTATTTATAGTCTTTAAACGTTTGCATTGAAGTCCCCTCTTTCTATCATATCCCCTATTATATTTCTAGTATATGCCAAATGTATACGATTAAGAAACAAATTAATAGCCAATTATATAGGTTTTTAATAATGCAGCCCTTTCACGTAGCTTTAACTTTACTTCTACTGATCTTGGCGTTTTTGCCGCAACGACATCTACTTCAAAACCGAAAGACTGAGCTAAATATTTTGCACGCTTTAAATGAAAATCATTTGAGACAATCGTGATTTTCTTCGTTCCTTTAGGCAAAAGTTCTTTAGAAAATAATAAGTTCTCATAAGTTGAAGTAGATTGGTCTTCCACTAATATTCTATTAGTATCAATGCCATTGTCCTGTAAGTATTTAAGCATGACAGAAGCCTCTGACTGGTCTTCGTCTCCCCCTTTTCCACCCGACACAATCACTTTTACATGAGGATACTTTTTCAAATACTTTTCAGCCTCTTCTAATCTATTTTTCAAAGAAAGCGACGGAATTCCACCCGGTTTTACCTTCGCCCCCAGGACAATCATGTATGTAGCTGTTCCGTCTGCGGCTGGCTGGACACCTTGTTTCATCTCTTCGCCTAGCCAAATATAAACAACAGTACAAATACCAAGTAGTATAACCCCTAATCTTGTTCCCCATTTTTTCACAATTCATCCCCCTACCAGTTATTAACGTAAGGTAGAGAAAAAGGATGCTTGTACTAGAATCGTTGTACAAGCATCCTGATTAATTATCTTAATACAAAGCGTTTAATTGATTCCTGTAACGCCATTATTTCATCTGTTAAATCACTCGAGGATTCACTAACAAGCTGAATAGCACCCTGTTGTTCATCGACAGATGCCGTGACTTCCTCTGATGCAGCAGCGTTTTTCTCACTAATCATCGCAATACTTTCGATAGATTGTATAATGTTATCCTTTGAGCTATTCAAATATTCTACTCCCGCAGTCATTTCTCCAATGACAGAAATAATTTTCTCTACGGCCAGTTCAATTTCGTTAAAGGATGACTCTGTTATGGCAACCGAATCATTTTGCTGATGAACAATGATGTTAGTTTTCTTCATCTCATCGTTCACTAAATTAGTTTCACTTTCGATCCCCTTTAAAGTTGTGCGCACTTGCTCAGTTGCTACAGATGTTTGATCCGCTAGCTTCCGTACCTCTTCAGCAACAACTGCAAAGCCCTTGCCATGCTCACCAGCTCTAGCTGCCTCTATCGATGCATTCAATGCAAGCAGATTCGTCTGATCAGAAATCTCGGTAATGGTACCGACAATGCCCTCAATTTCTCTTACTTTCACAATTAGGCTATTAAATACAGTATGAACATTATTAATCAATTCTGAAGACTCGTATGATTTCTCTTTTAAGCTGTTTAAATTTAAAAGCCCCTCTTGATTTGACCGCTTCATATGTTGAGACGCTTCTAGCATTACTTCATTTTTATCATGCAATACTTCAATCTGCTGTGCAAAATCAATAGCCGTTCTATTTGTATCCTCAGCATTTGAAGCTTGCTTTACTGCACCGTCCGAGACCTCATTTATCGCTTTTACTATTTCATCTCCATAAGCGTTTGTTTCCTCTGCAACAGATGTTAAATTTGACGATGTCGATTGAATTTCTACAATAGCTTCCTCTACATCTGTAATTAATGTTTTCAGTTGATCAACCATTTCATTAAACCCTTCATTTAACTGACCAATCTCATCAGAGCGTTTTAGTTTTTCAATTTCGACAGTTAAATTCCCCTTCGCTATCTCACGTACACGTTTAGATAACTTTTGAACAGGTAAAGCTAAATGTCTCGAAATCATTATGACAACTACAGCACCTATAATAATGGCACCTAACAATGTAATACCAATAACGAGTAATAATGAATCAGCTTCTTTATTAAAGTCTTGCATATATGTACCCGATACAACAATCCATCCCCAATTAGGATCCTTTGCAGAATAAATTATTTTATCAGCTAATTCATCTTGACCCGGTAGCTCAAACTCATATTGTGTAAATCCTCCACCAGCAAGTGCTTTTTCGGTTACTTCCCGAATAAAGTAATTGCCGTTACCATCTTGATCGTTCCATAGGTTGTCCCCTTCCCGAGTCGGATGGGTAGTTAATGTTCCTTTTTCATCTAAAACATATATATAGCCATATTCCCCTAAGTCTCCAGGATAATTAATTGGTCTCTTTCCTTCACTATCCTTTGGTCCTAGAAATGCCTCCCGCACCCGCTCCTGTGCAACTTCCAAAGGAATGTCGCCCCTCTTAACACTCTCATTGGCAAGCTCAATTAATTGCAAAGAAGATTCAACACTATTTTTAATAACTTGTTCACCAATATCCTCCATACCTTTTTTTGCTTTCTTATAACCAACTAAACCAATTGCTAGGCTAGGAATAATTAATAATGCTAATGAAATAATAATTAGTTTCCCTTGTATCGAACGTGTAAGCCTCATGCCTTCGCCCCCTTTTCTCTTCGTTTTACTATGACTATTAATCTATATTATGTTATGATTTTAATTTTTTCACAATGGGTAAATCGTAATTTATATATGTAATTATTCAACTTTTTACCCGAATATGCTGGACCACCATAACGTGGATGGGAGGCTAGGTCGCTTTCACGAGGGCGACCAATGAGCTGAATCACAGAAAAAAACTATCTTTCTACAGCGATATGCCTTATAGAAAAATAGTTTTTTGATGGTATCGTATTTACCTAGGATATGATCATAATCCAGGCCACTAAAGCTATTAAAGTAGCGAAAAGAGTTGGAATTGTTAGAACAATACCTATTTTTAAATACTGAACCCAGCCAATTTTTATTCCTTTTTGCTTCAATATATGGAGCCATAATAATGTTGCAAGTGAGCCAATCGGTGTCATTTTAGGACCTAAATTTGTGCCGATGACATTGGCATAAATAAGCCCATCTTTAATAATGCCAGTTGCACTAGTTTCAGCAATAGCTAATGCATCAATCATGACAGTTGGTAGGTTGTTCATAATAGCTGACAAAATCGCTGCTACAAACCCCATCGTTATTGTCGATACCATCAATCCTTGCTGTATCGCATGCTCTAAAAGACTTGCTAACAAACCTGTCATTCCTACGTTTTTCAAGCCGTAAACAACCACATACATACCGATAGAAAAGAACACAATATGCCACGGTGCCCCTTTCACAACCCTCTTTGTATCTACAATGTGGCTTCGTCGTGCAAGTAAGAAAAAGATAGCTGCTACACCACATAAAATAAAGGACACAGGAATTTTGAAAAACTCACTCATAAAGAAACCAACCAATAAAATTGCTATAACATACCAAGATAATAAAAATAATCTCGAATCACGAATGGATAGCTTTGGATGATCAACTGCATCAAGTGAATATTCTTTTGGAATCGAGCCGCGAAAAACCATATAAAGTACAGCAATGCTTGCCAGCAAAGAAACTAAGTTCGGTATCAGCATATGTAAGAAATATTCCATAAATCCTATACCAAAATAGTCTGCAGACACAATATTTGTTAAATTACTAATGACTAACGGTAATGATGTTGTGTCTGCTATAAAGCCACTTGCAATCATAAATGGAAAGACCATTTTATCAGTTAAATCTAACTTTCTGATCATCGCTAGAACGATTGGTGTTAATATTAAAGCTGCCCCATCATTGGCAAATAATGCTGACACAATTGCACCTAGACAGGAAAGATAAATGAATAAGCGGATACCGCTTCCCTTTGCCACACATGCCATATGGAGGGCAGACCATTCAAAGAATCCTATTTCATCTAAAATAAGTGAAATGAAAATAATTCCTATAAACGATAACGTTGCATTCCAAACGATCCCGGTTACCTCGACAACATCTTGCCAGGTAACAACTCCGAGTGTTAACGCAATTGCAGCACCAAAACAAGCAGACCAACCGATCGATATTTTACGTGGCTGCACTATTACGAAAAATAAAGTTACTAAAAATATAGCAATCGCTAAAAGAGCTTGCACCGTTTTCCTCCCTATTTAACTTTTTTCAGCGGATGTTTAGACACCCGCTGAAAAAAGCTAAAAAACCAGTAGCTTAATTTGCTACTGGTTTCATATGTTTATATTATTCGCCTAAATCTGCATTATGATAAACGTTTTGAACATCCTCTAAATCTTCTAATGCATCAATTAGTTTTTCAAATTTCGCAACGTCATCACCAGTTAACGCTACTTCTGTTTGTGGAAGCATTGAAAGCTCTGCTACTGTAAATTCTTGAATGCCAGCTGCTTTTAGTGCTTCTTGTGCAGCAAAGAATTGGTCCGGCTCTGCATAAATAATGACAGCCTCATCTTCTTCTAGAATATCACGAGCATCAACATCTGCTTCCATTAAAATTTCAAGAACTTCATCTGCAGATTTACCTTCTAAACCGATAACCGCTGTTGAATCAAACATGTAGGCAACAGATCCACTGACACCCATATTCCCATTGTTTTTACCAAATGCCGCACGCACATCAGAAGCTGTACGATTAACATTATTCGTTAAAGCATCCACGATTAACATAGTGCCTGCAGGTCCGAAACCTTCATAACGTAATTCGTCGAAGTTTTCATCGCCGCCACCCTTCGCTTTATCAATGGCTTTTTCAATAATATGTTTAGGAACGCTGTATGTTTTTGCTCGTTCAAGAACAACTTTAAGGGCGCGGTTTGATTCAGGATCTGGCTCGCCTGATTTAGCTGCCACATAAATTTCACGTCCGAATTTTGCATTGATACGGCTTGTGCTTTGGTCCTTAGACGCTTTCTTTTCTTTAATATTGTTCCACTTACGACCCATTGTTTCCACTCTCTTTCAAATTATAAGTTGTTTATCAATTACGCCTTGGCGTAATTGCGTCCGGATTTTGAATTGTGCTAGCACAATTCACTCCTTTCAAAATCCGTGACATCCGCCGGAGGCTTTATCTTCATTTAAACACCTTTGAATAGGAGTGACAATTGCGCTCATTTTATATAGAGGAAGATCTCCCACTGAATGAAGATAATCATAGATGCACAGTTGCACATCTGTAAATGGTGATTAAATACTTAGCGTATCTTTACTCTGCAAATAATAGCATAAATGATGCTTACAAAGCTAGATATGCCAATGTTTAAGGTAACTTTATTAAGTCATTAATTGCAAAAAAATGTTTCACTTAGAGCTACTTGGGATCATCACCAAAACGTGTGGTTGATTTCCGTCCCGGCTGCGCGCTTTGTTGCTGTCGCTTCGCTTTCGCACAGGTAAAATATTTGTTGCTGTCGCTTCGCTTTCGCACAGAGCAAAGCTTCCTAGGGGGCGTCCAGCCTCACTCCAATCAACTTATTTACATAGTAGACGTTTTAAAAAAGTCATCCACTTCTTTTGATGACGAACCGCCACTTGACAATTGTTTTTCCACTTTGATTTTTTCTAATAATGCCTGACAGCCTTCTAAAACTAAATCATAGGTTTCTTGAAAATCTCCTGTATAGTATGGATCTGGCACGTCTTTTCGATGATCGGTTAAATCTAAAAAGCGGAAAATCTTTGGAGAATCAGGATTGCCAAGCATTGTTCGGATATTACGTAAATTGCTTTCATCCATGCCAATAATATAATCAAAATTTTCAAAGTCAGCCTTTTGTAATTGTCGGCCCTGCATCCCTTTCGTTGAGATGCCATATTCTTTTAGCTTATCTTGTGTTCCTCTGTGAGGAGGTTCACCAATATGCCAAGAGCTTGTAGCAGCCGAATCTACTTCAACTTTATGACGTAAATGCTCTTTTTCTACTAAATCACGCATGACCGCTTCAGCCATTGGTGACCGACATATATTCCCCAAACATACAAAAAGTACTCGAATCATTTCTATATCCTCCTACAATCAATTTCCTTGGCGTAAGGTTTTTGAATTGTGCTCAGGCCTGCACGAGGGTCGACACGATGATAAAGCACTCAAAATCAACTTAATGTTGAGTGCCTTTTAAGTTATCCAGCATATGACTGACAGGAAGCTACTCCACTTCAAAAGGTTGTAAAGGTTTGTATGCTTCACAAAGGAGGCCTCATCTGAATATATTTCACTTTATTTCTTTTCTGCTGCAATTCGCTTCTTTAATTCTTCAGTTAACGCTACTAATTCATGCTCAAGACGATGCGTAAATTCCTCGCGTCCTTCTTTCCCTTTACCTGTTACATAAAATGGCTCTCCATAAATTAGATAACCCTTTCCACGCTTCAAAACATCACCAGCATTACGTGCACCAACGTAAGCGGCTGGTACAATTTGCGCTTTAGACAGCTGTGCTATAGTAATCGCCCCTTGCTTTAAATCCGTCCCCTCAGCATTTCGTGTACCAGATGGGAAAATCCCTACGATTTTGCCCTCTTTCAATAACTGTGAAGGGATTTTAATAACACTTGGTCCTGGATTATCACGGTCAACCGGAAAAGCATTTAAACGCTCTACAAGCCAGCCAAGACCCTTTATATCAAACAATTGCTTTTTAGCCATAAAGTGAATTTCTCGTGGAGACATTGAAACCCCAAGGTTTAAAATGTCAACATAGCCCGTATGCGTACATGCAATAATAAACCCACCTTCCTTCGGTAAGTTTTGCTCCTCATATACACGTGCCTTTGAGCCCGTTAATGTTAATATCACTTTGACAAGATTTGCTATAAATTTATACACTGTTTCATTCCTACCTTATTCAATAGTTATCCCCATTGTAATCGAAAAGACCAGTATACTGCAATTGCATGTGAAAAAACTAGACTCTTCCCACTACTACATCAACATCAATTGTAATTTCATTTAACTGGATATTAACGTTTTCTTTTTTATGCCAACCCATCGGTGTCATTTCAAGCAGTGCCGGTACAAGCTCTGTAGCTAGCGGTACCGTATAAGTAATACGCTCCACACTAACATCGGCAAAGCTTTCTTTAAAGCGAGCAATGATTTGTTCATTTGAATACGACTCTTTTGTAGAATCCGCATATAATTGTGCACGAAGCTCATGTAGGTACCCACTTTGAGGGACAACCTTAACAACACAACCATTGTCAGTTAATAGACGTTTAAATTCTTCGTAATTGGCGGGCGATAAAATATTTAATACGGCATCGAAGCTGGATCTTGCAAAGGGACTTTTCGCTAAATCACCAACACACCAAATTTGCTCTGGATAATGGCGGGATGCAGCAAGTATGCCTTCTTTTGCTATATCAATACCAATGCCAATACAGTTACCTTTTTGACCCTCCATAATACGGGCTAAATGCGATCCCTCACCACATCCTGTATCCAGCACAGTTTCTGCGTTAGCAATTAGCTCTCCGATTTTATCTTCAACTAAATCATAAATACCACTATCAATAACTGCTTTTCGAGATTCAAAGAGATCTTTACTGTACTTAGAAACAGCACGATGTGTCAGCATATTGACATAGCCTTGCTTGGCAATATCAAAAGAATGATTTGAGGAACATACTAATCTACCTTGCTCAAATATACCCATTGACTCCTGACAAATCGGACAAGCAAAAAGTGTCATATTTTTATCCATTAAGGCTGCCCCTGCAGCTCTTTTAGAAAGTGCTCCCATTAATTTACCTCCTTCTGTTCTGTAGGTGAAACAAGTGCAAAACGCTCCCACTTACGACTTTTCCATCTAAAGTATACGATAATGGCTCGCATCCATTCATCTGCTGAAATCGCTAGCCAAATACCTACTAACCCCCAGTGTAAAACGAAGACAAACAAGTAACCTAGCGGGAGGCTCATACATACCATTGATAAGAAACCGATTTTCACCGGGAATCTTGCATCCCCTGAGGCACGCAATGAGTTAATCACTACAATATTCATCGTACGCCCTGTTTCAAGCAGCATACTTAATGCTAGGACAGATGCTCCGATGGCTATGACCTCTGGATTATCAGTAAAAACGTGCATAAGCTGCTTACGGAATATCGTCACAACCGCAACCATCGTTATCGTAAAGGCAAAAGCTGCGCGTACACTTAACCAAAGCTGATGATAAGCTTGCTCTTTTTTACCAGCACCGACCTTTCGCCCAATAATTATAGCTGTGCCCGTCCCGATTGCAATCGCAAATAAATACGTAAACATCGAAATATTCATAGCATATTGTCTTGCAGCAAGTGTCTCTGAGCCTAAATACGTTGCATAATAAAGGAAGACAATCTGACAGAACTGATAAAGCACTTGCTCAAATGCTGAAGGTAAGCCTATATTTAATATTTTTCGAATATATTCCTTTGAATACTGGAAATAATACTCCAGCTTCACTCTTACTTCCATGACTTGATACAACAGCCAGAAAAACACAAGAACCGCTAATCCCCGACTTACAACTGAGGAAATAGCCGCTCCTTTTACACCTAACTCTGGTAATCCTAAGTTACCAAAGATTAAACCGTAGTTTAATACAACGTGTAGCACATTCATACCTAGTGATACATACATCGTTTCCTTTGTCCATCCATGTACACGGATAATCGCTGCTAACGCATTTATAATTGCCTGTAAAAAAATAAAACTTCCTATGATTACTAAATAGCTTTGAGCATATTTAAGCACTTCTCCCTGCAAGTTCATCATGGTCATTAAATGACGCGAAAAGAAGAAAAATAAGACGCTCATCATTAGTCCAACGATTAAATTCATCGTTACTGCTAAAGCGGAAATCTTCGCAGCTTCAAAAAACCGCGTTGAACCTAAATATTGAGATACAACAATGGAAGCACCATTACCAACTACTTCAAGTATTAAAATGGCAATATGGATATACTGATTGGCTGCACCAACCCCTGATACTGCATTATCTGATAAAGCACTCAGCATAAAAGTATCGGCTAGCCCCATTAACATAAATAAAAATACTTCTAAAAATATCGGCCATGTTAAATGGAACAAGCTTAATTTATCTGTCTCTTTTATCTCACTTTCTCTTAATGTATCTGACAATTTCCACTTCTCCTATACGCTTCATAAAAATTTTACGGGCAGTTAATCTCCCAATTATCAATTCCGAGATGGGC
Organism: Lysinibacillus sp.; assembly: GCA_032053185.1. Lineage (GTDB taxonomy): Bacteria > Bacillota > Bacilli > Bacillales_A > Planococcaceae > Lysinibacillus. Next base: position 25,932 of record DAMBVB010000018.1, read on the forward strand.
GTTTTGTACCTGACGCTTCGCTTTACTGCAGGATAAAAATATATAGTATCTTATCATAGATTTTTAGGGTGTAAAGAGTTTTTATAATGAAACATTTCCTCTCACAATTTTATGTGAAAGGGTTTCTGATCATAGTAAGCAATGGTCCTGCATTTGCTTACGTTTTTCTGCTGTTAAGCCAAACTCTTGCTCTAAAAAAGCACTCTTAGAGCCATATCGCTTATCCATTGCAGTAAACGCCGCTTGTAAATAGTCCTCACGGGCAGACATTAAGGCGTAAAATTGCTGTAATTCTCGATCGCTATAATTTTGCTGAATTGTCTGAGCCATCCGTTCTACTAAGGGACGTAGATGTACATTTGTATATAAATAATCCTCCATTATCGTTTCCTCTGGTACATCTAAAGCAAGTAAAATAAGTGCACTGCCAATACCTGTTCGATCCTTCCCAACCGCACAATGATGAACAAGACCTAAATTTTCAGCATGTTGAACCGTTGCTATCAACTTTTTAAACGAGGCATTATGAAAAGGCATTTGTGCATAAAATTCCCGGAACATCTCTGGGCTTACAACCTTATAAAAATCTTTTCCACCAGTGTTTGTAGGCATCTCAAAAGCATAATTTCCCTTTGCTGGTATTTGAATATACTTGGCATATGGAAATACCGGATTAGGATTCTGTTGAGCCTCATGGTTGTCTCGATAATCAAAAATTGTTTTCACACCTAGCGTTTCAAATAGCTCCTTATCCGCTTTCGTCATTTTACCAAGTGCTGCTGAACGATAAATCAAACCATTCTTAACAGTACGCCCATCTCTCGACTTATAACCACCCATATCACGAAAATTATAAACTGCTTCAAACGGAACACTCTTCATATCAAACTGTTTCACTCACTGCACCTCTCTCTATTAGCAAGCATTGTTATCTCTATTTTATAGAACAATTCGATATAATACCAATTTCCGCACTAGGGAATGCCATACGCTACTTAGAGCAATGAGGAAACTTATTTAACCGTTTTCTTTATCCAAGCGGAATAGTTATCCACTCTACCCGATCACTTTTTCTGCAAAGCCAGGGCAAGGAACCTTCCTAGCAAACCGCTCACTAAGCCCCATCAATTATGCATTGGCATAATTCGTACAGAATTGGCTTTGCGCAAGCACAAAGCCGATTCCGTGACATCCGCCGGGGGGCTTTATCTTCTTTTTAATGAAGATAATACCCTTCTTAGCATTTCATCAGGTAAATTATAAGTGTACATAAAAAACCGTTGTTCCCACACCTAAGGAAACAACGAAAATAACATAAATTGTGTCGTAGTGCATAGACACGACATAGCCAATGTAATTGCCGCATATTCCCCTAGCTTCCGAAGCGTTATCGAACGTTCAAACAAAGGTCGGTCTCCTGACTTGTACAGTTCGCTACATTCAATTCGATGGTGGTATATCTTTATGATTCCTGTACTTACAATTGCGGAAACAGCTTCGGTTTTTCACCGATTTCCCGATTATGCTATCGTTCAGCACTTTTATTCTGCAAGAATTATTCACTTGTTAAGCAGTCTAACATAGATTGATAGGGAAAGTAGCTGAGGAATTAGCATATACAAATACGATGGATAAAAATCATGCAGGTATTACCTTATGCAAAGCGGGTGTTTTCACTGCCCTTACAGGTAGTTCTCATGCTCGTGCAGGTATTTGGTATACTTCATAGATTGATGTTATAAAAACTATCTCTAAACGAAAAAATTCGCGTAAAGAATTGCTATTTTCATAGCGTTTAACGGATGGCATTCTTATATTTCTTTTTGTATTTTACATCTTCCTCTTCTTCAATTAAACGCTGTGCAATCTCTAGTAGTTTTAGGTCATTCGTTGCATCGAATAGCTTTTTAAAAGATACAATAATATCATAGCGTATCAATGTCGGGTGCTTTTCGTCTAAGCATATTTGAAATCTTTTCGCCAAATATGACACGACTAAATCTCTTTGTACTTGCCCTGCTAACCCTATTTTCCAAATTGCCTGCAATGTATGCCTCGCAGTTACTGTTTTTTCATCATACGTTACTGCCCAAATCTTTAAGAAATCCTCTAATACTCTTTCTTCAGGGTCGCTTTTTGCTGCCAATGCGCATAAAAATTGTGCAGCACTTGCACGCACATGTCCATTTTTATATGTAAGAGCCTGAACAAGTTGTTCCCAAACTGAATATGTCCAATCAACTGGTTCCTGCATAATTTTCATTAATTCTTCGTATGATTTGTATTGAATATCACGGTCACGCCCTGTTAAATTACTAAAAAGTTGCAAAATGTCTTTTTCCATGATTCATCCCTACCTTTATTTTTCAGAACGTAAAAATGGCAAACTTGTAAGTACTGTATTAATTTCTATCATTCGCTACTTTACTACTACGAAACTCAAGTCACAAACACTCTTAATTTAAAAGTAAGATCCCTAATTGTATATTTAAAAATTATCAGAAATGAGGATCGATATGCAAGTAAACATGTCTTTCGGCTATTAACGACACATTTTACATGTTAACTATATGATTGGAATCGGTCCTCTATGAATCCAAGTGAAATACATCATAACGGTAACAATCATTATATGGATAGTTGATGCTATACCTTTCTCAGCCCTATTTTCATTTTAGTAACTTAGCACAAATATATCTATCTATGTAAATTTATTCATCATAGATGTTATTTTACTCATTATTCATCGCGTAGTCGAGCCTAAATTAATGGATAACTATATCCGCTTGTATACTTGCAAGTTATTAAATACCGTCAAATAATAAAAAAGTCATCTTTGTTTTTTTACAAAGATGACCTTTTTGCTATTTAAATCCTAATATAATAGTAAGGCTTATTGAATACGACCGAAGCCTACTAAATATTGATTCCACCAATCCAGTGATTCAATGACAACACCTTTATTTTGAGCATTAATCATCGTGTTGTTTCCTAAGTAAATACCTACATGCGCTATACCTGAACCATAGCTGAAGAATACTAGGTCACCTACACGTGCTTGACTTGCTGAAATATGTTGTGTTGTTAAATATTGCTGTGATGCTGTACGTGGTAAAGATACGCCCGCTTGTTTGTAAGACCATTGTACAAGACCTGAACAGTCAAATCCTGTTGATGGGTTACTTCCGCCCCAAACATAGCTACGGCCTAGGAATTGCTTTGCAGTTGAAATGGCATCGCCTGAAGATGCAGTGCCTGCTCCAGAACCAACAGCGACTTTTTGTGGTGATTTTCCATCGTTCGCTTTGCTGCTGAAGTTAGCGTTGTTGTTTGTTGCTTGTACTACTGGAGTAGCTGCTTGAAGTGCACGTAAACGAGCTGCTTCTTCCTCTGCTGCTTTACGTTCTGCTTCTAAACGCTCTTCTTCTTGTTTCGTTGCAATTTGTGCCTTTAACGCAAGAGATTTCGCTTCATTTTCAGCTTTTTTTACTTCCATTTCGCTTTCCTTTTGTTGAAGCTCTTGGAATTGCTTTTGAAGCTCTTTTTGCTTTTCATCTAATATTGCTTTTTGTTTCTCTAAGTTAGCCTTATCTGCTTCTTGTTGATCTACTAATTCTTGGTCAGCATCCATTAATGTTTTTACCGCTACGACACGGTCCATTAAATCCGCAAAGCTTTTTGCTTCAAGAACAGCATTTAAATATATGCCTACCGTATTATCTTGAGCTTGGTATGCAGCCATACGATCACTTAAAATCGCTGAACGTTGCTCAATACGTTTTTTAGTATCTACAATATTTGCATCAACTTCTTTAATATCTGCTTGTACTTTGTTAAATACTTTTACTTTTTCATCGATCTCTTTTTGTAGTTTCGTTAATTCTTCTTGTAGCTTTTTAACCTCTGTATCTATTTTAGCTTTCTTATCAATCATTTGTTGAGATGTTTCTTCTGCGTGCACTACGGTTGGTTGAACTGTATTAAATAATAAGCCGCCAGCTAGTGCTAATGCTAGCACCATTGACTTACGCCATTTATTGCGCTTACCCACGTTATTCTTTCCCTTCACTAGTAAATTTCGCTCTTTGTATTTGAATGTAATCACTGGAACGATTTCTTTTTTTATTCTTATATTTTATTAGCCTTTTAAAGTTTAGCATTATTAGCATAACTTTTATACTATTTCACGCCTATTTAATCGTTTAGTAAAACTCGAAACATTCTTGTAACATTCATGTATATTCTTATAAATTCTATAAAAATACGTTTTATTCTATATAACAACGATTTTTGCTATTTTACCATTAGACCCACTATTTGTTTTGTAATGCTTTTGTAATATTTCTCGAGAACATTTATCCTTTATGCCTCGGCTTTGCGCTTACATAACGCACTCCTTTCCAATTCCGTGACATCCGCTGAAAGAAGTTAACATAAAAAAGGGTAAGGGAGCATTTCCCCTACCTCAGCTTGTTGATAAAAGAATAGATTAAATATTGTTTCAATAAACAAAGATTGATTTTCACTCCGAGTTGGCGCTTCTATTGCTTCATAGAACGTAGCGCTTGGATAGAAAGCCTCACTAAAAGAATGGCACACAAAAATAATCCGAAGTATGCAGCTGTATTTAAGTAAACAGCGTACGCGTCATGAATAAATTGTGAGATTGCTAAAAGTGCTACAGAAATAATGCCAAAGGTAATACCAACGAGGAGCAAGACGAAACGGGAAAACAGATTTGTAATAAATCGAGCATTATCCTCATCCGAAAAAACATCATGATGTAAGATAATTTTCCCACTCTCTACCCGTTGAATGAGCTGATCAACTCGTCTTGGCATTTTGCGCAATGTCGGAATAAGCATTGCTAATTCTTCTTGTAAACGTCCCTTTGTTGCCATCGGTTCTTTAAATGGCTTCAGGAAAGAGGCTCGCATATATGCGGATGAAAAATCTTTCGCTTCCGTAAAAATATCAAAACTTCGATCAATTACCCGTAATGTCCCATCCAATATAACTAATGAACGCAGCGCTAAACCTACTGCTGGATAGAAAGCAAGACCGAAATCACGAGCAACCGTAAATAACGCATGTATTAATTCCTCCGTTGCAATTCGATCCACGTAAGAGATTTTCAAGAGAATTTGATCAATTGCTTGCTCTATCTTTGCACGATCTGCATGATCCGCATTTTCAACCAATAATGTTAAGCCGTCAAATAAAGTACTTGAATCATTTAGATGAATCCCCATTAAAATTAGCTTTAAGCCCTCTTGTTGGGTAGCTCCCAAACGACCAACAGCCCCAAAGTCAAGAAGGATCGGTGTGCCATCCGTCTCATCAATATGAATATTTCCTGGATGTGGATCTGCATGAAATATACCCGAAAAAAGCATCTGTTCAATGAAGGAATATAAAACAGTCCGCGCAAACTGCCTACGATTATTTTCTAATCGATTAAATTCAGCCGCAGCATTTGCAACGCTTTTCCCCCGTACATATTCCATGACAATAATATTTTCATGACAATATTCTGTATAGATTTTAGCAATCCTTACCTTATTATTGCTTTTAGCAAGAGCATTCGTTACCTGCAATGTATTACGAGCCTCAATATCTAAATGGGTTTCCTCACGTAACCCATCAGCAAATCCTTTAGCAAGCTCTCGAAAACCAAGTGATTCAGCCCATGTAGACTTGTTTGAAAGCCAATTGGCAAATTCCTCTAAAATATCGAGATCATCCCGCATGATTCCCTTCACTTCTGGACGAAGTAGCTTCACCACGACTTCATCAAAATTTGTCAATCGTGCCTTATGTACTTGTCCAATAGATGCTGCCGCAAGAGGTTCCATTTGAAAGCTTGCAAATATTTCATTCATAGGCTTAGGAAGTGAATCTTCTAAAATTTGTGTTACCTGCTCTGACGATAAAGGCTTCACATTATGTTGTAGCTTCTGTAACTCGTCAATAAAAATAGGCGAAAACAATTCCTTACGAGTAGAAAGTACCTGACCAAATTTAATAAATATCCCACCACATTGCTCCAAAGTTATCCTTAAAGCAATGGCAAGCTCCTTTTCATTTTCCCGTTGTCTCGCGTATTTAATCGTTTGAACAACGCCATTTGTCACTGCTATTTTTAACACCTGACGCAAACGCTTTTGTTGTCGCCAGTAGCTACGAAGGCGCAATAATAATTTTTTTTTGCCATTCCGACGGTCTCTAGCTGTCATTCCAATTGGATCAAAAAGCTCAAAAACGAGATAGAGCAACATCGAAATTAGTAGCATGCAGCCAATCCAAACAAGTGTACTAACCTCTGTCACTGTTTGCATCACTGGTTCGTATAAAAAATCTGTATGGCGCAAATAGGTATACCAATAAACAAAAGACGTTAGCGTCACACTAATAACTACAGAAAGAACCCTACGGATAAAATGAATGTTCGAACCAATTAATCGACCACTTACAAAATAAATAAGCATTGATACAACAATGATTTGGATTAAAAATTCCAAAAAAATCAACAGCGTCACCTCCGATGCTACTTCCTAATACTGCTAGTATAACAAAATTCGATATGTACTTCTTTTAATGTATAGAACCAAGAGAAATAATACGCGCTCATGCCTCCACGGACATTCGATTAGCTGTTTTTGTACCGTAAGCCATACTGTTCACGCCTCCTCTCAAATTATTTTCCTCATGTTAGTATCTTTCATTTACAAAAAAACGAGAAATCCGACGATTCTATCATCGAATTTCCCGCTTAAATAGACTTTAAAGCACATTGCTACGAAGACTTATTTCTTTTTAATCGTAATTGTCCAAGCAGCTTCGCCAACTTGTTCATACTCTGTTACCTCGTGCCCTTCTTCAGCCGCCCAACGAGGAATGGATTCTGTACCTTGTGTGCAATCAAATTGCACTTCTAATTCATCTCCTGAATGTAAGTCTTTTATAGCTTCTTTTGCTTCAACTAAAGGAAATGGACAAACCATCCCCATTACTTCTAATGTTCTTTTCATATTAAAAACACTCCTTTTTTAGGCTGTTATTACTTGCGCAGCTTGCTTAGCTTTTTTACTTGGTCGAACGAAGACAAAGTAAGATGCTGTCCATGTACCTAAAATCATAAACCCTAATGAAATCCAACCTTGCCAAGTCATCATCGCTGTCATCACCAAGCCATTACCAATTGAGCAACCTCCTGCTAAACCTGCACCGAACCCCATCATAAGTCCACCACATAAGCTGTTAATCGCTGTTTTTGTATCTGGAATACGGAATCTAAATTCGCCACTCATTTTTGCTGCGAATAATGATCCTAAGAAAATCCCTAGCACTAGGAAAACACCCCAGTTGATGAAGCTAATTTGTCCTGTCACTAGAAATTGCAAAATATTAGCAGAAGGTGTTGTAACGCCTAACCCACCTATGCGACCAGTAGCAACACTTAATGGCCACGCGAAAGTGGCAATCATACCAATAATTGTGGCAGTAATAAATGGATGCCAACGTTTTTCAAATAAAATATGTGCTAATCCCGTTTTTTTCGGCTTTAACCCCGGGATTTTTAATCGTGGCTTCTTTAGCTCACGGTAAATGATACATGCAACAACTACTACAAAAATCGTTATAATCAACCAGTTGTTTACGCCAATTGACTCGGCAATAGCATTACTTTCAATGCTCGTTTCTTTTATAGCCTTATCCAATGGCAACAATACGCCCGATTTCATCATTGCTGCTACAAGCATATAACCAGCTAGTGCAATCCAACTACCAATTAAACCTTCTCCTGCCCGATACCAAGTCCCTGTTGCACAACCACCAGAGAAAATAATGCCTATTCCAAAAATAAATGAACCCACAGTAACAGCTACGATTGGTAAAGAACCAGCACTAAATTCAAATACCTTTAAACTAATTAAGGTGTATACACCCACACTTTGAATTGCTATTGCAATCAATAATGCGTAAAACATGCGATTATCTTTTGTCAAATACATATCGCGGAAGCCGCCAGTCAAGCAAAAACGACCACGTTGCATAACAAATCCAAGTAAAGCCCCACAAATAAGACCTGTAATAACCATTTGGACCATCCACAATTCCCCTTTCGATAACCAAGTATTCTTATAAGGTATATTACCACCTGTTTTACTACGAATTCAATCACTTTTTTCATAACTGCGAAAAATCTAATAACTTTCTCATGCATATTCACACAAAACCCTTGCTACAAGTGCAGATAACTGCTTCTTATAGCGAGGGTTCATCATTTGTTTATTTTGTTAATTGCATGGTTGAACCAAAGTATGCATTATGAATTTTTTCGTCTTTCACACCAATCTCATGTAAATTTTTAACTTCTTTCAGCTAATATTTTTGGATCATCACCAAAACGTGTGGTTGATTTCCGTTCCGACTGGGGGCGTCCGATGAGCCGCTTCACTTCGCTGCAGGGTCTCGGGCCAACACGAAGTTGGTCACGAAGGCGTTATCACAGGACGTGATGGTTTTAGCCTTCGTTCCTCTATCGCTGATCCCCGAGGAGTCGCCCAGTCGGAACGGAAATCAACTATTTACATAGTAGAAGTTTTAACAAAAGTCATCCGCAACTTTTGGTGATGAACCATATTTTTTTGTAAAGGTTTTTTATAATGACTATTTTCAGTTTTTTTGCAGTATGATTACCAAGGAATTGTACGCTCTGCACAAATAAAAGTTTGCTACCCCCCTTTTTTTGTATTTAACCTATAGATTTACAATGTTTTAAGGATTAAAAATACTGTGATTTAGTTTTGTACTAATATGTTTACGAAATTCGGGTAATTCTTTTAACGGTTCTTTAAAAGTAATTAGCACTTTTTCTATACCAATGCTACTTAATTCTTGTAATTTAGTAACTACCTCATCATAACTACCGATTAACCCTGTACGAAAACCTTCATTATTAGCTACAAAATCACTTAACTGAGTGGCATTTTTCCACATCCCTAACGTTTCTTTGCGATTCTGGAACTGCAAGATTGCTTCCTCATCGGCATGGTCAACAATAGATTGAAATTCTTGGAACGCTTCTTCAGAAGTTTTACGGGCAATGACAAATGCATTAACAGCAAATTTTATCGTCCGACCATTTCTTTTTGCAATCTCCGTTACATTTTCAATCTGTTTTTGCAACTCTACAATCGGAGCTCCGTTCATAAAATAAACATCACTGTGCGCGCCCGCCATAACTTGAGCGTCCTCTGAATTACCACCTTGATAAATTGGAGGATATGGCTTTTGAATTGGTTTTGGTGTAAGCGTCGCATTTTTTATTGTATAGAAATCGCCCTCATAGTTAAAGTTATCTTGTGACCAAAGACCTTTCAATACCTCTAAATACTCTGTTGAACGTCGATAGCGATCTTCATGGTTGACCCACTCAATACCAAATGTTTCTTGTTCTTTTTTAAACCAGCCACTTACTAAATTAATATGAAATCTCCCATTTGAAATGACGTCTATTGTTGAACTTATTTTGGCTAAAGTTGCTGGATGGATGAACCCAGGCAAAACAGCTACTATAAAGTGAATATTTTTCGTTTCAGCAAATAATGCTGCCGCCATCGTTAGAGCATCCAGCTGTCCTTCTTCAGCACTATCATTACCACCAATATTGCCTATATATCGAATCGGAAATAAAACAGCCTTTATATCTAACCTTTCAGCTAATTTAATCAATGTTTTATTGTACTCAAAGCTTCCTTCTGTATTTTGCTCTATTTTGGAACGTAAAAATCCACCTGCTAAATTTGAGCCCCAAATAACAAATTCCATGCAATGATCACTCCATTTATTCAAATAATGGCAATACCTTTTCTCCGAAAATTTCCGCTTCTTCTTTATGCGGGAAGCCTGATAAAATAAAGTGCGCCACACCGATATCAATATACGCTTGCAATCCTGCTTTTACTTGCTCTGGCGTACCAACAATGGCCGTTCCTGCACCTTTTCGAATTTTCCCGATACCAGCCCAACTGTATTGATCAAATCGCTCGTTTTCAGCAGTAAGGACGTTCATTCTTTTTTGAGCCACTGAATCTACCGTTTCATAATATCGATTCAGATTCGATTGTACAGGGTTTTCAATTTTACTAATAATGTTATAAGCAGCATCCCAAGCCTCTTGTTCTGTATCCCTTACAACTATATGGATTCGAATACCGTACTCTAATTGACGATTATACTTTTTAGCTCGACTTTCAACATTTTGAATTTGCTCCCTAATGCTTGCTACAGGCTCCCCCCATTGCAAATAAACATCTGCAGCTTTTGCAGCTATTTCCTTGGCCACATCGGAAGAACCTCCAAAATAAATAGGAATACCTCTTTCTTGATAAAGAGTAGGAATCAACTTTCCTTCAGTTACCTTAAAAAACTCGCCATCATGATGAAACGATTCTCCTTGCCAGCTTTCTTTTACTACTGTTAAAAATTCATCTGTACGTTCATAGCGTTGTTGATGTGATAAATAGTCACCATCTTGTGCTAGCTCTTTTTCTGAACCGCCCGTTACAACATTGACCAACACTCTTCCCTTTGAAAATTGATCTAAAGTAGCTGCCATTTTAGATGCAACTGTCGGTGAAACAAAGCCGGGTCTAAATGCAATTAACGGTTTGATATGCTTTGTCTGATGAATGATAGCAGACCCTACAAGCCATGAATCTAAATAAGGAATACCTGTAGGAATCAAAATCCCTTCAAATCCTGCTTTTTCTGCCGTTTGAGCTACATCTACTAAATACTCAAAGGTCGGCTCTCTTTCGGGCTGCTTTACCCCTAAATACCTTCCGTCTCCATTTGTCGGAGCAAACCAATAAAAATGTGGTTTCATCGTTCTCCCTCCTTCCCTAATTAAATTCTTCAACAAGCTTTAACAATCGATCCTTTTCACTATAGTTTTGATATTGCGCTGCAAAGGTACGAACAGGATCACCTGAATAAAAACGTTCATATAATTCGTGACGCGCGCCAAGCTGACTACCTATTAAATCCCAAGCTAGTTTAATAAATTTGGTTCTTGCAAATGCACTTGTATGTGTACCTCCATAATACGCCTGTAACTTGTCACCTATTGGCCCATTGATTTCTTCAATAGTAGACGGCACTTGCAGTAACCCGCTTGCTCCAATCTGCTGTAATATTGCCAAAGCACGTGGATAATAACGTGTACCTAAATTTCGGGCAGTCATTAAAAAACGTTGTTTAGGTAGATAAATTCCATTGTGTTCGATAGCTTCATATTGAGCCGCATTTAATAAACCCTTTATAGTTTCTAACTGTATGATTAACTCACTTAACTTCTCTTTTACATGTAAAAATGCCGTCGCTCCAGCTGTTTCCGCTAATTCGTTGCCAATTGCTACGACCGATTCTAATTTACTAACCAGGCGTACAACCGTTTGATGTTGACTTAACAAGGATGATGCCGTTTCAGTTCGTAGCTTCCAAGCTAATTCAGGGTCTTCTGCTACTAACACCCTTTCCCAAGGGATTAGCACATTATCAAAAATTAAGACAGCATCCATTTCATCAAAACGAGAGCTTAAAGGGTAGTTGTTTGTATCAGTTTTAGCAAACGATTCTCGACATACCATGTGCAACCCTTGAGCTGAGGTTGGCACATAAAATACATTTGCCATTGGCGCTTCCTCTAACCCTCGCTTATGATAGGAGGTTATGAGCAACTCATCTACATAGGGGGCTGCTGTAGCAATTGTTTTGGCACCTCTCACAAAAATGCCTTCTTCATTTTTCGTAACTACACGTAATTTGCCATGCTCTATCTCTTCAGCAGATTTAGAACGATTTTTTTGCGGGTCATGGGCTGCTACCGTTGATAATAAATCTAAATCACGTGCCGCTGTGTATAGTTGTTCAAGCTTTGTTGCAATGCCCGGTGACAAAACATCTAATTGTTGTCTACTTGCATACCAACCTACTAACTGCGAACGACAATATTCGGATAAGCGGCTCATTACGCCAAATGTTTCATCTGCCCAGCATTTATAAGCTAAACTTTTCCTTTTCAAATCATTGATTGATGTTGGAACTAAAAAAGACAAATGAGCATTTGTACCTTTTTTCGTTTCATACGTTAAAATCGATTTTGTCGGCTCCACGGTTTGTAAATTTAATAAATGCTGGATTGTACGAACAGTCCCTTTAAAGGCCTTATGGTTTTCTAAATTATTTACAATCTCCCCATCTAACCAAACTGTTCGCCCATTATTCAACCTCTGCAAATACGGAATCGGCGTATTCATCTTCGTTTACCTCTCCTTCAATTAAATTATTCAAAAAATGGTTTAACTTATTTTTCAAATAGGATTTATCATAAGTTTCATACTGCAAGGCATGAACACGAATAGGATCACCTGTATAAAACCGTTCGTATAAATCATGACGTGAGCCGAGTTGACTGCCAATAAGTTCCCACCCGATTCTAATAGCTTTTCTTTTGTTCGTGCATCTACCTTTGCCCCTTTATAGTATTTAGAAAATAATGGGTATAATTCGTGATTTTCTAGCATCGGAGATGACGATAATTGAATGAAGCCTCCCGCACCAATCTGCTTTAAAATATCTAGAGCACGGCCATAGAAATGTGTGCCTAAATTTCTTGCTGTTTGTAGTGGCGTCATATTAGGTAAATAAACATTCTGCTCATTTAGATGCCCTTCTTTTTCTGATGACATTAATAAAGCTTCAATACTATCAATTTGTGTATAAAGCTCCCCTATTTTTTCTTGGACATGTAAAAAGTAATCTGCACCAATTGATTGAGCTATTGCCGTTGTAACTCCAGCAGTAAATTCTAATTTTGATAGTAAACGAACGACCGTTTGGTGCTGTGCTAGTGCATCGAGTTGCTGATGCCGATGAGCTTTCAACACGCCCCTAGGTGAACCTTTAATAAGCACCCTATCCCATGGAATCAAAACATCGTCAAATAATAAAACAGCGTCCATTTCATCGAATCTTGAACTTAATTTATGATGCTCTTTATTTGCAGCAAATGATTCTCGACAAACAATTTGTAGCCCAGGTAAATTTAATGGCACGATAAACATATTTGCTTGTGCTATTTGATTTGATGATAATTTTTGTGGAGAGGTGACAATGACATCATGTGCATAAGGAGCACCAGTTGCAATCATTTTAGCCCCTCGTACAACCACCCCCTCCTCGGTCTCCCGTATAATACGCAATAATGCATCTTCATCTTGCTCTTCTGCCGGTTTCGAACGATCAATTTGAGGATCCAAAATTGCAGTAGTAACAATTCGCCGTTCATCTCTAGCTAACTCATAATATTTCGTTATTTTTTCAACGAATCCAACATCATATTGCGCAAACTGATGACGATCCAAATAGTATCCGGTAATTAGAGAATTAGCATAATCTGATAAACGACTCATCACGCCATAGGTTTTATTGGACCATAGAGCAAATGCTTTTTTACGCTTTATTAAATCCTCATAGCTACGCGGAATATAAAATGCACGATGAACAAATCGATTACTATTCGGACTTTTAAAACCTGCAATGCTTTGATTGTTCTCATCATCTAGAAGTGCTAATAAATTTGTGATCGTTTCTATTGTTCCCGTAAAGGCAGGATGAGTTGTTACGTCCACTTTTACTCCGTCCAGCCACACACTTCTTCCATCGTTCAAACTTCCACTAAAAGACATTTATTATCTCCAACTCCTTTCATGAACACAAAAAAACTCCCACCAAATCTCCTTCGCAAATCTTCGCTTAAGACATCAATAAGAGCTCCATTTTTATGGTCACTATGACTATTTTTTATGGCAAAAAACAAAATCGGAGCTTTTAGTTCTAAAACCAAAGCTCCGATTTTTTCAGTCGCCACATTATATCAATTAATTTACATATTAAACCAAATAAAACCAATAAGTCAAGTATATATTAAAAGATCGATCGCCTTTATTATCGGTTAGATATTTTCAGAAATTTATTGAATCACGAAGGATTTCATCGACTTGAATTATTTTAAAGACTTAATTCTTTATGAAATTAAAAAGATGACGTGCTTTTAAATAAGAGCACGTCATCCACCATTTCGAATTTTATTTTACTATTTGCATGGCTGGACCAAAGAATTCATAATGAATTTTTTCGTCTTTCACGCCAATTTCATGTAGATTTTTAATGACGGTTTCCATAAAGCCAACAGGTCCACATACGTAAACATCTGCATTGTTAGCTACTTTTTCAGCTAAAAATTCTTTTGTGATTTTCTTATCTTCATCCGAATATAACGCTGTGTATGTTGCATTTGGAAGCACATTTACTTTCTTTTGGATGTCATCGCTAAATGCTACAACTTTTTCGTTGCGCGCGCACTGGATAAAGCTCACTTCATTTGCCGCATTATCTTTTAGTGATTGCAGCATACTGTTTAATGGCGTTACACCGATACCACCACTAACAAATGTAATTGGCGCAGCAGTTTCTTCTAAGACAAACAGCCCTGCTGGAGCACTTACATCCACTAAGTCTCCCACTTCTAATACGTCGTGAATAAAGTTAGATACTTTACCGTTTGGCGTATGATCGTTTTCACGTTTCACTGAAATGCGATAGCCTTCTTCTGCACTTGCTTGTGAAAGCGTATATTGACGGTTCATTAAATATTCTTCGCCTGGTACTTTCACGCGGATACTGATATATTGACCTGGCTCATAAGCTGGCAGAGGAGAACCATCTTCATTTTCAAAGTAGATAGATGTAACAAGATCACTTTCTTCTACTTTTTTCGCTACTTTCAACGGTTTAAATAAGCGCCATCCACCATTACCCTCAGCTTTCTGATATAGCTCTTCTTCTACTTGAATGAAGATATCCGCAATGACACCATATGCTTCGGCCCAAGCATTAATGATGTCATCTGTTGCGGCATCACCTAGCACTTCTTTAATCGCTTTTAGTAAGTTTTCTCCTACTATTGGATAGTGCTCAGGTAAAATACCTAGACTGCGGTGTTTATGAGCAATTAACATCACCGCTGGTAAAATAGCTTCTAAATTTTCAATATGGACGGCTGCAGCATAAACTGTGTTTGCTAATGCTGTTTGCTGACGACCTTTTTCTTGATTTGTATGATTAAAAATATTTAATAATTCTGGATGAGCTTGAAACATATTTTTGTAAAACGTTTTAGTAATCTCCACTCCATGAACTTCTAATACAGGGACTGTTGCTTTAATAATTTGTACTGTTTCTTGTTTTAACATATCGCTTACCATCCTTTCGTGATTACAATATAACGCTCTCACTTTTCAAAAGCAATATTTAAAATACATCTTTAACAAAATGGACATAATTAATGTATTTTAAATACATCTTTAAAAAAGTTTTGAATTTATAATACGCCAACGTAAAAATGCTATAATTATTTTGAACTATAGAAAGTAGGGTGTTCGTATGCGCTTAACTTTATACACAGATTATTCTCTCCGAACACTCATATATTTGGGTGCGAAGGAAGATGGCCAATTATCAACTATCCAAGAAATTTCAGATGCTTATAATATATCGAAAAACCATTTAATGAAGGTGACACACCAACTTGGATTATTGGGCTATATTGAAACGATTCGAGGGCGAGGTGGAGGAATTCGCCTAGCAATTGATCCAAAGACCATTACAATTGGTGAAATAGTACGTCATACAGAAGAGGATTTTCATCTTGTCGAATGCTTCGATAAAGAAAATAATCTATGTAAAATTGCACCAGAATGTCAGCTAAAAGGCGTATTATATGAAGCACTACAAGCCTATTTAGCCGTCCTAGATCGCTATACTTTAGATGATTTTTTACATGCTAAAGAAAAGTTGTTGGCATTGTTGCTTGGCGACTAAAAATACCCGCACAACTCAGGTTGGACGGGTATTTCTTTATGTCTCTATTATTTTACAATGCCTTTGAAAAGAAAATCATATCTAGTGCACGAATGCCATTTTCATAGATTGGCTCTGGGTAATTACTGAAAAAATCTTTTTCAATTGCTTCCATACGAAAACCTGCTTTTTGATAGAATGCAATATTATCCATACTAGAATTTGCAGTCCCAGCAATTATCGTATTATATCCATGTGAGTGACAAATTGTTGTTATTTGTCGAAGTGCTTCTTTCCCAAGCCCTTTACCTTGATATTTCGGTACAATTGCAATATTTTTTAACTCAACTGTCGTATCAGACTGTTCAAGAAGTAACGCTACACCCGCTAACTGCTCACCACATTTAATCTCGTATAAGTCACCATCATTTAAATATTTTCGAACAGCTTCTTCACTTTCATCAGCTAATAATAATTGTGGTAAATAGTCTTCCCTCGCACCTTCCACTTTCTTTAAAGAAGTACGATATCGAACAAAATCTTCACGCTCAAACACATTTAAAACACATGGCTGCTTTTCTTTAACCTCTAGCCATGAATGCTCCTGCGGAAAATCATTCTCAACGCCTAATCGAATAAAAGGCAATTTTTCCTGCGCCTTTTGTGAGCGAATATTAACCTTTCTAGCTCCTGCGAAAACACGCTCTAGCCCTAACTCAAAGAATGCAATATCTAAAATCGCAACTTTTGATTGCAGATTATAGCCTTTTCCCCAAAATTCATAGCCCAGCCATGAGCCAATATGACAGCTCTTTTTATTGTGATCAATAAACATTAACGTCGTCACACCAATAAGCTGTCCTTCTTCATCCAAAACAACACGAGGGACTGTCTTTCCAGCTTCTTCGTCCACACATTCACGTTTAATAAAATTAATCGTATCTTCCACTTTGCCAGCAGGTAACCCTAGTGCATCTCGAACATGTGGCATGTAAGATAGCGTATGCATTGCTTCAGCATATTTTATATCGTGTCTCACTAAAGTTACGGCCATATTCTATTCTCCTTTTAATATGATCTCGCCTACGCATTGGATTTTTGTATCATCCTCTAATGGCTTAAAGCTTATTCCTAAATTTAATTATATGTTAGTTGCCAAGATACACCGAAACGATCCTGAATCCAGGCAAATTTCTTTGAGAACCCATAATTATCTAGCGGCATTAACGCCTGTCCACCCTCTAAAATTTGAGCAACCAGACTGTCGATTTCATCTATAGACTCACATTCCACAAAGATAGAGGTTGACGGTGTAAATGTAAAGTTATGTTGTATCACACTATCATTCACCATTATTTTCAAACCCTTTAAATGAAGGACAGCCATTGCAACCTGTTGTGAGTCTTCCATATAAGTTAAGCTTTCTACTTGTAACTCTGAAAACCATTGTTGATATTGCTGGATAGCTTCATTGGCTTGCCCTTGAAACATTAAAAACGTAGTGGCACTTTTCATTTATTTAACTCCCCTTCATATTTTGTCATCCATTGTGCTGGTGTCATTTTCGAAACAAGCTCTCCTATTAATTCATACGGAATATTTTTAGTACTTGTAAAACGAATACAGCTTTTCCCCATATTAAGCTTTGTCGGAACTCGTTTCGCATATTCCTCTTGGAACCACGAGAGTAACGCTTGATCTGCATAAATGCCCATATGATAAAGCGCAATATGACGTTTTTGTGCAGCAAGACTTATAAAGGGTAAAGGAGTATTCGGTGTACAATGGTAGCCCTTCGGATAAGTAGATAACGGGACAACATAGCTTATCATGTCATAATTCATATTTTCTTCAAAACCCTCTGGTAAATTGCTTTCTACGACATCTACAAGTTTAGCAAAACCTTCCTGCCATTTTTCATCTACTTGCTCAATATAAGTGTTTTTCATACTCTGTCCCCTTTTCAACATAGTATTTCATAGGATTGCCAATTAGCACGAATATAGCATCATTTAAAATAATCAATAAAACCTCTTTGTTATTTATACTTTACCTTCTGCCTTTGCTTTTCGGTATAATTCCTTTGTTTTGTAGCCTAGTCTAATAATTTCACGCATCTCCTCCAAGCGCGCTACTTGCGTCTCTTCCTTTTTCGCACTATAGATATAACGGGCCCAATCCTTTTGATAACCTGGTGTTAATCCATCATAAAATGTTAAATCATCCGGATTTTTAGCAAGTGAATCACGCAATTGTGGAATCATCCCTTCATAGTCACTAACGCACTGACTACTCGCGGTCTTTTTTTTGCCGCGTCCCTTGCCATCTCTCTTTATACTTATTATAGAAAATGTCTCATCTAACGACATAAGACTTGCAAATTTATAATCACTGCCAACAATGTATTTTGCCTCGTCCACTTGAATTGCTGGGAAAATTTCATCGCGATGGATAAACTGTTCATATTTCTTATTCCCCTTTTTCGGATAAACAAAAAATAAATAACCTTGTTCCGTAAGAGTGTTTAACTTTAGTGTATTTTGTAAATACGTTACCATTTCATCCATAGTAAACACAAAGGCAATGATACGATCATGAGGTGCATTTCCTGTTTGGGATATTCCCTCTAATAGCACCTCCTGTGGTTGATTATGAATTGCAATGGACAGTCCATCCTTCATTTTAAATTTCTTTTGCATAGTTTTGACACCTCTTCTACTTATCAATACAAATTTTCTCTTAGTTTTGATAGTATAGCTGATTTAGTGCCATTTTCCTACAAAAAACGATCGAATATTCTCGAGTGTTTAAAATTGATATAAATGCGCCTATAAGTACGTACTTTAGCCAATGGCGAGCATGATAGTCTTGTTGCCGGTTTTCGGCTGAATTCATGCGAGTAGAGGTCTCCATGTCAAGTTGTAATTATTCATATACATGTATAGAGAATCGTGTACATACTTAGACAAGCAAACATGTACATCGCGATGCGGATATTTATAATGGAGATAAGCTATTTAATTTTTGTACCCGCAACTATTCCTCTAATAATCGGAATGGCGGTTACAATTAGCACTACTCGTAGGAGCCACCAACCGAGGCTCTCTGCCTCCCCAAGTGCAATACGTACTATTTGGAATGATATAACTGTAAATATAATTAGACAAAGGTTTTTTATTTCATTCAATATTTTTCGGCTATTTAAATAAAATGCCTCGACATTCCTTTCATTTAAGCGTGCCGGGTAATTATAAATATGCGGAACTTTTTCAAGTAGCCCTAGTAAAATCCACAGCACTATGCCGATAAACGGAAGGATGAGTAATTCTATTTTTGAACCCCAGCGATTAACTTCTCCTGCACTATTAAAATGACCTGGAATATTCTCGGGTAATTGTCCCCACATTACTAAAATATAAAGGATGGACAGTACAAATAACCCGCCACCGATAAAGTCCCAAATCTTTTCATATTTCGTTTTCGGCAATTTCAAAATTGGCCTATACAACTTGCTTATTCCTTTTTTTATATTACGTTACTACAGTTCCATTAGTTCCAAAATTATAAAAATTGTCATAATTGTTTACTATATATAGGTAACTATCCGCTTCCACTAACAGTAAAATAGCAAATTATTCCGCTTTTTTATCACTCTACCCACAACTTATTTCCTTATTATTCTTATCGAATATAGTAAAAATACTCGTAATACTTTGTAAAATTGGTAAAATCTGATATAAATGATATGTACATATATTTCATTTTTTGTAATATTTCTGTTAAATCATGAAGAAAGGACACAACAACTATGCGATTTACGATCTACAAAAAGTTAATACTCGGTTTTTTCATTGTTATTTTAGTATTAGTTGGCACAATCGGATTAAATTTCAAACAGCTTAATTCCGTAAACAAGACATATCGTGTGTTACTCGAAGAACAAACAACTAAATCTATTAGTATTCAAGAGCTTCGCGCAATTGCTAAACAAGAAATTGTAAATATGAGAGGTTATCTATTACTTGGGGACAAGCAAAATTTTCAAAATAATAAGGCGTCACGTGAAGAATTTAAAAAGAAATATGATGAATTAAAGGCAGCGTTCGACTCTCAAAAATCTATTGAATTATTAGAGGCAATCAATAACAGTGAGCAAGATGTCCAACAGTTCGCAGATCGAATGTTTTCATTAAAGGCTGCTGGAGAAACAGAGCAATACGAAAAACTCGATAGTACACAAGGTCGCCTAATTATCAAACAATTCGATGAACGTGTAGCTAACCTTGCTAACTATCAAGATGAGTATATAAAAGAAAAAATCGCTGCTACATCTAAAGAAATTCAGGCTATTAAATTCCAAATGATTATTCTTGGCATCTTTGCTGTTGTCATTAGTCTCATCATTGCTCTGGTTATGGCAAGCCTTATTTCCCGCCCTATTAAATTAATGGCAAAAACCGCCAAAAAGATTACTACTGGCGATTTAACAGCTGAGCACATTCACATTAAGAATCGTGATGAGGTAGGTGATTTAGCACTTGCCTTTAATCAGATGGCAGCAAATTTAAAGAATCTTATTACAAATGTACGTCATAACACCGTGCAAGTAAGTGGTTCTGCTGCTGAATTAACCGCAAGCGCTGAACAAACAACCAAAGCGACAGAACAAATTACTACCTCTATACAAGAAGTTGCAAGTGGCTCCGAGGCCCAAGGAAAAAATGCTACTGAAAGTTCAACAGCTATGAAAACGATGACAAAAGGCATGCAACAATTGGCAGCGACGTCAGCTGCCGTTTTAGAGCTTGCTATAGAAACAAATACCGAAGCTACTAAAGGAAATGAATCGCTACACCGTGTTATTACACAGATGGACACAATTAATTCAGCGGTTTTAGAATCTGCTAGCGTCGTAAAAAATTTAGGAAATCATTCCGTTGAAATCGGAAATATTATTGGCCTCATCACGGATATCGCTGAGCAAACAAATTTACTAGCACTGAATGCGGCAATTGAGGCAGCACGTGCCGGGGATCATGGTCTCAGCTTTGCAGTAGTTGCGGATGAAGTGAAAAAATTAGCGGAGCAATCCAAGCGATCTGCTGAACAAATTACCACTTTGATTTCCGTTATCCAACAGGATACAAACCGCGCTGTAACTGTTATGGATACTGGTACACAAGAGGTACAAGTGGGTATGCAAGTGGTAAAAGTAGCTGAGGAAGGCTTCTCAAAAATCGTTGGACTGATTGAACAAGTAACCCACCAAATTCAAGAAGCAACAACAGTTTCAGAAGAAATGTCATTAAGTGCTGAGCAAATTTACGCATCCTTCGATGAAATTGCAACAATCGCACAGCTATCTTCTTCAAACCTACAAAATGTAGCTTCTGCTTCTGAGGAACAACTAGCGACTATTGAAGAAGTTGCCGCTTCTGCTGCCACACTATCAAACATGGCCGAGGAATTACAAACACAGGTTTCGCGTTTTAAGGTGAAGTAAAAAGTCTTTTTCAAAAATCGTTAATTTCTATATTTAATTGCTATTCAAACCTATTTTGATAAATGAGAATAAATCTCCGACTTGTATTTGTATTAAATACAAGTCGGGAGATTAATTTTTTCATTTCTTTTGAATCTAGTATACGTTGTTCCCCTACCGCTTGCGCTCGAAGGTCTCGGACCAATACAATGTCGGTCACGAAAGCATTATCACAAGACGTGATGGTTTTATCGTTCCCCTATTGCTGATCCCCAAGGAGTCGCCCAGCCTTCACTCCGAACATGGCCGTTTCAACAAACGTAGTTCTGGTAATGAGTCGAAATTAAAGGTTTTTTATAAATGACCCTCTATTCAAGATAAAAAAATAATATTTAGAATATTATTGACAAATTAGCAATATCCAAGTATTATTGCTTTCAACAACACATTATTGTAGGCCAAGATTGGAAATAGTAGAAATGTAAGTGTACTTGTAGAGAGTCGGTGGTTGGTGCAAACCGATAGGCACACATTTTGAACTCGTCCATGAGCCACTCCCTGAACTTTAAGTAAGGGGCGTCGGTTTCCTCCGTTAACGGGATAGACAGTGATGGCTGTCGATAAGGGGACTTTTTCTAAAAAGAGAAGGTCAATTAGAGTGGTACCGCGAGCATAAACTCGTCTCTATATTTTTATATAGAGGCGGGTTTTTTTGGTTTTATTGGCCTAGGTATAGATTCCGTCTCTAGAAGAGCTAACGGTTCAAGGCAGAGACAACATTAAAAAGGAGTGTTTGAAAATGGGAAGAAAAATTTGGGTGTTTGATACAACTTTACGAGATGGCGAACAAGTGCCAGGTGCAAAACTGAATTTATACGAAAAAGTAGAGATTGCTCAGCAACTCAAAAAATTAGGCGTCGATATTATCGAGGCTGGTTTCCCGGCTTCATCACAAGGAGATTTTGAAGCAGTTAAAGCTGTCGCACAAAAAGTTGGGCATACAAATGACATTATGATTACTGCTTTAGCACGTGCTGTACAGGCAGATATTGATGCTGTTTATAACGCTGTAAAATACGCTGAAAATCCGATGATTCATATGGTGCTTGGTACATCTGATATTCATGTTGAGAAAAAATTTAGCAAATCCAAGGATCAAATTCTACAGATTGGCGTTGATGCAGTAAAATATGCGAAAACGCTGCTACCACAAGTTCAATATTCAACAGAAGACGCATCTCGTTCAGATTTCGAGTATCTTTGGAAAACAATCGAAGCTGTGATGAAGGCTGGTGCAACGATGATCAATGTACCTGACACAGTCGGCTTTGCAGAACCAGAAGAATTTGGAGCGATGATTTACAAACTAAATGAGCGTATGAAAAACTTAGACGATAGCGTTCTGTTAAGTGTTCATTGCCATAATGATCTTGGTATGGCCACTGCTAACACGCTTGCTGCCATTAAAAACGGCGCAGATAAAGTAGAATGTACAATTAACGGCATTGGCGAACGCGCAGGAAATGCAGCATTAGAAGAAGTCGTCATGGCGTTGAAAACACGTGGCTCGGTATACAATGCTGAGACACGTATTAACACAAGAGAAATTATGAATACATCTCGTCTTGTTTCAAGCTTTATGGGCTTAGACGTACAAGTAAACAAAGCGATTACCGGGGATAATGCGTTTGCCCATTCATCCGGTATTCATCAAGACGGTCTTCTTAAATCCCGCGATGCCTATGAAATTGTCCATCCAGAAGATGTAGGTCTTGACGATATGGAGCTAGTTCTGACAGCACGCTCTGGACGTCACGCGGTGAAAAATGCCCTTGAAAAACTGGGCTTCTCCAACCTTTCAACGGATGAATTCGAAGGAATATTCGAAGGCTTCCTGAAACTTGCTGATGCAAAAAAAGAAGTTTACGACCACGATTTATATGTCATTGTAGAAAGCTATTATGAAAAGCATGATGCAAACAATGCTAATGCCACTCATTACAGCGATCAATTCTTTGACTTTGATGATTTACAAGTCGTCAGTAACGCAAGCTTCCCTTCAGCAAGTGTGAAAGTACGTAAAGGTGGCGAGATCTTTAAAGCAAGTGCAGTTGGCTCAGGTCCAATTGATGCCCTATATTCAGCCATTGCAGACATTACAAATATCGATGTGAAACTTGTAGAATATACTATCAACAGTGTTTCTCGTGGTAAAGAAGCGCTTGGAAAAGTAAAAATTACAATCGAGCATGAAGGTGAAAAGTATATCGCAAAAGCTGCAGATACAGATATTTTAAAAGCGAGTGCGCTAGCTTATATTAATGCGATCAATAGTATTGTTGTCGCTAAATTAACGCCTGTTATGAACTAAATAGTTAAAAGCAGTATGACAATATTGAGTCATACTGCTTTCATTTTTCCTAGCGACTGCCCTCCACTAATTTTTGATATTCCTCTTCAATTAATCAAATAGTGGTGTCACTTCGCTAATGCTTGTTGGTAAGTCCATTTTGATTTTCCTCACCTTCAAGTTTACCAAGTAACGCTCTGTTAAACCTAAAGCTTTGTCTCACCAGCGTTTTTCTACCTTTGCCTCTGCTAAATAAGCCGCCAGCCTCCTTTGAAACTGACTAAAAGTAAAATTAAAATGCACTGTCTTCTTGCCAAT
This sequence comes from Lysinibacillus sp., assembly GCA_032053185.1. GTDB lineage: Bacteria > Bacillota > Bacilli > Bacillales_A > Planococcaceae > Lysinibacillus. The sequence goes on from DAMBVB010000018.1 coordinate 50,012, forward strand.
CGGCTCATTTCGCTGATAAATCGCTCACTCTTATAGCAAGTTTAATTTGATTTTTTGCTCTTCTTTAAGCCTTTCGCAATTTGCTTCGATTGGCGTTGCTCATTTAGTCTTGCTTGAGCATTTGTTTTGCGTTCGATAAAAGCAAGCTCTCTTTGCAATTTAAAGTAGCTTTGCAGACGTGATCGTTCAAGCGCACCGTCTGTAATGGCTTGCTGTACAGCACAGTGTGGCTCCTTCTGATGTGTACAATCCCTGTAACGACAGGCCGTAGAAAGTTCCTCAATATCCTGAAAACTAGCGGATAAGCTATCGCTTTGATCCCATAATTGTAGCTCCCGCATGCCAGGTGTATCAATTAAACAGCCGCCTTTAGGCAATAAAACTAATTCACGATGTGTGGTTGTATGGCGCCCCTTCGCATCATCTTCACGAATACCCGAAACCTTCATATAGTCCTCACCACTCAGGGCATTCGTCAATGTGGATTTCCCGGCGCCAGAAGAGCCAAGTAATGCTCCTGTCACACCTTCCGTAAATAGCGCACGAATATCTTCTAAGCCCTCCCCTGACAGCGCACTAGTCACAAAAATGTCCACACCAAACGCTACAGACTCAACCTCACGTATCTTACTAGCAATATCTTTACACAGATCAGCCTTCGTCAATACAACAATTGGCTTCGCACCCGAATCCCACGCAGCTACTAAATAGCGTTCTAAACGTCGAATATTAAAATCAGCATTTAAGCTCATCACGAGAAGTACAATATCAACGTTCGATGCTACAATCTGCTCTTGTATTTCCAGCCCCGCGGCCTTGCGGGAAAAGATTGATTTTCGTGTAAACAATTTATGAATGATCGCCTTGTCCTCACCAGGCATTTGCTCAACTAGCACCCAATCTCCTACTGCTGGGAAATCCTCTCGTGCTAATGATGTATACGCGTAATGTCCAGCAATCGTTGCCAGCCACTCTCCTTCTTCAGCCAGTACTCGATAGGAATGCTTATGCTCTAAAGTAACCCTAGCCGGCACACAGTTCGCCAGCTTAGCCTCCTGTTTAAATCGAGTCATTTGCTCTTCAAAATATGTTGAAAATCCTAAAGTTGTTAAATTCAATTTGTTTTCCTCCTAAATGTGCATATCCTTTGTACTCAATTGACACTAAACAAAAAACCTTGTCTCTGCGCAATTCGGCAGCTACAAGGTTCACAGGCACATTTAAGAGAATATACAAATCACCACAATCGTGAATTACATCTCACTACACCGCGTGGTCAATTTATATGTTTTAGGCGTGTGAAACTGAACAAACCGAATTGCAGTTCATTAAAAACGGCTCTATTCATCATGTCACATCACCTACTTCCAATTTAATTGTATTCAATATAACGGAATCTTCCGAAATTGTCAATTATAACTTACAAGCATGTATCACCTATCTCCCTGCATACAATAAACAAGACCACTATTGGCGAAGGAGATGTTGAATTGTCAAAAATCACTTCTATCAGTACATACCAACCACCGTACACATTACAACAGACAAATGCGGAGGAGCTAACGAAGGAGCTTTTTCATGCAAAGATTCCTAAATTAGAACGCTACTTAAAAGTGTTTGAGAATGGTGGTATTGCAACACGTCATTTTTGTGTACCACCTGAATGGCATCGTACTGATCATACCTTTGAGGAACGTAACGATTTATATATTGAACTAGCTACACAATATAGCGTTGATGTCATTCAAGCCTGTTTACAAAATGAAGCGTTTTTACAATCACCGGTTTCACCTAAAGACATTGATGCTATTATTTTTGTAAGTAGCACTGGTATTTCCACACCAAGTATTGATGCACGAGTTATGAATAAACTTCCTTTTTCAGACAGACTTAAACGTATTCCACTTTGGGGACTTGGCTGCGCTGGTGGTGCGGCAGGTGTTAGTAGAGCCTATGATTTTTGTCGTGCCCATCCAGAAGCAAAAGTTCTTGTCGTTTGTGTCGAGCTTTGTAGTCTAACCTTTCAGCCAAATGATTTTTCAAAAAGTAATTTAATCGGTGCGTCTCTTTTTGCAGATGGAGCAGCATGTATACTCGTCTGTGGAGATGACGTGAATATCGCAGTAAAAAAAACAACACCTGCTATTATCGCGACTGGCTCTAAATGGATGCCAGATTCAGAAAATGTTATGGGTTGGACTATTAAAAATAATGGTCTACATGTCGTTTTTCAAAAAAGTATTCCCGCCATCATCACTAATTGGCTCGGCCCATTCATTGAACAGTTTTTATTGGAACATGAACTATACAGTGAACAGCTCAACCATTTCATTGCACATCCTGGCGGTAAAAAAGTGTTAACAGCTTATGAAGATACTCTTTATCTAGCTTCCCAAAAAACCGACATTTCTCGGGAAATATTAAAATATCATGGAAATATGTCATCTCCTACAGTGCTATATGTATTGGAGCAATTTATGTTAAACGAAGGACAAGTAGAGGATACTGGCTTGCTCGTCGCTCTCGGCCCTGGCTTCTGTGCTGAAGCTGTATTACTTAAATGGAGGGAGTAGCATGATGATTTACATTATTTTGATCCTCATTATTCTGCAAAGATTGACAGAAGTTTTCATTGCAAAACGCAATGAAAACTGGATGCTATCACATGGAGCATATGAAGTTGGTTCCTCTCATTATCCATATATGGTGTCTTTACATGTCGGTTTTTTCCTATTTTTAATTATTGAAATCGTTACTAATCATAAAAATTTATCGCCTTTATTTCCGTTATTGTTCATATTATTTATTGCTGTTCAAGCATTACGCATTTGGTGTATTCGTTCGTTAGGGTTTTTTTGGAATACAAAAATACTCATATTGCCGGATGCAAAAGTTGTACAAAAAGGCCCTTACACATTTATGCGTCACCCTAATTACGCTGTGGTTTGCTTAGAAATTATTCTTCTGCCTTTAATGTTTCAAGCATACTTCACAGCATTTTGCTTTACACTTTTAAATGTGACAATGCTATCCGTGCGCATTCCAATTGAGGAAAAGGCTTTGCGAGATGCAACAAATTATAATCATGCATTTCAAAAAAAGATTTCGGAATCCTAGCCGAAATCTTTTTGTCATCCATGTTAATGTCCTCATAACATAAAAATGGCTGTTTCGTCTTACTTTTGAAACAGCCTTCCACAATTACTTTATAAAGTTTTATTAGTAGTGATGTCTATAGTTAGCTCGTTTAATTTGTGTTCCAAGTCATCAAGCAAACGTAATTTATGATTTAACTGCTTTTCAAAATCCATTGATTGAGCCAATACCTTATTTACTTGAGCATCCAAGTGTGTAAGGACCTCTGGATTCATTATCTTTTTTCGACCCAAAGAAAAGCTTTGTTTTTTTACATCCGATAATTTTTCTATCTCAGTACTTTTCCCCTCTATTTGTAAGGCTAAATGCTTATTAAGAATGTCTAAATCTGCATGTTCTAAACGAGATCTTTCAACAGCTTCAATTATCGCCTTCATTTGTTGGCTTATATCCTTTGTAAAAACATTCAACTTATTTTCAAGGCCATCCACTAAAGTCTTATAATTAGCATCTGAATTCACAGCCAGAAATTCATCTTTAGTGGATTTTAACGTTTCCTTCACTAGCTTATTTTCTGTACGCAATTCTTCTAATTCTTTTAATAATCCCTCTATCGAAGAAAGTTGTTTTTTCTTCTGGATTTCTCTTGCTTGTATATCTTCATAGTAGGTCTTTATTTTTTTTTCATGGTCTCTCTTCAGCTTTAAGAGCTCCATCGAAAGATCCTTTTTCTGTTTCGTTAATTGAACATTTTCTCGCTCTAATCTCAGTATTAATGAATAATAATCACTATCTCTGAGCCTTTTAACTTCATTTTTATATTTCGCCAATTCAGCTCTTAAAAAAATGATCATTTGCTGCAACTGAACAGGATCATTGTTTTTAACAATATCATTATCCACGCTTGCACCTCCTATCACGACATTTTTTTAAGTAAACTAATCACTTCTTCAAATTGCTCCTTACTATCCTCTAACATCTCATCAAGCCGCTTGATAATCTTAATATCTAGTTCCTCATCACCATTTTCTTCAGCTTTGCTCTTTTCTCCTGACATTAAATAGGCAATAAGTAGATTCAATGTGCCTTTTTCGAAATAAGCAAAGCTATTATTTTCCGCATCACTATTGTTAGGTAGATTCGTAAGCTGTTCCTTCATGAGTTGGTGGATAACACGATCTATTTTTTGATTCATATTTTTAAAGTCACTCATTTTCATCCTCCTGTGTATGACTAATTCCATTGAGATTAATAGGATTTAAGACAACGATACCACCCTCTAACTGATCACAATATGTAAAACCCATAATACTTCCTGAATAAGAAAAATTATGACCCCATTTGATCTGAAAGTTAGGAAATGATAATGTTTCGTTTGGCTCTAACGTTGTTTTTCCTATAGGTCTAAGCCAAAACTCCTCCTTGCTCGATTGATCATTGATTCGCTCCCAGCTACTGTGTCCTTTTAAATTCGGCGCAAAATGTTCATAGACATATCTTCCTGAGAAAGAGAATGGAGATTCTTCAGGCAGTTTTATACATAGATAAGGATTTGTTATAGGCTTATTACCTATATTGCGAATATGATAAGAACCCAAGCATAAGCTTTCCTCATCAGGATTATAGGAAATATTGAACGACGATGTGAAATAACTAATGATGTTGACACTTTCCGGAATAATAAGCTCCTCCACCGTTTTTTTAATTTCATGAACATAAAAATCCGTTTGTTTTTTTAGTTCATTTACCTTTTCTTCCACATGATCGATACGAGTAGTCATAATTAGTGCCCCCTTGCCAATAGTATTAAATTAACCAAAGAATTCACACTTTAGGCGTAGCTACTATTTGAATCCTTTCATAAAAAAAAAGAGAGGATTACCCTCTCTTTACAATATGATTTTCTTCTATGTGTTAGTACCATTAACCAACTGGTGGGAATATAGCAGGGCACTGCTGTGGGCGAACTACACCCGGACATGCGAACGGTAATTCCGCTCTTGGCTCGCAGAAAGTCGCTAAGAATTCCACAGTAACTGGGAATGTAGATTGAATACTTTGGCAAACTGATACAGTAATTGTTAGTGCAGAAAATGTAATTGTGCCTGCTCCAGCTGTTAATGTCCCTGTTGTACACACGAAACAATCTAAATCTGTGAATAAAATTTCTACGTCTGTTCCTTTCGGTGCACATAATGTAACTTGTTCGCAACGGGAAACTGGAATAGTAGTGCTTGTGAACATCGTACCACTCGGTAAACAAACAACTATCGTAAGATTAAAATTCTTTTGAATAGTTAGGTTTTGAAGACATACCGTTGAACCATCAATGGAGAATTGGCGATTCTCACGGTTCAAGATAACAATAGGGTTAGTTGTTGCTGGAACTACCTTACATGTAACTACTGCACCTGTTAAATCAGTAGTTGGTGTTACTCCTGGGAAAGTAATTGGTCCCGTAGGGGAAATATCAAACGACATTTCCTTTACAATCCAATCAAATACCTTATCGACGTTTATACAAATTAGTTCCTGTGCCTGGGATGGCATATTCTCTTGCATCCTTTTGACACCTCCATAAATTTTTTATCTTTCGTTTGTATCATATGTCTTCTAGCTAAAAGTGCATGGGCTAAATAATAATTCGTTTTGATTTTTATTAAAATGCTTCCGTATCAGTATGTATCATTGTTGCGTACATTCCCTCTTCTAATGTACCAACCAAAATGTTCGAAAGCATCGGTATATTTGTAACAGAAAGTCAATTTTTTTAATAAAATAATAGTGGACTGAAAGGGGTGAAATGCAATGGAAGATTCAAAATTGTACTCCACTCAAGACATTGGAGAATTGAAGCAAAAGATAGAAACCTACAAGGACGCGTTAACTTCATTAAAAATGGGAACCTCAATTGAAGATTACCTATTTATGAAAATGGATTTTGATGAGATTAAAACACAAGTGGCACTTTTAGAAGGGATGACTGAAACAATAGATGATAGGCAAAGTTCACAAATCAGAAGCTATGAGGAGCAGATAAAGCTTCTATCGGCACAAATTGAGTCTCTAAATCAAGCAATTGAGGAAATGAACCAAGAAATACTAAAGGTTTTAAACAAATTACTCACAATTGAAAATACCGAGGCTCCAACCACTCCACCTAAAACTGAAAAAACATCTAAATTTATTTCTTACGGTGCACAGAGGGATTCGATCATTACACAGACAACAAGCCAATCGGATATTACATCAAAACAGCCATCTTATAAGATGTTACAAAGTCTGGCAGGTAAAGCAACAAATGCACAATTAGATGTAAACGACGGCACTCCTCCTGCTCACATAAGAAATCAAAGGGATCTATCCGAGGAACGCCATTTTAACCAACAATACTTTCAATCAATAAATACTCATCCAAGCCAAATATATAATGGTTTATTTAGAAATACCACCACCGAATCTACCTTCCATTTTAAAAACGCTACGGACGCACAGGAAATTCCAGTAAGTATTTACGAACCGACCTTACCGCCTGACGATGCCTCAACTCCTGAGAATTACAGAGAAATAAATAACGCTGTCACTGTAGATGAAATGAACTCTGAAATAACAAATGAGCCTGTCATTCTTGATATTGCTGAAACTGTTCATGCGCCTGCCATTCCTGAAACTGTTGAAACTGTTACTGCGCCTGTCATTCCTGAAGCTGCTGATACTGTTACTGCGCCTGCCATTCCGGAAGCTGCTGATACTGTTACTGCACCGGTCATTCCGGAAGCTGCTGATACTCATAATGCGCCTATCATTCCGGAAGCTGCTAATACTGTTACTGCACCGACCATTCCTGAAGCTGCTGATACTGATAATGCGCCTGTCATTCCTGAAGCTGCTGATACTGATAATGCACCGGTCATTCCTGAAGCTGCTAATACTGTTACTGCACCGGTCATTCCTGAA
>DAMBVB010000018.1:57164-71945 GCA_032053185.1 Lysinibacillus sp.
TGCACCGGTCATTCCTGAAGCTGCTAATACTGTTACTGCACCGGTCATTCCTGAAACTGCTAAAGTTAACGGGCAAGAGGACACAAGTAAATCCCCTATTTTAAAAAGTGATGAATGTGAAATTTTTGAGCCTCAATTAGGGGAATTATATGAAACCCATGCACAAATCGTAGAGGTAAACAAGCAACCCGAGCTAAAAGAAGAATCACCTGAAGAAAGCCAGAAAAAAGAAAAGGGTTCTTTGTTTTTCAATTTCTTTCGAAAATGGAGTTAGTTTAAAACTGCAGTGTACAGAGTATAGTTAGGGAGATTTATACGATAATTCCGTCCAATACGTATTAAAATACATATTGGACTTTTTTTGTTTATTTACAAATTAGCAGAAAGTCAAATCCATTAGAGAGTACTTGCCATTGACAAAAACGCTTCTAAAGAATCCCCAATACTCCCCCCCCCGCATATAAAAATTACATTATAGTTAATTGCCCTAACCCTATAATCTTAGCAGAATAGACTATTGAAGAAAGGGGGTGTAAAAATGTGTAAGAATAATTCAATGTGCGGTGGCTGCAGAAAGCAAAATAGTGTGTGTACTGCACTTGGTCCTTTTGAAGCTATAGAAGCTGCATGTATTACTACTCCACCAGTAACAGGCTCTATCATCCCGTTTGCTTCAGGTATTGATCCTGTTGTTTTAACATCACTTGCTACTGGCTTAATTGATACAGTAAGTCTTGTAGGATTCGGTACGTCTATTCCAGGGATAACTCTTACTGGTACAAATATAGATTTAACAGCTGCTACAGGAACAGAAGCCTTTTCAGTTCCACGTGCAGGTACTATTACATCTATTTCTGCGTCCTTGTCCGCAACAGTTGCTGAAACCCTTATAGGAACAGCCACAGTCAGAGCACAAATTTACCGCGCAGATGCGGGAAGTAATGTTTTCAGCCCTACAACAGCGTTTGTGGATTTAGCACCAGCTCTTTCAACAATAGCAATAGGTACTATTACATTTGGTACTGCAAACGTTACACCAGTGCCAGTAGCTGCTGGTGATCGTTTATTAATGGTGTTCTCCGTTACTTCCCCAGGGTTTGCTGCTACTATTACTGGTAACGCAAGTGCAGGGATTAATATTGTATAAAAAATTATGTTCGTAAGTTAGATTAACGCTACCATATTGTATCATTATCCGTGTAACAGACGATATTTACTTGAAAACAATTTCAACAGTAGGCGATTTTCTTCAAGATCAGGAAATCGTCTATTTTTCGCTCTAAAAAATATAGTTTTTATTTCGCCAAAGCAATCTGAATATGAGCAAGATGATGCTTTCCGTGCCATGCATATAGGGCTACAGTTTTTTCAAGCGTCATTAATCCTGAATGTGGATGATTAAATGCTCGTTGTAATTGCTCTGCTGTTAAGCTTCTCAGCAAATAAACCCAGCGTTCATGTAAGCTCTCAATCATTTTATAAGATGCCGAAACTGGCATTTCTGAATCCGGAAGCTGTGCCCATTCCACTTCGTCATAAGGTTTAATTGTCGGAATGTCCTCTGTTAAAGCTAGCTTAAAACGGATGTAGCTGTTCATATGACTATCTGCAATATGGTGGACAAGTTGCGTAACCGTCCAGCCATTTTCTCGGTAGGATTTCGTTAATGCTTGCTACTTGCCCTACTAAGTGCCTGTGCTAATTGTGTTGGTAATAGACGAATATCCTCCATCCATTCCTGTACTTGCTGTGCTGTCACTACTTCCGGAAATTGAAATTGTCCAATTGGATATCGTAAATCGGTCATGTAGCTATCCTCCGTTTCTATTTTCTCACTTTTCACATTACCAATTTTTTCATGCTATTTCCATTTGTAAAACCCTCATTTTGCAAGAGTTTTAGCTTACAAAACGAGGGTCATTATGTGCAATATACACTCTCTATTCATTAATATCATAAATTAACGTATCAAAATAACTTTCATTAATATACAGTAAAATCGCCCATTCACCAGGTTTTGGGATTTTTACACTTGAAGGTGTATGAGCATCCGCACCATTAACAGGTCCACCAAGCCCTATTGTCCAACCATCTACTAAAATAGGATGCACTGTTTTAGAATCTTTATGGTACCCAACAATTGTTAACTTGGTATCGTGACCTTCTGCCATTCCCCAAAGATGCCACATCCATTTTTGAGTGTTTAAACTTGGCATATTGGCCCCGATAACACCTGATTTATCCTCATTACCAATAATACCTCTTTCTCCAAACTCTACAGCCTTTTTGTCCCAATCAATTGATTTGAAGTCACTTTCTTGCACAAAGTCAGGTAAATCCTTTGGCAGGGTAACCGCTTTCTCATGCATTGTACAGCCTACCAACAATAACAACACTGTTACCATAAGTACCCATCGCCTCATTCCTACACTCCCTTCAAGTCATAGTTATTTCAATAAACGAATGTTTCGTGCAAATTGTTACAGAGTATTCAGAAAATTTCACGCATTCTTTTATTCTATAGATTTCAAAACAAATGTAACTAACGACTTTAGTGGATGAGTGATCGTTAAAGCTGTCTCTTTTTCGAATTGCCGTGCAGCCTCTACCATTGAAAGCTGTGCAACTGAAATATACTGCTTTTTCTCAGCTATCTCATGAAGGATTTGTATAATAGCGTTATTATACTCATCCTTTTTCCCTGGATAATTAGTTCAAACGTTTGATATTCATTATCATTTACTATTCCTATCCTAACAAAGAGAAAAACAGTTGTAAATGGACAATTTCATGAATTACATAGACTTTTGCTGAGGCATAATTGATTTACAAAAAAAGCCGCTTCTTTTTTTAAGAAACAACTTTTTATAAGTATTTAGCTTCCTCAAGCATTGTTTTTCGATATGTTGTCGGGGACATTCCAGTACATTTTTTAAATACTCGACTGAAATAAAAGCAATCTATATAACCTACACATTCTGCTATTTCTGCTACTGGAGAATCGTCATATTTCGGTAACTTCTTCGACCGTCAAATGCGATATTCCGTTAAGTAGACGCTAGGATTCATCCCTGTATGCTGTTCAAACAGATAGACAAACCTACGACGCTCCACACCAAATTCTTCAGCAATTTTTGAAACAGAAAGTTGCGTAGCATAATTCTCATGTATATACTGTAAAGCTTGTACGATAGAGAAAGGAAAATATAATAATCGGATTATTTTAGGGTATGGACATTTAAAGAAGAATGAAATAGAAAAAGGCGTGACAAGATTATTTCAAGCAGTATATGATAGGGAAAAATAAATAAGGGGGATATCAAATGCTCGCTACTATTCAAAAACAACAAAATAACTTTGTCGTAAAATTTAACCGCCCTCTGTCACATTCAGTTGAAGCTGTTTGGGCAGTATTAACGGAGAATGAAAAGCTTCAAAAATGGATGAACAATTTAGAAATCATAGATCTTCGAAAAAACGGTAAAATCCGTTTTAATATGAATGATGGAACAGATGCATCTATGGAAATAACGATTACAGACTATGTTGAGTCGGAAGTACTTGAATTTGATTGGGGCAAAGATACAGTAAGATTTGAATTATCTCCTACTAGTAGCGGCTCCATATTAGTATTAGTTGAATCGATTGGCGAACTAACTGAGCACACGCCTAAAGATTTAGCAGGTTGGCATGTATGCTTAAACATGCTTTCGGACTTATTGAATGGAACTGTACATGAAGCATTCCCAATGGAAGAATGGCAAAAATGGTTTGCGGAGTATAAGCAACTTGTAGATGACGTAGAAAAAATTTAAGCATATCGCAAATAAACTCCTGGGGTGAAGTTAATGCCCTAGGAGTTTTTAAGTGTTGAAAAACAAAATGGTCAAGGAAAATACTGTTACTGACGCTTCGTTTCCATTTCGCTTTCGCATTTTTCACTATAATTAGAGTGACATTAGAGATGATACACGCTATGTGAAGGTGGTTGATCTTCGTTACGACTGGGCGACTCCTTGGGGATCAGCGATAGGGAAACGAAGGCTAAAACCATCACAATCCTGTGATAACGCCTTCGTGACCAACAATTAGTGATAAAAAGCTGTAGCAATTTCAAGTGCTTTTAGTGGCTCTTTGATTGAATCCAGTGTATAGACAAGTTTGCCATCCTGCCATACGATTAAATTCCCTGATTTATAAACATCTAAATGGGCAAAGCCGTTCTGCCTCGGAATAGGAAGCATATGTGTTTCTAAAAATTGTACTGCTTGTTTAGCAAGCTTCACACCCGCCTCCAGATTTTCTGTTCTTGTATGGGTCGCCATTGCCCATCTTCCCTCATTCCAACCAGTCCATAATGAGCCAACACCTGCATCCTGGTAACCTTTAATGTTGTATCCAAGATCAACTTTTTGACCGCCATTTTTGCTATAGTTCTCAAAGGAAATTTGCTCATTTGCTTCGTCCGTATTTTTATATTGCTTCACGGAGAGCCGAGCAATAACCGTCGCTTTATCTGGTTGTTTTAGCTTACTATCATTGATGGGTAAATACTCTTTGCTTTCTAAAAAGACTATTTCAACTTGGTTAGCTTCAGTCTTCGTTGTTGCGGTTAAAAATGTACCTTTTGTAGTTGGAAGCCCTTTTGGCAAAGTTATCGATAAATTCGTCTTAAGCTGGTTCTGAATATTTTTTAATGCCCCAGCCGGTGTATTAGATGCTACTGTGTTTTCATTATTTGTTTTGGGTGGTTCCTGTTGGTGTTCATGTGATTGTTGTTGTTCTTTTTGTGGCCTGTTCGGCACATTAGCTTGTTGTTCTTCTTATGGCTGATCCGGCACGTTAGGTTTTTCATCTTTATCAGAACATGCACTTACTATACTGAAACTTAAAAGCATGCAGGTAAAAAGGATTTTTTTCATGGCATTGCCCTCCTTGATGTCTTTTTCCCTGTTAGTAATCAACTGAAACTTTTTGTTATTTAAGCTCCCACCTACTTTCTGTCACCTTCTCAAGAAAATGGTATGAATTTTTCCGATTTTACTCCTTAGAAGGTAAATTCGGTAGATAAAAAAATCCCTCCAAGTATTTTGGAAGGATTAGTCGCAAAAATATCATACACAAATAAGTTTATGCACATAGTTTCGTTTACGTTCCATTACTGAGCAAGCTACTTCCACTCTCTGCATCTAAACAAGGACGAGTAGATATACGCTTAATTACCCTCTTGAACATTCATACGAGCGAATATTTCTTCTTGCAATAGTTTGGAAGCGCCAACCACTTCTGCTACTCCATCGGAACCCTGCGATAAACTCTCTTCCTACAGTAGTTAGGAAGAGCCAAAAGCCTGTTCCATTTAACATCCATATAAACGTGTTCCTGAATAAGCATGATTGAATACCACTTGTACCCACTCCAAAAGGTGGAATTGGTGGTATAAAGCCAGGCGGTGGACCAATCGGCAGTTGACCTGCTGGTGGTGGGCCAAAACTAGGCGGTCCAACTGATGGTGGCGGTCCAAATTCGGGCGGTCCAAATGGGGGTTCGAAACCGGGTTCTGGCAGTGGCATAATTTCTCCATATGGATTGTACATGATAAATCCCTCCCTTTTACATAATTTAATATATGTAAAAGGGGTTAAAAACCGTTGAGCAATAGCCCATTAGGTTAGTGGCGTATTTCAAGACAGGTTAGCTGCTGTTAAGAAGTTCAAATATGATTTAGATGCAGAAAACGACATGTCATGAGGGGAAATTTTTCGTATGATGTAGTCGGAGAAGTTGAATGGTCGTTGAATATGATGCAACAATTTGTTCACATACGAGAAAAATTCGGTACACAGGTGATTAATCGGATTGAATGATAAAGAAAAAAGTCGTGGCTTAGCTAAAAAACATTTTAAATTCTTTTATAGCCCAGCAGGATGATACTACATCACCCCCATAGCTAATATAATTCACTCAGTCAAGTAACATTAATTGAAGGGGATAACTTTGTAATGTAGTTATCTAGGCAAATAAGCATGCATCACTCGCCAATCCTCAAGCTTTTCTTCAAAGGATTTAATATTTTTACCTGGTATTGGGCTAGTCGAGGGCATTTTTTGATATGCCCGACCATCTAAAACCTCAAGGCCAATATGCTTTTTAAAAACCTCGAATGCCTTTGCGCCATTAAAAAGCACTAACTCAATAGTAGGATAGTGTTCAAAAAGCATTTTAAAATTATTCGGTTTTTCATTCCGAATGGCCGCATCTAAGCTTCCTTTACGCTCGCACGATTCTATTGTATCCCAGAGTCCAATATGATGGTCCTTTAGTAATTGTAATCTTTCTTCATAATTCTGAGGTACTTCTACTTCTAAGATTTCCCCAATAATCGGCCAAAAGTGATTGCGTGGGTTACCATAATATTGCTGTTTCTCTAATGATAGCTTTCCTGGCATTGAGCCGACGATTAACACTTTCGTTGACAAGTCAATAACTGGTGGTAATACATTTTTAAGTTCATTGGACATGACAATCACTCCTTCCTTATATTGTAACGGAAAATTTGTATCAATGTCATTGAAGGGCATATATCAAAATCAAGGTTCATTACCATGCTGTAGGAGTGATTTCCTTTCCGGGCTGAGCACTTTCCTAAGAAAGGCTCTTTCTCTATTTGTTGGATATTTATGATAGACTAATTCAAACGAACTCTTTTTAAGATGTTTTTGTTAGACTGCTATCATTTAATACATGACGAACATTTTTAAACTACATAGAGGTGAAATATGAGAAGTCGGTTCCAATCTCTTACAGTTAGAATGATTTTTTTAATAAGTATCCTGATCCTTTTAATATGTGGCCTATTCATATATCTATTGCAAGAACATATCCGGGATACGACAGAAAAACAGATGGGAGCGGAAGCATTAAATATTGCAAAAACCATCGCATCTATGGAAGAAATCATTACAGCATTTGATAAAGAAAATCCAAGTGAAATCATCCAACCAATCGTCGAGCCTTTAAGAAAGGAAACTGACGCAGCATTTATTGTCGTTGGAAATTCTCAAGGAATTCGTTATTCACATCCTTTAAGAGATAAAATTGGAGAAAAAATGGTTGGTGGAGACAATGATGCTGCATTGCTAGATAGACAAGCTTATATTTCTAAAACTATAGGGTCATTAGGCAAATCTATTCGAGGGAAAGCCCCTATCATATTAGACAATAAAATTATTGGTGTTGTATCTGTCGGGTTTTTAACAGAAAATGTCGATACAATTATCGCAAGCTATATTCACAAATGGATGAAATACACCATTATGATTCTTTTAATAGGCATATTAGGTGCAATAGCTATTTCCATGTATATCAAAAAATTACTATTTAATATGGAGCCTATTCAAATCGCTAAGTTATATCAACAAAACAAGGTCATTTTAGAAACAACCGCAGAGGGTATAATAGCTGTCGATCACTTTAATCAAATTACGACCATTAATAAAAGTGCTTATGAAATGCTAGATTCGGCTCACAATAAATCTCTATCAGATTGGATGGGTACAAAAATTGAGCATATTTTTACGCCTAAAATTGTTGCAGAGAAAAGCATTCATAATTTAGAGCTACCACTTGATGAGCATATAATAATTTTAAATAAAGCACCTTTAGTTGAAAAGAAGAGGAAAATTGGTTCACTCTACACCTTTAGAAAGAAAGTAGATATTCAAAAAATCATTGATGAATTAAAACAGATGAAGCAGTATGCCAATGTTCAACGGGCATATACTCATGAATTTGCAAATAAGCTGCATATCATTTTAGGTTTACTTGTTCATAAGCATTACAACGAAGCCATTGAATTTATTAAAGAAGAACGAAACATCCAACTTAAAAATCAAGCTTTTTTAAATAGCAAGATCACAACCCCTCTTCTACTTGCATTAATTCAGGGAAAAATTGCAGAAGCCGCAGAACTAGGCATCAAACTCGAGCTAAACGAATTTTCTTCATCTATCGAATTATCTAAACAGCAAGAAAATGCTATCCTAACAGCACTTGGTAATGTACTTCAAAACGCTATTGAAACGTTAAAAAGCTGGGAATCCTCAGATAAAGTGATTCAGCTATCCATCAACCATTATAAAAATCATTATTTATTTGAGATTCAAGACAATGGACCAGGTATTGATAACAATATTTACGATGAAATTTTTACAAAAGGTGTCTCTACTAAAGAAGGGTTAGACCGCGGACATGGACTTGCTATAAGCAAGAAAGCCCTTCAGGAAATAAACGGGGAAATTATATTAGATTCAGGTGATTTATCAGGAGCATGTTTTTTAATTATTGTTCCTAAAGGAGACATTGAGAATGACAATATCAAAAAGTGTATGGATTATTGAAGATGACTTTAGAGTAGCAAAAATTCATGCGGACTATGTTCATAATATAGAAGGATTTATCGTCACTGAAAATTTACGTACAGGAAATGAAACGATTGAAAAGCTGAGGACGACTTCTAGCTTACCTGAAATTATATTAACAGATTTATATATTCCTGATGTTGAAGGTAGCTCATTAGTAAGCCATATACGCCACCTCTATCCATCTATAAAAGTGATCGTAATCTCAGCGGCAACGGAAATAAATTTAATAAAGGATATAGTAGACTTAGGAATTTTAGATTATTTAATAAAACCCTTTGAAGAGCAACGACTTCAACGGGCATTTCAGAAATATTTGCAGGAACTTCGATTATTTCAAAATAGCAAAAATGTCACTCAGAATGACCTTGATTCATTATTTTCTAGGGAATCAAACAATAAAATAATAGATGAAGAAACGTTTGTAAAAGGTATTGATTTGCACACATTACAAATTGTTAAAAGCATCTTTGAAGATCATAAAACCCAGGAGCTCACAGCCTCACAATTAAGCGAACTCATTGGTTCTAGTCGCTCAACAGCCCGTCGTTATTTAGAATATTTAGTTGGCGAGCAGTTTTTACAGACAAAACTAATTTACGGTACTGTTGGAAGACCTGAACGGAAATATGTATTCCATGGAACTTATGAACAAAACTAATAGTATGTTCTTTATTTAACATATGATTATATTATTTTCCTCTCTTTAGCACTGTGATATTTTTTAAATAATCTGAATAATTAATTGCAAAGGGAGGAAATATTTTTGAGTCTAAGTATAATCGGATTTTTAACCATTATTATTATTGTTGCTCTACTTATTAGTGGTCGAGTATCGCCACTTGTAGCAATGGTTATACCACCTATCGTAGCAGCATTTATAGCTGGCTTTAATGTTGATGAATTAGGAGAATTCTTTAGTTCTGGATTAAGCTCTGTGATGAACGTAGCTGTTATGTTTATCTTTGCGATTATTTTCTTTGGTATTATGCAGGATGTAGGATTATTCGAGCCAGTGATCAATAAAATGATTGCGCTTTCAAAAGGAAACATTATTGTTGTTGCAGTAATAACAGTAATAATTGCTGTCGTGGCACAACTAGATGGTTCTGGAGCTTCAACATTTTTAATTACAATTCCAGCATTATTGCCTTTATATTTACGTTTACGCATGAATCCATATCTATTACTGTTACTAGTTGGAGGAGCTGCAGCAGTCATTAATATGATTCCTTGGGGTGGTCCATTAGGTCGTGTTGCTTCAGTTTTAAAGACGGATGTAACTGAACTTTGGTATCCTTTAATCACTATTCAAATCATTGGTGTCGTGTTAATGATAGCTTTAGCGGTGTTTCTTGGTTTTAGAGAAAAGCGCCGTATTCTAAAACAATACGGTACCCTTGACTTCACAAATGATGATCATGCTATGACACAAGGTGTTGTTTCATCAGAAGTAGACACTAGCTTACAACGACCAAAACTATTGTGGATTAATGCCATTGTTACGGTTCTTGTTATCGGAATTTTAGTTGCAGGTATTTTACCAGCAGGATTAGCCTTTTTAATTGGCGTGGCCATCGCCTTACCAATCAACTATCGTTCCCCTAAAGAACAGATGGAACGTGTACGAGCACATGCTCCGAATGCCTTAACGATGGCGTCTATCATTATTGCCGCTGGATTATTTTTAGGCATCCTAAATGGTACCGGGATGTTAACTGCGATTGCCAACAACGCTGTACACATTCTACCATCAGCTCTATCATCTTATTTACATATCATTATCGGGGTATTAGGGGTACCATTTGATTTATTATTAAGTACGGATGCATATTACTTTGCTTTATTCCCTGTAGTTGAACAGATTGGCTTATCTTTCGATATCGATTCTCTTTCAACTGCCTATGCAATGATTATTGGTAATATTGTAGGTACATTCGTATCGCCACTTGCCCCTGCTGTTTGGTTAGCTTTAGGCTTATCCGGCTTAGAAATGGGGAAACACTTAAAATACTCTTTCTTCTGGATGTGGGGATTGAGCATTACTTTACTATTCATTGCAGTAGCAATAGGAATTATTGCTATTTAGCTCATCATCGATGTATGCTATGTGTATAAGTTGGTTTCCGTTATGGTGATAATCCTATAAATGAAAATAAAGACCAGTTGTCGGGTGGTGAATCAGCAACTGGCTATTTTTATATAGTTATCGTCTTATAATGGAAAATCAGATCCGGCAAGTATTTCCTTTGAGCTTTTTACATGCAGTTTATTGGCTGAATGATTTCTAATATATGACCTTACTATTTTATAACCAATGCAATACCCTATCCTTTGAGGAAGCTTTCCTCCATATAAAAATTCAGCATGATTGTTTAACCCTTGTAGATTGATTTGAGGTAAAAAATGTTCCTTCCAAATTTCTAGCATTTTATCTAATGAGTAGGACCTCAACCATGGCGCTAACCATCTATCACCATAAATCTCCTCCACTGCACATTCTGCTAATCCCTCTAAAATTAAAGAATCTAACAACGACACCTCATCAAGAGATTTATCTAAATATTGCAGACGACAAACGTGATTATACTCATGCGCAAATAACGCTTTAAGCTCCTGCTTTTCAAGCTCTCCAATATATAAAAACAAAGCATTTGGATAGGCAACACCGTTTTTATTAGTAATCGTTTGCTCCTGTGTAATTGGAAAGATATAGATTGGTATAGTTGGCCCGCTCCATCTCTCCTTTAAATAGATAAATTCCTTCTGTACTACTTCCCAAACGTTTTGTTTTTTCAACTTGTTAATGTCTACTCTTTCATGTGATTTAAAAAGCCCCTGTTGCTGTAGTTCAAATTGTATTTCATCTGGTGATCCACCAATAAAAATCTCTACCAAACGATCGCAAAGAATAGAGCGTTGTAAGTCCTCAGGATTTTTACTGTCATTAAGCCTTTGACTAGCTATTAATTCATTGAGCCACTCATCTGTTGGTATTACTGACATACATTCCCTCCTTATGATAGCTTATGTTCGAAGTAGACAATCGGCTAGTGATAATGACTGCAACCGCATATATTACCTTGTAAGGAAGTCGAAAGGAGGGATAGTTTGTGAATCCAGCTAATACTTATAATCTTTGTTGTCAATATCATGGTAAACGTGTAAGAATTGAAGAACGAGGTGGCAGAGTACATTACGGTGAAATAACTAGGGTGGATAGAAGACAGGTGTGGATTCTACCTGATAGACGATTTGGCGGTTATGGTTCAGGTTATTGGGGTTGGGGTTATGGAGGAGCAGGTTTTGGCGTTGGAATCGCACTTGGAGCGGTTGCCGGGATTGCTCTAGCACCACTATTATTTTGGTAATATTGAAATGACTAATTATACTGTCCGCTGCGCAATGACAGACTTTCTATCATAGGAAAAAAACAAGCCATTTCATGCTGCTGAGATGGCTTGTTTTTCCTTATTGCACTTGCTCTTGTTGCTGTTTACTTTTAATCAACTCAGATATTGTGACAAATGTATAACCTTTTTTCTTCAGTTCTGGTAAGATCTCTTCCAGTGCTTTGATGGTCTGTGTGCGATTGCCGCCTCCATCATGGAACAAAATAACATTTCCTGGCTTCAATCCCTTCATCACTTTTTGGACAATTTTGTTAACCCCCGGCTGTTTCCAATCTTGAGTATCCTGATGCCAAGACCACATAACTACCTTGTATCCATCCTCAACAGCAGAATTGATTATTTGATCATTATAGTAACCACCTACAGGACGAAACAAAATTGGTGCAAATCCAGTAATACCATAAATTATTTCCTTTGTCTTACGTAATTGTTCCTGTAATTCAGCTACGGAAGCTTTAAACGGATGTGAATACGTATGATTGGCCAGCTCATGCCCTTCAGAATAAGATCGTAAAACAAGGTCTGGATATTTTTCTGCATTTTTTCCAATAATAAAAAACGTCGCCTTTGCATCATACTTTGCCAATAAATCTAAAATAGCTGCCGTATATTTGGGATGAGGTCCATCGTCAAAGGTTAGAGCAATTATTTTGTCTTTTGTGTTAATATCCCACACAACTTCCCCTGTCTCCTCATAATAAGGTCGACCTTTATCCGCATAGGTTGCCAGCCCTGTAAAACATACCGATATGATTAAAAAACAAAGGGATAAAACCAATATATATTTACGTGTCATAAGCATCACCTCCCAAGTTCAAATTCACATAACTCCGTCAACTTACTATATACGAATTACATTGAATTATACTTGTGAAGGTTTGGCTGTTTTCTCCTCTTAACTTAAAAAAATTAAGTTCCCTGTTATATTTTGAACGAAATGTGAAAACACTCACAAAGTACTTTCTTTTTTCACTAATTGATGTGGAATAAAGACATAGCTGATATATAACAACGACAGAGGAAATAAATTAACCTACCGTCTGTTATAATACAAAAAAGGATAAAGGGGATCTTTCATTATGTGGATTATTACAAAATACTTACCGTATGTTTGAGTATAAAACTAAAAACGAGGCAAAGGTTGCATTAAAAAATTTCAAGCAAACAGCTATGCTTTCTTATACATTTTAAAGAATCAACTCTTATGAAACAGGTTGATTCTTTTCTTTCATACAAAGGATTGATTTCCTTCCAACCTGGGCGCTTTCGTGCAGAACATCCTCTGCGCTCCAGTCTGTGACGTGACACCCAAGGAGTCGCCTAATCGGAACGGAAATCAACCAACTCACTTAGAATGTATCTTCTGGCATAACACATTCGCCGTTCGTTGTATTTTAGGTAACAAGTAATTTTTAGTGAAAATGTCGAACACCTTTTTAGCTATTGCCATATGTATATAGAGAAAAGGAGTGATTTCGGATGGTAACAATTGAGCCTATTATGATTAAAGGCAATTTTTTCACTGCGGTAATTGTTCAATTACCAAAAACAACACTGCTGACAATTTCAAATGATACGGGCTACATTATGTGTGGTGCTTTAGATGTCGGTCTATTAAATGATCGCTTAGCAGATCGAAAAATTATTGCTGGGCGAGCAGTTGGTGTGAAAACAATTGATGAACTATTGACGGCTCCATTAGAATCCGTGACATATGAAGCGCATCAACTTGGTATTACTGAAGGAATGTCTGGTGTAGAGGCGTTATTAAAAATGGTATAACAAATTTTTCACAAAGCGTCAGTTCAATACGACTAGGCGCTTTTTTACTTCTGTCTTATGTAAAGGTGTATAAGCTATTTACTATATCCCTATACTTTAGACAAAAGGAGTGTTCGTTTTGGATAAGGATAAACATAA
Source organism: Lysinibacillus sp. (assembly GCA_032053185.1). Taxonomy (GTDB): domain Bacteria; phylum Bacillota; class Bacilli; order Bacillales_A; family Planococcaceae; genus Lysinibacillus. Next base: position 70,918 of record DAMBVB010000018.1, read on the forward strand.
GAAAATACATGTAATGTTGTTGTTAATAGTACTTATTATTTTCGTGTGGTCTGTCATAAAACCAGCATCCTATTTGGACTGGGTCGCCGAAGTAAGTCCTGCTGTCGTTGCCATTGTTATTGTAATCGCTATTTATAACAAGTTTCGCTTTACAACGTTTTCTTATTTTATCATTGCCCTTTTATCTATTCTAACATTTATTGGCGGGCACTATACTTATTCGGAGGTTCCACTTTTTAACTGGATTAAAGAGGCGTTTCACTTAAAACGAAATGACTACGATCGCTTTGGGCATTTTCTAAAAGGTTTGATGGCCATTGTCATAAGAGAAATATTAATACGAAAAACACCACTAGTAAAGGGCGCCTGGTTAACGGGCATAACAATAAGCATTATGCTTGCTATTGCTGCTCTCTACGAAATTATCGAATGGCTCAGTACAAGAATTTCAAAAGGGGGTAAAGGAGCCCAAGATTTTTTAGGTATGCAGGGCGATCGCTGGGATGCACAATGGGACATGCTTTCGGCCTTCCTTGGAACAATTTTGACTTTACTGCTATTTACAAAATTACATGATAGATTATTAAAAAAAATTAAAAAGTAAAAAACATGTCTCTTCTATAAGTAAGCATAGTAAAGCTAGTGGGGGCTGGGCGCTCCTTTGGGATAAGCGTCGAAGAGGAGACCCTAGAGCGAGCAAATAGAGGCACGCAGGCTAAGAGCATTGCGTCCTGTGCGGGGCGGGCCTGATCACTTTTGAGTCATACCCGATTACTTGCGGGGCAGACCTGAGCAATTTTGAGTCATACCTGATCACTTGCGGGGCGGGCCTGATCACTTTTGTGTCATACCCGATCACTTGCGGGGCAGACCTGAGCAATTTTGTGTCATACTTGACCACTTGCGGGGCGGACCTGAGCAATTTTGAGTCATACCCGATCACTTACGGGGCAGACCTGAGCAATTTTGAGTCATACCTGATCACTTGCGGGGCGGACCTGAGCAATTTTGTGTCATACCCGATCACT
>DAMBVB010000019.1:0-19774 GCA_032053185.1 Lysinibacillus sp.
CAGAAAATTCAGTTTTTCAAAATACGTTGAATTATTTTAATGCGACGCTAGTGATGCTAGGTATATAAGTTGATTGGAGTGTCACAGATGAGTCTTTGGAGCAAAGCGATTAGAGGAGCGAGGGCTAAAAGCATCAAGTCCATTGCTGACGCTTTACTGTCACATCCATAACATCGGTTGCCTTGAAGCCCAAGGAAAGCGCCCAGCCGGAACGGAAATCAACCCCTCGCTATGATGTTGGTCACTATAATTAAATATTTTAATCGTACTGTGAAACTTCTTATTGTTTTCAAACGTATGATTTAAAAAGGGTGAGAGCCGTCTCAACAATACAGTTGAGACGGCTCCTTTGACTAAGAAGGATTTTGTGTTTTATTTGTAGAATTTTTACTTTCTGAGGAATTTTGATTTGAAGTGCTGGCGTCAGATTGCTTTGATGCAGTTGCGTTTGGTCCTGATGTATTTCCAGATATAGCAGAGGAGAAATCCTTCATAAGTTTATCGATTTGTTCAGATGACATAGAATTTTGGCCGCTGAACATACTTTGCATAGAGGAGTTTTCTTTGCTAGTGCTGTTGCTCATAGCACTCTCCATACTAGAGCTCAGTAAAGCTTTAGTTGGGCAATACTTAAAGATACCCTCAGCCATTTTCATGGCACCAAATGCAATCATCAATCGACCTTTCGTACATTCAGGATTTCTTGAGACCTTGGCGATACCGAATGCCGTTAAACCTACACCCATGGCAAAGCGACAAAAGGCATTTTTTTCGCTTAAATTCGTTTCTTGCATCATCATATCCTCCTTTAGTCATTGTGGAAAAAATAAAGCGGGGGTGCACTTTGTTTTATGAAAGTGCTGTGTTACGATTGAAACAAGATGATTGCATAAAGCATTAATTTTAGGAAGAAAAGCGTTTATGCAGTAATAGTATGTGATTTCGCGTAGGATTTACACACTGAAATTTTACGTAATTTAGGAAGGGGCGAATAGATTGGATCCAGTATGGAAAATTACAGAATTACGTCAGCAATTAGCTGTAATAGATGGTAAAAAAGCACCGGATATTGTATTAAAAAATGCACGTTATTTACATAGCATGCTCAAGCAGTGGGTAGTAGGTAATATTTGGATTTTGAGAGATCGTATTGTCTATGCCGGTGATAGAATGCCGCCGTTATTAGAAGGGACAGAGGTGGTCGATTGTACGAATAAAACAATTGTACCTGGATATATTGAGCCGCATGTTCATCCGTTCCAGTTATACCATCCGCAATCTTTTGCTGATTTTTGTGGACAGCTAGGAACTACAACTTTTATTTCAGACAATTTAAGCTTCGTTTTATCTTTAGAAAATAAGAAAGCGTTTTCAATACTGGATAATTTAAAAAAGCTACCGTTTTCATTTTATTGGTGGAGTCGTTTTGATTCGCAAACTGAAATGGAACAGGAGGAAGAAATTTTTTCCAATACGTCCATTTTAGAATGGTTGGAACGAGATGATGTTTTACTTGGAGGAGAATTAACGGGCTGGCCAAGGTTGTTACATGGAGATGACCAAATGCTCTATCGTATGCAAATGGCTAAGGGCCACAGGAAAAAAATAGAAGGACACTTCCCTGGTGCATCAGAACGAACTTTAGCACGTATGAAGTTACTTGGTGCAGATGGTGATCATGAAGCTATGACAGTGGAAGAAGTAGAGCAACGTATTATGCAAGGATATGCTGTAACACTGCGTTATTCTTCAATACGTCCAGACTTACCAGATCTATTAAAGGGAATTATCGAAAAAGAGCTACCTATTTTTGATCATTTAATGATGACAACAGATGGCTCACCACCTTCTTTTCATGAGGATGGTGTGATGGATAAATGTATTCAAGTAGCTTTAGATGCAGGTGTAGCACCAATAGATGCTTATCAAATGGCTTCCTATAATGTGGCACGTTATTATAATATGTCCAACTTACATGGCTTTATCGCAACGGGTCGATTTGCCTCCCTTAATATTTTACAAGATGAATGGCATCCAGTTCCTGAGAGCGTATTATCGAAGGGTGTTTGGCTAAAACGGGACGGGGAGCAAGTACAAAAACTTGCTGCCATTGATTATTCAGCGTTACCTACATTCGACTTAGATTTTTTATTAACGTCTCATGATTTTCAATTCTCGATGCCTTTTGGAATTGAGTTGGTAAATGATGTTATTACGAAACCATATAACTCATTCATTACTAGAGAAGGGCAGCTTGCAGATCATGATGAATGTTATTTAATGCTCATGAATAGAGAGGGCAATTGGCATGTTAACACGATGATTAAAGGTTTTGCTACTAGTGTTCAAGGGTTTGCCTCATCGTATTCAAATACAGGCGATATTTTACTGATCGGAAAAAATAAAGACGATATGATCAAAGCTTTTGAAGAAATGAAGGCAATGTGTGGTGGTATTGTCCTTGTTGAAAAAGGCGAAGTAATTGCTGCTGTTCCTTTAACAATTGGCGGTCTTTTATATGCTGGAGATGTGAAGGAACTAGCAGAAAAAGAGAAGTTCCTAAAACAAGCATTAGCGGAGCGTGGATACCACTTAGGAGACGCAATTTATTCTTTGCTATTCTTACAATCGACACATTTACCATATATCCGTATAACACCAAAAGGGATTTTTGATGTTATGAAGAATAAGTTATTATTACCAGCAGTGATGCGCTAATTGAAGTATCCCTGTGGTAGATGTAATAGATTAAAGGAGAGTAATGCTTGTGTTCAAATCGAAGAAATTATTTATTGCAATGGCTTTTAGCACCTTATTGATAGGAGGATGTTCAACAGATTCGTCAGAAGTAAAGGAAGATGATACGAGCAAGGTTGACGATGGAACTACTATTGAAGAGCCTGTTCAAGAAAGGGCAATTATTGCTCCATTAACAGGTGAAGCTGTAAAGGAAGAAATTACACAACGCCCAATTATTGTTACCGTTAATAATCATCCGAAAGCACGTCCACAATCAGGAATAGAAGCGGCAGATATCATTTATGAAATGCTGGCAGAAGGCAATGTTACGCGTCTATTAGCAGTTTATCAAAGTGAACTGCCAGAAAATGTAGGGCCTGTTCGTAGTGCTCGGTCTTATTTTGTTGATCTTGCGAAAGGCTTTGATGCATTTTACGTAGCACATGGTTATAGCCCAGAGGCAAAATCGATGCTTACGAATCATGTAGTCGACAATATAAATGGTATGGATTATGATGGCACTCTTTTTAAACGTTCAAAAGACCGTGTTGCTCCACACAACTCATATATTACGTCTGAAAATATAGTAAATGGAGCAGAAAAAGTGGGCGCTTCAATGAGTTACCGTGAAAAAGTACATCAGGCTTTTTATGAACCAGATGAACGTGGTAAAATAGGCAATGAAACAAGTCGAGTTGACATTACCTACGGAAATAGTGAGTATTTCCATAATTCGTATTTGTATGATAAGCAAAGTAATCGTTATGGACGACAATCGGCTGGCGTTGACACAAAGGATATGTTAACAGGCGACACATTATCATTTTCAAATGTGCTATTTTTTGAAATGAAACATCGAACGATTGATAATGAGGGGCGTCAAGAAATTGATTTAACTTCTGGTGGGAATGCGTATGTATGTCAAAATGGCTATATGAGAGAAGTCAAATGGGCTACTATTGATGGAATACCAATGGCTGTAGAAGAGTCTGGGGAGCTGGTGAAGCTAGTACCAGGGAAGTCTTGGGTTCATTTCGTACCAACTTCACCAGGGTTACAAGCAATGGTGAAAACGCAGCCTTAAAGGGAGGAAGATTGCATGCAAATCGAAAAAATTCGAGGGCATCAAACAGATCAGTTATTTAAAGCAGTGTTAGAGCTGAAAGACATCGAAGAATGCTATAAATTTTTTGATGATTTATGTACGATTAGTGAAATTCAATCGCTGGCACAACGTTTTGAGGTTGCGCATTTACTACGTTTAAAGAAAACCTACGAATCCATTAAAAAGGAAACAGGTGCAAGTACAGCAACTATTTCGCGTGTACGTCGTTGCTTTGATTATGGGAATGATACATATGATGAAATGTTAGGTCGTTTGTATCCAGATGAAAAGCCGTTTCAAGCACCAAAAGAATAGTAGGTAAAGAGGCTGGGTAGAGTTATTGCCCAGCTCTTTTCATTTTTTTGTAGACAGTCATAAGCTATACTTGTAAACGAATAGATAGAAAATGATAGGTGGTAAAATAGATGGATCATTTAGAATGGAGACATGTGTTCAAGCTAGACCCAGCTAAAGATATTACAGATGAGGCACTAGAAAAAATTTGTGAATCAGGTACAGATGTTATTATAGTTGGCGGAACAGACGGTGTAACTTTAGATGGTGTATTAGATTTACTTGTTCGTGTAAGACGCTTTGAAGTACCAATAGCGCTTGAAATTTCTGCGATTGATTCAGTAACACCAGGTTATGACTATTATTTCATTCCAACCGTGTTGAATAGTGATGATCCAAAGTGGATTAAAAATCTACACCATGAAGCAATTAAAGAATATGGAGATATTATGGTATGGGATGAATTAGTCGCTGAAGGTTATTGTATTTTAAACCCGAATTGTAAAGTAGCGGAAGTAACGAATGCGAAAACGGATTTATCCATTGATGATGTTGTTGCTTACGCACGTATGGCTGAAAATTTCTTTAAACTACCTGTATTTTATGTAGAGTATAGCGGTACTTATGGCGATATTGAGGTTGTAAGTGCTGTGAAAAATGAACTGAAAAATACGCGACTGTTTTACGGTGGCGGCATTACATCTGCTCAGCAAGCAGCAGAAATGGCAAAATATGCAGATACAGTAGTAGTTGGTAATATTATTTACGAGGATTTAAAAGCTGCACTTGCGACTGTTAAGGCTGTAAAAAATACGATATAATTTAACTTTTTCAGCAGGCGTTCAAACACCTACTGAAAGAAGTTAAAGCCTCCGGCGGATGTCACGGAATCGGAAAGGAGTTCTTAGAGGATGTTAGCCTAAAATCATCGCATCCATGCGATAACGGCTAACTGACCTGCATCGGTAAAAACGCCACGTCCTGTGGCATTACCGAAATGACCGACATCGTGTCGGCCCTCGTGCAGGCCTAAGCACAAAGCCGATTCCGGACGCAATTATGCCGAGGCATAATTGATAAATAAATAACAAATGTTTGTGAGGCGGTGCGAAATGGAGCAGTTAACGAAAAACTTATTAGCAGGTATGAACCCTGAGCAGGAAAATGCGGTGAAAACAACTGAGGGACCGCTTCTAATTATGGCGGGTGCTGGATCAGGGAAGACACGTGTATTGACACATCGTATAGCATACTTAGTCATCGAAAAAGAAGTATACCCATCAAAGATTTTAGCTATCACATTTACAAATAAAGCTGCACGTGAAATGCGTGAGCGTATAGATGGCATTCTCGGTAACGGAACTGGCGATAGTATGTGGGTATCGACATTCCACTCAATGTGTGTGCGTATTTTGCGGCGCAATATTGATCAGCTTGGAATATCACGTAACTTTTCAATTTTAGATGCTACTGATCAGCTATCCGTTATTAAAAATGTTATGAAGGATGAAAATCTTGACACGAAGCGTTTTGAACCTCGTGCGATTTTAAATGCGATTAGTTCAGCAAAAAACGAATGTAAAACTGCGGACGACTATGCTGGTCAAATCAATGAAAATAATCCTTATGAAAAAACGATTGCCCGTGTTTATATAGGGTATGAAAAAAGACTACGCCGCAATCAATCCCTCGATTTTGATGATTTAATTATGACAACTATTACATTATTTAAGCGTGTACCAGAAGTGCTTGAATATTATCAAAATAAATTCCAATACATTCATGTAGATGAATATCAAGATACGAATAAATCCCAATATTTACTCGTTCAGCTACTTGCCAAGAAATTTAAAAATATTTGTGTTGTAGGGGATTCAGACCAATCGATTTATCGTTGGCGTGGTGCGGACATTGGCAATATTCTTTCATTCGAAAAGGATTATCCAAATGCTAAGGCCATTATGCTTGAGCAAAATTATCGTTCAACAAAACGCATCCTACAAGCGGCAAATGACGTCATTCAAAATAATACAACACGTTATCCAAAAGAACTGCGTACAGAAAATGCAGAAGGCGAAAAAATTGTATTGTACAAAGCTTATAACGAGCAAGAGGAAGCGCAATTTGTTGTACAAACAATTCAACAGCTTATTCAAAAAGAAAATCGTACGTTTGATGACTTTGCGATACTCTATCGTACAAATGCGCAGTCTCGTGTGATGGAGGAAGTGCTTGTCAAGTCCAATATGGCTTATCAAATAGTTGGCGGTACTAAGTTCTATGATCGTAAAGAGATTAAAGATTTACTGGCTTACTTGCGCCTTATTGCCAATAACGATGATGATTTATCACTCGCACGTATTATTAATGAGCCGAAGCGTAGTATAGGTGCTACATCTTTTGAAAAAATGGCGCGCTATGCAATTGAACAAGACCGCTCTATTTTTGATGCCATGAATGATCTTGTGTTCATGGGTCTTTCTGGGAAGGCTGCTAATTCAGCTGAGCAATTTTATGCGATGATTAAAGGCTTTACAGAGATGCAAGAATATTTATCGGTGACAGAAATTGTAGAGCAGGTCATTGATAAATCTGGTTATCGTGCAATGCTGCAAAACGAAAAGACGATTGAAGCGGAAAGTCGCTTAGAAAACATTGAAGAGTTTTTATCAGTAACTAAGGCTTTTGAAGAGCGCAGTGCCGATAAGAGCTTAATTGCCTTTTTAACTGATTTAGCGTTAATTGCAGATATTGATGCACTTGATAAAGAGGACACATCGAAGGGCAACATTATTTTAATGACGATGCATGCTGCAAAGGGCTTAGAATTCCCTGTCGTCTTTATCATTGGAATGGAGGAAAATATCTTTCCGCATTCTCGTTCACTTGATGATATGGATGAAATGGAAGAAGAAAGACGATTGATGTATGTCGGCGTGACGCGGGCCGAGGAACGTTTATATTTAACGAGTGCACAAAGTCGTACGATTTTTGGTCGATCTAGCTACAACAATGTGTCACGTTTCTTAGGTGAAATTTCGGAAGACATTACAGAATCAATATCCAAAGGTGGTTCGAAGCCTGAGGTTCCGTTTACCTCTAGTAATCGTTTTGCAGCTAGCTATCAAAAACGTACACTTGGAGCGGTTCAGAAAACACAGCCTGCAACAGCTCGCTTACAAACAACTGGTGGAGATCAATTTGGCTGGAAGGCCGGAGATAAAGCGATCCATAAAAAATGGGGAACAGGTATGGTTGTTAGTGTAAAAGGTGAGGGTGATAGTACAGAGCTAGATATTGCCTTCCCACAACCTATTGGTATTAAGCGATTACTAGCACAATTTGCACCTATTGAAAAAGGGTAAGCGGAGGAACTTAAATGAACGAAATAGAACAGCGCATTGTGGAGTTAAATAAATTATTACACGAATACGGTCATGCCTATTACGTGTTAGATAAACCTGTCGTAGCAGATAGTGTTTATGACCAATTATTACAGGAGCTTATTGCATTGGAGGAAGCGAATCCATCACTCATTTACCCAGATTCACCTACGCAGCGTGTAGGCGGTGCAGTGGTAGAAGGCTTTAAGAAGGTGACGCACGATTACCCGATGCTAAGTCTGGCGAACGCTTTTAATGAAGAAGACTTACGTGAATTTGACCGTAAAGTGCGCCGAGCAATCGGTGATAACTTTTCCTATGTTTGCGAGCTGAAAATTGATGGTCTTGCCATTTCATTAAAATACGAAAATGGCGTTTTTGTACAAGGAGCAACGCGAGGAGACGGTGTTGTAGGGGAAGATATCACAGCAAATTTAAAAACGATTCGAGCAATACCTCTTCGATTGAAGGCACCACTTACAATTGAAGTACGTGGCGAGGCGTATATGCCTAAAAAATCATTTGACAAATTGAATACCCTACGTGCTGAAAATGGAGAAGAATTATTTGCTAATCCGAGAAATGCAGCTGCCGGTTCTTTACGCCAGTTAGATCCTAAAATAGCAGCGGGTCGTCAGCTAGCAACCTTTATTTATGCGATTGGGGGAGATGGCGAGGCATATGGTATTGACGGTCATGCAGAGATGCTTGATTATTTAGAGGGACTAGGCTTCCCATCGAACAAAGAGCGTCAACGCTGTTCAACGATTGAAGAGGTACTAGCCTTTATTGAAAAATGGACTGAAAACCGTCCAAATTTAGCCTATGAAATTGACGGTATTGTTATGAAGGTGGATCGCTATGCGCAACAGGATGAGCTTGGTTATACAGCAAAGAGTCCACGTTGGGCAATTGCCTATAAGTTCCCTGCTGAGGAAGTAGTGACAACATTACTTGATATTGATTTAACGGTTGGGCGTACAGGTGTTGTTACACCAACTGCTATTTTATCGCCTGTTCAAGTCGCAGGTACGACGGTTCAACGTGCATCATTACACAATGAGGATTTAATTCGAGAGAAAGATATTCGACTAGGAGATACAGTCATTATCCGAAAAGCCGGAGATATTATTCCACAAGTTGTAGGTGTAATACTTGAGCAGCGCCCTGAAGATTCAGTGTCATATGTAATGCCTGAACATTGTCCTGTTTGTGATAGCGAACTTATTCGTATTGAAGGAGAAGTGGCATTACGTTGTGTAAACCCTGCATGCTTTGCACAAATTGCGGAGAGCATTAAATATTTCGTATCGCGTAATGCTATGAATATTGACGGTCTCGGTGATAAAGTCGTTGAGCAATTATTACGTGCACATTTAATTCATGATATCTCTGATTTGTATCACTTAACTGTAGAACAGCTTGTCGAGCTTGAGCGTATGGGAGAAAAATCAGCGACGAATTTAGTCAATGCTATTCAGGCTTCCAAGGAAAATTCGATGGAGCGTTTACTAATTGGATTAGGGATACGACATGTTGGTGAAAAAGCAGCAAAAATTGTTTCGGAGGAGTTTGGAACGATGGAAGCAGTGATGGCAGCAACAGAGGAGCAACTAGTGGCAATTCATGAAATAGGCGATAAAATGGCTTCATCGCTTGTCGAGTATTTTTCAAATGAGGATGCACGTGCAGTCATTGGGCGCCTTGCTGAAGTAGGCGTTAATATGACTTATGAAGGTAAAAAGATAGAGGTAGCTGCAGGGGATAATCCTTTTGCAGGTAAAACAATCGTATTAACTGGTAAACTTGAGCAATTGACACGTAACGAAGCAAAGGCGAAAATAGAAGAGTTAGGTGGTATTGTTACAGGCAGTGTCAGCAAAAAAACTGATCTTGTTATTGCAGGAGCAGATGCGGGATCTAAACTAACAAAAGCTGAGCAATTAGGTATTGAAGTTTGGAATGAAGACAGCCTAGTCGAACAATTTAACCTCGTCAAATAATGAAAAATAGAAGGTTCAACACCAAAAACGGTGATGCATGTATAGGTTATATAAGTTGATGGAAGTGGGGGCTCGGTGACTCCATGAAGATCACCAATAGAGGAACATAGGCTAAGCATTCATCCTGTGATAACGCCTTCAAGGCCAACCTCATCCTGGCTCGACGCCCCAAGAAAGCGCCCATCAGAACGGAAATTAACCACAAGTTATGGTGATGCACCAAATATTATAGTAAAGTAAGATGAATTGACCTAGACTTGGTGGAAAGTAGAGCTATTTTATAGAGGTCTCTTTCTACCAAGAGGAAGGTATTTAATATGTCGTCGAGCAGAAATTTAATTTCAGTAAAGGAGTACTAAAATAATGAAGTCATTTCGACTCATTCCAGTAATTGTCGCAGCTGCAATGTTAGTCGGCTGTGTGCCTTCTAATAAGAAGGATACAGAGCTTACACAGGAGACGCAACAGGAAAAAGTGGAAACAACAATTATTCCAAGCTTACAGATTGATGAATCATATTATAGAACGCTAACTCCTTACAAACAAAGTGCTAGCAGGGGATTAGTAGTTTCAAATATTTTTACAAAATATGATATGAAGGAAGTTGAAACAGGATTAATGCGTCTTTCTCAAAATGAGTTTGACACAGAAAACTACTTCTTCCAAGAGGGGCAGTATTTAGCAGGAAGCACAGTGACAGATTGGCTTGCACGTAGTTCACAAACGAAGGATGGTTTAAATCCTCCAACGACTGACACAATGCCAGCAGAAGAACGTGCAACAAAGGCCCCAATCTATTTATCACATATTGTTGAGCAAAATTATTTAACAAAAACTAGTGATAACAAAGTAAAATTAGGCGGTATTTCCATAGGACTTTCCTTAAACTCTATTTATTACTATCAAAAAGAAAAATACGGGGAGTACTATGAGGAACCAATTCCAGAGGCAAAGCTTGTTGAGCAAGGAAAGAAAATGGCCGCTGAAATTGTATCCCGCCTAAGAGCTCGTGATGAATTGAAAGATATACCGATTGTAGTAGGTTTGTTTAAACAAAAAGCTCGCAATGACATTATTCCAGGAACGTATTTTAGCTACGGCGTAGCAAAAGCAGGACAAAACGACGTAGCTGATTGGAAAGGGATCGACGAACAATATGTACTGTTCCCAACGAGTGAATCACAGGATGTATACCGAGATGTTAGCAATAACTTTAAAAATTTCAAACAAGATGTAGATAAATACTTTTCTAACTATACTAGTGTAATAGGAACAGGCTTCTACCAAAATAAAAAAATTCAACAGCTAACGATTGAAGTGCCAATCCAATTTTACGGTAAATCTGAAATTATAGGATTTACCCAATATTTAACAGGTGTTCTTATCAATCAATTTGATAATATCAATGTTGAAGTAAATATTACCTCAATAAACGGTCCAGAGGCATTAATCGTAAAGAATGCCAACGAAAAGGAACCATACGTTCATATCTATTAACATATAGTCAGCCTCGTGCTGACTATATTTTTTTGTGGAAAGAAAAATGAGATTTGATCATATACGTTGGAAGAATTAATCAGAGTGACGGAAAGAAGAGTAAAAGCTAAGGATAGTTTCCTAGGATCGACGAATAGAAGAAAAAGGCGACGGATAAAAAAGCGAAAGCGGAAGGATTCCTCGGAGCGACGGAAAAAGTCTTCGAAACGACGGATAGCTTAGCCGAAGTGAAGGAAAGCCTCCTAGACTCGAGAGTACGGCACACAATCCATGCACTACTCCTAAAAAGCAAAGTCGATATGTAGGACTTTAAAGGCAGTCCCTAAAGACAACATTCGTCATAGTAGTGAAAGTTTCTTTATTTTTGGTGAAAGTTGTGATTTTTAATATGAAAAATGTTATGATTATTTGTATGGTTAACTTTATTCAACCCTATTGTTATCGACAAAAACAATGAATTGAGTGAGTATTCGGAGGTGTGAAAAATGGCAAAATTAACAAAAGAAGAAGTTAAACACGTTGCAAATTTAGCGCGTCTTGCAATTACCGAAGAGGAAGCAGAGAAATTTGCTGAACAGCTTGGTAAAATTACAGACTTCGCAGAGCAACTAAACGAGTTAGATACAACGAATGTTGAACCAACAACTCATGTTTTACCATTAGTAAACGTAATGCGTGAAGATGTGGCAACAAAAGGCTTAGACCGTGAAGTAATGATGTTAAACGTAAAAGAACAAGAAGATGGTCAAGTAAAAGTACCAGCTATCATGTAATACTAAAACATAGGAGGATTCCTCATGACGTTATTTGAACGTTCAGCAAAGGAGCTACAAGCTGACATTAAAGCGGGTAAGCTAACAATCGCTGATTTAACAAAAGAAGCATATGAACGTGTAGCGAAGCTTGACGGCGATGTACAAGCATTCCTTGCTGCAAACGAAGAAAAGGCCACTGCACAAGCGGCTGAAATGGACAAAGTGCCATTTGAAGAGCGTGGACCACTTTTCGGTCTTCCTATCGGTGTTAAAGACAACATCGTGACAGAAGGTTTAGAAACAACTTGTGCTTCTAAAATTTTAGAAGGCTTTATGCCAATTTACGATGCAACAGTAGTTAAAAAGCTACGTGAAGCAGGTATGGTCACTATCGGTAAATTAAACATGGATGAGTTTGCAATGGGTTCCTCAAATGAAAACTCATATTATAAAACAACAAAAAATCCATGGAACTTAAACCACGTACCAGGTGGATCTTCAGGTGCGTCAGCAGCAGCAGTAGCAGCAGGTGAAGTTCCATTCTCACTTGGTTCTGATACAGGTGGTTCAATCCGTCAACCAGCAGCTTATTGCGGTGTTGTAGGGATGAAACCTACATATGGTCGTGTATCTCGCTTTGGTTTAGTTGCCTTTGCATCTTCTTTAGATCAAATCGGACCAATTACTCGTAATGTTGAAGACAACGCTCTTTTACTTGAAGCAATTGCAGGATTAGATGCAAACGATTCAACTTCTGCAAACGTAGAAGTACCAAACTACGTAGCAGCCCTTACAGGTAACGTAAAAGGCTTACGTATCGCTGTGCCAAAAGAATTCCTTGGTGAAGGTGTTGGCGAAGCAGCACGTCAATCAGTGCTGGATGCATTAGAAGTATTAAAAGGCTTAGGTGCTACAGTAGAAGAAGTATCACTTCCTCACTCAAAATATGCACTTGCAGCATACTATATTCTTTCTTCTTCAGAAGCGTCTTCTAACCTTTCTCGTTTCGATGGTATCCGTTATGGTTTCCGTGCCGAAAATGTTAATAATTTGATGGACCTTTATAAAGAAACACGTGCACAAGGCTTTGGTGATGAAGTAAAACGTCGTATCATGCTTGGTACTTATTCACTAAGTGCAGGTACGTATGATGCTTACTACAAAAAAGCGCAACAAGTACGTACACTTATCAAAGCAGACTATGACAAAGTATTTGCAGACTTTGATGTAATCATTGGACCAACTTCTCCAACACCAGCATTTAAAATTGGTGAAAACGTCGATGATCCAATGACGATGTATGCAAATGATATTTTAACGATTCCTATGAACTTAGCTGGTGTGCCAGCCATTTCAATTCCATGTGGCTTTGAAAATGGACTGCCATTAGGCTTACAAATTATCGGTAAATATTTCGATGAAGCAACCATTTACCGTGTAGCTCATGCTTTCGAACAAGCAACGGAGTTCCATAAACAAGTTCCTCAAATTTGGGAGGGAAAATAACATGAACTTTGAGACAGTCATTGGTTTAGAAGTACACGTTGAGTTAAAAACGAACTCAAAAATCTTCTCATCAGCACCAGCTCATTTCGGTGCTGAACCAAATACAAATACTACAGTAATCGATTTAGGTTATCCCGGTGTTCTACCAGTACTAAATAAAAATGTTGTTGATTTCGCTATGCGTGCAGCACTTGCACTTAACATGGAAATCGAACAAGAAACAAAATTTGACCGTAAAAACTACTTCTATCCAGATAATCCGAAAGCTTATCAAATTTCTCAATTCGATAAGCCGATCGGTAAAAACGGCTGGATTGATATCGAGGTAGACGGTTATACAAAACGTATCGGTATTACGCGTCTTCATATGGAAGAAGATGCAGGGAAGCTTTCTCACTCTGGTGACCACTCTTTAGTTGACTTTAACCGTCAAGGTACACCACTTGTAGAAATCGTTTCTGAGCCAGATATTCGTACAGCAAATGAAGCGTATGCTTACCTAGAAAAATTAAAATCAATTATCCAATATACCGATGTCTCTGACTGTAAAATGGAAGAAGGTTCACTACGTTGTGACGCCAACATTTCCATTCGTCCATATGGTCAAGAAGAATTTGGCACAAAGACAGAGCTTAAAAACCTTAACTCTTTCAACTATGTTCGCCGTGGTATAGAGCATGAGGAATTACGCCAAGCTGATGTCCTTCTTTCAGGTGGGGTAATTGAGCAAGAAACTCGTCGCTTCGATGAAAAAACAGGCAAAACAATTCTTATGCGTGTGAAAGAAGGAACTGACGATTACCGCTACTTCCCAGAGCCAGACTTAGTTCGTCTATCGATCTCTGATGAATGGTTAGAGCGAGTAAAATCAGAAATTCCTGAGCTTCCAGATGCTCGTAAAAAACGCTATGCTGATGAATTAGGTTTAACACCATATGATGCAGGAGTTCTTGTTATTTCAAAAGAAATCTCAGACTTCTTCGAGGCTATGATCGTAAATGGTGCAGATGCAAAGCTTTCAGCGAACTGGCTTATGGGTGATGTTTCTGCATACTTAAATGCAGAACAAAAAGACCTTAAAGATACTGCATTAACGCCAGAAAACCTTGCGGAAATGGTGAAATTAATTATTGATGGTACAATTTCTTCTAAAATCGGTAAAAAAGTATTCGCTGAATTAGTAGAAAAAGGCGGTTCAGCAGCAGAGATCGTTAAAGCACAAGGTTTAGTTCAAATTTCTGATGAAGGTGCATTACTTGCTATCGTTACAGAAGTTCTAGACAACAATGCACAATCAATCGAAGACTTCAAAAACGGTAAGGATCGCGCTATCGGCTTCTTAGTTGGCCAAATTATGAAAGCGACTAAAGGTCAAGCGAACCCACCAATGGTCAATAAATTATTACAACAAGAAATTGCAAAGCGCTAATTACACTTACACGAAAGGCCAAGAGAGCAAATTTGTTTTCTTGGCTTTTTAAATTTAAAAAATTAATACATACTAAAAAATCTTTGGGGTATTTATAACAAAATAAAATGCCCATATTACCATAAAGTATCAACAGGTAGTAGTTTAGAAAGGTTGCATATGGACCTTTCCGAAGCGGAGTTAAATTAAAAAACGGCTCATTGAACTTAATTTTATGGGTCATCACCAAAAGTTGTGGATGACTTTTGTTAAAACGTCTACGGAAATCAACTTAATATGACTAAAAAATACCAAATTAACACTTAATAGTTGTCTTCAAAGAGTATTCATAGCAAAATATAGAAGAGAACATGATGTAACTTTAGGAGGTCAATCATGAAAACTGAACAACAATATTTCAATGATGCGATTTCGATTCAACAATATATGGATCGTATGACGACGTTAAAAGAGGAAAGCTTCCGTATTTATAATGGCTTCGAAGTGCCACTAAACGATGACTTTATCGAACTCCTGAAGGACAAGCAACCAAAAATTTTAACAATTACTGAGGATTGGTGCGGGGACGCAATGTTAAACAATCCAGTTATTCGCCGAGTTGCAGAGGCAGCAGGATTAGAAATGCGTGCAGTATTACGCGATGCTAATACAGATTTAATTGATCGCTATTTAACAAATGGTGGCCGTGCAATTCCGGTTTATATTTTATTAGATGATGCTGGTCAGGTTGTTGGAAAATGGGGTCCACGTGCGCCAGAATTACAGGAACTAGTAATGAGTAAACGAGCATCTTTACCTGATAAAGAAGATCCTACATTTGAAGATGCACAAAAAGCGCTATATGCTAAAATTCGTGAAGAGAATATGACGAATAAATCATATTGGACATTTGTTTATGAGGATTTTAAAAAGCAAGTAACAGCTGAATTACTATAATTGTAAATCGTAAGGCTGCATGTCAGAGAATGAGGACATCCCTTGCTTTTATTGGAAGCTTAATGCAACATGAATAATTAGAATCTTATGAAGCAAAGAAGGTATGTTATGAAACGAGCAAGAATCATTTATAATCCTACATCTGGGCGTGAAGTGTTTAAAAAGCATCTACCAGAAGTGTTGGCAAAATTAGAGGTAGCAGGCTATGAGACATCTTGTCACGCAACAACCTGTGAAGGAGATGCAACCATTGCAGCCAAAAATGCAGTTGAACGTGGCTTTGATATAATCATTGCTGTTGGTGGAGATGGCACATTAAATGAAGTTGTTTCAGGTGTGAGTTCATTTGAGAACCGCCCGAAAGTAGGTTTAATTCCGATGGGCACAACGAATGATTTTGCCCGTGCCGTGCATATTCCCCGAAATATTGAAGCGGCCGTTGAAATCATAATTAAAGGCGAAACGTTGCCAGTTGATGTCGGTTTATTAAATGGGGAACGCTATTTCATTAATATTGCCGCTGGTGGACGTATTACAGAGTTAACTTATGAAGTGCCAAGTAAAATGAAGACAATGCTAGGACAGCTAGCTTATTACGTAAAAGCTGTCGAAATGATCCCATCAATTAAAGCTTCCCACATGCGTATCGAATATGATGACGATGTGTTTGATGGAGATGCCATGATGTTTTTATGCGGCTTAACAAATTCAGTGGGTGGCTTTGAAAAGCTTGCGCCTGACGCAAGTATTAATGATGGCTACTTTACGCTATTAGTATTGAAAAAAGTAAACCTACCTGAATTTATTCAGCTTGCCGCAATGGCATTAAGAGGCGAGCATTTGAATGATGATCGTGTAATTTATAAAAAGGCAAGTGTCGTAAAAGTATCGACTGAAGATGAAATACATTTAAACTTAGATGGTGAGTATGGTGGGGATGCGCCTGCTACATTTGAAAACTTAAAGCGCCATATTGAAATTTTTGTTCCACTAGCGGATATTCGCGAGGAAGACCGTATGTAATGAACAGTAAAATAGGGCGCTCTCAATGTAGGAAAGCGCCTTGTTTTATGGATGAAAATGGTAAAAACCTTGTATATAGAGCTAAATATCCCCCGTAATTGGTATTATGAATGAATTAAGAAAAATGTTTGGCGAATGCGCGTATATTACTTGAACAAAATTTGAAACCTTTATATTAGACCGAAATTTCGGTCCATTATAAAGGTTTTTTTCGTTGCAATAGTGGAAAATGGAGGTATGGATAAGGGAAAGGAAGTGTTGCCTTTGTATAAGTCACAGGAAAGAAAGCTCATTTGGCTAAGCTTTGGTGTTGCAATTATTATGCTACTTTCCATACTTGGAAGAATATTTGGAGGTTAGGGGGGAAGAGAATGGTGAATGAATCAGCGGTCTTTTGGAGTAGAGCATTAACGGAGCTAACTTTATCGTTCCATATTATATATGCAACGATTGGTGTTGGTGTTCCGTTAATGATTATGATTGCACAATGGACTGGGTATAAAAAGAATGATGAACACTATATTTTACTGGCAAGACGTTGGACACGAGGTTTTGTTATTACTGTTGCAGTCGGAGTTGTTACAGGGACAGCAATTGGCTTACAGTTATCTTTACTATGGCCGAACTTTATGCAGCTTGCCGGTCAGACAATTGCATTACCACTTTTTATGGAAACGTTTGCATTCTTCTTTGAAGCCATCTTTCTAGGCATCTACCTATATACTTGGGATCGCTTCGATAGTCAGAAGAAGCATATGCTACTGTTAATTCCGGTTGCTGTCGGTGCATCGATGTCAGCTGTGTTTATAACAATTGTCAATGCGTTTATGAATGCGCCACAAGGATTTGATATTGTGGACGGGCAGCTTGTGAATATTCAACCATTTTTAGCAATGTTTAATCCAGCAATGCCGACAAAGGTAGCGCATGTTCTCGTTACAGCCTATATGACATCCGCATTTGTGTTAGCATCAATTGCAGGATACCGTATGCTTAGAGGTTCTAAGCATATATATCATAAAAAATCTTTATACCTACTTATGAAGATTGGTCTGATTTTCTCCATTGCATCAGCGATTATTGGAGACTTTTCAGGAAAATATTTAGCAGAATATCAGCCAGAAAAACTAGCTGCAGCTGAGTGGCATTTTGAAACGGGAGACAAAGCTTCCCTTATACTATTTGGTGTATTAAATGGTGAAGAAGTAAAATATGCTATAAAAGTACCTTATGCTTTAAGTGTTTTAGCACATAATAATCCAAATGCAGAGGTAATTGGCTTAGATCAATTTGCTGAAGAAGATCGACCACCACTATATATACATTACCTCTTTAATCTCATGGTGTTTATTGGCATGTTCATGGCACTTGTTTCACTGGTTTATGTATGCGGGAAAGCACGTGATTGGCAGTTTATTCATTCACGTTGGTTTAGATGGATTGTTGTCGCAGGTGGACCACTTTCTATTATTGCGATTGAAGCAGGATGGTGGCTTGCTGAAGTTGGACGACAGCCTTGGATATTATATGGATTAATGCGAACACCAGAAGGGGCCACGACGAGTGACCATGTAGATTTAATGATGCTGTTGTTTACAGGTGTGTATGCCGTATTAGGAGTAGGAAGTGTGGTCGTTTTAATTCGTATGTTCAAAAAGAATCCAATTGAGCGAGAATTAGAAGATCGCCATGCTGAAAAAGGCGGTGACATCCTATGACATTAGAGATTTTAGGTATTTCAGTTTTATGGATTTTCCTATTTGGTTATGTCATTGTAGCTTCAATCGATTTTGGTGCAGGCTTTTTTAATGCTTACAGCCTACTAATCGGAAAAAATCACATTTTAACAAATATTATTAAACGTTATTTATCACCAGTTTGGGAAGTAACCAATGTCTTTTTAGTATTCTTCTTTGTTGGGATTGTTGGATTTTTCCCACAAACAGCTTTCTATTATGGAACGATATTACTTGTTCCAGTTAGTATTTCACTAGTGCTTCTTGCCATACGAGGCTCCTACTATGCGTTTGAGTCATATGGGGCACATGGACATATCGGGTACACACTGACGTATGGGGTAGCAGGCTTGCTCATTCCAGCCTCACTCTCCGTTGTATTCGCGATTGCTGCTGGTGGCTATGTTGATATTGTTGATGGGCAACCAGTCTTAAATTACTGGACATTGTATACGAGTCCATTTGCTTGGAGTATTGTCGTGTTAAGCATCGCAGCTGTACTTTATATATCAGCCGTATTTTTAACTTGGTATGCGCATAAAGCAAAGGATAAAGAAGCAACCAATTTAATGAGAAGATACGCACTTGCTTGGGCAATACCATTAATGGTAAGTGCGCTCGGCATTATGTACGAAATGAAATTTATCAACCCTGAAAGTTACAATCATATGGTTAATTTATGGTGGATGTTCGCCATTTCAGCCGTGCTATTTATGATTACTGCAGTGTTAATATGGATGCGAAAAAATTATGGTCTTGCGGTTGGATTATTGATTGCTCAATTTGCAGTGGCGTTCTTCGCATATGGTATCGCACAATATCCATATTTACTATATCCGTATTTAACAATTTACGATAGCTTTACAAGTACACAAATGGCGATTGCACTCGTCATTGCGTTTATTTTAGGACTGTGTCTGCTTATTCCCTCACTGTTCTTGTTGTTGAAATTATTCCTCTTCAACAAAAATTACGTGACCGGAAAAGAAGACAATCACGCATAGGAGGGATAAAACTATGGCAAGTTTTTTAATTTTTTATGCACCCTTTATAGTCGTCATCCTCGGAGTAGTTGCTGCTTTCTGGTGGGCACCTAGAGATTACCACACAGTGAGGAAAGAGGGGAAGAGTCGCGAATAGCGGCTCTTTTTTCTACTCGTGGTACTCGGTAAGCTAAGCAGTTTGGGAACAGAGCGGATCACTATTGTGGCATACCCGAGCAGTTTGGGCGGAGAGCGGATCACATCTTTTGCATACCCGATCAGTTTGGGGTCAGAGCGGATCACATTTTGGGCATACCCGAGCAGTTTGGAGTCAGAGCGGATCACATTTTGGGCATACCCGAGCAGTTTGGAGTCAGAGCGGATC
>DAMBVB010000019.1:19874-31482 GCA_032053185.1 Lysinibacillus sp.
GAGCAGTTTGGGAACAGAGCGGATCACATTTTGGGCATACCCGAGCAGTTTGGGAACAGAGCGGATCACATTTTGGGCATACCCGAGCAGTTTGGGAGCGAAGCCGATCACATTCTTGGTATACCTGAGCAGTTTGAGAGGAAAGCGGATCACATTCTTGACCTACCCGAGCAGTTTGGGGTCAGAGCGGATCACATTCTTGGCATACCCGAGCAGTTTGGGAGGAAAGTGGATCACATTTTTGGAAAACCAGAGCAGTTTAGGAGGAGAGCGGCTCATATTATTCGCCTACCTGAGCAGTTCTAGGCCAGAACGGATCACTTCCTCTACATACCCAAGCAGTTAATATGAAGTCTTGTTCTTTTTTCATCCGCCACAACATGCTACAATAAAGAGATTGAAATGGAGGATGTACGAATGTCAGCACCCGTAAAAAAGAATGACCGACTAACAGTTTCTATAGAAGATTTAACACATGATGGTAATGGCGTGACAAAGGTCGATGGCTATCCATTATTTATCCAAGGTGCACTTCCTAATGAAACGGCGGAAGTACATGTTTTAAAAACCTTAAAAAATTACGGCTTTGCGAAGGTTGTAGAAATTCTCAAGCCATCGCCTGATCGTGTAGAGGCACCTTGTGCATATTTCAAGCAATGTGGCGGCTGCCAATTACAGCATCTATCTTATGAAGGCCAGTTAAAATGGAAAGAAAACATGGTGCGTAATGTCATGCAGCGCATTGGTAAAATTAATGCGTTTGTTTTACCTGTGAAAGGCATGGAAGAACCTTGGCAATACCGTAATAAAGCACAAATACCTTTCTCCTCAAATGAAGCAGGACAAGCAATTGCTGGTTTCTACAAAACGAAGTCTCATAGCATTGTGGATATGGAGCGTTGTTTAATTCAGACTGGGGAGGCGGACGCTATTCTTGCAGGTTTGAAAAAGGAACTAGCGGCAATCGGTATGCGAACATACAACGAGCAAACACATGAGGGAATGCTACGCCACGTAGTGATTCGTAAGGCACGAGCAACTGGTGAAGTGATGGTTGTTGTCGTAACTAAAAAGAGAAAATTCCCGCAAAAAGAGGCCGCTGTTGCAACAATCCAGAAGCTTGTCCCAAATGTAACCTCAATTATGCAAAATGTTAACAGCGACAAAACAAACGTTATTTTCGGTGATGAAACCGTAAACCTATGGGGCAAGGACGTGATTATTGATACAATTGGGGACGTTCGCTTTGAAATTTCAGCACGTTCATTTTATCAAGTAAACCCTGAGCAAACGGAAGTCCTATATAAACAAGCATTAGACTACGCTGATTTACAGGGGGATGAACGAGTAATTGATGCTTACTGTGGTATCGGCACCATTTCATTATTTCTTGCACAACAAGCAAAGGCTGTTATGGGGGTTGAAATTGTACCGCAAGCGATTGAAGATGCAAAACGCAACGCCGCACTAAATGGCTTTACGAATACGTATTTTGAGGCAGGTCCAGCAGAGGAAGTTATTCCACGTTGGTATAAGGAAGGCAAAGAAGCGGATGTATTAGTAGTCGACCCACCACGCAAAGGCTGCGATGAGGCGCTGCTAACGACAATTTTAGAGCAACGTCCAAAGCGCGTTGTTTATGTGTCCTGTAACCCAGCTACACTTGCACGTGACCTTCGAATTTTGGAGGATGGGGGTTATCAAACACAGGAGATTCAACCTGTAGATATGTTCCCGCATTCGACGCATGTAGAGTGTGTCTCGCAACTCGTTTTAAAAGAAGAGGCTTTGACATAACTAATTTTCCATTATGAAAGCCGGGATAATTTTTTTAATTAACGAAGCAATATAAACAGAAAACCCGAACTTTTACGAAACACTAAATGAGCATTTCGTAATATAGTTCGGGTTTTTCGTTGGCTAAAATCCTTTTGTCCCAGCCTCTTCTATACGGTTTTTATACTATTTGTAACGGGTTCACGAAGGTGTATAGATATGGGTACTACCATCGTGAGTACAAGTAATTTTCCCAACCAATGAATGAAGAATAGGAGGCATTAGTACTTCTAAGGAAAAAATATTTTATAGTTTTTTTCCTATAAATACTGCACCATTAAATAAACTTTATTTCTATTTTAACCCCACCAAGCTAACATTTAGTAGTACTATTTCTTGTAATAGAGTCTATTTATCAACCAATTCTTTACAAATTAAAATTTTTTTATAATTCTTTGGATCTTCTTTCTGTAGATATTGCAAAAAATCATCATGATCCCATTTTACGACATTCGTATTAAAACCGTACTTCTCTTGAATAAGCAAAGCTTCTTCATATGGATTTTTAATTTTTTCTCTTATTTGATTTTCCAAAATTGTTTCTGCTATTTCTGCAATCAAAGACTCCGAGGTGGTTTTTACATCGTTCAATAGATCCTGCCTCTGCTCTTCCGCTTTTGCTGGGTAAACAATATCAGGTTCTAACTCAAGTTTAAAATGGTTACATATTCGGTGAATAATTAAAGCAGCTCGCATATTAATTTCCCTATCAGTATAATTATTATTTTCATCAGCTACGGCATTTCCACCTATTTCTAAAAGTCTACGCATTACTAATAACTCTAATTCTTTTTTATCATCCATTAGTATTTCTCCTTATAAATTGGCTGAAAAGCTAAGTCTAAGAAATTTTGATTCTATTGCAATAGGCTTAACTATATAGAAAATTTTATAAGTAAAGGGGAGATACCTATAAATATAAATTATTTTAGAAAAATACAAAAATCAATAGCATCTTTCTATAAATACGTTAGATATAGTTCCTTCATCATAACCGGTAGAGTGGAGTAATTTCCCTTTATAATACCTCATTTCTCCTTATATCGGTACTTACTTTCCATCCACTGTTTGTTTGCCTACTAATAGCCATAAAATGTAATTCCAGAAGTAAGTTGTTAGAAAATCTTTATCCATATATTTTTAGCTCATTTCATTTTATTTTTGATGTATCTTAATTCTTCTATAACTACATCGTATTTCTCACTAAATTTCTCTAATAAACTGTGTAATCGTGATTCGCGTTCTTTGTTTGTTTTAATGACATAAATAAAAAGCCAAATGAACAATATTGCAAATGGACCCTGTGTCAAAAAATAATTTATTACTTCTGAATCCACAAATATCTCTCCTTTTATTATATATTTTAGAGCGTTATTCAAAACTTTGGGTGCGATTTTTCTATAGTGCAAATAACAGTGTAAGGAAATAATGAATTAGAGGTATTTGTATTTCTAAATTCGCTAATTATTCTTCTCTCCCTTTTCTCCTATGACAAAAGCCTATACTAACAAATAAAAATTAGCATAAATATTTATATAAAAAATAGAGATATCTTCATCTATAGCTGAAGATATCTCGACAAAAGGAATTAAGAAGTTCACATATCTATTACATTACTAGGTTAACACGAAACCCCTTACCCATTAAGACCAGATCTTTACAAATGGAATAATTTTCAATTCAATATTCTTTCTGTAGATGTTTCAAAAAACTATCATGCTCCCATTTTACAACAGTCTCTGATTAAAACCAAAAACGGTACTTCTCTTGAAAAGAGCATTTATGAATATGTAATTTCCTCTCTTATTTGATTTTTCAAAATTGTTACTTCTAGTTTTGCAATCATAGCCTCTAATGTGGGTCTTATATTGTTAAATAGATCCTTCCTTTGTGCTTCTGATTTCGCTAAAATTTTTCTATGTCTTTTCTCTTGTGACAAAACCAAATAACTGAGCATAAATATTTATACAAAAACTATAGATATCTTCATCAATAGCTGAAGATATCTATAGTTTTTTGCTTTTAATTAGGGATATAGTTTTACTTGCAATGTAGCAAAAGTATTAAAATGTATTGAAGTAATTTTATATTCAAGTAAATTAACTTTTGATTCATTATTTCTAAAGATAATTGAACGTATTTAAAACATTTTAGCGAGGGTTATAAAAATAGGAGAAGGTGATATGAAATGAGTACAAGCGTAACTACAACATGCCGGGATTTATCAGAGCTTTTACCACTAGCACAAACAGCTTGTAGATTGCTATTCCAAGAGTGCTATAAAGCAGGCATTAAAAACATCTTTATTACAGAGACGTATCGTAGTCAAGCACGCCAAAATTACCTATATGCACAGGGGCGTACACGACCAGGACAGATTGTTACATGGACACTAACCAGTAATCATACTAGCCGTTTAGCGTGGGATATAGCTGTTGGTCCACCACAATCACTTTACGATGTTACTACACTTAATCGTGTGGGGGGGATTGCACGTAAGCTAGGTATTACATGGGGGGGTGATTGGGTTGGGAGTATTGACAGACCACACTTTGAAATTAAACCAACTTGGAAAATACCCACAGGTTTTAAGTTAGAAGGACAAGTAATTGTTCCGAGTAACAGTAAAATGCAAGTTCAATTAATTGTGGAAGACAAAAAGGAGGAAATCAAAATGACAAATTGGAATCCGGGTTCACCAACATTGAAAACAGAAGCCGAAAATTATATCGCACAGGCTGTAAAGGATGGTATTATTCAATCTTCACACTTGAAGGATTTACAAAGTGGAGCAATAACAACTGACCGTTTGGTAGGGCTGTTTATTACGATTCAACAAAGACGTAGTAAATTGTAGTTTGGGAATTTTCAAATCTGCATAAGACTCATAACGGATTAATTTTAATATTCAAATAGATGATAAAGTCTGCATTGCAATATTCTCAAAACTAACCATAGACGAAATGAATATGGCGTATCGCTGGTTTTTCGGATTTGGTTTCCTACAAAAGTCTCGCACTTCTCTACCTTCAGTAAAAAAATTATGCTCGTCGCTTTTAAGACACGGATGTCTTTGAATATGCATCAAGGATTTATTGGTTCTGTGAAAGCGAGTGCTAATAAACGAAAGTGTGATAAAAAGGTTATGCGAAAAGAAACAAGTGCTTATGAAGAGAAGGAATTTAATATAGATGGGTGAGGAGTACGGAAAAAAAGCTCTTTCCTCCGAAGAAGTTTGAAAAAAAGAATGGAAATAAAGGAAAACACGACAGATTCTGGAAGTTGGTATTACGAAAAGGATGAACGTATGAAGCAGTTTGCGCTTTTATCTTAGGGCCATTGTGATCCGGGTAATGTGCACGATAGCCATGTATTGTAGCCACTTGTTGAAAGGGTCATTCAAACCGTTCAAAAACCATTAGCCGTTGCGGCAGATGCAGCTAAAACCCCAGCGATTACGAACTTTTTATTAGAGAATCAACTGTTGCCTGTTCTTTCGTATACACGTCCTAAAACCAAAGATGGATTCTTCCGAAAGCATGTATGACGAGCATTATAATTGTTACCTTTGCCCACGAGGGTAGATATTGAAGTACAACGACGAGGTAAGGATATCGCCAATATAAATTGAATCCTTTGATTTGTGCTAAGTGTCCAAGCCTCTCGCAATGTACAGAGAGTAAAAATCACCAAAAACTCATTCAACGCCATATTTGGGCATCATATATGGAGGAAGCTGAACATTTATGACATTCCTATGACATCAAACAAATTTAGGCAAAGCGCAAAGAGACGATTGGTTGTATGCATCTATCTAAAAAATATTTCATTAAGCTAGTAGAGCGTACTGCGAGAGAGAAATTCGTATGAAATCGCTAAATGTAAATAGAAGGAGTAATGAATGGATAAATTTATTGCACACTTAATACAAGATAAATCATTAATAAGGCAACTTTACATTTTGAAAATTTTGTTAAATAGCGATGAAGTAAAGTCTTCTAAGGATTTATCACAAGATTTAAAATGTACAAGTAGAACTATTATAAACGATATATCTCAGTTAAAACAAACTCTTCCTGACAATTGGGATATAATAAGTATTAAATCTAAAGGATACCTATTAATACAAGATTTTCGAAGCGACTTCTCTCAGATTATCATACCCTATTTAATAAATAGTGCACTATATAAGATAATATTGTCTATATTTAATCGAAGGTACTATTCTTTAGAAAAATGGGCCCAATTGCTATATCAAGATAAAATAACTTTGAAAAAAAACCTTAATAAATTTAGTGAAGTACTAAATAATTTTACATTGAATTTTAAATTTAAAACTATTAACTTAGTTGGCCAAGAATTAAATATAAGATATTTCTATATTATGTTCTTTTATAATGTACAGAAGTATAAAGAAATATTCATTTTAGATACCAACTTAGAAGAAAAGATTAAAAACATCATTAGAATTTATAATGTAGAAATTGATTATAATCTGCTAACAATAATTGTTAATGTTTCGATTAGAAGGATTGTAAATAAGCATCACATTTCTCGTAATATAGATCTATTTACAAAATTTGATAACTTTGATTTTGAATACATAATTCTAATTGTAAATGAATTGGAACGATTTTACAATATTAAATTGGCTCAAAATGAATTAAATTTTTTTAAAAATGCTCTTCTGTTAATTTCGGAATGGAATACGGAAGATAAAAGTAGGATTACATATTATTACTATAATGCACATAAAAAAACATTTGATAAAAATATACATTTATTCGATATGATTTCATCTGAATTAAATGTATCTTTAAAGGTAAAAGAAAAGATAAAACATGATATATTTTTCAGGTTACATAAGATTTACATGTATCATAAATATCGTTTTCCTGTAGGTGGGTTTGAAAATGAATTCGAAACGATTAATCAAGAATTTTCGAAGGGTTATAAAATAATCTATTCTATTATTTGTTCTTGGAATAAAAAGAAAAATAATAACAAATTAACAAAAAATGAGATTCATTACATAACATATCATATCTTACTCATTGTACAATCAAATAATAATAAAAAAGGCTTAGTGTTATTGTCTGGGTCATCAGCTTTAAAAAAATATATTTATGATAAGTTATATCATGAGCTTGGTGATTTTCTAATACTGCAACCAAAATCAGACTGTAAAGATGAATTTGATATTATTCTAACAAATTATCAGATTCCAAATACTCAAATAGCTAATATTAAAATACCTATAATTCGGATATCAAGAATAACAATTCAAAAAGATATAAGTAATATTAGAAAATTTTTTTCTCCCTTTAACTAAAAATATGGAAAAGTTGTACTGACTATTTTTACGCTGAATTAGTCATAACCAACTATGAATTTTGTGTTTCTTGAAAACTAGCTGTACATTTTGAAGTTTTTTGGTGATAATGGTGTTCTGTTTTGAAATTATAGAAGTAATGGTGAATTTAAATAGAAGGTAAGTTCGTTTTTGGGCAGACTTCTCCCTTGGTGCGGGTTCGTTTTTTAAAATGAGGCTTTTCTATTATTTGATTTGCAAGGCCTGAATTCGGGTCAGTACATCCCTAAAAGTACGTATTATAAATCCTTTCATAAAAAGCCGAACAGCACGTTGCCAATGAAAAGCTACTCGCACACATTCGTTTCCGCTTTACATTCCGGGTAGGCGGTCAAAGGCTCTTTTCGCTTTGACGGGCTACTTGTGGAACACGCCAAAATGGACGTTGCGCAAAACAAAAAGTTAACTTGAGAATGTCTTAAGTCTTGACGTAGATCCAGTTAGTAAGCATGATATAAGTGTAAAAGAAGTGGAACATTTGTCTTTATATTTAATCGAGAGTATGAAGTGGTATCCATAGTGAGAGGATTTGAGTTTGACATGATAGATAATTTTTGGCGTAATTTACCACGACCCTTTTTTGTACTTGCACCAATGGAAGATGTAACGGATGTTGTTTTTCGTCATGTAGTAAGTGAAGCCGGTCGACCGGATGTATTTTTCACTGAGTTTACAAACTCGGATAGCTATTGTCATCCAGAGGGCATGAAAAGTGTACGAGGTCGTTTGATTTTTACAGAGGATGAACAGCCGATGGTGGCACATGTTTGGGGGGATAATCCCGAATATTTCCGTCAAATGAGTATTGGTATGGCCGAGCTAGGATTTAAAGGCATCGATATTAATATGGGCTGCCCTGTACCGAATGTGGCATCGAGAGGGAAAGGCAGTGGCCTTATTCTGCGTCCAGACGTTGCGGCAGAACTTATTCAAGCAGCAAAAGCGGGCGGACTGCCTGTCAGCGTGAAAACACGACTTGGCTATAACGATGTAAATGAGTGGAAGGAGTGGTTAACGCATATTTTCAAACAGGATATTGCGAACCTTTCTATTCATTTACGTACAAGAGAAGAAATGAGCCAAGTAGATGCGCATTGGGAACTCATTCCGGAAATCAAAAAATTACGTGACCGTATCGCACCAAATACGCTACTAACAATCAATGGAGACATTCCTGACCGTCAAACTGGGCTGCAGCTTGCTGAACAATATGGTATTGATGGCGTTATGATCGGGCGAGGTATTTTTAAAAATCCTTTTGCTTTTGAAAAAGAGCCAAAAGAGCATAGCAGTAAAGAATACCTTGATCTTTTAAGGCTGCAGCTTGATCTCCAAGATCAATATACGGAAGTACTGCCACGTTCAATCATAGGGCTTCATCGCTTTTTCAAAATTTATGTCAAAGGATTCCGTGGAGCTGGTGAATTAAGAAATCAATTGATGAGCACGAAATCAACAGATGAAGTGCGTGCATTGCTTGATAACTTTGAATCAAACAATGTTGAATGACGATGGACCGTAGATGGAAAAGAGGGGCAAAGAACCCCTCTTTTTTTGTTACCTAATTTAGTTTTGTAAAGTACCTTATCTCTTCTTTATTCGTATATATGGTTCACGGAAGCGGGGCTTTACAACCAGCTGAAATATTAAATGAGGAAAGCAGGAAAGAACGAATTCCGATTTTAAAAAAGGGATTCGTTCTTTTTAGAATTTACTATTATAATAAACCTTTTGAACGTTTTTCAGCCATTTCTACGAGGCGTTTTGTGATTTCTCCTCCGACTGAACCGTTTGCACGAGAAGAGGCTTCTGGCCCTAATTGTACATTAAATTCTTGTGCGATTTCATATTTCAATTGATCAACAGCTTCATGTACACCAGGAACTAGAAGCTTATTTGAACTACGATTAGCCATTTTTCTCACCTCCTTGTGGTTAGAATGGTCGAGAGTTAGCTAATCATACATGTTAAAAAGTAAAATGCACAT
Organism: Lysinibacillus sp.; assembly: GCA_032053185.1. Lineage (GTDB taxonomy): Bacteria > Bacillota > Bacilli > Bacillales_A > Planococcaceae > Lysinibacillus. The sequence goes on from DAMBVB010000019.1 coordinate 29,069, forward strand.
TCTAAAGTAACTTTTGGAAAGCTAGCTAAAATTGTGAATGTCTCTGCTATAATAAAGGAATGCCTTCAATCTCGAGGATTGATTGTTAGAAGCTTTTAACGTTAAACTGGAGGGTTTTTTAAATGACGAACAATGATATTTTAATTCGTTTAAGATATGCATTAGATATCAAAAATACAGATATGGTTGAAATTTTTAAGCTAGGAGGCATGGACTTTACGAAGGAAGAAGTATTGAACATGCTTATTAAAGTTAATGATGAGGAAGAAGCACCAGAACAATACATCAAATGTAATAATAAAATGGTAGAGGCATTTTTAAATGGATTTATTACATTTAAACGAGGACTGCAAAAGCCTAAGTCTGGTCAGCCAGAAGGACCACCACCTGTTTCAGGAAAAGAAAGCCCTAATAATATGCTGTTCAAGAAAGTGAAGATTGCGTTAGCCTTAACGAGTGAGGAGATGCTCGATATTTTATATGATGGAGGCGTTAACGTTTCGAAAGGCGAATTAGGTGCCATTTTAAGAAATCCAAGTCATCGTAACTATAAAGAATGTGGTGATCGCTTTGTGAGAAATTTTTTAAGAGGGCTGACATATAAATATAGAGATTAAAATGGCTTACTAACATCTGTTCTTGATTAAAAAGAAGCGTGAAATCTGAGGTGCGCCCATGCGTTTCTTTATAATTAGTCAAGAGGGAATTTTAGTAAATAGCCGATAAATGAATGATGAAAAAAGCGGTTGCCATTTTGCAGCCGCTTTTTTGCGAAGTGTTTTACGGGTATAGCTATTTTATGATGAAAATTATCTATAAAAAGCACATTTCTCTTAGTTGAATGTAGTTGACAATTTGTGACGGAATTGTGTACACTGGAATTGACATAAAGTTGTCACAAAGATGAAAAATAAATGTTCAAGAACAGAGGGGTGCTTTTATGTTTAGTTTAAAAATTTTATTAGTTGCTATCGCATGTGTTACTATCCCACTTGTTGTTGCTGCAATTATGATAGACATTTTTTATGCAGAAAAGAAACAAGTTCGTTTTTCATTACGCCGTACATCGATGTGGTATGTAAGTATGTTTGCTGTATCATTTATACCGGCAGTTTTAGTCATGACACTAAACGGATAAGTATTTTTAATAGAATAATCCTGTAATTGATAGTAGCAGCTACAATATTGCGTTGTAGCTGTTTTTTAATTGCTCTGAAGAGAAATGTCAACGAGCCGAGAAAATTCGTAATAATACTCAAAATAGTAAAGAACAAAATGACAGAAGAACTTGAAAAATCCGTTTCAAAGTTTGATGTAGAAGCTAAAAATACAGATATTTCCCATAAAAATTAAGAATGAAAAGATAATCATTAGAATAAAATTTCTATTAACATGGATGAAATAATCCTATCGATTATCTTTTTGAGGGTGGGAAATGGATGAAAACCTTCTTTCTTTTATTGCTAGGAATGATCTATTTATTACTAGCAAAGTCAGTCGAAACGGCTATTTTTAGCAACGTATATTTTTTAATTGGTTTAGGGCTATTAATAGCAGGAATTATTCGGTATGTTAAAGAACGATATATCTATATCAATAGATTAAATGAATGGCTAGAGGCAAGTGAGGAGGAACTAATGGCTATCCCTCATACGCATTGCATCATCTCAAATGATTGTTTAAATGCTTTATTACTAAATGAACCTACAAATACACTTTTCCTCGTAAGTAGAGAAGATTTAGAAGAAGATTTGATAAAAAAAGAAATTTCATTCAATAAAATATATGAAGTTGCTATAGTTGAGGACGAAATGTATATTGCTAGGACTAGCAATCGTTTAATAAGTGGTTCATTGCTTGGTGAAGATCTGGATATAAAAGAAGAGGAATGCGATGAAGAGGACCCTGAGTATTACACTGTGTCTCAATTGTCGTTGAAAATTGTAGCGGATAACTTATCTGATCCTATTCTAGAATATGTTTTTCTAGATAACGGTGAGCCTATATCAAGACAAGAGGATGAGTATCAAGAAGCGCTAGAGTTATGTGAGGAATGGTTTCAGAAGATTAGTGTTATTATAAAACGTTATGAGCTTGAAAGGGTACCAATTAGACAGTGGCAATAAACTAATAGTGATCAGATATTGTCTCAAAGTGATTGGGTGAGTCAGAGAAGTGATCCGCTACCGCCTTAAAGTGATCGGGTAAGCCGGAAAAGTGATCGGGTATCGTCTTGAAGTGATCGGGTGCCGGAAAAGTGATTCGGTATTGTCTCAAAGTGATCGGGTATCGCCTCGAACTGCTCGGGTGAGCCGGAAAAGTGATCGGGTATCGTCTTGAAGTGCTCGGGTAAGCCGGAAAAGTGATCGGGTATCGCCTCGAACTGCTCGGGTGAGCCGGAAAAGTGATCGGGT
>DAMBVB010000019.1:31582-40919 GCA_032053185.1 Lysinibacillus sp.
ATCGTCTTGAAGTGATCGGGTGAGCCGGAAAAGTGATCCGGTATCACCACAAAGTGATCGGGTGAGTCAGAGAAGTGATTCGCTATCGCCTCGAACTGATCGGGGTACTAAAGAAATCTCTGCTAGAGACCCAAAACGTTTACGTTCGAAAAAAGCACTTGTTGCAAAAGTGCACCAAGCGCTCTCTCTATATATTGTATCTTCATTCAATACCTCTCACCTTAGAAGGCCGCCAGTGGTAATTCTTATTGTTGTTTTGTTTTTTTAGCTAGTCGTTCCCATTGTAGTAATGATGGGTATGGGTCAAATGCCCATTCTGTACGTCCATTGAACTTATATATACCATAGTGAAGATGAGGCGGGAATTTTCCAGACGTTCCTTCTTTACCGTAGCCAGAACTACCAACATAACCGAGAACAGTTCCAGGCTCAACAAGGTCGCCTACTTTAATTTTCTTATTATAACTACCTAGATGGGCATAATAATGATATGAGTTATGATTATCTCTAATTCCGATGCGCCAACCACCAAATTGGTTCCACCCTTTTATTTCCACAACTCCATAAGAAGTAGAAAGTACGGGCGTACCATAGCTAGCGAAAATATCTGTTCCTTCATGAATACGGCGTCCACCCCAGCCCCTATTGTCACCCCATGTACTCCGAAAACTGTAATTGTAATTAGTTGGGATAGGGAATGTGTGAGCATCGAGCTCAGTTGTTTTGAAATGACTATACATTTTGGAGATGGTGAAGATTTGATTTACGGCCTGCTCACTTCCGTAATATTCCCATAAAGCTAATTTAAAGTCCTCATCAGTTGTTCCAAATTTACTTAAAAAAGTAGCCATGGAGAATATTATATCGGCGTCATCCTTTGGACTGGCAACTCCGTCACCATTGCCATCTAGTCCCATTCCCCCAAAGTAACTAATTGTTTCTGGGCGAGTATCATCTCGTACAGGGTTTAAAGCACCTGACCAATATTCATCAGAAAATTGAATGGCAATGATACCATCCCGTTTCGGAATATCTTTGCGAACGGATTGTAAATTTCGTTCATATTGGTCAATGGCTGCTAAGAAATGCCATGGGATAAGTAATTCGTCAAATTGTACGTAATAGGCCATACGTTGTTGCACAATTTCTTCTTGGGTAGGTTCTTCTTTTGCTAAAGCAACAGATGGGAAAGTAAAACCCCATAAAAACATCCATGATAAAAGTAATATAAAATGGCGATTCAATAATGGACCTCCTTTCTAACGTTAGAATAACCGAATTTTTTATCTTCATTCAGCACTTTTTGTGGGAAAACGAAGCGGTAGAAATAAGCAATTTATGTAAAAAACATCAAGTATACCGTTTAACGTATGATTTATCACTGCAGTAATATTTGGGGATGGGCTATAAATTATTTTATTTAGCGTTTACACATTCAGAGAAAAAATTAGAGACATAAGAAGAAAATTCGACAAAGAAAAAGTATTGGGTATCATAATATCATTTCCTTCATACTATGTTATAAATCAAGCCCTGAATGGAGGGAAGGCTATCAACATTTTAGATAAAGTGAAAAGCTATCGCGAAGAAGAAAATCGGCTGAAGTGGGAAGGTACATTTGCAGATTACTTAAACATCATCAAGGAAAGACCTGAAGTTGCTCAAACGGCCCATTCACGCGTCTACAATATGATAAAAAATGCTGGTGTAGAGGAACGCGATGGGCAAAAAATGTATGAATTTTTTGGGCAAGAAATTTTTGGGCTTGAAACAGCAATTGAAAGACTGGTGGAGGAATATTTCCATCCAGCAGCGCGAAGATTGGATGTTAGAAAACGTATTTTATTATTAATGGGACCAGTAAGTGGTGGTAAATCAACAATAGTGACCTTGTTGAAACGTGGACTCGAGCAATTTTCGAGAACAGATGAAGGTGCAGTTTTCGCAATAAAGGGATGCCCAATGCATGAGGACCCTTTACATTTAATTCCACATCATTTGCGTAATGATTTTTATGAGGAGTATGGTATACGAATTGAAGGAAGTTTATCGCCTTTAAATACGATGCGTCTTGAAAAGGAGTACGATGGACGTATTGAAAATGTGATGATTGAACGTATTACTTTTTCTGAAGACAAACGTGTAGGTATAGGAACATTTACGCCATCAGATCCCAAATCACAGGATATTGCAGATTTAACAGGTAGTATTGATTTCTCAACAATCGGAGAATTTGGTTCAGAATCTGATCCGCGTGCATATCGTTTTGACGGGGAGTTAAATAAGGCAAACAGAGGGATGATGGAGTTCCAAGAAATGCTAAAGCTTGATGAAAAATTCTTATGGAACTTATTATCATTAACGCAGGAAGGTAATTTTAAAGCAGGTCGATTTGCATTAATTAGTGCAGATGAGTTAATTGTTGCGCATACAAACGAAACAGAGTATCGTTCATTTATTTCAAATAAAAAGAATGAGGCGTTACATTCACGTATTATTGTCATGCCGATTCCGTATAACTTAAAAGTTAGTCAGGAAGAATTGATTTACGAGAAAATGATTAAAGAAAGCGATATGTCACATGTTCATATTGCGCCGCATGCATTGAAGGCCGCAGCAATCTTTTCGGTTCTAACAAGACTGGAAGTACCGAAAAAACAAGGTGTGGACCTTATAAAAAAAATGCGACTGTACGACGGAGAAAATGTGGAGGGATTTAATTCCGTTGACTTAGAGGAGCTTAAAAAAGAGTTTCCGAACGAAGGCATGAACGGTATTGATCCACGGTATATTATTAATCGTATTTCTTCTGCTATTATCCGAAAAGAGATACCATCTATTAATGCGTTAGATGTTCTGCGTGCATTAAAGGATGGGCTTGACCAACATGCTTCTATTTCGCAGGAAGATCGAGAAAAATATATAAACTATATTGCAGTTGCTCGAAGAGAGTATGATGAAATTGCCAAAAATGAAGTGCAAAAAGCTTTCGTTTATTCGTATGAAGAGTCTGCAAAAACATTGATGAATAATTACCTCGATAATGTAGAGGCGTTTTGTAATAAACATAAAATTTTCGATCCATTAACGGGTGAGGAAATGAATCCTGATGAAAAACTAATGCGCTCTATAGAGGAGCAAATAGGCATTTCGGAAAATGCGAAAAAAGCATTCCGTGAAGAGATATTAATTCGTATTTCTGCTTATGCTCGAAAAGGAAAGCGTTTTGACTATAATTCTCATGAAAGATTACGAGAAGCCATACAGAAGAAACTATTTGCTGATCTTAAGGATGTCGTAAAAATTACAACATCCTCAAAAATGCCGGATGAATCACAACTGAAGAAGATTAATGAGGTTGTGGCAAGACTTGTTGATGAGCATGGCTATAATACAACATCTGCTAATGAATTATTGCAGTATGTAGGTAGTTTGTTAAATCGTTAGCGGCTTTGACCTATTCAGTGGAAACGATAAGACTATTGATAGGAATGAATAGGAGTGTCCCATTTTAGGGCACTCCTTTTATCTTCATATAAGTTCAAGAAAGCGAATGACTAGCATAGTATAGAAAAAGCGAATTTGATAGATGGGTGAGGATAAAAATGACTGAAAACGAAAATAAACGCTTTGCCATTTCTCAGGAAAATTGGTCCCTCCATCGTAAAGGGCACCAGGACCAGCAACGGCATATGGAAAAAGTAAAAGATGCTATTAAGAATAATTTACCCGATTTAGTCAGTGAAGAAAGTATTGTTATGTCCAATGGTCGCGAGGTCATTAAAATACCTATACGTTCACTTGATGAATATAAAATTCGATATAACTATGATAACTCCAAGCATGTTGGGCAAGGTCAAGGAGACAGTAGTGTTGGTGATGTGGTTGCGCGTGATCCTAGCAGAGGTAATCAGGCTAATGGTAAAGGAAAAGAAGCTGGTGACAAGCCAGGTCATGATTATTATGAAGCTGAAGTAAGCATTGAAGAGGTTCAAAATGTGTTATTTAATGAGCTTGAGCTCCCAAACTTACAGCAGAAAGAAAAAGTGGATATTAAGACGGAAAAAATTGAGTTTAACGATATTCGGAAAAAAGGTTTAATGGGAAATGTCGATAAAAAGCGCACAATCCTTAATGCGCTAAAGCGTAATGCTATGCAAGGAAAACCGGACATTACGCCGATTCATAATGATGATCTCCGTTTTAAAACGTGGGATGAAGTGGAAAAACCTGAATCGAAGGCAGTGGTCCTTGCTATGATGGATACAAGTGGCTCGATGGGCTCCTTCGAAAAATATTGCGCTAGGAGCTTCTTCTTTTGGATGACAAAATTTTTGCGCTCCAAGTATGAAACAGTGGAAATTGAGTTTATTGCGCATCATACTGAGGCAAAAGTAGTGACAGAAGAGGAGTTTTTCACGAAGGGAGAAAGCGGTGGAACGATTTGTTCATCGGCCTATATAAAGGCATTGGAACTAATTCGAGAAAAGTATAATCCTTCCCGCTATAATATTTATCCAGTGCATTTTTCAGATGGTGAAAATATATCAATGGATAATGAAAAGTGCTTGAAGCTAGTGGGAGAGTTAATGGATGTATCGAGCATGTTTGGATATGGTGAAGTCAATCAGCATAACCGCTTCTCTACACTTATGTACACTTACAAAAAAATAGATGACCCTAAATTTAGATATCATATTTTGAGAAAAAAAGGCGATGTGTACGATGCCTTAAAGAGCTTTTTCAAAAAAAGTGAATCTTAAATCATATTCCAAGGAGGGGGCGAAAAAGTGGAGATGAAAGAGCTTGAACGAGCAATTGATGAAATTACAGAAATTGCCTCAAGCTTTGGCTTAGATTTCTTTCCGATGCGCTATGAAATTTGTCCGGCAGATATTATTTATACATTTGGCGCATATGGTATGCCTACTCGATTTTCACATTGGAGCTTCGGTAAACAATTCCACAAAATGAAGCTTCAATATGATTTAGGGCTAAGTCAAATCTATGAGCTAGTGATTAACTCAAACCCATGTTATGCATTTTTACTTGATACAAATACGTTAACACAAAATAAATTGATTATTGCGCATGTATTGGCGCACTGCGATTTCTTTAAAAATAATGTACGCTTCTCCAATACTAGAAGAGATATGGTGGAGAGTATGACTGCAACAGCTGAACGGATAGCTGGCTATGAAAGAGAATATGGAAAGGATGAGGTCGAACAGTTTTTAGATGCAGTTTTAGCGATTCAGGAGCATATCGATCCTTCCCTTTTACGACCAAAATTGTCTTGGAATACGGAGGATGAATTTGAAGAAGAAATTCATCAAGCAAAATCACCGTATGATGATCTATGGCGTTTAGACGATAAGGAAAAAGAGTATAAATCGGTAAGGCAAAAAATAAAGCACTTTCCGCCAAAGCCAGAAAAAGATTTATTGTTATTTTTAGAGGAGCATAGTCGAGAGCTCGAGGACTGGCAGCGAGATATATTAACGATGATGCGTGAGGAAATGCTTTATTTTTGGCCACAATTAGAGACGAAAATAATGAATGAGGGCTGGGCTTCCTTTTGGCATCAACGTATTATGCGTGAGCTTAAGCTAACGACAGCGGAAACAATTGAATATGCCAAATTAAATGCAGGTGTTGTGCAGCCTTCAAAAACATCCATTAATCCTTATTACCTTGGCGTGAAAATGTTTGAGGATATTGAAGAGCGCTATAATGATCCAACGGAAGAGATGAGAAAGCGCGGTGTTCAGCCAAACTCAGGTCGAGAGAAAATGTTTGAGGTTAGAGAAATAGAATCGGATATATCCTTTATCCGTAACTATTTGACGAAGGATTTAGCAAAACGAGAAGATCTTTATTTATTCCAGAAAAAAGGAAATGAATACCGTATTACCGATAAGGAGCATGAAATGGTACGGGATCAGCTCGTATCGATGCGTGTAAATGGGGGATTCCCATATATCGTCGTTAAAAATGGAGATTACCTTCGTAATGGAGAGCTCTATTTAGTGCATGGCTATGAGGGGATGGAGCTTGATCCACACTACTTAGAAAACGTTTTGCCATATATTTATCAGCTATGGGGTCGTCCTGTACATCTAGAAACAAATGTGGAAGGAAAGCCAACACTTTATTCATATGATGGGACAAAAAATTATAAACGTAATGTGTGAGGCATGGTTCCTTAGCGAATAACGAAGACAAAAAAACTTCTACCTGTAGTATGAAATATCCCTGCAGATAGAAGTTTTTTACAGTTCGGAATCAAGGTTCATCGCCATGATTTCCATTCAGTCAGGGCGTTTTCCAGGGGGCGTTCGATGAGCCTAATAAACTTTAGTCGTTGTTATTTTCATCTTCACTACTTTCGCTATGATTCGCAGATGAATGGATATCGCTGTCGATTACTCTGCTGTCTCTTACTTCTATTCCTTGTTGTCCGCCAGCTTCATCATTATTGTCACCAGCAATACCGCTTCCGCCGTTTCCATTGGCGAATTGGGAGTTAACATTTCTAGTACTGCCGTTTATGGCATTTTGACCGCCTTGGTTGGCATTAATACCTACATCCTTATTGATTTGTGCTCCACCTTCAGCCCTTTGTTCAAACTGGATTTCTTTATTGCCAATATTAATAGTAAGATTAATGGTAATATTATTTTTAGCTGGATCCTTAGAATGCTCATTATTAGGCATAATTTTCACCTCCTTCATTTTAGCATTACTATTAAGTTATTAATTTTTCTCTAGCTTACTTGTTCATGTAGCCCTAAGAGTTATAAATAATGTGAGGGGATGGAGACTGAAAAACTGTTCCTTATCGTAAATTTTGATAAAATGAATAGGATTTGAATATAAGAAGAACTGGAACGGTGAATCAACGTTGAGAACATTTAAAAAGGTTTATATAGAAATAACGAGTGTCTGTAATTTAGCATGTAGCTTTTGTCCGCCAACTGCTCGTGCAAAGGGACTTATTAAAGTAGAACAATTTAATAAAATATTGGATGAAATACGTCCCCATACGAAATATATTTATTTGCATGTAAAAGGAGAGCCACTTTTACACCCACGTATTGATCAGCTACTTGACGCAGCGCATGAGAAAGGTTTTAAAGTTAACATTACAACAAACGGTACACTGATTAAAAAGAATCGCGAAAAGATACTAGGGAAACCAGCCTTACGCCAAATCAATTTTTCTTTGCATAGTTTCGACGGTCATGAGGGATCTGAAAATCGTGAGAAATATTTAGGGGATATAGTAGACTTTGTGCGTGCTTCAAGAGACTATAATACAATTATTTCATATCGTTTATGGAATTTACAAAAGGAACATGTATCAGATATTGCGGCACGGAGAAATCGTGAAACGCTCGAAATTCTAGAAAATGAATATAATCTTGATTACCATATCGAAGAAAAAGTGCTGCCAGGTAAAGGTGTAAAGATTGCTCAGCATATTTATTTAAACCAGGATCATGAATTCAAGTGGCCAAGCTTACTGGAGCCGGAGGATAAAGGCAAAGGCTTTTGCCATGCACTGCGAAGCCAAGCAGCTATATTAGTGGATGGTACGGTAGTGCCTTGCTGTCTTGATGGTGAGGGCGTTATTAATTTAGGAAATGTGAACGAGACATCCTTCACCGATATTGTTCAAGGTGAACGTGCAAATAATATTGTCGACGGATTTTCACGTAGAGAAGCAGTCGAAGAGCTATGCAGGAAATGCGGCTATCGTCAAAAGTTTGGCATGTAATAGAAAGATTCATTTGGTTTTAGACTAAATGGATTTTTCTATGATCAAAACAGGGCATGTCCACATGATAAATTTGGAATAAGTAGAAAACAGCTCCAACGTCATTGACTATTGGAGCTGTTTTTCTTTGATTGTGAATCAATCGTATCTAAAAAGTCCTTCGTAATGCGTACTACGTATTTTACCTCGTCTAAATTGCGCTCCCTTAATACTGATCGATGTATGTCAAGCATAAGGTTCTTTTCTTCAATATCAGTAACGCCAGATAATTTTTGAAAATTAAATAGCTCCTCAGGGACAATGTCTAATGCTTTCATCAGCGTTTCTAAAGTGCTTAAAGTGATATTAGACTGTCCGTGTTCAATGTTTGAGATTCGTCCTTTACTAAAACCTAGTTTCCCTGTCTTTTCTGCTACTTCTTCCTGACTTAGCCCCTTGGAAACCCTAATAATACGGAGTTGTTCGCCTACTAGCTTTAAAAAGTCTGACATATGATTCACCCCTATGTAAAAAGCTAGTGAAAAACATTAAAAATGCCTATACCATTATAGTGGTATAATAGAGATAATGTTACAGTAAAATGGTACAATAATAAGTGATAAGTTTTTATGGAGAGAAAAGATGTATGCAAAATAGAGTTGATGATTCTTCAGTAGCTTGTTTTAGGTTACAGCTAATTCTATTTAAGTTAAGGATTGGAGGATTCAGGCATGGTAAAGCGTTATCGATTAGATGAAGTTGCTAAAATAGAAGAGGGGACAATAGTACCGAAGAAAAAGTATTTTACAAACGTCGGAGTCCCCCTAATTACAGCAGAAAATTTAAAAAAGTTAATGCTAAATGGTGATATTGAACAATTACCAAAAGTTAATATGACATTTAAAAAACATTTTAATTGTCCACCAGTACCAGCTAAAACCATCATTCTTACTAAAGCTAATTTGAAGGACACACAAAAAAATATATATCAATGCGATACTGAAATATGTATTGCCAATGATATCGTCGCTATTATTCCAAATGAAACAATTATTTTAAGTGATTATTTATTACACTTTCTCAGGTGGTATCAAATGAATAAAGAATGGCATCATTTGTCCCATATACCCATAGATATTCCGATGTTAGCTATCCAACACAAAATGGTGCAAATTTTAAATACGATGCAGCTTTTATTAAAAAGGAAAGAGTCTTTAATGACAGCAGTAGAGGGGCTACCACAGCATGTTGGCAATTTTTCGACGCAGATAGAAAATCACTCAAAAAGTTTACATCATGGGTTTAATCAGGCTCAGCATCTTTACAATATTATGCTACATAAAATTTTTAAGGGTGAGCTTAAATAAAATTGGACAATCTGTAAAGTGAAAAGGTTCTTCATCCTCGCTGGAGTCGGAGAAAATGCATTAGTCGGTGTAAAGGGAAAAATTCACACCGACTTTTAACAATTATGTCTCAGCTAATTGCGTCCGAACTCGGCTTTGCTTAGGTTTGCAAAGGTTTTTTGCGCGAAAGCGAAGCGACAGCAGCAGATGTTTTTTGCGCGAAAGCGAAGCG
>DAMBVB010000019.1:41019-62160 GCA_032053185.1 Lysinibacillus sp.
TTTTGCGCGAAAGCGAAGCGACAGCAGCAGATGTTTTTTGCGCGAAAGCGAAGCGACAGCAGCAGATGTATTTTGCGCGAAAGCGAAGCGACAGCAGCAGATGTATTTTGCGCGAAAGCGAAGCGACAGCAGCAGATGTTTTTTGCGCGAAAGCGAAGCGTCAGCAGCATGAGTTTCTCTATTTCAGCGGATGTTTGGACACCCTTTGTAGCTGACACTTTGCTAATCGCTACCAAAATACTTTGCTGAATGAAGTTAAATTTCGATAATTACAGGTAAAATCATTGGTTTTCTTTTTGTTTGTGTAAATAGATATTGACCGACAGCTCTTTTGATTTCTCTTTTTAAGACATGTATTTGCTGTTTACTTTCTTCCTGAAGCTCATTTACGATATCTTTGACGAGACTATTTACTTTAGTTAAAAGCTCCTCAAAGTCTTTGGCATAAACAAAGCCTCGCGAAATTGTATCTGGTTCTGAAATAAAGGTACCATCTATTTTATTAAGCGTTGTAACGATAACAAGCATGCCGTCCTCTGAAAGCTGTTTGCGATCTCGTAAGACTATTCCTTCGACTTCACCGATACCGATACCGTCGACATACGTATCACCTGAAGGAATTTTACGTGTTTGCCTAGCCATTGCATTTTCAATATCAACAACATCCCCATTTTTCATAATAAACGTATGTCCTTTTTTGACACCAACGGACTCAGCTAGCAAACGATGCTGATGTAACATACGAAATTCACCATGAATCGGAATGAAAAATTGGGGCTTCATTAGTGTCAGCATTAGTTTTAAATCTTCCTGATAGCCATGACCTGAAACGTGCATACCCGTATGACTAGACGAGCCATAAATAACCTTCGCACCTAGCTGGTACAAATTATCGACGATTCGTGAAACACCCTTTTCATTCCCTGGAATAGGGGATGATGCTAAAATAACTGTGTCATTAGGTAAAATTTTTACTTCGCGATGATTTCCATTTGCTAAGCGAGAGAGTGCAGCTAATGGTTCACCCTGACTACCCGTACATAGTACAACAACTTCTTCAGGTGGAAGATATTTCACCTCGCGTGCATCAATCAACAGATCCTCTGGAACGTTTAAATAGCCTCGCTCTAGTGCAACATCTACAACATTCACCATACTACGGCCAAGTAGTGCAAGCTTTCTATTTGTAGCAATCGCTGCATCTACAATTTGTTGGATACGATTCACATTAGAAGCGAATGTAGAGATAATGATTTTACGCTCGGCATGTAAAAATGCATCTTCAATATGATGACCAACAAGCTTCTCTGAAGGAGTTAACCCAGGTCGTTCAGCATTCGTACTTTCAGAAATTAGTACTAGTACGCCTTCTGATCCTATCTTAGACATCTTATGAATATCTGCAAACTGATTATTGACAGGTGTTAAATCAAATTTAAAATCTCCAGTGTGTACTACATTTCCTTCAGGTGTATTCATCACAATTCCTAAGCAATCAGGTATACTATGGTTTGTTCTAAAGAAACTAACATCAACTTGTCCGAAGTTTAATGATGAATCAGCATGAATTTCTATTAATTTAGTCTCCCTTAAAAGCTTATGTTCTTTTAGCTTTAGCTCAATTAACCCAAGAGTAAAACGTGTCGCATAAATAGGGACATTTAATTTTTTTAACAGATAAGGGATACCACCAATATGATCCTCATGTCCATGTGTCACAATCAATGCTTTTATTTTTCCTTTATTCTCCAATAGGTAGGTAATATCAGGAATTATTAAATCAATACCTAGTAAGCTTTCGTCTGGAAATTTAGCGCCGCAGTCGATAATTAAAACATCATTCCCATACTGTACTACATACATATTTTTGCCAATCTCATTAATGCCACCTAAGGCGAAAATCGATAATATATTGTCTTTTATGGACAAGCATATCCCCTCCTGATTTTTCAGTTTGTTCTTTAATGAAAAAATTGAATTTTTTTCGTTGCTTCAGCATTATGTAGTATAGCTTTAAGCGTTTCATCTTATACGAAAAGTCAATGTCGACATTACGCATTAATATTAGATTTTCAAGAAGAATAGAATAAAGGAACGTATAGAATAAAGGAGATGTGAATGATTGTCGGATTACTTACAGCATGCGATGTTTGAACATAGGTTTTGGCTAAGGATACTAAAAGATCATTCTCAATTTATGCATGATTCATTGTATCCATCGGAAATAGAGGATATTAAAAGAGCGAATTCATTTATTCTTCAATTTTCTCAGCTTCTTGCCTATGTTAATTCGATAGATGCCAATCATGCGGTTTCCTTCTCACTTACTGTCGATGAAGCAGTAGAACAACTAAAGCAATTTAAATTGTATATGCTTAGAAAGCAATTAACGGGAAATATTAATAGTCATCTACCACCTACTTTTATTAATCACATGGTGAATGAATTAGAGGAATATCAAAATGTACTTAGCTATTTGAAGAAGGGGGAAGTCCCGCCAATCTTTCATGAGCTACATCATCACTTACTCTGGCTGTTAGATGCATCAGGACATGCAGGGATCATTCACGACGATTTGGATGGTGTTGAAAGAAGATTACGGCAAAAAAGTACTACCTTTGCCCAACATTTTGAACAATTTTATTTAAAAGCAGTGGAGCTTACAGGATATTTGCGTTCAAATATAGACTCATTCCCGGCATTAACTCGCTTTAATCGAGAGGTAGATATAGAAATGGAATTATTCAAAACTTTTTTACGGGAGTTGGAGGAGATGGAGTTAAGTGCAGACGTATTAGGAACATTTACAGCTTTAATGGCGGATCATATGCTGCGAGAGGAGCAATACTATTTATCAAAGCTTGCACAATCTAGAGGTGACGGCTAATTTGCATACGAATACAGCCACGTGAAACGACATGACCAATAGAGCTAGGATCATTAGTCCATGAATTCCATAGTGCTCTTTAATCACAGGAAAAAGCAGAGGCATTAGTTCGAAGTGAACGAGACGAGATCAATATATCCTTTACAGATAGTAGAGGGATTTATCATGAGCTGCATACAAGACATGTTCGGGTCATGCAAATATCTGAATATCATCGCATCGATAAACGTGCCAAATCGAAAGGCACATAATTTGTCCAACATTACACATGCTATAGGAAAGGAGTGAGCAATGATGGACATAGAAAACATCCCGCATGAGAAAAAGATATTCATGAATTTAGCAAGCAAGGATAAGCCAGACATGGTTGAATCAGATACTATAAGTCTTTTTGACTTGCACGAAGACATGCAAACGGTTGATCCTATACCGGTTAAGGAACTCAATAAAAAAGTAGAACGAGAAGGCGATGAATTGATTGAAATGCAGCCTGATGAATTATAGAAGGTAGGGATTTGCATGACTGACCAAAATGAAGCTCAGTTTACTTCTACTGGAACAAATATCAATGAAGTAAAAAGGGAAAATGCAGAAGGTGGTTTATCTTACAATGAAGTGAAAAAGCTACTAGCCCAAAGAGGTGGGATTGGCACGGAAATATATAGTGATACAGATGTCGAAGAAGTAAAACGGCAGATTCATGCGGGAAAACAATAAGCTATTTGGGAGGAGTATGAAAATGGCTCCTCTTTTTTTATTCCGTAAAATCACGGATTAAAATTACACGTTATTTTACAATGTAAAGTACAAGTAAGGAATTGTATAAACGAAGGAAAGAAGTTGTCCGTAATGTGGGCAAGAAAATGATTGTGAGGTAGTAAATGAGCAAAAGGATTGCTATGACAGAAAGTTTTCCTAAAGAAATGTTTGAATCAGTACCTAGAGAGCAATGCATTTGTCAAAAGTGCTTACATACATATAAAAAAGATTAGTCGTTTAGGCTTTGAAAATACTTCCATTACTGTTGCGAAACAATAGAAATCAGTTGGTACAATTGTCTACCGCATAACAACCTATCGGGCATATATTACTCTGAAAGGAGTGTGTCTTATGACTAAACCAATTGTACTCAGTAATGTAACAAAGGTTTATTTAGAGGAATACCAAAGAATCCTCGATAAAATGATGCAGGGCATGACCTATGTGACAATTACATGCAGCATTTCAGAAAATTTTATTAAGCAAATATTACCGCATCAATTAGCTGCTATTAAAATGTCGGAAAATGTTTTGCGATACACTACTAACATACCTGTGCAAAATCTCGCATTAGAAATAGTAGCAACAAGTACGGAAACTGTTGAATGCCTCGAAGCGATACAAAATAGATGCTGTATCGTACAAAATTCGGAATGTGAATTGTACGAATATATGTGTGCATATAAAGAAATTACCGGGGCTATGTTCCAAGCAATGAGTTTACCACCAGTTTCTAATAACATTAATATAAACTTTCTGCGCGAAATGATTGTTCACCATCAGGGAGGCGTTCGACTAGCGCAAAACGTTTTAAGGTTCTGTATTTGCCAAGAATTAATACCAATCCTTCGAACTATGATTCAAACTATGTGCGATCGTATTTGTGAAATGGAAAAATTACTAGATGCTTTAACAGATTGCGAAAATTGCTAGTTTAAAAAACGCTAAAGTCAGTCGACTTTAGCGTTTTTTGTGGCTACGATAAAACAGCGAAACTCCATAGTGAGGTTTGCCCTTGATGAAACATCATCAAACATTCTCAACAGAAGGAGCACACATACATGTTACTGTACATTTATGACGATCGTAAAGACACCACTCACGGTGATCCATAATTGATCCAACATGGATGCGTATTGTTTTTCCTGTAATGCGATTGGTTGGCCATAGCGAATACGAATAGGTCACTTTTTATTGCGATGATAAAGACCCGATTCATGACGATGTCCGAAGAAAAGAAGCGATTTTTTAAATGGCGGAAATGTAGGTTGCCACGTTACACTCCATTTGAATTGATGTCCATGTATAAGTGTTGCTCCATCAATCTCCATTGTAGTATAGAAAATTGCCAACGTTTTCATTGATTGATAAAATATAATTGTAATATTCTGAATTTCCTATGGCGATTTTACACGGTATGAGGGGAAATGAATAATTAGGGGGCTTATGATGACGATGTTAATGACAGACATTCTACAAAAATATGCTATGCAGCAACTTTGTGCAACAGCGACAGCACGAGGTTGATCACCCAGGCGTTTTACAGGATGAGAAGTTCTTAGCCTGAGTTCCTCTATTTCAGCGGTTGTTTGGGCAACCGCGAAAGAAGTTAAAATAGGAACGTCTATGAAATTAGCGTATAATAGTAAATTGAAATAATAGAATTGAAGTTATTGTCTTCAAACAAGATAGGAGCGGAATTTGTCTTGTGGACGAGGTATAAACACCTTTTACTAATAGGTATTATGATAATCATGCTACTTTCGAGTTGCAATCCGTTTTCGCAACAGGAAACGCAAAACAAAGGATTAACTGTGTTAACAGTAGAGTTTAATAGTGGTGCACCCATACCTAAACTTTATATAACTGCTACAGATGTAGAGACAGGTGAAGTAGTGGAGGATGCGGTTGGCTCGGAAGAGGGCGAAGCGATATTTTCGAAACTTCTAGACGGACGGAAATATGCTATGGCGGCAACTACGCTTGAAAATAGTACGAAAAACGATGGTTATACGACAATCGAAAATTTTACATATGATGCGACAAAGCCGTATTATCGATTGGAAACTTATTTTTCTAGGGACGAGCAAGAGCTGGATGTACCAATTGTTATGCAAAATCCTGAACTACCACATGGCTGTGAAATAACATCATTAACAGCTGTATTAAATTATTATGGGCTAAATGTTACGAAGCTGGAAATGGCTGATAACTATTTACCAAAGCAAACAATAAGTACTGTAGGAGGACAACGATTTGGTCCAAATCCAGCACAGGCTTTTGCAGGAAATCCTCGTGATAAAGCACACGGTATGTATGTCCTTGCAGCTCCGATTGTCAAAGCAGCAGAGGCAGTAATAGCAGATAAACATGCAGAACTACGAGTGACAAATAAGAGTGGTGCCACGCAGGACGAAATTTTACAGCTTGTTCGGGAGGGAGTCCCAGTTGTGACATGGGTTACATTGGACTTATCAGAGCCCAAAAAAAGTTCAGATAAGGGCTGGATCTATGAAGGGGAAACAGTGCCACATGAAGCGTACATGAACTTGCATGCTGTTGTTTTAACTGGGCACTTAGGCGATAAAGTAGTTGTTATGGACCCATTAAAAGGTTTTGTCACCTATAATGTGCATCAGTTTTTTAAAAGCTATAAAGATTTAGGTGAACAAGCTGTAGCCGTTCATAAATGATTCAAAGAAGAGGTATAAGGAGTTCAAGGAAAGTATGTTACACTTGTAAAAAAGGCTCGTCACTGGGGATGAACCCCATGCTATGTGAGAGCCTAATAAAGATAAAGTGAGTTGAGTAGAATGGCCATTGAGCACGCTTTTTTACCGGTTTTATTAGGAGATGAAATGAATGCTTACGGCATGGCAAGAGCATTTTACGAGTCCTATGGCGTTAAACCACTTGCATTAAATCATACGAGTATGGAGAAAATACAACAGAGTGATTTATTAATATTTCGTGAAGTTCCAAGACTCCATATGGCAGAATGTTTTGTCGTTGCGTTAAAGGCAATTGCAGAGGAATTTGCAGGTAAAAAATTGCTGTTATTAGCCTGCGATGAATTTTACGTAAAAAAAATTGTCCAACAAAAAGAGGAGCTTGCAGAGCATTTTGTCATTCCTTATGTAGATGCAAACCTTGCTAACGAGCTATTAACGCGTGAGAGCATGTATGAACTTTGTGCGAAGTTCGGCTTTCCCTATCCGGCAATGCATGTTTGCACCGTCAATGATTACGAAGAACTTGACCTCCCTTTTGAATACCCAGTTGTCATTAAACCTTTGAATATGACAAAGTATGCTACATGTATTTTTCCAGGTAAGAAAAAAGTGTATATTGCAAAAGATAAAGACGAAAAGGATGCTATTTTCCATGCCATTTATAAGGAATCAGCATACCGAGATGACTTAATGGTACAGCAATATATTCCTGGCGAAGATGCTCATATGTGTGTCGTAAATGCTTATGTTGGGCAAGATAGTAAGGTAAAGCTGCTATCTGTGGGTAACCCTATTTTAGAGGAGCATTCTCCAGAGGGGATTGGACGCTATGTAGCCATCATGACAGCATACGATAAACACTTAATGGATCGCGTGAAATTGTTTCTAGAGGAAATACGATTCCAAGGCTTTGCCACGTTTGATATGAAGTATGATGAGCGTGACGGTCAATATAAGTTATTAAGTATCGAATTACATAATGAACTTTCTAATTATTATGTGACAGCAAGCGGCTATAATTTAATGCAATATGTTGCGGATGATTTTATCCGTGGAAGCAAGCAACAGCTAACATATGTTCAGAACAAGCATCTTTGGACAATTGTGCCGAATGGTGTCCTCTTTAAATATGTACAAAATGAACAGCTTGTGATTGAAGCGAAAAGTCTTATTCGCCAAGGAATGGCTACGGATTCCATCTTTAATTATAAGGATATGAATGCGAAGCGTTGGTTAAATATAACGCTAGATAATTTAAACTTTTATCGCCAATATAAGAAATATTTTAACAACAAAGGTCTGTCAAACTAATGAAAAAACAAACTTTAGGTATAATTGGTGGCGTTGGTCCACTTGCAACGATGTTTATCGGTGAAATGATTGTAAGACGTACGAAGGCAACGAAGGATCAGGAGCATTTACATACCATCATTGATAATGATACGAATATCCCTGATCGTACTGCCTTTATTTTAGATAGTACAAAGGAAAATCCTGTACCAGTGATAGTCAAAGATGCTAAAAAACTTGCTTCTGTTGGAGCAGATATGATTGCTATTCCATGTAATACAGCACATTCTTTTTATGAGGAGATTGTTGAAGGTTCTCCCGTGCCTGTCTTACATATGATAAGGGAAACAGCAAAGCGCGCTTCTGACTTAGGGGCAGAGCGCGTAGGGATTTTAGCGACAACGGGTACATTAACTTCACGCATGTATCAAGATGCGTTAGAGGAATTTGGTATCACACCAGTTGTTCCAGACGATGTGATGAAAGAAAAAATCATGTCTATTATTTACGATTATGTAAAGGCTGGAAAAGATGTCTCTTGGGAGGATTGGCAGCCGATAGAAGAGGCAATGCTCGCGCTTAATTGTGATCGTATCGTACTAGGATGCACAGAATTATCAATCGTCAATCGAGATTTAACATTAAGTGACAAATATATCGACTCATTAATCGTGTTAGCAGAACGTGCTATATTAGCATGTGGCTATGAAATAGTAGATTAACAATTGAATGAACGAGAGCAAAATCTGTTCGCTTTGCGCAGGTAAGTTGTCAACCTTCAGAAGGAGCCCAAGTGTCTATGTGTGCTTGAAGGCTGACAACTCCCTTGCATAAGTCGTGCAGATTTTTTTAACTTATTTCAGCGGTGTACAAACATCGCTAAAATAGAAGAACTCAGGCTAAGGACGCACGTTCGATGGCAACGACTGAGTGACCAATGCTGTTGCTGTTCGCACGAAAAACATCTGTTGTCCTAAAGCCTCTGAACACATTATGCCGAGACATAATTGATTCTGCAATAACGGAGGGCAGGAGCTCACCTCAAAATTCATTAGGTGAGATGAAGTAAGCCTCATTATTGAAACGATTATACAAAGGTTTACGTACATATGAAGTAGGAAAATGATTAGTGTGTTAAACTAGTGTCAAGCAGATAGAAGGTGGGAAATTACATGTCAGTAATAAAATTATTAAATGAAGATTTACAAGCAGAATGGAAATTTGAAGAGCCGATGAAAATTCAAGAAGAAATGATTCCTGCAATGCTTGAGGGCAAAGATATTGTAGCTGAATCGCCGACAGGATCGGGGAAGACTTTAGCTTATGTACTTCCTTTACTAAATAAAGTAAACGGTTCAAAAAAACAAACTCAAGGACTTATCGTAGCCCCATCACAGGAGCTAGCAATGCAAATTGTAGAGGTTATCCGTGAATGGACAGCAGGTTCTGATATTACGGTTCAACAACTAATTGGTGGCGCAAACGCTGCACGTCAAATTGAAAAGTTAAAGAAAAAGCCGACGATAGTTGTAGGAACACCTGGCAGATTAAATGAATTAGCACGTGCTGGGAAATTAAAGCTAAAAGAAATTGAAACTGTTATTTTAGATGAGTGTGATCAGTTACTAAGCCGTGAATATCGTGTCGTCGTAAAATCCTTTATCGAAGGTTCAGCATATGGGCGACAAGTAGTTGTTGTATCGGCAACAATTACGGAGGAAATTGAATTAGTGGCTAGTCGCATGATGTTCGAGCCATTACGCTTCAAAATTAAACCTGAGGATATGTTAAAGGTTGGTAAAGTTGTACACTCTTTTGTGAAAGTGGAAGAACGTGATAAAACAGATTTGCTACGCCGACTGTCACATACAGAAGGATTACGTGGATTGGCTTTCGTCAACAATATAGATCAATTGCTAATGAAGGAAACGAAATTACAATATCGCACGGCACCGATTGTGACATTACATTCTGACATGAAGAAGGAAGAACGTAAAAAGGCTTTAGATGCATTCCGCAAAGGAGAGGCGCGTATTTTAATTGCTACAGATATTGCAGCACGTGGTTTAGATATTGCAGGTTTAACACATGTTATTCATGTCGATGTTCCAAGAACGATTGAGCAGTATTTGCATCGTTCTGGACGTACAGGTCGTGCTGGAGCGGATGGTGAAGTATTAACGTTATTATCTTATCGTGATGAAAAAACGTATAAAAAATGGACAAGAGAAATTCCTGGGAAAGCAGTGCAGAAAGTATGGCATGAAGGTAAGCTAGTGGAGGGGAATTCAAAAACAATTGGACAAAAGCGAGGTAAATAATATGATGTTTGAAGAAAAATTACAAGCATATGCAGAACTTGCGGTAAAAGTCGGTGTCAATATTCAACCTGGGCAATACTTATTAGTTAATACATCAGTGGAAGCATTAGATTTCGCTCGTCTAGTCGTGAAAGAGGCTTATAAGGCTGGTGCAGGACGTGTTCATGTTAATTTTTCAGATGATGAAATGGATCGTACTTACTTTGAGCATGCCTCAGAAGAAGAATTTAATCGTTTCCCAGAATGGGTAGTTAAAATGCGTGATGAGGTGATCGAACGTAACGGAGCGCTATTATGGATTAATGCTGCAAACCCGGATAAATTAGCAGGTATTTCAGCAGATCGTCTAGCTACTCATCAAAAGGTATCAGGAGCTGCTCTGAAAAACTATCGTAACGCTGTCATGAAAGATTTAATAGCTTGGTCGATCATTGCCGTGCCTTCACCAAAATGGGCATCGAAGGTATTCCCAAACTTAGCGGCTGAGGAACAAGTACCAGCGTTATGGGAAGCCATTTTTAAAACTGTTCGTATCGGTGAAGGCAATGCTGTAGAAAACTGGCGTGAACACGTAGTAAATTTAGAATCTCGTGCGGCCCTACTGAACAATAAAAAATATGCGAAGCTTCATTATACAGCGCCAGGCACTGATTTAACAATTGCCTTAGCGCCGCAGCATAAATGGCTTACTGGAGGTAGTAAAACGCCAGATAATACTACCTTTATTGCTAATATGCCGACAGAAGAGGTCTATACGTTACCGATGAAACAAGGTGTAAATGGCTATGTAAGCAATACAAAACCGTTAGTTTATCAAGGAAATATTATTGATGACTTTAAACTAACGTTTGAAGAAGGAAAAATTATTAAGGCTGAAGCACAGGTAGGCCATGATTTATTACAGGAGCTTATAAATGTAGATGAGGGCTCTTGTTATTTAGGTGAGGTCGCACTTGTACCGCATGAATCACCGATTTCAGCATCGGGGATTTTATATTTTAATACATTGTTTGATGAAAATGCATCGAACCACTTAGCGATTGGCGAAGCTTATCCAACTTGCTTAGAGGGTGGAAGAGATTTAGAAAACGGACAGCTTGAAGCGTTAGGTGCAAATATTTCAGTAACACATGAGGACTTTATGATTGGCAGCGGTGAGATGGACATTGACGGTATTTTACCAGATGGAACCGTAGAGCCAATTTTCCGCAAAGGTAGCTGGGCATTTTAAGTTCTTCATTTGAAGAAAGGAGTAGGGCAGATGAAACGATTACTAAGCTTAATTGCTACAGCTATACTCATGATGGCATTTGGTGTTTCATCTGCTTTTGCTCAGAATGAAAACTACCTGTCAGTTGGAGATTCCTTGGCGGCTGGACAAACACCTAATCAACAGATTGATACTGGCTACAGTGATTTAATCGCCATAAAATTGGGCATGACTGGGCAATTGAGTTTCTATACAAAGGAGCTCGCTTTCCCGGGCTATACAACAGCCGATGTCTTGAAACGCGTACAATCAGAGGAAGCAAGTGACTTATTAGCTAATGCAACGCTTATTACTGTTTCGGCAGGTGCTAACGATTTACTACGTCTCGTACAGGTCAATCCAACTGCCGGTACATTAGCCTTTGCGCAGCTACAAACGGATTATGTGTTAAACATTGCCAGAAAAAATATGGCGGAGATTTTAGCAGAATTAAAATTACGAGCACCTAATGCAAAGGTCTATGTCATGGGCTATTATTTTGCTTATCCAAATGTTCATGCTACGCAAAAAGAAGGCACAAATGCACAGCTTGTCAAGCTAAATACGATTTTACAGCAACAGGCAGAGCAAGCCGGAGCAGTTTATGTAGACGTCTATGATGCATTTGGGTTAAACGCTAGAAACCTTTTACCCAATATCTCTGATGTACATCCAAATCTTGAAGGCTATCGCCAAATGGCAAATGCATTTTTACATGAATATAGCGGAAGTAATACACTAGCCATTTCTTCAAACGAACTGCCAAAGCCTAACCCTATGTCATTTGAGCACATTTTAGAACAAGTAGCGAACGCAGAGCAGAAACAACAAGAAAAAGAAAAGTCAATTGCTACGGCGCGGACCATTCAAGGTTTTAAAGGATACGCTGCTTTTATGGAGATCGTAAGAGCAAAACGTTTTCATCATAATTATTTGTAATCAGGGCATCGACAGTGGTGCTCTTTTTTTAGTTGAAAATATCCCGGCACCTCTGCTCCCCACAATATGATGAAAAAGCCTAATTAAAATTTTCAAAACTAATAAAAGGAAAAACAATCAATCCATCAGCCATGATAAAATGTAATAGACAGGAGGCGCAAAGAATGAAAATATTTCATACAGCAGATTGGCATTTAGGAAAGCTTGTACAAGGCGTCTACATGACCGAGGATCAACAATATATTTTACAGCAATTTATGCTAGCCATTGATGAAGAAAAACCGGATGTTATCGTTATAGCAGGTGATTTATATGACCGTTCGATGCCCCCGATTGAGGCAGTGAATTTACTAAATGATATTTTGGCGAAAATTGTGCTGGATAAAAAAATACCTGTGTTAGCAGTTGCCGGGAACCACGATAGTGCAGGGCGATTGAACTTTGGCAGTAGTTTAATGAGTGATAGTGGATTACATATTAAAGGCCAATTTACGAAAGACCATGCACCGATCGTTTTCCATGATGAGTATGGTGAAGTACATTTTCATCTCGTCCCATATGCAGAGCCAGCTTCAGTACGGACTATTTTAGAGGATGATTCCATTCGTTCTCATCAAGAGGCGATGGAGAAAATTATTGAATATATTGGGCAAAGTTTAGATTCTGCAAAACGTAATGTTTTTGTTGGACATGCCTTTGTGACGAAGTATGGGGAAGAGGAAGCGAACACGAGTGATTCTGAGCGGCCCTTATCAATAGGAGGCTCGGATTGCATAAATGCAGCGTTATTTAAGCCTTTTAAATACACTGCACTTGGACATTTGCATAAATCGCATTTTGTGTTGAATGAAACGATTCGCTATGCCGGTTCTCCATTGAAGTATTCATTATCTGAGCACCTACATGAGAAGGGCTTTTTAATTGTTGAGCTAGATGCGCAGGGAGAAATAACTGTCACGAAGCGAAAGTTTATACCGAGACGGGATTTACGTGTGGTAGAGGGCTTAATGGATGATTTATTGCAATTACCACCAAGTGATGATTATGTATTTGTACGCTTAACAGATACGACATCAGTAACTTCGCCGATGGAACGTATTCGTACAGTGTTTCCTCATGCGATGCATGTTGAGCGTAAAATGGTACGCCAAGAGGTACCGCATGAAATGCAGTCGGTTGAGACAGAGAAGATAGAAGACATCGATTTATTCCGATCATTTTTTACAGATATAATTGGTATTCAGCCTGATCAAGATACAGAGCGTCTATTTACAGAGATGCTGCAAGAATTATTAGATGAGGAGCGAGAGACAGTAAAATGAAGCCTTTAAAGTTAACGATTACTGCATTCGGTCCATATAAAAATACAGAGGTTATTGATTTTCAACAGCTAGGTGAACATCGTCTATTTGCGATTTCCGGAAAAACAGGTGCAGGGAAAACGACGATTTTTGATGCGGTATGCTATGCACTTTACGGATCGGGTAGCGGTGAAGATCGTCAGGATACGGCTATGCTTCGAAGCGGGTTTGCAGATGATGATGTGTATACTGCAGTGGAACTTGTTTTTGAAATGCATGATAGAGTCTATCAAATTTCACGTCAGCCAGGCCATATTAAAGCGAAAAACAAAAGTGTTACAGGCAAGAAAATTGAACTCGCTGAAATCAAAGGAGACGCGCTGGATTATAGTATTGTAGAAAAGCAGCAAACACTAGAGGTAGATAAAAAGCTACAGGAAATAATCGGCCTCACAAAGGATCAGTTTAGTCAAATTGTTATGCTGCCACAAGGTGAATTTCGCAAGCTGTTAACCTCAGATTCTACGAATAAAGAAGTTATTTTGCGCAAAATTTTTAAAACAGATCGCTTCGGTGCGATGACAAAAAGGCTTGATGCGAAACGAAAAGAAGCGGAAAGTGACTTACTGCGTGCGAAGCAATTAAAGGAGCGTCTGCTTGGCCAAATTGCAGGGGCTTTACCACAGCGTTCGTCATCTTTATTTACTTGTATTACTAATAATACTGACAATATGTATCAGCTGAGGAAGGCTCTAGAAGAGGAGCAGACCTATTATACGGAATGTATACAATTGGAACAGCAGCGCTATAAAGAGGCTTATGCGCATCATCAAAAAGAGCAAGAATTTTATAGTATGGCAAAAACATTAAATGAGCAATTTGATGAGCAAACGAATCGTCAGAATCGCCTACAGGCATTGCTACAAGAACAAGTTATATATAGCGCAAAAGAACGTGAAATTGCATTAGCAGAGAAAGCAGAGCGTCTTGTCATACTTGAGCAACAATGTAACGATTTACGTGCTGAGCAAAATCGTAAAGAACAATCCTATCAGCAAGCATTGATAGAGCAGCAAAACGCAGAAGCTCAGTTAACGATAGCACAGGAAAAGTTTAACGTTGAAGAGACGAGAGAACCTGAACGTCAACAAGTTCTACAACAGGAATTACAGCTGCAAGCATTATTACCAACATTCGAGGCGTATGAGAATAATCTGCAGCAACTGCAAATAGCTGAACAATATGTTGTAACAGCAAAGCTAGCAGTAGATGATAATAGTAAAATCGTAGAAACAGGACAAATGCAAGTTCATCAATTAGCAAAAACAATTGAACAATATGAAAAACAACTTGAGCCATATGAAAGTTATTTAGAACAGCTACCGAAGCTAAAAGAGCAAGTATCATACCTAGCGCAAGTTGAAAAATACACAACAGCAGTTGCAATTGCTGAGCAGGATGTAGCCACTACTAATGTCCATTATCAAGAAAGTAAGCAGGCCCTTCAAAAGCTGGAGCAGCAATGGATTGCGAGTCAGGCAAGTATTTTAGCACAGCAACTTAAGGACGGAGAGCCTTGCCCCGTGTGCGGTAGTACAACACATCTCGAAACACATCGTGAGCAAATAGAGATGATCGAATTAGCACAGGTGGAGGCTTTACGAGGAAAGGCTAGTACTGATGAGCGCAAGTTTTTAGAGCACGAAGCTTTATTGAACTCTACAAAGCATCTTCTACAAGAGGCGCTAAATCATTTAGAGACGAATGAGATTGATCCATCGAATCAAGCACAAATTGTAGCTTCCTTGCAAAACATAGAGCAACAAATAACAATGTTAAAAGTAGTGAGCAATCAATTGTCTGATGTACGTATGCAACAAAAGGATCATCGTGTACGAATGGAGCAGCTACATGAAAAGCAAATAAAATTAGAGCAATATCTAGCGGAGAAGACGAAGGAATGGACGAAACAACAAGCAATTGTGGAAGAGCAGCAAAAGCATATTCCAGCAAATCTTACGACGTTACAAGCATTAAAGCAGGCGATTGCTGATATAGGTTCACAAAAGATTGCATTACAAACTGCATGGAATGTTAGTCAACAACATCTGCAATCTGCCAAAGAAGCAGCGAATAAGGCGACAATGACCGTAGAAATTGCGACACAGACTTTTGAGGAATTAAAGCTGAAAATGGATGAAAAATGCGAGCAATTTTCAGTAAGTATGACGGAAGCAGGCTTTGAAAACTATGAAGAATTTGCTACTGGGAAGCGGAGCATGCTGCAAATAGAAGCTTTACGGAAAGCTTGTAATGATTATGCACTACAAATCCACACATTACAGGTACAAATTACTGAGGGAGAGAAGCATCTTAAAGGGCAAGAGAAACAAGATTTAACGGCAATGGAAGAAAAGTTAGAGATGCTTCGTGTCACATACGAGGAAGCCTTTAAAGCATTGCAACAAATGGAAGGATTTGCGAAAGCTTGTGCAGACTTTATCGAAAAAGTTGAGGAGACCGAACAGGAGATTCACTTACTTGAAAAAGAGGCGGGACGAGTGAAGGAACTGTATGCAATGTTAAATGGACAGAATGCAAAAAAGCTGTCCTTTGAGCGTTATATTCAAATCAATTATTTAGATAAAATTACAGAGGCAGCAAATGTCCGACTTTATCATTTATCCAACGGGCAATTTGAGCTACGACGTTCAGATCGCTTGGAAAAACATGCCAAGCAAAGTGGGCTTGGATTAGATGTGTATGATGCCTATACGGATCAATTACGAGATGTGAAAACATTATCAGGGGGAGAAAAATTTAATGCGTCGTTAAGTCTTGCCCTTGGAATGGCGGATGTCATTCAAAGCTTTCAAGGTAATATCCGTATTGAAACGATGTTTATTGATGAGGGCTTTGGTTCTCTCGATGAAGAAGCGTTAAATAAGGCGATTGATACGCTTATTGATTTACAAGATTCCGGACGTATGATTGGCGTCATTTCACACGTTGCAGAGTTAAAAGCTTCAATGCCTGCAGTGTTACATGTCGAAAAGACAATGAACGGTCATAGTCAAACATATTTTGAAGTGAAATAAAAAAAGAGGCGTGTTTCCGTTGTATGGGAATACGCCCTCTTTGTCATTTTTTGTTAAAGCTTGTTCCTTTCTTTGCAGCGATTACTTTTTTTACAATTGGGATAGCGATAGGTGCTAATTTTACGGCGACTTTGACAACTTTAGATACTTTCACAAAATAACAGCTCCTTTAACTTCTTTCATCAATTATGTTTTGTAGCGAAAGCGAAGCGACAGGTACAGAAGTCTCCACTTCTATAGGTGATGACATGAATGCGGGCTTAAGTTTTATTTCAGCGGGTGTACAAACTTATCGGACAACACGAACAGCTTGAATAATATTCCAAACGACGACTCCTATTGAAACGAGACTATAAATTGCGAATGAAACAAACCAAATGATAAGAAAAGTATTACTATCTGGATTTAGATCAAAATTAGTGTTGAATGATAAAGTTGAGAAAATAAAGACTGCAAATAATATTATTCCGAATGCGACTGGGATTAAATGTGATATTAGTGCTCGAATAGAGTGACTCTTTACATCGCTATCTTTTGATACAAAGTAAACGACTAATGGCACTATAAAGGGTGCGAATAAAATACTGAGATAACTAAAGGCAGATAAAATTTTTTGGTTCTCCATAGTTGTACCTCCTTTTTTAATATTTACGCATGAAAAGTCATAAAGTTTCAAAAAATAATGTGGAAGAGGTTGTAATCATAACAGTGTTTGCGTACAATGAGGTTGTTCAAATAAAATGAAGATGTAACGACCACAAGGGGAGCTGATGATGTCAGCTGAGACTTGGCACGTAATGCCTTGACTCTTTGAACCTGTAAAGTTAACACTTGCGTAGGGATGTGGATAGAAACCGACACTTTTACGATGTGAGGCTCTGTCCTGGCATCGTTTTTATCTTTATTGATGCCAGATAGGGACATAGTTGCCACCTGATTTCTATTCCTGCCCTTGTATCCTACATCGGAACAAAGGAGAGAATAATTATGGATCATAAAAAACTTTTAATGCTTGTGGAGATTGCGATATTCGCAGCGATTGGCCTTGTGCTAGACCAGGTTTCCTTTAAAGTGTGGGCACAAGGAGGCTCTGTTAGTCTAGTGATGGTGCCAATAATTTTAATAGCGTTCCGCTGGGGTCTTATTCCAGCCCTGGCAACGGGGTTACTCATTGGTGTTATGCAAACAATGTTTGGCGCCTATATTGTACATTGGCTTCAAGGATTACTTGATTATGGGGTTGCCTTTACAGTAGTAGGCTTAGCGGCCATTGTTCGTCGACCAGTACTCGATGCTGTTAAAGATTTAAACAAAAAGAAAATGGCCCTTTATATTATTTTAGGAACGGTATTAGCAGGCTTTTTACGTTATGCAGCCCATACCATTGCGGGCGCTGTATTTTTCTCAGAGTATGCAGGCGATCAAAATGCGTGGATTTATTCAATCATCTATAATGGAACATATATGCTACCAGCAACGATTTTAACAGCAATTGTCGGTGTTCTGCTATTTACGGCAGCACCTCAATTAATGCAACGAAAATCATAACGATTACGCCCTTCACATGAGTGGAGGGTTTTATTTTTATTAAATTGAATGAGAGATCAACTTAATATACATTGTTATTACGGTCATCTTCGACTTTTAGTGATGAGTCTGTTTTCGCACTTTATAATTTATGATGGCATATAATATTTAAAGCGTTTAGCGTTTTATGCATAGAAAGTTATGTTATATTAAATAGTAGACAATAGATGAAAGGGACGTTAAAAATGATTGTAAAAACGCAAGAAGAGATAGAAGCCTTTAAAAAAATCGGCCGTATTTGTGCTGAAATTCGTGAGGCAATGAAGGCTGCTACAAAGCCAGGTGTAACAACACTTGAACTAGATGAAATTGCAGGTCGTATGTTTGCAGAAGCAGGAGCAATGTCTGGACCTAAAGGGGAATATGATTTCCCAGGATACACATGTATTAGTGTGAATGAGGAAGTCGCACACGGGATTCCAGGTAAACGTGTGATTAAAGAGGGAGACATCGTAAATATTGATGTATCTGGTTCATTAAATGGTTACTTTGCTGATACAGGCATTTCATTTGTCGTTGGTGAAGGTTATGAGGATAAAGAAAAGTTGTGTCGCGTAGCCAAAAGTGCTTTTGACCGTGCGATGACAAAAATAAAAGCCGGATCAAAATTAAACCAAATCGGTAAAGCTGTTGAGCGTGAAGCATATGCCAATGATTTAACGGTGATTATGAACCTAACAGGACATGGTTTAGGTCGTTCTTTACACGATGAGCCCAATCATATTTTAAACTACTACGATGCATGGGATTCTACAATTATGAAAGAGGGCATGGTGCTTGCGGTCGAGCCATTTATCTCAGCGAAAGCGGAGCATATTGTAGAGGCTGGTGATGGCTGGACATTCGTTACGCCAGACAAATCATTAGTTGCTCAAATCGAGCATTCAATTATCGTTACTAAAGACAAACCAATTATTTTAACTTCACTAGTTGAACAATAAAAAAGCTAAAAATCCTGCTAGCCAATTTATTTTTGGTAGACAGGATTTTTTTTAATAAATAATAAACCGACAAGTAGCACACCGCATAAAAACAAGGCTGCAGTTGTCACAAGTAACTCATCAAAACCATTATGTAATGCGACCCCAATATAGGACCAGATAAATACAGTTGGGTAGATAATATCAAAATAATGGAATCGGAAATGTAGCGCTATTGCTGCTCCAATTGTTAGTAAAATAACTGCCCAAAGTGGATCACTAAGACCAAAACCATTCCATTGATAAGATGTTAGCGTAAAGCTTACATTTGTCATCAGGCTAAATGTAACCCATGCTAAATAAACCGAGAAGGGTATACGACCTGTGAGTGAATTATTGCAGAGAGGATACGTTTTGTACAACTTAAATAAATACAGCACTAAAACAAACGTACTGATAATTGACATGATAAATAGTTCGTAATGCCAAATAACAATTGCTAACGCCTGCATGATACATGTGCTACTATAGAGAACAGTCTGTTGAATAGATGTCTTGTTTAGATTCATGACTAACCAAAAACCAAGTAACATGTAAACCGCAATCCAAATCATATAACTAACATTAAACGGTGCAAATATTACTGGAAAACGATTTGAAATCTCTAAAAAAGAATGATCGTTTATTTTCATGAAATAGGATGAAAAGGTTAGCATGAGTGAGACAATAAAAGTTATTGTCATCAAAAAAAATCGAGGCATGTTTTTTCTCCCTTCGTGTTAAATTGTATAGGGAAAAGACAAATAAGTATAGGACTGTAACATTATATTTTCATTATAACGGAAATTCCCAACAATGTATCGCGTTGTTTCGCTAAAAATATCTATAATTCCCCATTTGAATAGGCATTCATATATTTCTTTAGTACAATGAGAATATTCAAATGTTAGGAGTGAAGTTTTAATGACTCAAAATTTAAATGATCTAGATTTATCAGTTAAACTGGATAAGAAAATGTATAAAAAGAAATTAAAAGTACTCCAATATGAAATGTTAAATGCTCAACAGTTTTTATTAGACAATAAAATTGGGCTAATTCTAGTATTTGAAGGTATGGATGCTGCTGGTAAGGGTGGCGCTATTAAGCGTCTAATTGAACGTGCTGATCCACGTGGCTATGTCGTGCACCCAATTTCGGCACCTCAGCCTCATGAACTACGCTACAATTATTTACAACGTTTTTGGAGAAAGCTGCCACAGTATGGACAAATCGCTATTTTTGATCGCTCATGGTATGGTCGTGTATTAGTTGAGCGTATTGAAGGATTTGCAACAAATGAAGAGTGGTCTCGTGCATACGAAGAAATTAATAATTTTGAAAAAATTTTAACAGCAGGAGATTATATTGTTATTAAGTTTTGGCTTCAGGTATCTGATGAGGAGCAGCTTAACCGTTTTAATGAACGTGAAGAGGATCCATATAAGTCTTGGAAGCTAACGGATGAAGACTGGCGAAACCGTGAAAAAACACCTCAGTATATAGAAGCTGCGAATGAAATGTTTGAGAAGACCGATAAGAAAAATGCTCCGTGGGTTCTAATACCGGGAGATGATAAAAAATATGCACGTGTACAGGTGCTACAAGAAACACTAGCACATATCGAACGTGAGGCAAAAAAACGTGGCCTACATTTCACGAATGTATTAGACACGGCGCATTTAGAAGATGTTGAATCCTCTAGCATTGCATTGCTAGAGGAGAAGCCCAAAAAACAAAAAGTAAAATAATGTTATGGATGCTGTAACGACAAGACAAAAATGTTTTAGTTGTAGCAGCATCTTTTTTTACATACAATAAAGTAAAACTTCAATCAGTGGGCTTTTTTCCCACTGGTTGTTAGTTGAACCAATCGGGCTTTTACGGTCAGTTAATCGACGACTATGGCAACTGAACCGCACTTTAATGGGGAAGCCATTTACTGTTTACTGACCGTTAAAGCGGGATAAAGTAAAACTTCAATCAGTGGGCTTTTTTCCCACTGGTTGTTAGTTGAACCA
>DAMBVB010000019.1:62260-62444 GCA_032053185.1 Lysinibacillus sp.
CATTTACTGTTTACTGACCGTTAAAGCGGGATAAAGTAAAACTTCAATCAGTGGGTTGTTTTCCCCACTGGTTGTTAGTTGAACCAATCGGGCTTTTACGGTCAGTTAATCGTCTACTATGTCGGCTGAACTGTGCGAAAGCGAAGCGACAGCAACAATGTTTTGTCTGTGCGAAAGCGAAGCG
>DAMBVB010000020.1:0-62177 GCA_032053185.1 Lysinibacillus sp.
CGTCACAAGATCGGTGTCCTCTTTTTGGATATGCGCTGCGAATTGTTTGGCTTGATTCATCAGACAGATACGCTCCTTTGGTGGATGATTGGGTCAGAGCTTTCATTTTAACCAAAAGAGTGGATTCTGTCTTTTTATTTTGTTAAATGGAAATTACTTGAATGAAATTTACTCATTTAAAGTTAATAAGAATTCTTTTTTATGGAGGAAAACGCTATACTTTTCTTAAAAAGAATTGGAGATAAGAAGATGCGTTTAATGTCAATTTGTCCTAGTAATACAGAACTTGTTGCTTATTTAGGGCTGACTGATCAGCTTGTCGGTGTCGATGATTTTTCGGATTGGCCATTAGCAGTAAAAGACTTGCCGCAGCTTGGCCCAGATTTATCAATTAATATGGATGCTTTAGAGGCGTTGCAGCCTGATCTTGTACTCGCATCCTTAAGTGTCCCTGGCATGGAAAAAAATATTGAAGCGTTACAAGCTAGAAATGTTCCGCATATTATTTTTAATGCCCATTCATTAGAGGAAATCGCACAGGATCTCCATACTTTAGGTAAAGCTTGTGGAGTTGAAGGGCGTGCAAAAGAAGTTTCTGAGGAATATTTACATTGTATCGACCGTCTTCGCACAGTTGCTCAAACGATTCCTAAAAAACCCACTCTCTATTGGGAGTGGTGGCCAAACCCTATTTTTACCCCTGGTAAAATTAATTGGCTTTCTGAAATTAGTGCCATTGCTGGTGGGGAAAATCTGTTTCAAGATGTAGAACTAGCAAGCGTGCAAACTGATTGGGCTGATGTTGTAAGGCGCGACCCAGAATACATTATGATGGCTTGGGTAGGTGTTGCCTTTGAGCGAATTCAACCAGCTAATTTATTAAAACGTGCACATGCGCAGGAGCTTCAAGCGGTTAAGATGAAACAGCTTTACGTAATGGAGGAATGGCTTTATTGTCGTCCATCGCCACGTCTCATAGAGGGTGCATTAAAGCTAGCAAATATGCTTCACCCGAAAGAGTATAAACACGTAAAGCTTCCTAGTTTTTTAGATAGCTAATTCAACAAAGTCTTTGTTAATATTGTGGCGCTTTAATTTCATTGACACAATCGTTTTTCAACACAGCAAAACATCCCCTCATATTCCGAGGGGATGTTTGACATGTTTGTTCGGATTAAACAAACTTCACCATATGGTATTTTTTCTTGCCGCGACGAACAATGCTGAATGCATCTTCTAAACGATCCTTGCCGTCGATTACATATTCTAATTCAGTAACCTTTTCACCGTTCACGCTAATTGCACCATTTGTTACGTCTTCACGAGCTTGACGTTTTGAAGGTGAAATACCCGCTTCCACTAGTAAGTCCACGATGTTTTTATCTTCCTTCGCCATTTCAATAGAAGGAACATCTTTAAATGCATCCTTCATTTCATCAGCAGAAAGTGCTTTTAAGTCTCCAGAGAATAAAGCAGCTGTAATGCGGATTGCTTGGTCTAATGCTTCTTGACCATGAATTAAGCGCGTCATTTCTTCAGCTAATGCTTTTTGTGCCTTACGTAAGTGTGGCTCCTCCTCAACAGATACTGCTAAAGCTTCAATTTCTTCACGAGAAAGGAATGTGAAGATTTTTAAGTATTTCACAACGTCAGCATCCGCCGCATTAATCCAGAATTGGTAGAACTCGTATGGAGATGTTTTCTTACTATCTAGCCATACAGCACCACCTGCTGTTTTACCAAATTTCGTACCGTCTGCTTTCGTTACTAAAGGAATTGTTATACCAAAAGCTTTCGTTTCTTCCTCATGTGTTTTACGAATAACTTCTAAACCAGTTGTAATATTCCCCCACTGGTCAGAACCACCTACTTGAATGCGACAATTGTAATGGTTGTATAAATGATTGTAATCAATACCTTGAATTAAAGTATACGCAAACTCAGTAAATGAAATCCCCGTATCAAGGCGTGATGCAATCGTATCCTTTGCTAACATGTAGTTTACATTAATTAATTTCCCATAATCACGTAAAAACTCGATCGTATTTATATCGCCAATCCAGTCACGATTATTCACTAACTGAGCTCCATTACCATCTTCTGCAAAGTCAAAAATACGTTCTAATTGACTACGGATACCTTGAACATTTTTATCAATTTGCTCAACTGTTTGTAATTGACGTTCTTCAGAGCGACCAGATGGATCTCCAATCATACCAGTCGCACCACCAACTAACAAAATTGGACGGTGACCTGCTTTTTGGAATCGACGTAGCGTTAAAAGAGGCACAATATGCCCAATATGCATAGAATCCGCAGTTGGATCAACACCACAGTACAAAGATACAGATTGTTCATCTAATAATGTTGTCATACCTTCAGCATCAGTTTGTTGGTATAGCAATCCACGCCATTCTAAGTCTTGTAATAATTCGTTCGTCATTTTTATTCCTCCTAAGTGTTTAGTATTCCGTGTAGGGAGAAATAAAAAAGTCCCTACACGCAAAAACATTGCATGCAGGGACGTTAGTAACTAACGCGGTACCACCCGGCTTGAAGATGTCATCCATCTTCCTCTTCATTCAACCGCCTTTATCGCAGGCGCACACGTCTAAGCTCCAAGCACGTAATTCGTCTCTACATTATGTCCAGCTTTCACCAACCGCTGGCTCTCTAAACAGGGAATATAGACACTACTGCAAGCTCTTCATCACTAGAAAACTATAAGCATTATTCTATATGATTCTTTTTCATTGTCAATAACTATGTTCGACCTAAATCAATATGTGCTATAATAGACAAGATTTTAGGAGGTCGATACATTGAAAGATTGGATTGAGAAAATCAATGCACAGATCGATGAGTTAATTCAACAAAAATGGATGAAGAAATTACGTATTTCAGGGAGTGTTACCTGGAACTTATTTTTACTATTTTTAGTCTTTGCATTGGTAGGCACTGTATTTGCCGGTTCAGTAGGCGCTGGCTATTTTGCTTCACTTGTGAAAGAAGAGCCCCTACGCTCAAAGGAAGAATTACGAAATGAAATTTTCAACTACGATTCAACAAGTGAGATTTATTTTGCTAACGAAATTTATATTGGAAAATTACGGACAGATTTAGACCGTCGAGTAACAACATTAAACGAGGTCGCACCCGATGTTATTAATGCCGTATTAGCAACAGAGGACGAGTATTTCCGTGAACATAACGGAATAGTTCCGAAGGCTGTCATCCGCGGGCTACTTCAAGACGTAGCAAACTCTTCCACTCAAACTGGTGGTTCTACACTAACGCAGCAGCTTATTAAAAACCAAGTATTAACAAACGAAGTATCTTATGAGCGAAAAGCCAAAGAACTTTTACTTGCTATGCGTTTAGAGCACTTTATGAAAAAGGAAGAAATTTTAGAGGCCTATTTAAACATCATTCCTTATGGTCGTAACGCTTCCGGTCGAAACATTGCAGGAGTTGAAACAGCCGCTGAAGGTATTTTCAATGTAAAAGCAAAGGATTTAACGCTTCCTCAAGCAGCGTATATAGCTGGCATTCCTCAAGCTCCTTTTACTTACACACCTTTTACAAATACGGGTGCACTTAAAAGTAAAGAAGCCCTTCAACAGGGTATTGATCGTATGAAAACTGTACTTTATCGTATGAAAGACGCAGGTTACATTAACGAAGCTCAATATAAAGAAGCACTCGCTTATGATATTACCGCTGACTTCCGTTCACCAGAGATACGCACGGAGGATCGCTACCCATGGCTAACGTATGAGCTTGAAAGTCGCGCGACAGACATTATTGCTGAAAAACTAGCAGTGGAAGATGGTATTGATCCAGAACGCTTAAAAAATGAAAAAAAATTAAAAGATAAGTATATGATCCTAGCCGATCGTGATGTCCGCTCAAAAGGTTATCGCATCTATTCAACTATAAATAAGGATATGTACGATGCGATGCAAAAAGCAGCGGAAAACTTTAAAAATTACGGTCATACTTACACTGTTAAAGACAAAGATCCTGTAACAGGTGAAGAAGTGGATGCTCAAATGCCTGTACAGGTTGGCAGTATTTTAATTGAAAATAATACTGGACGTATTTTAAGCTTTGTCGGTGGTCGTGATTTTCAATTAAAAAATTATAACTATGCTACACAGGCAAAACGCTCAAATGGCTCAACAATGAAGCCATTACTCGTATATGCACCTGCAATAGAATATGGTGTAATCGGTGCAGGTAGCCCCTTAGTCGACGTAAAATTCTCTATTGGCAGTTGGCGTCCGAGCAACTATATTACTAATGATGAACGAGGGCTTATACCTGCACGTGAAGCATTAGCTGATTCACAAAACTTATCTGCTTTACGTCTATATTATGATATTCTTAACAGACGTCCTGCTGATTATTTAGTAAAAATGGGGATCTCAACCTTACAGCCTGATGACTTCACAAACATTGCAGCTGGGATTGGGGGAGTAAAAGATGGGATTACTGTTGAAGAGAACACCAATGCCTATGCAACCTTCGCAAACGGCGGACAATTCGTTGACGCTTATATGATTGATAGAATTGAAGACCAAAATGGAAATATCATCTATAAACACGAAGTTAAACCTGAACAAGTGTTTAGTCCTGAAACTTCTTATATCGTTACAGATATGTTACGAGATGTGTTAACAAAAGGAACAGGTACAGTTGCAAGAAATTCACTTAAATTCTCTGCTGACTTTGCTGCTAAGACAGGTACTTCACAAAATTATAAAGACGTTTGGCTAGTTGGCTATAACCCGAATGTTTCTCTTGGTGTATGGATGGGTTATGATAACAATCAATCACTGTATGCGTTTAATAATACGTATCAGCAACCTAGTGTGCGAATTAACAAGCTATGGGGAACATTAATGAATTCTGTGTATGATGTCAATCCACAATTAATTGCCCCTAAAACTAGATTTAAGCAACCGAAAAACGTTGTCACTGCATCATTCTGTGGTATTTCTGGTTTAGCGCCTTCTGCAGCATGTGCTAATGCTGGTCTCGTACGCTCTGATTTGTTTAACGCGAAAGTATTTTTACCTTCACAGCCTGATGATAGCTTAACTTCCTCAAGCGTTGTTACGATTAAAGGTAAAACCTATAATGCACTCCCTAGCACACCTCCAGAATTTGTAAAACCAGGTGGTGCAGGTATTAATCAAGCATTTATTACACGAATGTTAGGCAGACTTGGCGGTAACCCAGCCAGCCTATTACCAAACAATTCATCATTATCGAATTCATCGGTATCAGCTGTTGATTTCCCGGCAGATAACAATTCGCCAGCAGCAGTAACCGCTTCAATTAATGGCACTACATTATCTTGGACAAGCTCTTCAAATGACGTAGTCGGGTATCGAATATATAAAGTAACAAACGGTGATAAGACCCTTGTCGGATCAGTGCTTGAATCATCCCAAAGTATGACGGTAGCAAGTGGTCAAGCCTATGTTGTTGTTGCTGTAGATATTACAGGTTTAACTTCAGCGGAATCCAATGTTGTTTCTACTGGTGGTAGTGCGAGTGAAAAACAACCTGAAAAAGATAATGAAGAAAACGTTCCGCCAACTGCCCCACCTACTAACGACAATGACTCGAACAATGGAAACGGCACAGAGCATGGAAACGGGTCTGATGATGGGAACGGCTCGAATAACGGCAACGGTTCTGGAAACAACGAAAATGGCTCAAATAACGGTTCCGGAAACACTGGGAATGGCTCTAGTGGAGGAGACAATGGAAATACAATTTCACCAACTGATCCACCTTCACAATAATAGACAGGCATACGACAATTATTTTTGAATTGTCGTATGCCTGTTTTTTTGTCATTATAAAGAGGACTACTAATTTGAAGGAGTGGAAATAATTGAACATTTTAGTTATAGGAGGCACTCGTTTTTTTGGTAAAAAGGTTGTTAAACTTTGTCTTCAAAATGGGCATAGTGTAACTATTTTAACACGTGGACAAAGTGGAAATCCTTTTGGTACAAAGGTAAAGCAGCTAATTGTTAATCGAGATGACGCCGATTCGTTATCACAAGCACTAACAAGTACAACATGGGATATTGTCTATGATAATATTTGCTATTCTCCTAACGAAGCTCTTAAAATATGTGAAATTTTAAAAGATAAAACGAAAAAGCTCGTTTTTACCTCTACGCTATCCACCTACGAAATAAACGGCATTGTCAAAACTGAAGAAGATTTTAATCCCTATGAATATGAAGTTCGGATGGGGAACCGTGAAGATTTTTCATATGGAGAAGGTAAGCGTCAAGCAGAGGCCGTACTTTTCAAAGAAGCTATGTTCCCTGTTGTCGCTGTACGTCTCCCGATTGTTATGGGCGAGAATGACTATACACGCCGTTTACATTTTCATATTGAACGAATTTTACAACAACAGCCTATTTCATTACCAAATATTGATGCAAAGATGAGCTTTATTACGGATGATGAAGCAGCTGCATTTTTGTATTTTGCTGGCATTACACCTATTGAAGGACCATATAATGCAACCGCTGCCGGTGCAATTTCATTAAAAGATTTACTAGGGCTTATTGAAGAAACAACCGGGAAACAGGCAAAAATTTCTCTTGTAGGTGGCGATGAAAAGACGCAGTCACCATATGGAGTTCCAGTAGATTGGTATATGTCAACTACAAAGGCAGAAGCGGCAGGCTTTACATTTAGTCAACTCCATGACTGGCTCCCTACTCTAGTGAAAACAATCGTAAAAGAGCTACAATAAGATTTTACTATTTATCAGCTACTACGGCAGTATCTTTTTTAAAATCGCAATTGCTTCATCGATTTCTGCTTTTGACACGGTTAATGGCGGTAGTAGGCGAATAACGTTTGGTCCTGCACCTACTAATAATAAGCCGTTTTCCTCTGCTGCAGCTATATATGAGGCTACCTCAGTATTACCACAGCTAATGCCAAGCAGTAAGCCCTTGCCCTGTACCGTATAAGTAGAAGGTAGATTCGCTTTTAACTGCTTCACAAAATACGTGGATAGCTCTTGTACATTTTGTAAAAAAGCAGGTTCAAAGACATGATCAAGCACGGTTTCAGCAACACTCATTGCAAGTGGGTTCCCTCCGAATGTTGTCCCATGTGTGCCAGGACTAAATGTATCATATAGCTCGGCTGTCCCAAGCATCCCACCGACTGGGAACCCACCACCTAGCCCTTTTGCCAATGTCACAATATTTGGCTTTAACATCGTTTGCTCATACGCGTATTTAGTTCCTGTTCGTCCAATACCTGTTTGAACTTCATCGATAA
The DNA here is from genome assembly GCA_032053185.1 of Lysinibacillus sp. Classification (GTDB taxonomy): domain Bacteria; phylum Bacillota; class Bacilli; order Bacillales_A; family Planococcaceae; genus Lysinibacillus. The sequence continues at coordinate 7,330 of DAMBVB010000020.1, forward strand.
TAAGTAATATCCCTTTGTCGACACAGACTTTAGCGATTGCTGCTGCGAATTCTAATGAAACACCGTTAACACCGCCCTCACCTTGAATCATTTCCAACATAATAGCTGCGACAGAGCTATCAATCGTTGCTTCAAGTGCTGCAACATCATTAAAAGGAAGAATCGTAAATTTTTCAACAAGTGGTCCGAAGCCATTATGTACCTTGCCCTGACCTGTTGCGGACATCGCTCCAAACGTTCGCCCATGAAAGGATTTTTCAAACGTAATAATATGATTTTTCCGTGTGTGCTTACGGGCAAGCTTAATGGCCGCTTCATTTGCTTCCGCACCACTATTACAGAAAAATGCATAAGAGAAATGTGTATCGGCTATTAATTTTTGCGCAACCTTCTCCTGACCGGCAATATCAAATAAATTAGAAATATGCCAAAGCTTTTCACTTTGATCGCGAATTGCCTTTACGATTGCCGGATGTGCATGACCAAGGCTTACTACAGCGATGCCACTTGTAAAATCTAAATATTTTTTTCCAGCACAATCTGCTACAACAGTTCCTTGCCCTTTGACAATTTTGGCGCGACGTTTGCCATAGTTTCCAAATAAAGCACTCATTTTATCAACTCCTACTAAGTTTGCTATAACAATCATCTTCTCTAAACAACTATATTGCTACCTATATGCCATTAGAACGGTCATTCTTTGAGTGAGGATAAAATCGTCGTACCTACAAGCGATTCCCCAACAATTTGCACTGATGGAATACCTGCACTTAAGCATTCGAGAGCTCCTTGGACTTTAGGTATCATCCCTCCATAGATATGCCCCTCCTTAATCCATTGATTGATGAAGGACGGTGTTGCTTTCGATTGATAGTCATCATTAATTCGAATACCACTTACATCCGTTACAAGTAACAAGCTATCCGCATCTATAGCTAGTGCTATTTCACTTGCTACCGTATCTCCATTAATATTTAATCCCTGACCATGTTCATCTGATCCAACGCAAGCAATAACCGGTACAACCCCCGCACGAATTAATGCTTCTAGCAAAGATGTATTGACGGTTTTTACTTCACCAACAAAACCGTAGACATCTTTATCTAGATAATCCGCTACAATTAACTGACCATCGAAGCCGTTTAATCCAATTGCAGCAATGCCAGCAGTTGTTAATTCATGAACAAGCGCAGGATTGACCTTTCCTATTAACGTTGACTGGACAATATCCATTGCAGCTTCGCTCGTGACACGAATACCGTTTAAAGCATGTGATTCTATACCGCGCACCGCTAGTTCACGGTTAATAGCCGGGCCACCACCATGGGTAATAATAAGCTCTACGCCGCTTTCTTGGAGTTTTTTAAAATTCTCAAAAAACGATTCATTTAAACCCTCTAGCGTACTTCCACCCAGCTTAATGACCATTCGTTTACGAGCGGTATGAGGCATTGATTTGAACGTAGTCATAAGTTAGGTCACATCCCCAAGCATGCCCCTTGCCTACCCCGATACCAAGTGACACGTAGATTTTCACTTCATGCATTTTTAAAATCTGAATTAACCCATCCTCTGAGAATGGAACTGGCTCCCCATTTTCAACCATAGCAACACCGCCCATTTGGATCGTAATTTTTTCTGGATCAACCATTGCGCCACTATAGCCTATAGCGGCAATAATACGTCCCCAGTTTGCATCACAGCCAAATACTGCCGTTTTCACAAGCGGTGAACCAACTACTGTTTTAGCAATTTTACGTGCTTCTTCATCCGAAATTGCCCCTTCTACTTCAACCTCAATTAGCTTCGTTGCCCCCTCACCATCTTTGGCGATCATTTTTGCTAAGTCTTCAGCTACTGTTTGCAATGTATAGTAGAAGTTTTGCCAATCTGGATGGTCAGGAGTTAACGCTACATTTCCTGCAAAGCCGTTTGCCATGACTACCACTGTGTCATTTGTAGATGTATCCCCATCCACTGTAATTGCATTAAAAGTCATATTTGTTATATCAGATAATGTAGCCTGTAGGACATCTGATTCAATATTTGCATCTGTCGTCATAAAACCTAGCATCGTTGCCATATTTGGTTCAATCATACCTGAACCTTTTGCAACACCAGCGATAATAACCTCCTTGCCATCCACAATCGTGCTGTAGCATGTGTTTTTCATAACCGTATCTGTTGTCATAATCGCCTGGGCAAAATCAATCGCACTTTCTAAATTATCCTTTGGCTCTAACTGATTAATCCCATTTGCTACTGGCGCCATATTCATCATTTCACCGATGACACCTGTTGAGCAAACTCCTACTAAATTCGCCTCGATACCTAGCTTTTCTGCCATAAGGACCTGCATTGTTTGTGCATCCTTCACCCCTTGCTTCCCTGTACATGCATTAGCATTTCCGGAGTTGACAATCATCGCCTGCATTTTCTTCGTTGTATACACAACTTCTTTCGTTACTTTTAATGGCGCTGCCTGCACAGCGTTCGTTGTAAAGACACCTGCTACACTTGCGGGTACTTCACTGACTAACACAGCTAAATCTTTTTTCTTATGCTTTAAACCACAATGTAAACCCGCAGCTTTAAAGCCCTTTGGTGAAACAATATTTTTGCTTGATAATTTTTTCATCATACTTGCGGACGCTATTAATGTCATAAAATCCTTCCTCCTTTGTTTTTAAATAAAGAATGGAACGACATCTAACCCTGTCGTTTGTGGTAAATTAAATTGAACGTTCATATTTTGAATGGCTTGCCCTGCAGCCCCTTTGACTAAATTATCGATGACGCCAACGATTGTGGCACGATTCGTACGACTATCTACTTTCAGGAAAATATCACAATAGTTTGAACCTTTAACACGGTTCGTTCCTAGACTATTTACATCTGTAACAATCCGTACAAACGGATGCTTTTCATAGGCATTCTGTAAACAAGCTACTAGCTGGTGCTCTGTAACACCTGACATAACAGGTGCATATGAGGTAGATAAAATTCCTCTAGTCATTGGTACTAAATGAGTATTTAAAGAAATGGTTGTATCAACCCCTGCAAACATTGAAATGGCCTGCTCGATTTCCGGTATATGCTGATGTGTATTCGTTTTATAGATCGAAAAGCTTTCATTTGCCTCACTAAAATGCGTTGTTTGCGATGGTTTATTTCCTGCCCCTGAAATCCCGCTTTTCGCATCAATCACTAAAAAGCTCGAATCAATCAATCGTTCTTTTAGCAATGGTAACAACGAAAGTAAAACGGCTGTTGGATAACATCCTGGATTTGCGATAAGAGAAGCATGTTGAATAGTTTCTGCATTCCATTCAGTTAAGCCATATACACTTTGTTGAATACATTCCAATGGCGCCGCTTTTTTACCGTACCATACTTCATAGCTCGCTGGATCTTGTAAACGGAAATCACCAGACAAGTCTATTAATTTAGGACCTTTCCCTATCAATGGGGGTAATAGCTCACTTGTCACCCCTGAAGGCGTACTTGTAAAAACAACATCAAATTTCTCTAAAGCCCCATAATCAATTTTTTGTAAAGGTGTATCAGCAATATGAACGAGATGACCAAACTTAGAAGAAAAAATGACGCCTTCTTCTGAAGATGTGAATAAATCAATCCGCCCCACCGCTTGATGATTATGTAAAAATCGAATAAGCTCTAATCCACCATATCCTGTTGCACCAACAATTCCTACTTTCAATGCACTCACCTCTGAAATAAGTTAAAATTAGTATACGTCTGCATATTTATTAAGTCAACTGAATTTTTATTTATATTCGAATTTTTCGCAAACTTCAGTGAGTCATTGATTTCGAGAAAAGTTCGAATAACTAAACGCTATAAAACAAAGAGAATACTGTTTTATTATGCAGAAAATTTCAGTATATTCCTTTCTGTTTTTATTAGTTCTAACAGGGTGTTCTTCAGCTATTCCGGGAAATCCAACGTCAAAAACTATCCTTAAAGAAAATCCCCAAGCAGATATTTTACAAATGGAGCAATTAATCTATATAAAAGCGTCGAATCAAGAATCTCTAAAAAAGGGTGATTTTATAAAAGAAGACAAAATCGGAAAAATAAAAAAAACAACGGCATCCATTCTATTTTTTAAAGATTTTTATGCTACTAAATTGCCAGTTGGATCTAAAATTTTCGCTACAACCGATCATGACACTAACACGATTATTGTCGAAAAAGATGGTAAACAAATATTATATACGGCACTTGTAGAGGGCTAATCCTAACCCGCATATAACTGGCCATTAAAAAAGCAGGAATTTTTCGACGGCCGAATAAATTCCTGCTTCTTAATCAATCTTCCATCGTGGATAAATCACCAGTTGGTCCATTTAACTCCCAAGCCTTTAACACTCGACGCATAATCTTCCCACTGCGTGTTTTTGGTAGCTTATCCTTAAATTCGATTTCACGTGGTGCAGCATGTGCAGATAAGCCTTTTTTCACAAAATTACGAATATCCTCAATCAATGCTTCTGAAGGTTCTACACCCTCACGCAATGATACAAAGGCCTTAATAATTTCACCTCGTACAGGATCTGGCTTTCCAATCACCCCCGCCTCTACTATATCGGGATGCTCTAATAGCTTACTTTCTACCTCGAAAGGACCTACCCGCTCACCAGCTGTCATAATCACATCGTCTACACGCCCTTGGAACCAGAAGTAACCATCATCATCCATATAGGCAGAGTCCCCGGACACATACCATTCACCTTTTAAGAAATAGGATTCGTAACGCTCGGGATTTCCCCAAATTTGACGCATCATCGCTGGCCAACCACGTCGAAATGCTAGATTTCCCATTGTAAAAGGTGGTACTTCATTACCAGCGTCATCAACTATCGTCGCATGAATACCTGGTAACGGTTTTCCCATTGATCCTGGTTTAATATCCACAGAAGGATAATTACAAATCATATGCGCACCCGTTTCTGTCATCCACCACGTATCATGAATACGGTGTCCTAATTCATCAATCCCCCAACGAATTACCTCTGGATTTAACGGCTCACCAACAGATAACATGTGGCGTAACGAAGATAGATTATAGTTCTCAAGCATACCACTACCAGCACCCATTAACATTCTGAAAGCTGTTGGTGCACTATACCAAACTGTTACACTATAATCCTCAATTGCTTGGTACCAAGCTTGTGGTGAAAACCTCCCACCAACAATTAGCATTGTGACACCATTTAACCATGGACCAAAAATGCCATATGCTGTGCCTGTTACCCATCCTGGATCAGCCGTACACCAGTAAATATCGTCTTCATGCAAATCCAGTACCCATTGTGTTGATTGATATTGTTGAAGCATGGCATTATGAACATGTAATATGCCCTTTGGTGCTCCAGTTGATCCAGACGTATAATGAAGAATCATACCGTCCTCTCTGTCTACCCATTCAATTGTAAATTGACAAGATGCCTCTTTCAAGCGTCTATTAAAATCTAAAATTTGTGTTGTTTCCTCTATATTAGACCCTACTAAAAAGACGTGCTGCAAATGTGGTAGCTTTGCTAAAGGTACACGTTCAAGTAACTCTGGTGTTGTCACTAATACTTTAGCTTCACTATCTGCAAGTCTGTCATAAACAGCATCTTCCATAAATGCCTCGAATAATGGACCTACAATAACACCCATTTTCAATGCGCCTAATAAAGAAAAATAAAGCTCCGGTGAACGTGGCATGAACATAAATAATCGATCACCTTTTTCTAAATTTGTTGCTGCTTTAAAAACATTTGCTGCTTTATTTGTCAGCTTTTTCATTTCATTGAAAGAATAAGCCTCTTTACGCTTACCGTCATTAAAATAAAGTGCAATTTTGTTTTTTCGATGTGTTTCTGTATGACGATCAATCGCCTCATATGCCATATTTACAAGCCCTGTTTCATACCAACTAAATCCCTTTTCTGTCTCTGCCCAATCATGTGTTGCCGCCACCTTCTCATAATCAAGCAAATTATATTGGCCCGGTAAAGCATTCAACTTCTCCAACATTTTCAACCCCATGAAACTACCCCTCTCTTTGGCTATCGCCTTAGGACATTAGTAAGCAAATTTCAAATCGTAATTTCATTATTTCTTCAAAAAATCCGCCACCTTCTCCCAAGACAACTACACTTCGTCGCAATTGTTATAAAACAGATTAAATCATATAAAACTAGTGAATGCATACCAAATCTACATTCACCTGTTGAATAACAGATGCTGTATACATATATTTTACACGAATTCACTAAGATTGTCTTACTATTTTCATTTTTCTGAAAACATAGGTATACTTTGCAAATGATAGCGTTTTTCCACAGAAAATCAGCTATAATGGAACTATTAAACTCAGGTGGTGTAATTTATGGAACATAAAAAAACTTTTTTTTCTGTCACAAAGGAAACGAAGCATGGTACTGTGTATGTGGAAGGACCTGTTCCTCCAGAAAAATTAGCAACATATTCATTCCACGAAGGCTTGGTTGCTTTTAGACCTCCAAAGCAACAGCAGCAAGCCATTATAGAAATTGCAGGACTTCCTGAAGGACGAATTATTATTATTCGCAATGAAAACATTATAGTAGGCTACGTCACTTATCTATATCCCGATCCACTCGAACGATGGGCGGAGGATCGAATTGATAATATGATTGAACTAGGTGCTATTGAAGTCATTCCAGACTATCGTGGTACAGGTGCTGGTAAGGCACTACTAGCTGTGTCTTTTATGGGTGATGAAATGGAGGACTATCTTGTTATCACTACCGAATATTATTGGCATTGGGACTTAAAAGGAACTGGTTTAAATGTTTGGGATTATCGCAAAATGATGGAGAAAATGATGGGCTCTGTCAACTTCGAATATTTTGCTACCGATGACCCTGAAATTACATCACATCCTGCTAACTGCCTGATGGCACGTGAAGGAAAACGCGTGCCTCCTGAGACAATAGAAAGATTTGATAGACTTCGCTTTAGAAATCGCTTCATGTATTAAAACCAACACAAAGGGGATGAGTATATGATCGTAGAAGAAATTATGAATGATGAGCCCTACACGCTGGCTCCGACAAATACAGTGGTTGAAGCGCTGAAGTTAATGCGTGACAAAAAAGTACGTCATTTGCCAGTTGTCGATGAGGAGCATCATGTTCTTGGGGTGATCACTGAAAGAAATATTAAAGAGGCATTGCCTTCCTCGTTACGGGATGAGCCTAATTCTCCAGTTTTTAATGCAAACGTAGAAGAGATTATGGTTAAAAATCCACTTGTCGGCCATCCACTTGATTTCGTAGAAGAAGTAGCTCTTACTTTTTATGAATCTAAAGTAGGCTGTTTACCAATTGTTTCCGGAGGGAAATTAGTTGGGATTGTCACAACTACCGATTTACTCTATACATACATAGAGTTAACTGGTGCAACTGAACCTGGCTCAAAAATTGAAATTCGTGTAGCCGATACGCCAGGAATATTATTTGAGATCACTAAAATTTTCCATAAACATCATGCAAATGTCCAAAGCGTCTTAGTGTATCCTGACTCTGAAAATACGCAAAATAAAATTTTAAGTGTCCGAGTAAAAACTCTCAATCCACTAGCGATGATTGAAGAACTTCGTAAAGAGGGCTTTGATGTATTATGGCCTAATTTACCAGGTGTTTCATTACAATGAAAAATGCAGTATTTGTGTATTCGCCAGAGCAACTCGGATATAAATTTTCAGATACCCATCCTTTCAATCATAAACGCTTGACGCTTACAATGGATTTGTTAAAGAATATGGATGCTCTAGATGATTTGGATATCGTTTCAGCTCGTGTCGCAACTGAGGAGGAGCTTTTACTTGCACATGATCCAAAATATATTGATATCGTTAAAAGAGCAGGGCATGGTGAGCTTTCAGAGGCACAATGTGAAAGCTACGGCATAGGTACCGAAGATACACCCATTTTTGAAAATATGCACGAAGCAAGTGCACAGCTTGTCGGTGGTACGTTAACAGCTGTCGATTATGTTATGGAAGGAAAAGCCGAACACGCCCTCAATCTAGGTGGAGGGCTACATCACGGCTTCCGTGGCCGTGCATCAGGTTTTTGTATTTATAACGATAGTACAGTAGCTATTCGCTATTTGCAGGAAAAATACAATGCCCGTGTACTTTATGTAGATACCGATGCCCATCATGGAGATGGGGTACAATGGAGTTTTTATGAAGATCCAGATGTTTGTACATTGTCTATTCATGAAACAGGGCGCTATCTTTTCCCCGGAACTGGTAATATTACGGAACGCGGAAATGGACAGGGCTATGGCACTTCTTTTAATTTTCCAATTGATGCTTTTACAGAAGATGAGAGTTTCCTAGAAATATATGAAAAGGCTATGCGAGAAGTCTTTGAATTTTTCAAGCCGGATGTTGTGTTAACGCAAAACGGCGCAGATGCACATTATTTTGATCCATTAACACATTTATATGGAACAATGAACATTTATCGAGAAATTCCAAAGCTTGCACATAATTTAGCACATGAATATTGCGAGGGGAAATGGATTGCTGTTGGCGGTGGAGGCTACGATATTTGGCGTGTTGTGCCTCGTGCGTGGTCTATGCTATGGCTTGAAATGACAGATCAGCAATTACCGACAGGAACTCTGCCTCAAGCATGGTTAGATCGTTGGCAGCCGGAAGCACCCGTGCCTTTTATTCCAACTTGGGAGGATCCAAATCCTTTGTATGAGCCAATCCCTCGAAAGACTGAGATTGAAGAAAAAAACGCGCAAATGCTAACTAAAGCGCTTCATATTATTTGTAATGGGAACCGCGCTTAACAATATGCCTCACGATAATCGTGAGGCTTTTTCGTTTGCGCTTAGTCAATTTACCCTTCCCATAAAAAACACGTAAATCCTGAACAGATTTACGTGTTAAAATATCGTTATTTACTTTTGACAGATTGTCGATGTTCAATACGATGAGGTAAAATAACGGCTTTGTCCTCAACAGGCTCTTTGTTCATCAATTTTGTTAGCAAGCGCATTGCGACAGCTCCGATATCGTACAATGGTAACGCGACACTTGTTAGCTGTGGACGAACCATGCGTGCTAATTTTGAATTTTCAAAGCTGATTACTTCGATATCCTCAGGTACATCTTTGCCTGCATCCTGTGCTCCATGAATCAATCCAATCGCTAATTCATCACTACCTGCAAAATAAGCAGTTGGAGGATTTTCAAGTGAGGATAATATTTCCCACGCTTCTAAGCCCATATCATAGCTCGATTCCTCTGCAACGATTAGTGATTCATCTATAGATAAACCTGCGTCTTGTAAAGCTTTTTTATAAGCTTCAAGTTTGAATTTTCCATTAATAGTGTACGTAAGCATACCTGTTACAAACGCGATTCGCTTATGACCGTTTTGAATGAGTAATGTCATCGCCTCATAAGCAGCTTGGAAATAATCGATGTTAACAGTCGCAATTGTTTGCGATTCATCTACTGAGCCTGCAAGCACAATTGGTACAGGTGAATGATCCATAGTTTGTTGCATTTTTTTAGTTACTTCATCACTCATCATGACAATACCGTCAACCTGTTTTCCAAGCATTGTATCCAGTAGCTGAAGCTCTTTATCTTCATGTTGGTCTGAGTTGGCTAAAATAATATTATAACGATACATCGTTGCAATATCCTCTACACCACGTGCCAGCTCCGCATAAACATTGTTTGCAATATCTGGGATAATCACGCCAACTGTTGTTGTTTTCTTACTTGCTAATCCACGCGCTACTGCGTTTGGACGGTACTCTAATCGTTCAATTACTTCTAATACTTTTTTTCGTGTTGCCGGTTTTACGTTTTGATTTCCATTGACTACACGAGAGACAGTTGCCATAGAAACATTTGCTTCTCTTGCAACATCATAAATTGTAACAGTCATCGTACGTGCCTCCCATTTTCCTTTTATAGCCTTATCATACGATAATTTTCCTATTCTTTTCAAGAAGCAGAATGTATATGAAAAGAAAAACCAAAGACAAATAGTTCTATCCTAGACATTTTTTTGTCACTATATAGTAAACACCGCCTGCCGATTAAAGCAAGCGGTGTTTATCAACACATCATCAATTGTGCCCCGGCATAATTTCGTCTGGAATCGGCTTTGTGTTGAGGCCTACAGATGTTTTTTGTGCGAAAGCCCATCGACAGCACCGATGTTGGTCAGTCAGTCGTTGCCACAGGACGTGGCGTTCTTAGACTGAGTTCCTCTATTTTTTGCGGGTGTTGCTGAAAGAAGTTAAACATTGATTTCATGATTCTTCATGAAATTTTGTAGTGTTTCGTAAAAAGCATCAAATGTTGGAATATCCATTTGTTGTTGTGAATCAGAAAGTGCTACAGATGGATCTGGATGAACCTCTGCCATGACGCCATCAGCTCCAATCGCAATTGCCGCCTTAGCACATGGTAATAGTAAATCACGACGACCCGTTGAATGTGTAACGTCTACAAATACGGGTAAATGCGTTTCTTGTTTTAAAATTGGTACAGCAGAAATATCTAATGTGTTACGAGTTGCTTTTTCGTAAGTACGAATACCACGCTCGCAAAGAATGATGTTCTCATTTCCTTTAGACATAATGTATTCTGCTGCGTGAATGAATTCATCAATTGTCGCTGCTAAACCTCGTTTTAAAAGGACAGGTTTGTTTGTTGAACCCGCTGCTTTTAATAATTCGAAGTTTTGCATATTACGTGCACCAATCTGGATAACATCGATGTAATCTAATGCTTCCTCTAAATGACCTGGTGTAACAATTTCCGTAATCACACCTAAACCGTATTCCTCTGACACGCGTTTTAAAATTTTAAGTCCTTCTAATCCAAGACCTTGGAAGTCATATGGAGAAGTACGTGGTTTATATGCACCGCCACGAATTAATTTTTCACCTTTTGCTTTAATAGATGCTGCAACTGCTGCAACTTGCTCGTATGATTCTACAGCACAAGGTCCAAATACGAAAGATGGTTTTCCTTGACCAATTAGCTCACCATTCACATTAATAACAGTATCTTCTGATTTTTTCTTACGAGATACAAGTAATTCTTTTTTCTTATCCGCTTCAAGTTGTTTTAAAGCTGTTTTAAAAATTTGCTTAAATATATAATCAACCGTCATTTGGTTTAATGGACCTTGATTGTGCTCTTTAATAAGATCAAGCATGTGTCGTTCACGTAATGGATCATAGCGATTCACACCTTGTTTTTCTTTAATCTTACCGATTTCATCAACTACTGCTGCACGTTCGTTAATTAGACGAAGAATCTCTAAGTTTAAACCGTCTATTTGACTACGTAAGCTTTCTAAATCTTTTTGGCTCATGCTTTCTTGCTCCTCTCCTATGGCAGACACTTTCAGAACTCTGAAATGTATGTTACATTTTAGATATTAGCAATATTATAATCAATGTTGCACAGAATGTCACGCATTTTTAATTTAGTGCTTCAACTCGCTAAATTACATAATAACATATTACGAGAAAGGAAGCGAGTACATTGAGTTCAAAATTATTTGCACTTGATATCGGTACACGTTCTGTAGTGGGCATTATTTTAGCAGAAGATCATGACCGCTTTCACGTGGAAGACATTTTAGTAAAAGAACATAAAGAACGCGCCATGGTTGATGGTCAAATACATAATGTCATGTATGTGGCAGATTTAATCAATGAAATTAAACATGAACTTGAAGAGAAGCATGGTCCCTTAACAAAAGTGAGTGTCGCGGCGGCTGGTCGCGCATTGAAAACAGAACAAGCAAGTGTGACGATCAATATACGTAATCGACCAATCTTTACAGAAGAAGATATAAGCCGTTTAGAATTACAAGCTGTCCAACAGGCACAGCAACAGCTCCTTCAACACAAAGAAGATGCTAAAATAAGCCACTATTATTGTGTTGGTTATTCAGTTTTATATTATCGTTTAGACGGAGAAGAAATCGGTAGCCTACTCGATCAGCAAGGTGATGAAGCACAAATTGAAGTTATTGCTACATTCTTGCCACGAGTCGTCGTAGAATCACTTATTGCGGCTCTTAAACGCGCGGATTTAGAAATGGATGCACTAACATTAGAACCTATTGCCGCTATTAATGTGCTTATCCCCCCAACAATGCGTCGTTTAAATGTGGCGCTTGTTGATATTGGTGCTGGTACATCTGATATTGCCATTACCGATAAGAGCACTGTTGTTGCATATGGCATGGTACCAACAGCTGGTGATGAAATAACAGAGGCTTTAAGTGACCACTACTTACTCGACTTCCCTGTTGCCGAAGAAGCGAAGCGTCAATTACAAACAGAAGAAGACATTTTAATTCAGGATATTTTAGGCTTTGATCACTATTATCCTAAACAAGAGGTTCTTCAAGCCATTGATCCTGCTGTTAAGCAACTTGCAAAAGCCATTGGGGAAGAAATTTTACGCCTAAATAATCAGATGGCCCCTAAGGCGGTAATGCTTGTCGGTGGAGGTAGCTTAACACCAAATCTTACAGTTGAACTTGGACTAGTACTGGATTTACCTGCCAATCGCATTGCTGTTCGAGGGATTGACGCCATTCAAAACTTAACGAGGGAAGATCATATTAAAGCATCTCCTGAATTGGTGACCCCAATCGGTATCGCCATCGCAGCTAAAAAAATGCCCATTCAATATATGAGTCTTACTGTCAATGAGCAAGTAGTTCGCCTTTTTGAATTAAAGGAAATGACTGTTGCCGATGCATTTTTAGCAGCCAATATTCGAGCAAAGCAGTTATATGGAAAACCAGGACATGGATTATCAGTGAATGTTAATGGACAAGATATTTTCATCCCTGGCGGTCACGGTCAACCGGCGGAAATTTTAGTGAATGGTCATCAGGCATCCACAAAAACGATGATTAAAACTGGCGATGCCATCCAGCTAATTGAAGGCCATGACGGTCAGCCAGCTAATGCTACGGTGAGAGATATTGTAGATGATGCTGCCATTAAAACAATTACAATTCAACATACAAAATATGTAATTGAACCACAAATAACTATTAATGGTACCCCTGCATCACTCGATAGTGCACTAAATGATCGAGATGTTGTGATGTTTGAAATAGCTGAAACAGCCGAGGATATATTTAAGCTCACAAATAATTGGGCATTATTAAAACAATTTGAGTCATTTACTATTCAAGTGGACGGAAAACCACTTTATTTACCAGAGTTTTCAGCTCATTTAATGATTAATGGTAAACCAACTAAAATGTCATACGCTGTCCAAGATGGTGATGATATTACATTTCAGCAACAAACATTCCCTACTGTTCAGCGGATTGCAGATCAAATGAATGTTTTACTCGAGGATAAAATCATCATCCACTTTCAAAACGAGGTGCTAGAGCTGAAGAAGGTGGCCAACGAAGTTCTCGTTAATCATGTAGTGGTATCACCGCTTTCAACTGTTCCAAATGAAGCAATAATTTCATTTAAAGAAAAAGACCGAAGTCGCTGGATATACCAGGATGTGTTCCGCTTCTCTAATTGGCAACTACCTACTTCATTTAAAGGTAATTTTACAATTTTACGAAATGGTCAACCGGCAAGCTTCGATATGGAGATTTTTGGTGGGGATAAATTAGAGATTTTACTAGAAAAAGCGCCCCTATCTTAAAAAAGGATACGTTACATCTAAAATGACCCTATAAGATGACACTTTCAAAAAGGTCATCTTATAGGGTATTTTTGTTTATAATGAAGAAAAAAACGAGCTGTGGTCCATTAAATTCGTTCGTCGAAACAGTAAGATAAATGTCCTTTACAAAGGGTATATTTCAATCTTAGATGTAACGTATTCCTTGTATCACTTATGCGCGAACTTCTTCACTTTTTTCTTCAGCTTGTCCCTTTTCTTCACTAGCATCCTCTGCTTTAGGCTCTTCACTAGCGATGAAATCCTCCAGTGGCTCTTCCCCCTCAAAAGAAACAGTACCATCGTCAAAAACAGTTGGTGCTTTTGCTGATTTTAATGTTTTTACTTTCTCTACTAATTGTGTTGATTGTTCTTGAATTTGTTTAGATAATTGAACCGTTTTATCTTTAGCAGTTGTCGAAAAATCGGTACTCTTATCTTTTAAGTTAACAGCTTGTACTGCTACATCGCTACGTAAATCTTTGCCTGATTTTGGAGCTAATAATAAACCTGCAGCTGCACCTACTATACCCCCAACTAATGCGCCAATAACAAAATCCTTCATGTTTACTCTCTCCTCTTCATAAATCGATTCTTGCGGATGATAAAGCTGTGGCAATGAACTTTCAAGTTGTTGTTCCTTCACTTCATTATAATTTGGCTTTTGAGATGTCATGCCCAATTCCTCCCCATCTTATTATCTAATTTGCTTGTCCATCTGCTTTCGCTGATGCATTCTTCAACATATGCCTAGGACTTTATTTTTATTCCGTTGACATTGAATGTCTACCGAATAATTAATTTTTACGGCCCCATTTTCTTTTCGATTTTTCCGAATGCTCCGATTCAGAAGAAGAAACACTTTCTTGAATCACCTCATTGGCCTGATCGATAATTTTACGTTTCTTCCACTTATCTGCAATGCCCATTGCGACATTACTCCATTGAACAACTTGTGCAATTTTTTCTTCATTTTGTTCCACACTTTTAGAAATTGAAGAAGTAATTTGCTGTACAGATGTATTTAAACCATTCACAGAGTCGCCAATTCCTTTGACTGCATGAACAACAGAATTTAACTGTTCTGATTTTTCTTGAATATCCTCTGCCAAGCTATTTGTTTTGGATAGTAAGGAAGTCGTTTCACGTGTAATACCTTCCATTTGTCCTTCTATACCCGATAATGTTCCAGCTAAACTATTGAGGATTGGTTTAAGCGAAAATAATGTCGTTCCAACGCTCACACAAAAAATTAAAAAACCGATTGCTGCAATAATTGCTGCAATGTACAAAATAATTTCCATAACTAGACCTCCTGCAAGTAAAAGTTCTCTTTACTATTCCTTACCTATTTTCGACAAAAAAAACTGAATTCCTCCTCATTTTGAGAAAAAACAGCTTATTCCTTGCGGACTAAGCTGTTTCGTTGTTCTTTAGCACGTCTTCAAAAGCATCTTGGAATTTGTGAACATCGCCAGCGCCCATAAATAAAAATACTGTGCCCTTATGCTTTGTTAACACTTCAATTCCTTCAGTGGTAATCACTGCACTGCCTTCAATTAAAGACGCTAAATCTTGGATTGAAAGTGCGCCTTGTGTTTCCCTTGCAGAGCCAAAAATATCACATAAGTATGCTGTATCTGCAAGACTTAGACTATCTGCAAAATCCTGTAAAAAAGCTTGTGTACGTGTAAATGTATGTGGTTGGAAAATAGCTACTAGCTCACGATCCGGAAATTTTTGTCGCGCCGATTGAATCGTTGCACGAATTTCAGTTGGATGGTGTGCATAGTCATCTATTAAAACATTATTCCCAATTTCCGTTTCTGTAAACCGTCTTTTCACACCTTTGTATGTGTTTAAACGTTCTTGAACGATTTCAGGTGAAATTCCTTCATATTGGCATAGTGTAATAACAGCTAGCGTATTTAATACCGCATGATCTCCAAACAATGGAATAAAGAATGTACTATAAAATTCATTGCGAACAAATACATCAAATTTTGTACCCTTTGTTGTTTTTTCAACATTACGTGCCTCAAAATCATTTTCAGCCCCAAAGCCATAATAAACAACAGGCACCTTCGCTTGAATACGTTGTAGATGTTCATCATCACCGCAAGCAATAATTGCTTTTTTAACCTGTAATGCTAATGATTGAAACGCTGAATAAACATCCTCTATATTTGCAAAGTAGTCTGGATGATCAAAATCAATATTAGTCATGACAGCGTAATCAGCATTGTAAGCTAAAAAGTGTCGACGGTATTCACATGCTTCCATCACAAAGAACTCGGCATTTTCATGCCCAGCTCCTGTTCCATCACCGATTAAATAAGAAGTTGGTTTATATCCACCTACAACATGGGCCATTAAGCCTGTCGTAGATGTTTTACCATGTGCACCAGTAATGGCAATTGACGTATAATTACCGATATATTCACCTAAAAATTTATGGTAGCGAATAACTTCTACACCGATTTCACGAGCACGCTCTATTTCAGGATGGTCATCAGGAAAAGCGTTCCCTGCAATAATTGTCATACCTTCTTTAATATTATCTGCATTAAATGTAAAAATTGGAATATTACGCTCACGTAACGGCTGTTCCGTGAAGAAATATTTATCAACATCTGAGCCCTGTACTTGTTCACCAGCATCAAATAAGATTTGTGCAAGTGGACTCATGCCAGAACCTTTAATGCCTGTGAAATGAAAAACTGTCATTAATTAAACCCCCCGGGAATTCAATATCCCTTCTATCATCTATTAGGTGTATCGTATTTTCCACCAATTATTAGGTATTAATACCTTTGTAAGTACTAAAAAATACGTACTAATCATCATATCTCGTCTATTATAGCACTATTTATGCATTAGGATAAATGTGTAACTTTTCTAAAAATACTTATTTCGACGTGAATAAGATAATCTATACGAAAACAATGTAATTCTTATTCAAACATAGCAATTAAATCTTCTTCTGTAATATAACTTTCTCGTGGTTTACTACCTCTTGCCTCAGACACAAAGCCATGCGATTCCAACATATCGATTAAACGAGCAGCACGATTATAGCCAATATGGTATTTGCGCTGAATTAAGGAAGTCGAGGCTCCTCCTTGCTCATAGACAAATCTACACACATCCTCGAACAATTCATCTTGCTCAGCAGAAACCTCTGTCTTCTTTAAAAGTTCCTCTTGATCGAATATATAATCAGGCTCACCTTGTTCACGAACATGCTCAATAATTGCTTCAATTTCATCATCTGTCACAAATGTCCCCTGCAAACGCACAGGAGCAGACATACCATTACCTAAATATAACATATCGCCTCGTCCAAGCAATCTTTCTGCACCTTGCCCATCTAAAATAGTACGTGAATCGATTTGTGAAGATACCGCAAAAGCAATGCGAGTAGGAATATTTGATTTAATAAGCCCTGTAATAACGTCAACAGACGGTCTTTGAGTTGCCACAATTAAATGGATACCACAAGCACGTGCCTTTTGCGCAATACGACAAATCGCCTCCTCTACATCCGCAGGAGACATCATCATTAAATCTGCCAATTCATCAATAACAATTAGAATATACGGTAATTTTAAGCTATGTTTATTATTTTTATCCGCAATTGCATTATAACGTGTAATATCACGGGCACCCGCATGCGCAAATAACTGATAACGACGCTCCATTTCCTCCACTGCCCATTTCAATGCAGCTGTAGCAGCCTTTACATCGGTGATGACCGGGCTCACTAAATGCGGAATATGATTAAACGGTGCTAATTCCACCATTTTAGGATCGATAAGCATCAGCTTTAATTCATGTGGGGCAGCTTTATATAATAAGCTAACCAAAATTGAATTAATACAAACTGATTTACCAGAACCTGTAGCTCCGGCAATTAATCCATGTGGCATTTTTCGTAAATCAATGGTTACAGGCTTCCCTGTTAAATCCAGACCCAATGCTGCTTCTAACGGTGAATCTGACTCGAGGAAAGAAGCACTATTTGTCACTTCCGATAATCGAACAGCGCGAGATACACGGTTCGGTATCTCAATGCCAATTGAGCTCTTGCCAGGAATCGGTGCTTGGATGCGGATGTCTTTCGCTGCCAATGCAAGCTTCAAATCATCTGATAGATTGCGGATTTTGCTAACCTTTGTACCATGACTCACGGTTATTTCAAACTGTGTCACAGCAGGTCCTTGCATAATGGATTCTATTTGAGCTGACACTTGGAAATAAGACAAAGCTTCGACCAATGTATCTCCTTGTTGCTCCATCCACTCAGTATCTTGTGTTTTTTCCTCAGGTGGCTCTAAAAACGCATCATCAGGCTTTTGATACACATGAACAGGTTTTCGAGGTGCTTCCTTTACTTGCCCTTCCACTAATGTGTCATCAAATATGGAAGGTTGCTCTTGATATTCCACTGTATTAATAAAATTCTCCTCAGGAATATCTATATTCTCGGTAGTAAGCTCCTGTTTTGTAGTTGTTTCTACTTCCATTTCGATAGTTGCCGAAATTTCGTCGGAGCGCTCACCATCAATCACTGTCTTTTCTAATGTCGAAACATTAGACATTGATGTGACTGGTGCCATTGTAATGACTGATACATCTGTTGCATCATTGAATGGAGCAGTATTTTGAATAGAAACCTTATGTTCCTTCGTCGACTGTGTAGCTGTTTTATTGTCCAGCTCTAGCTCGCTAATCTCTAAATCTATAGCTTGTGGAACTTGTTCGTTATCACATGGAGTAGTATTTTCAATAGAAACCTCGTGTTCCTCCGTCGATGGTAGTGCCACATTATTGTCCAGCTCTAACGCACCAATCTCTAACTCTATAGCTTGTGGCAGTTCTTTATTGGATGGCACGAATTGAGGTTCTGCATCCAACTTAATAAGCTCAGAAGAAGGCTCCTGTTCCTCTTGGCCCTTTTCAACAATTGTTGATGTCTTGTTCGTATCTTTTAATTGCTGTTGAATTCTCCATTTCTCTTTATCCGTTTTTAGCATTAAAACATTAAATGGAATGCCACTTTTTTCTTTCTTTTTTGCAGATTGCTCTTCTACAGACTGTTCTTTCAACACATCTTGCTTATCATCTTCATGCATCGGTGGCTGGATTACTGTAACTTCACCAATGTGGATGGTAGAATTTTCGAATTGCACTTGTTCTACAACTACTTCTTTTACATGGATTTCTGATCGATCAGCTGAAAGTTGTTCAACATTCAGCTCATGCTGAACGGCTTCTTTCACTTGATTTTCAAATTCTACGGCAAAGGTAGTTGTTTGCGGTACAGGTAATTCCGTCGTCGTTTTATCACGATGATGATTTGTTTTTTCTGTTAATTTATCATCAAAAATAATCGGTTGCTTTGCAGGTGCTTCAATTGTTTCAGTCATATCAAGCTGTTTTGATTCGTCTTTCCGAACTGGGCTAATAGGCTCTTTTTCTGCTAGTATATTTTCCATAGCCTCATTTGTTGTCGCTTCTTTTAATTTGGATGCTGTAGGCATTTCTAACTCTTTCTTGTCGTGCTCTTCCTTGCGTTTCTCTAATAATTGCTCAATTGGGCTTGGCTTAGAAAAACCATAGACTGGTGACGGCACATCACTTGGTACAAAACGCTTGCGATTAGTCGGTAAAACACTTTCATGTGATTTTTCTATTTGATAATTCGTATCTTTAGGTGACGTCGGTAACTCATGTTGAGCATCTCGAAAAACAAGACTTGCTTTTGAACGATTCTCCTGTTCAGGCTGACTTCGTGTAATCATCGTTCTACCAGTTCTCTTCGTCCGATTTGCTAATAGATCTCGAATACCTGAAACCTCAATATCATAAACACTTGAATCCACAATATGATTATTTAAATGCCTCGGTAGCGATAAATCTTCAATTTGTCCAGAGGAAGCATCGTCTATTTGATTGAATGCTTCTTTTGATGGTGGTGCTGATGGTGAAGCTGAAAATTCCTCATCCTCAATTAACGGAAAACGAAAAGTTTTTTGCTTTGCTATGGTTGTTTCTTTATGTGAATGCAACTGCTCAGATAGTTCTTCCTCATAGTCACCATAAAACGCTTCATATTCGTCATCATTGTCATCTTTATTTAAAATTTTATTAATTTGTTTTTTTAACCAATTCACATTGTTCACTCATTTCTCTTACACTTCATTTATAGCATTAACTAAATCAATTATGCCTCTGCATAGTTGTTGCCTTCGCTACAGAAAATAATTGCTGAATGAAGTTAATGTCTATAACAAAAAGCATACCATAAAAATGTAATAGAAACTTGCATTAAGAGGCTCATTCTACACAAAAAAATCGCTATGTTACTAGCCTATTAGTAGCATAACGATTTTAAGTATATATTTTGGCAAATTGTAGCTGCCGTTTTGCTTTCAAACAGCTACACAATACTTCCAAAAGCTTTATCTAGTTGGTGCCTCAAACGCACTACCAATTATCGCATCTTCCGGTAATACTAAAATTCCTTTTTCAGAAGGTGCATTTGGTATGGCTAATTCGCGTGCTGAGCATAACATACCGTATGATGCAACACCACGCAAATTACCTTCTTTAATAAGCATTCCAGAGGGCATCACTGCACCAATTTTTGCTACAACAACCTTTTGACCAGCTTCCACATTAGGTGCACCACATACAATTTGTAATGACTCTTCACCTACGTTTACAGAGCAAATGCTTAATTTATCAGCATTTGGATGCTTGTCCTTTGTTTCTACATGGCCCACGACAAATTTGGGGGAAAAATCTACATCAAGGCTGATTTCAGCTCCATTTTTCACAATTGCTGTCTCTAGCTGTGCTACTAATTCTGGCGTAACTTCAACTAGACCTTTTGCATCAGTTTGTATATAATCGCTGGCATTAAATAAATTAAATGCTTTAATTTCTCCTGTTTGTGCTTCCTTTAAAATAGCGAGATCCCCCGCATGTTCTACCTCTGTCTTCACGATTGATTCTGTTGCTAATTGTACTAGCAATACATCCCCTACATGCTCTTTGTTGTAAAATACATTCATTGTTTCTCTTGCTCCTTTTTAACTCTGTTTTTCGCTAATATAAAGATCGGTTCTAGCTCCCCATCTTCATAAATAAAAGATAATGACGTAATCGGTACGGTACCGACAGCGAAGAAATGCATCGTCATCTGCGCTAATACATCATACCCTGTTTCATTACGAATATCACCTACTATTAATACATCCTGATGTGGCACAGATAACGTCATGTCACCTTCAATATTAGTTTGCATTTCTTTCAAAAAGCCTTCATTTAAAATGCGACTTGCATCGTAGCCATCATTAGCATTAACAAAATAGAAAGTATTCCCTGCAACTTCATCTTTGTTATAAACTGTTGGTAGTTGCTTTACAGAAAATCGTGCCGTTTCACGAATTTGCTCTACTGTTAATTGTAGTACCTCTACCATGGATTCATCAATAAAACGATAGGTTTTTCCTAAATCAAGCGCATAAAAAATACGTGTTTCAGCTGTATGCTCCGTAGTAATGAATGCATGTCCCTCCTTCGAGGCTTGAGGGTAGGATGTTGCGCGTATAACTGGATAAATTTGTGTAGTAGCTTGGAATCCTTGTTCAACCTCTTGCTCCATAGCATTAAAGGTTTGCTCGATTGTATAAACAACTTCATCGATTGCGGCCCCTTGCTTGTCATTATATTTTGCTAAAATGCCTGGTAGAGATAGCTCCATCCCTTTACCAATTTTTTTATGGTTTAAGCGTAATTTATCATGCTTTGTATCAAATTCAAAATCAAACTTTTCCTCATTCAATTGTTGTTTTAATAGGGTCACAAGTTGTTCTGATTTAATTTGTTTCACCTAGCTCACACCCTTTCTTCATCAATGTATTTTTGGCGTAATTACTGCTGTCGTGCAGAAATAAATTGCCACAGGTCGTGACGTTTATAAACTGGGTACCCTTACACCTTGATTCCGCTCATCAACAATAAAGGTAGAAGTCTATTGTAGCTTACTATTTGTTAAATGATGAGAAAACGGCTCACATATTTGTGAACCGTTCTGTTCAAAACTAGCCAATTATCTATTTTAAAAAAATTATTTTAAAGTTGCAACTACACTATGCCCTTATCACGAATCAACAGACACTACTCATGTGCTAATGTGAATAAATATTGGCCAATGAGAAGCGAGACTATATGCTCGAACATCATCTGACGACTTACTAGCCCTTGTGTAAAAACACCTACAGCTCCCGCACCTTGTCGGATATCTCGGCGTTGTGTATAATGCTCCATTACAGGCCCAAGTTCCTTCCCAGCTCTTATTTCCTGGGCAATTTCTTCTGGTAATATAATTTGTGCGCCAGCAGCTGTATAAGTTGTGCCATCGGATACTGTAAGTGCTCCCCAGTTACAAACGTACATATCACCAGCAATTTCAGTCACTCCGCCCTCTAATCCAAACGATAATTGCGCACCCGTCTCTTTGATTGCGTTTTTCGAACGGTTTATTGCGCCCAATCGTGTTTCTTCATGAGTCATCGGTTGATCAGATACATGTGAAGCAGCCTTTATGTGCGTGAAATTTGGTTTATCAAAATATTTTCTAGCTATAACTTCAACTGCCTCTGTTTTTGCTTTGTTTGTTGTTCCAATCGTTATGTTCATTTTCTAATCCCTCTTTCTTCGCATAGAAAAAGATGCCCCTAAAGGCATCTTTTAACTTCTTTCGACAGGTATCACTTTACACATTAGCCCGAATCGTTGCTAATATCGAACGATCTGCTTTTTTCACTAGTTCTACAATTAAAGCTTTTGCAGCTGCATAGTCATCAATATGCATAATGGACGCAGATGTATGGATATAACGTGAGCAAATACCAATTACTGCACTAGGAACACCGTCATTTGCTGTGTGCACACGTCCTGCATCCGTACCACCTTGTGATACAAAATATTGATAAGGGATATGATGCGTTTCCGCAGTATCTAAGATAAACTCACGCATGCCTCTATGTGTAACCATCGTACGGTCAAGAATACGTAATAATGTCCCTTTTCCAAGCTGACCAAATTGATTTTTTTCTCCTGACATATCATTTGCAGGTGATGCATCTAGCGCAAAGAATAAATCTGGTTTAATCATATTTGCGGATACTTGAGCACCCCGCAAACCAACTTCTTCCATTACATTGGCACCTGAATATAAATGCGAGGCTAACTTTTCACCTTTTACTTCTTTCATCAATTCAATTGCCAATCCACAGCCATAGCGGTTATCCCAAGCTTTGGCCATCATTTTTTTCGGATTGGCCATTGGTGTAAATGGGCAGACAGGGATAATTGATTGACCTGGACGAACACCAAGTGCAATAGCATCTTCTTTATTGTCTGCGCCAACATCTATTAGCATATTTTTAATATCCATCGGTTTAGAACGATCAGCATCTGTTAATAAATGTGGTGGTATTGATGAAATTACGCCAGGAATCGCACCATTTTTAGTAAATACTTCAACTCGTTGTGCTAGCATAACTTGATTCCACCAGCCACCTAATGTTTGAAAGCGGATCATCCCGTTTTCGGTAATAGAAGTAACCATGAATGCCACTTCATCCATATGACCAGCAACTAACACTTTTGGTGCATCAGCAACTTCACTATGCTTCACACCGAAAATACCCCCTAAATGATCCTGAACGATCTCATCCGAGTACTTTTCCAACTCAGAGCGCATGAACGCACGTACCGCATGTTCATTACCAGGAGCGCCTGGTAATTCCGTTAATGTTTTAAATAACTGTAATGTTTCCTCATTCATGATGACTCTCTCCCCACGAAGTAGAATATGCTTCCTTGCCCATTGTAACATATTTATCTATATTCAGCAGAAAACGCCCATTTCTCAATACATAGCGAGATGAATGAACGTGTAGTTCATCTTCAAAGGTTATCCCAAATTTGCTCTGTGTGAAAGCGCAATAAGGGCCATTTCCTAGTTCGAAATATTGATACATTTCCTAAAAAGTGCTAAAGTGTGAACGTGCATTCACTCTGTATGCTATGTTAAAATGGAGCTATAGAAAAAGGAGGAAAAAAGCATGAAATTACGTGATTTTTTAATTGGTGTTGCAACTGGCCTTGCTGCCGCAGTCATTGTTAAAGAAGCAAGTGAAAAGGTTTCTCCATATGTACCTGCAGGACAAGTACTTGAAAACATAAAAAAGGAATTTAAAAAGGATTCACCGATTGACGGTTCTTGGATTTTTATGAAAACAGACAGTTTCTCTAACGGCATTATGACTATTCCAGTATACCGTGGAGGTATCTCTCGTATGCATGAGGGCGAAATGCAAACATTTGAATTTGCTGCTGACGCTCGCTCAGGTGTTGTTGTAGAGCTCACAGAAGTATAACCTTACTCAGCAATACACGAACAAATATTATAGAACCCTACAAAAGAAGCCATCTCAGCTATTTGAGATGGCTTCTTTGTTTTACTCAGACAATCCTTTATTGTTGAAGTATTTTTTATATTTTCGATAATAATTTAAATTATTTAACGTTAGTTTCACCCAACGCTTCGTATTCATATCTTGATTAAAGTAAAGAGAGTTTGTATATTTCCCTTCACGAATTAATTTTTTCGCTTCTAGCTTAAGCTTTTCATTTGATGCATATTTGAAGAGCACACCCTTAGGAATGATCATCCATAAATGCTTGTCCTGAACATAAGTGACTTCCTGTTCAATATTTAACATATGGTCATCAGCTACATATTTCATTAAATTATGACCACTCGCTGTTACATAATAACTAGAGCGACCATTTCGTAAGTTAATTTCAAACAACTTATACTGTTTGTCACGCATATCATATTTCATATCGAAGTTAGCAAAGCCTGTATAACCGATATCCTCTAAGAAGAAACGTACTTGATCCATTAATTCTTTATCGTATGTTGTAACAATTGCTGCATAACTACCGATTCCTTCAGGTGAATGCTCTTCTAAGATTGGGTTTCCTAGACACATTAGCTTCACTTTGCCATCTTTCCCTACATACGCATTTAATACTCGCATATACGAATCATCACCTGGAATGAATTCTTGAATAATCATTGTATCCTGATAAGTTGAACTATAGATTGCTTTTAAAATAGCTGTTTTTTCTGCTTCATCATGTGCAACGAAAACTTTTTTCTTACCTGGGAATTTACATGCCCAGTATTCCACAGAGTTAGATGCCTTTAAAATAATTGGGTAATCAAAGGGAGGTGTAAAGTTTTCATAATTGTCTGCTGTTACAGTCGTCGTACCTGGATATTTAAAATCGTACTTATCACACATTTTATAGAAATTTTCTTTTAATAAAATTTCATCCATAAGTGATTCATCAATGTATGGTACTGTAAAATGCTCCTGCAATGCTGGCTTGTTTTTGATAATAAGCTTTGCGTAATCATCTCCACAAGCTAACAATAGTAGTTTTTTATCAGAATATTTTTTTGCGACCTTTGCAAGCGCAGGGGCAAATACATCCTGTTCATTTAAGCGATCAATCTCTTCGAAATTTATGATATGACTATCTTGCGTTGCCGTTAAATGTGAACGTCCTAATACAAGTGGTTTAATACCGTATGCCTCATAAAATGCACGTGCCATACCATATGCATTCATATCTGATCCTAGTAATACTGGTAGAAATGGTTGCTCAGTTGCCATGTAATTTCAACTCTCTTTTGTGTTTTAGTATAACTTTTAGTGTATCATATTTTCCAAAATGTTCACGAAAAAAGTGCCAAAAAAAAAGGGAATTACAAGCCATCACGTAGTTTTGCCAAAGAGCCATGCTTTATTTAATTACCAAGCGTGTTGATTAACCCTTTTTATCCACTCTAATTAATTAGAAGGCTCTGATTTCCACTATGGGCTACTCGCTTTCCCGCGGGAGTCGAGTAGCCCTACGCAACAATCAGTTAAAATGGACATTCATTAGCAAAATATCAACAAAAAACCCTTTTATCACTCAAAAATAAACCTATATTTCCCAAATCAACATACCTGTTTAATTACCTTAATTACATTGACTCAATACTTTTCTACACCGCTATAAAAAAACGTGCGAACACAAAAGGTTCACACGTTCTATTCATTAGAATGTAATAACAGCTTGTCTACTACGTTCTAGCTTATCTACAATTTCTTTACCTGTATCGTCCCATTTAATCATGCGATAATATGCATCATGGTAGAAAATAAAGCCGTAGCCATTCGCAAGTGCTTCTGTCATTAAACGTTCCTTCGCATAGACACTCGTCATCGGATAATCGTCATATGCTAAAACCCATAATGGATTTTGATGAGCATGTGTCGGCATAATATCTGCCATATGCAATAATACCTCGCCATTTTGAGTCAATTTGATAATGGCATGCCCATCACTATGACCACCCGTATGGATCATTTCAATACCCGGAACCACCTCTAACGTACCTTCATACGTTTCTACTAAGTGCTGAACTGGCTCCCAGTTTTCTTTCCAATACGTATTTTTTGAGCGAATATTTGGTTTACGCATTTCGTCCCATTCGATTTTCGTTACAAAGATTTTGGCGTTCGGGAATGTTGGTACAAGTACATCATCTTCCCATTGCGTTAAACCTCCAGCGTGGTCAAAATGTAAATGCGTCATTAATACTGCATCAATATTAGCTGTTGTTAATCCTAGCTCCTGTAAGCTAGCCGCTAATGTTGATTCCTCAATTACTCCATAGTTTCGTAGCTGTTTTTCATTTAATTTGTTAAAGCCAACGCCAGTATCAACAAGATAGTTTTTACCACCATGTTGAATTAAAATCGGCTCAGTTGGTAGCTCGATTTGATTTTTTTCGTTGACTGGATATTTGCGTGACCAAAGTGGTTTTGGTACAACGCCAAACATAGCACCGCCATCAAGGCAAGTGACCCCCCCGTTTAGCCATGATAATGACATACTGTGAAACGTTAACCGATCCATCCATACTCCCCCCTATTTAGTAAAGAATTGCGATTCTAGTCGATAAATTGGCTGTCCTTTAGCAGAAAATTTCTGCTCGTATTCAGTCATAACATTATCTTCAGGCATATTCGCATGTAGGTCGAGTGATACATACTTAAGTAACATACCATATTCAGACATACTCATTAATGAATACTCAAACAAACCACGGTTATCCGTTTTAAAATGGATTTCCCCCTCATCCACTAAAATCGACTCATATAATTTCAAAAAATCCCCGTGCGTTAAACGTCGCTTAGCATGGCGTGTTTTTGGCCAAGGATCTGAGAAATTCAGATACACACGCTCTACATCATTTTTCCCAAAAAATTTATATAAATCTGCGCCATTTACTTTTAATAGTCGTAAATTCGCTGGAGATTTAGCCTCTAAAATTTTTTCCAATGCACAAACAATGACACTGTCATAAAGCTCAATGCCAATATAATTTATAGCTGGATTTTGTAAGGCCATACCTGTGACAAATTGTCCTTTCCCAGTACCTACTTCAATATGGAGTGGGTTGTCATTTCCGAAAACAGCCTGCCAATTTCCTTTAAAGTCTTCAGGATTTGGAACAATCACCTCTGGATGATTCGCAATCATTTCCTCCGCCCAAGGCTTATTTCTTAATCTCAATTTTTTTCCTCATTTCTTTCTCGTGAAATTATTAATTTTTTATAGTATAACGTATTACCATAAAATTCGCATGAAATTATTGAGACATGATATTTTAGTGATGGGCCACTTTTCAATGTTCCTTTGCTATAACCTGCCAGGCATTACGTTGCACTGTACAATGGATGCTCGTTCCCTCTCTAATTTCACCAATATAGTTACCATCTGTATGACAATCAATGTTATTTGCGTGCACAAAAATGTTAAATTGATGGCCTTGTAAATAACTAATCTCTTTAAATTTTGTATGCTTTTCAAAAAATACCGTGACAAAAACTAGTAGCAATTTAAGTCGTGAAATACCGTGAACAATTGTTATTTCGACTTGTCCATCATCAGGTTTAGAAGATGGGGAAATTTTCATACCCCCTCCGAAATAAGGTTGATTGCTCATCGCAACAAACCATGCCTGCTGAAATTGCCATGCTTGATTGTTTGTACGGATAGTTACATCAAAGCGTTTAAAGCTAGATAGTCCTCTTACAACAGCCGCAGCATAGGATAGCTTGCCGAGTCCTATTTTATTGAGATAAAACTTCAAACGGGATTTATTAATACGCTTTGTGACAAAGGCATCAAAGCCCACACCAGCATTATTGACAAATATTTCGTGCTGCTGATCTCCAAATTGAACGGCACCAACATCCATTGGGAGGTTAGCCATTTCTTTTTTTATATAGCTTTCAATTTGAAAAGCATTTTGAAATGTAGTGTAGTATCGCGCAAAATCATTACCAGAGCCAGCACGGACTACACCAATAACGATAAACTTATTATGTACAACGCCACTAACAACCTCATGTATTGTGCCGTCACCGCCAACAATAACAATTAATTTTTTTGTTTGAGCATCTTGCGCCCAATTTTTTGCTAGTTCCTGTCCATGTCCCTCATATTCTGTATAGGCGACTTCATAGTTCATTGTTAAATGCTGTTGAAGGTAATGCCAAACTTTCTTACCTTTGCCGTGCCCTGCTGCTTCATTCACAATAAATAATACTTGCATTACTAGTCCCCTGCCGGTTGTGAAGATTGCTTCCAAATATCTCGATTAAAGGATGTTGTTTGTACGTTGTTTAAAATTGTTTGAGAAGCACGAATTTGCATATGCTTCATAGGAGAGGATACTTTTATTAAATGCTCCATCCACTCCGCATAATTTCGACGATCAACAAATTGAATTCCGTAAGGTGACCCTGGATAATCAAAATAGCCATTCTGTGTTAAAATAACCTTGCGAATCGGCATGTTTATATTGTCCTGTATAAATAATTGAGTTAATACAGACTCCATGCGATTTAAATTTATCATTGGATTAAGGACTTTGGAATCCTTCGTCCCTACTTTTTTTATCCAGAATCGCTCACTGCCTCCTACATAAACCGCTTGATTTTCTGCTTCTAGTACTGTAATACACACACACTCTGTCGGTGACATTAGTACAACATCAAGCTCTATCGGTGCTTTTCTAATTTGCAAAATAGGATAGTAAAAAAGTAAATAATTATCCGGTAATTTTTGCAACAAATTTCGTAACAAGGGGTCACGCAAAAAACGAGGATCTACATACGATTTTTCACGCAATGTTGAACTTGCCCATTTCATTTGGAAATGGAAAAATTGATCGATAAACATTCGTTTTAATTCATGAATAGATTGTGGTGCATAGACAATATTTGGTTCAAACGTTAAAGTCGTTTCTTCTTCTGGTATGATATCTTCATCACTGATTAGTTCATTCGATATGTCTATCTGTTCAATGTCCTCATTTTCTTCCTTCTGACGACCTGCAAATATTTTTTTAATTAAAGAGAATCTTTCTTTTTCTGCCAAGGAATCATTTTCCGAATCGTCGTCGGTATGTTGCCACTCACTAATTTCTTCCCCTAACTCCCACTGTCGCTTAACACGCTCCCATTGACTTTTCTTTAAGCGTACAAATTGTGTTGGGTATCTTGCTAAATCAATTTGATAGCGTGAAATATAATCTTGTAATTTCACCAATTGTGCCATGTGTTTTGGTCACTCCAATCTCACTCGCCATATATCTAATTTGCCAATTTCCCTACTACTTGGAAGGCAAATCGAAGTATCAATTTTCTCTCCGCATACTTGTAGTTGTAGCTGTCGCTTTTTTTCGCTACAGATAACATGACTAAATATTGCATTCATTACATCGACATATGCTCTTTTACTTTAAAATCCATTATTTAGATCATCACCAAAACGTATGGTTAATTTTTTGTTCCGGCTGGCGCCTTGTTGTTGTTGCTGTCGCTTCGCGTTTGATAAGCCGCTTCACTCGCGATGTGATCTGACCCCCAAGGAGTCGCCCAATCTCCATTCCAATCAACTAATTTACATAGTAGACGTTTTCACAGCAGTCATCCACAACTTTTGGTGATCAATCAATTATTTTGTAGTCATCTTATTTATTTTACATGACGTTTCACAAGAAAACATCCATCATTTGTTCTAAAGAAAAAGAAGCTAAGGGCATATTTAATTTTCAAAGCAATATTTTTAATTTACATCAGAAAAGCGCAAGAAATCAACTTTTTTAAATTGATTTCTCGCGCTTCTTAAGGTTTGAGCCGCTTTGTCGCAGCCTCTTATAAAATTCCTTTATTTCGCATTAATAGAAAGCGGTAATTTCGCCTCGAATGCTTGCTGTAATTTACGAGTCCATTCACCCGGAACTCCAGCACCAATTTTGTTACCATCCACATCGATAACAGGTGTTACTTCAGAAGATACAGATGACACAATAACCTCATCCATTGTTAATACATCAGCCTTCGTCATTGGTTCTTCAATAACAGGTAAATTAATTTCCTCAGCACATTTTAAAATAACTTGGCGTGTAATACCGTTTAAAATGAAGTTGTTTGCAGGGTGTGTATAAAGCTTACCATCTTTAATGCCGTAAACATTTGCTGATGAACATTCTGTTACGATGTCACCACGATGTAAAATAGCTTCATAGCAGCCTTTTTCAGATGCTTCC
This sequence comes from Lysinibacillus sp., assembly GCA_032053185.1. Classification (GTDB taxonomy): domain Bacteria; phylum Bacillota; class Bacilli; order Bacillales_A; family Planococcaceae; genus Lysinibacillus. The sequence goes on from DAMBVB010000020.1 coordinate 37,863, forward strand.
TGTTTTGCTAGTACAGCACCTAATAAATTTAATGATTTAATATCACAACGTAACCAGCGAATATCCTCTACAAAGGTAGCCTTTACACCTTTTTCAAAATTTTCATATGAACGCTCACCAGCTTTAACATTCCCTGTTAATACAGCTGGAACACTTCCATCTGGAAAAATATGATTGCGAGAAGTTGTGCCACGGGTAATTTGGAAGTAAACATGTCCCGTTTCCAAATTATTTTTTTCAATAAGTTCATGTAATAATTTGTGTAATACGTCTTTAGTATATGGAATGACAAGACGAATTTTTTCGGCACTCGCATAGAAACGATCAATATGTTCTTGTGCTGTGAACATGTTTCCATTATAAACTTTAATTACTTCATAAATGCCGTCACCAAATTGGTAACCTCTGTCTTCTGGAGATACTGCGATTGCCCCTTCTTCAACGATTTGATCATTCCATAATGAATATGCCATGTTTCGTTCATCCTTTTCATATTTAATTTATTTATTTCCTGCAAGTTCAACAATTGCTTCAGCATAAATAGCTGTTGCTTTTATGAGATTTTCAATGACGACAAACTCATCCGCGCGATGCGCTACGTCAGGCTCACCCGGGAACAGCATGCCAAATGCCACACCTTTTTTCATCACACGTGCATACGTACCACCACCTGTAGAAAGTAAAGGCGTTTCATAATCTCCTGTTTGGCGTCTATAAATACCTGCTAAAGTCTGGATAAATACATCATCCTCGCTTACATAATGAGGCTTTGAGTCATCTTGAATATCCAATGAAAATCCTTTTGCCACAGCTAAGCGTTGTGCTTTCGTGATTTTTTCATCAAATGGATATGTGACAGAATAGCGCATGCTAATGACCATGCTGCCACCTTTAGCCACATCATAAGTTACAATACCTGGATTTAATGTAGTTTTACCTGACATTTCATCCTCGAATTGTAAATTAAGCTTGTTGCCATAATGGTCCTGATAGAAAACATCTGCGGTAAAGTCGACAAATTGTTTACTTGCCTCTGTCGTCAACTCTTGTCGTAAAAATGCTGTAAGATAAACAGCTGCATTGACACCTTTTTCCGGCTCCATTGCATGGGCTGCCTTACCTTTGATAGTTATTATATAGCGAGAACCCTCGATTAATAAAGTGCCTTCTAGCTGATTTTTGCTTAAAAATGTATGAAAATTCGGTTCGAATTGTTGGGACACAAACTGCACTGTTGCTTTTGCAAAATCCGGTACCATATTTGGTCGCTTTCCAGCATTAAATAGTAATAGCTGTTCTTTCGAAGCATCGCCTGTTTTATTTTGAGAGAACACTAGCTCTGCAATGCCTTTTTCAGCATTGAGGAGCGGGAAATCCGCATCAGGTGCAAAGCCAATCGTCGGCATTTCCTCATGTTTAAAATAGTGGTCGACACAGCGGAAGCCAGTTTCTTCATCCGTACCGATAATCATCCGGACTCTTTTATTAAGCTCAATGCCTGCATCTTTGACCAGTTTCATGGCCATCCATGCCGCAATTGTTGGACCTTTATCATCTATTGCGCCACGAGCAAATAGCTTTCCATCTGCTACAGTGCCACTAAAGGGTGGGTATGTCCAATCTGTTTCATCACCAACTGGTACTACGTCAACATGACATAAAATACCTAATAATTCGTCGCCCTCACCCATCTGTATGTGACCTGCATAATTATCAATATTTTTAGTTAGCAGTCCTTCAGCTTGGCCCTTTGCTAATAACCATTCAAGAGCCTTTTGTGGACCATCACCAAAAGGTACTTCAGTAGTAATCGTATTCTCATCGAGAACACTATTAATTCGCACAAGCTCCTGTAACTCTTGTATCAATTCATCTTGTCTTTCCTTTGCAGCTTGTAACCAATCCATACGATGTACCTCCTTCAATATATTAACATCATTCTACTCTTTACAACATAAATTACAATCATCTTTCTGACAACTTTTCAAAATCTTACTTCGGACACGACCACATAAAGCATATTTTTCACCTATTCCCACAAAATACAAGGGAAATTTACTGTTTTAATTGTAAATTTCCCTTGCATTCACTAGAAAATTGACTAGCTTTTCTATATAATGAAGTTGTCAGAATAATTTTTCTGAATATAAAATTAGAAAAGGGGATGTCTAAGGCAGCTACTTATTTAGCCTAAGTGCACTCCGCACATATTGTCGTCCGCTAGTCTTTGCCAAGAGAATTAAGATGAAGGAGTGGTTCATTTATGAAACCAACTACTGATCGAATGCTTAATCGTATTAAAGACGTGTACATGTTTATTTTAGACAAAGGAACCGTGTCTACACAGGATTTAGTCGAAGAGTTTAGTATCACTCCTCGCACCGTTCAAAGAGATTTGAACGTGTTAGCCTTTAACGATTTGGTGATGAGTCCAAGTCGAGGCAAATGGACAACGACGAAGAAAAAAGTAAAATTGACGTCTTAGTTTTTACGTGTAACACGTAAAGCATCTTGTATGGGAAAAGAATGACCTTTCGTCGTGGTCATTCTTTTTTTGTTTTCTACTATTTTTTTGATTAACCAACATGTATCTTACCTCTAAAGGATTGTAGTTACCTAAAATAATAAACATTCATTGAATTTAAAAATTATGCAAATTTTATAACTTAGCATTTACTAACTTTTATGGCGATTCCAGCATATCTACTAAGCTTTATTTTTGGAGCCATTTTAATAAATATTGGCTACTCTCAATTTGATTCGACACTGCCACAAATCATTGAACTTAAAATTGAAGAGGGTGCTAAGCTTTATTCACTGCTAATCTCGCTCAATGCAGCGGTCGTTTTATTTCTACAATTACCGATTAGTATATTTTCAGAACGTTTTTCATCGACAACTACTCTATTAGTAGGGATCTTATTCTTGGCGTTTGGTCTTTTATTATTCGGCTTCTCAAATAACTATCCACTATATATTATCGCTATGATTATCTTCACGATTGGTGAAATTTTTGCCTTTCCGACTATGAATGTTATGATCGATGAAATTGCACCTGATACACAAAAGGCAACCTATTTAGGTGCAGCTCAATTTAAAAATTTAGGGGGCTTTATTGGTCCAATTATTGGCGGAGGGCTGTTAACACACTATATGGACGCAATGTTTGCGGTCATTGCTGTTCTTGTTTTATGCAGTTGTATATTTTATAGATCAAAGCCTAAGCCGCAACAGGAATAAAGTGTCACCAATCGGACTTTTACTGGCGTTCACTTCAGACAAAAAATCGCTCCATTTCTAGAAGCGAATATCAAGCATTTGAACTACTTGCTTAGTCTCACTATTAGGAATGGAGCGAGCATATTATTTTATCCATCAATTATGCCTCGGCATAATTACGTCCGGAAACGGCTTTAACTTCTTTTTAGTGGATGTTTGGAACCCGCTAAAAAAAGTGGGAAATTTTTAGTGGCTTTCTTCATCAGCAGCAGGCTCTTCATAACTAGTGTATTGGTCTTTGCCAGCATTTTTCGATTGATACAACGCCTTATCTGCACGCTCAAATAAGCTTCTCTCTGACTCATCTGGATGAATGCAAATGGCACCGCCCATACTGACTGAAAGTACAGACCATCTAGCAGTAGAAACTTTATCTGCATATTTTAAGTGATGAATTTTCTCCAAAATAGAATTTGCTAATTTCTTCATATATTTATCTTTCGTATCATATAAAACAATGGCAAATTCATCTCCACCAAATCTTACTACAAAGCCATTTTTCCCCACTTCTTGTTTTATAGTTTTTGCTGTTTCAATCAGAATTTTATCACCTTCAACATGGCCATACCGATCATTTACTTGTTTAAAATTATCTAAGTCTAACAGCAATAAACCAGGTTGATTCATCTTCCTTTGTCTTAATAACTTCCCCATTTTTCTAATATAGGTAGCACGATTATAAACATTTGTTAAAGGATCATATGTTGCAAGATGAATCGTTTTAGAAAGGAGTTTGTTGATGACTAACAGCATGATGAAAGAAGTTACTAAGGCAATACAAAGCAAAACTCGAAACTGCTTTGTATTTTTAGTTAGCGCCCTTATTTCTTTGAAATTTCCATATTTCACATATACAACTCTTTTAGAGGATTCTCCCCGAACCGCTTCAGCTTTGTATGGTAAAAAACGGTGTTTTTCGATATAACCATTTTTAAACTCCTTTTGATATTCCGTTGGCTTCATCGTTTTTTTTGCTAGCTCAAAATGCTCTTGAAACTTTTTCGATTGATCATTTACAGTTATTGTACGAGATTTAGAATCATCAAAGAAAATCCCACCTGCAGTTATCGTTTGTACTTCTAACAAATCTGCATATTTATCTATTAGATAGTCAGCAGTCTTTTCGAAGTTAAACGTTTGGAATACAGGTTCATCAAGTAAGTCTATACCTACTTCGAATAAATATTTCTTGTCAGGTGTTGCTAAATAGCCAAATTTCCGATATCCCCCAGTAGTTGTTGAAATATCTATACCATCAGTGTGGTATTCCCCGCTTGCTCGACGTTCGTCTAGTAAAGTAGAAAAACGGTGGCAGCATTGAGAAAAATTTAAACCTTTATCTTTTTCAAAAGTTGTATAGATTACGGTATTTGATTGATCGAGTATGTACACGTCCATTCCATTTTCACTTTTTATTTTCTGTAAATCCCACTTCGCTATATGTTGATTTTCTTTATAATAAGTAATTAGTTTTCGTAGTACTTCTTCCATTTTGTCAGAGAGATTTTTATCAAAATAAAAATGCGCATTATCTACAGTTTGCATATCTGTCAAAATATGATTTTCAATTAATAGTCTATTCATGACTTCTTGTTTTTTCATATCCTCAGTAAGTATTTGCCTATTAACATAAAAAATTACCGCAACGAGTATTAATGCAAAGGCAATTAAAGATATTAATAATTTAATTCTTAGGTTTTTCATTAACTTGTCCTCTACTTATTTTCACCATCATATTTTCTGAAACATTTAGAGATTTATTAGTCCAGTCCATAGACTCAATAGCCAAAAGTTATATCAATTATACAGTTAACGGTATAAGTATGTATATAAAAAATTCCTCGATACTAATCTTCATTAGCATCGAGGAATTCTTTCATCCCTATTTTGTAAGCAGGCTAGCTCTTCAGCGGTTAATTCTCGATATTCACCTAATGCTAGACTATCATCTAGCTTTAGGCTGCCCATCGATAGGCGTTTTAAATAAGTTACACGTTTACCAACAGCTTCAAACATACGCTTCACCTGATGAAACTTACCTTCTTGGATCGTTAACTCAATTGCTGATTGCTGAGCAGATTTTAATATGATGAGCTCTCCTGGCTTTGTTACATAACCATCGTCTAGCTCAATACCTTGAGCAAATTTCTCACAATCTTCTTCTGTCACAATTCCTTCTATTTGCGCATAGTAAACCTTCGGCACATGCTTTTTAGGCGACAATAAATTATGTGCTAATATGCCATCATTTGTTATCAACAATAATCCCTCTGTATCTTTATCTAGACGACCTACAGGGAAAGGCTGGAAATGTTGATGTAAGGGCTCTAATAAATCGATGACAGTTTCATCTCGTAAATCTTCCGTTGCAGAAATAACGCCAGGAGGCTTATTCATCATAAAGTATACAAATTCTGTATAGTTCACACGTTCACCAAATACGGAGATCTCCTGCTTGTCAGGATCAACATGTAATGCTGCATCTCTCGCATATGCGCCATCTACTGTCACTGCTTTTTGCTTTAAAAGCTGCTTAACTTCCTTGCGTGACCCGTAACCCATATTCGACAGTAATTTATCTAAACGCATCAGTACCTCCTATTTAAATCCCAATTTGTTTGTCATTCTTGTCAATCGTTCACCGAGAAGCTTTTGTGCTAAGCCTAGGCGTAAAGACAAATAGCCATATACTATTACACCTACTCCAGCACAAATAACAGAATAAACTAATGCAGAGAATTTACTACTAACTGGTCCCATTAATAACACTAAAAATTTATGAACGATTAGCACACTTACCGCCATTGCCGCTGTCAAAAGAGCAATGAGCACGACACGACGAATAACCATTTCTGATCTGTAGTTCAATGTTTTTCGTAGCACTAGCATATTAATGATAATTGAAACACTATAGCCAATAGCTGTAGCGAGAAGTGCGCCATCTGCCTCCATCCAACGAATTAAAGGAATATTCATCACTAGCTTGACGAAAATTCCAGTTAATAAGCTAAAGACAATCCACTTTTGGAAGTCAATGCCCTGTAAAAGAGCTGCTGTCACTTGGAATAATGCAAATAAAATAGCAACAGGTGCATAATGGGCTAAAATCATAGCCCCCATCTCGCTTTCAGAGTAGAGCATAAAGTAAATCTCATTCGATAACAGCGAAATGCCAACTACCGCAGGTAATGTAATAAAAATTAATATTTGATATGTTTTATCCATTGCATGTCTTAACGATAAATATTCACCTTGCGTAAAGTATTTTGTAATCGTCGGTACTAGTGCCGACGAAAAGCCTGTAGCTAACATTACGGGAATAATGACAACCTTTTGTGTTGTAAAGTTAATCATTGATAAATACTTATCCGTTACTTCCGCTAAGCCAATAGATATCATAGCTCCATTAAACGTTAGCATATCCACTAATTGGAATAATGGATTAGCTACGCCTACAAATACCATTGGAATCGAGTAGGTAATTACTTCTTTATATATGTTGGACATCGGTAGCTGTGTAGACGTCACACTTTGACTGCGCAGCAAATTAAATTCAGGTTGATATTTCTTCCAATAATAATAAAGTACTAGCAACCCACCAATCGCCCCAATAAAGGCAGCAAATACTGCAAAGGAAACAGCTGTTTCTGGTTTCCCTTTGAAAACTACCACAACTAAGAATGAACCACCCAATAACACAACAACACGAACAATTTGCTCTACTAATTGAGAAACCGCTGTAGGCTCCATTTTGTCATAGCCTTGGAAAAATCCACGCCAGAGACTCATAAATGGCACGACAATTAACGCAAAGCTAACCCAACGAATAACCGAAGCAATTTGCTCGACCGTAAATGCCTGTTCATCACTTTTTATAACAAGCCCCGCTATTGGCGTTGCTAATATAAAGAGAGCAATAAACGCCGCTAACCCAGTACACATCATAATAAGTATGCCTGATTTCATAAGCTTGCGGCCTGATTGATAATCACCCATTGCATTGTATTTAGAAACGAACTTGGATACAGCAATTGGCGCACCTGAGATGGCTATTGCTAGCATGATAGAATAGGGAATATATGCATATTGATAGAGGGCAACATTTTCCTCACCCACAATCGCATAAAAAGGAAAAATATAAATTAATCCGAGCACCTTCGATAAAAACATTCCCATTGTTAATATCGCGGTACCTTTCATTAAATTGGACATCGTACCCATCCATTCATCGTAAAATCAATATTTTCATTAACATAACACGTATAAGATATTTGCTGGTAAAGGGGCTTGTTTCAGTACAAGCAGAGCAGGCGTTTTTCAAAGCATTCGAGGGTTAACCTGCTTCTTTGAGTAGCTCTCTCTGCTACCCGTTTTACTTTGGGACCCGAGCACTTTTACAGGATTGTTTCTTCTTTTACAGTTCTTACTACCGCCCATACAATTTTGCAAAACAACAAGAAAGTATCCCATCGCAAAATATTAAATAAGTAAACCAATTGTAATCTTAACATATTTATAGGTAAACAGACGCATAAATTCATTAAAAAGTTCGAGCACTCTATAAAAAATAGCGATTATGTCCTCCAAAAGGAAAATAGAAGGCTCAAAATAATCGGTGGAGATTAAGAAAACCCCCACCGATTAAAGCTACTTCTCTATTACATATCTACGAAAAATTGTTTATACCATACTAAGAACACATACGCTGTCCAAATATACCGTCCACGATTTGCTTTTTCTTCGTAGTGCTCATCTAGATAGCCTACTAATTGCTTTGTATCAAAGAATTCATTGGCAAAGTCAGTTGTAAACATTTCTTTTACCATCTTATAATACTTTTCTTCACGCAACCAGTGACGAATTGGCACTGGGAAGCCGAGCTTTGGACGTTTTGCCCATTCTTCAGGTAACTCCTGATGTGCAGCTTGACGAAGAACATATTTCGTATCCATGTCATTTACACGATATTTGGATGGAATGTTTTTCGCTAATTCCATCACTTCTTTATCTAAAAATGGTACACGCAATTCAATAGAATGAGCCATACTCATTTTATCTGCTTTTAATAAAATATCACCTGGCATCCAAAGATTTAAATCGAGATACTGCATTTTAGTAATATCATCATCACCTGGAACCTCATCGTAAATGCGTTTTGTAATCGATTTTACAGATGGACCATTTTTATAGTCTGGTTTCAAGACATTTAATGCATCTTCCTCGTCCCATACAACCGCTTCCCCAATGAAGCGTTCTTCTACTGTTTGACCACCTTTAACAAGGAAGTGCGTATATTGATTTTTAGGTAACGCCTCTGCTAAGCCACGTAACGCTTTACGAATACCAAATGGAACTTTCTCATATTTTTGCATTTTGCCAGAGTTTTGGTACCATGAGTAACCACCAAAAATTTCATCCGCGCCTTCACCTGAAAGGACTACTGTTACATCCTTCGACGCTAACTCAGAAAGGAAATAAAGCGGTACAGAAGATGGGTTTGATTGTGGCTCGTCCATATGCCACTGAATTTTTGGTAATGCTTCAAAACACTCATCTGCCGAAATATATTTACGCTCATTTTGAATATTTAATGTATCAGATAAATCTTTTGCTAAATTTGTTTCATTAAACATATCCTCGTAGTCAGAGAAACCAACGGAGAAGGATTTATCAGGGCGCAATAACGAAGTAATATAACTTGAATCAATACCACCGGATAAGAAAGAACCAACCTTTACATCACTTATTTGATGCGCATCTACTGATTCTCTTACTGTCGTACGAATGTCTTCTACATATTTTTCAATTGGAGCTTCTTTTGCATGGAATTTTTTATCCCAATACTGCACAATTTGCTTTTGCCCATTTTGAATAAGCATATAGTGTGCTGGTTGTAATTTGTATACACCTTTAAAGAACGTTTCGTCCATTGAAGAATATTGGAACGTCAAATAAGGACGTAGCGCATTGTTATTTAATTCTTTAATAAATGATGGGTGTGGTAAAAAGGATTTAATTTCTGATCCGAAAATAAACGTACCATCTGTTGTGTTTTCTGTGTAATACAGTGGCTTAATACCAAAGCCATCACGAGCGATGAATTGTAAATCATTCTTTTTATCCCAAATACAAAATGCGAACATTCCGCGAAGCTTTTTGACAAAGTCTACGCCGTATTCAACATAACCGTAAATAATAACTTCACTATCAGAGTGTGTTTTAAAGTTGTGACCTTTTTCAATCAAATCAGCACGCAGCTCTTGGAAGTTAAAAATCTCTCCATTAAATACGAGTACGATGTTACCATCCGCACTGTACAACGGCTGATTTGCCACGTCTGATAAGTCAATAATACTCAATCGACGGAATCCTAATGTTACTGTATCATCACTGTGAATCCCGCCGCTGTCTGGTCCACGGTGAATAATTGTATTCATCATATTTTCGATCGTTTGATGATGATCGATGACATTTGTTCCATTAATATAGCCTATAAATCCGCACATTCTATTTTTCACCTCATAATTTAGTGCATAACCTTTACCATAATAGCATGAAAAGACATTGATTTCATACTGACAATACAGATAAAGCAAAACTTTCATCAGTGAGGTTATTCCACACCGATTACCTGTTCAATCAACGAGCACTTTATCTCATAGTAATTATGCCTCAAGCATAATTGCCTCCGGAGGCTTTAAGCCAACAGATGTTTTTCGTGCGAAAGCGAAGCGACAGCAACAAATGTTTTGTCTGTGCGACAGCGAAGCGACAATGTTTTGAATCAACTCCACGCTATGGTGACGAGCTACTTAAAGTAGAAGAGAAGAAATTATAAAATAATTTTGTCGTATTTTCAATGTGAAAGAAGCCCCTCTATATAGACTTCATGTATAATAGGAAAGATTCCTAAATTGAAGAGAAAGTGAGTTTAAATACATGTACGATGTTATCGTTATCGGTGGTGGCCCATCCGGTTTAATGGCTGCTATAGCTGCTGGAGAGCATAAAAAGAAAGTATTATTACTAGAAAAAGGGACAAAGCTCGGCAAAAAATTGGCCATTTCAGGCGGTGGTCGCTGCAATGTCACAAATCGTTTACCTGTGGAAGAAATAGTTAAGCATATACCTGGAAACGGTCGTTTTCTTTACAGCCCATTCACGGTTTACAATAACGAAGATATTATCACATTTTTTGAAGAACTTGGCGTGGCATTAAAAGAGGAGGATCATGGGCGTATGTTCCCTGTATCTAACCGCGCGCAAGACGTCGTAGATGCACTTATTCGTCAGCTCCAGCGGCTACATGTGGAAGTACGCTTAAACACACCCGTTAATAAGCTTCTAATGGATGAGGAGAAAATTCTCGGGGTACGCCTTACAGATGGTACAGAAATTCGTTGTAAGGCAGTAGTCGTTGCCGTTGGTGGGAAAGCTGTTCCACAAACAGGCTCAACAGGTGATGGCTATCCATGGGCAGAGCGTGCTGGCCATACTATTACAACACTTTTCCCTACTGAGGTTCCTGTTCTATCGAAAGAGGATTTTATTCAAGCTCGTGAGCTACAGGGGCTTGCGCTAAGAGATGTCGCTGTCTCTGTGTTAAACAAAAAGGGCAAGGTGCTCGTCACACATCAAATGGACATGCTCTTTACTCATTTCGGATTGAGCGGGCCCGCTGTTTTACGCTGTAGTCAATTTATCATAAAAGAATTAATGAAAACAGGTTACGAGCCTGTGACAGTGCGTATCCAAACACTTGTTAATGATAATGAAGAAACATGTCTGCAATATATCAACAAACTCATTAAAGAAGAGCCGAAAAAAGCGGTAAAAAATGTTTGGAAAGGAATTGCACCTGAACGCTGGCTTCTTTTTTTATGTGAACGTGCAGACATCGATGTACAATTGACAGGTACAGAATTATCACAGGAAAAAATCCGCAATTTAGCTAAACTACTCGTTAATTTCACAATGACAGTTAGTGGTACGCAATCCCTTGAAAAAGCATTTGTCACTGGAGGTGGCGTCTCTGTTAAAGAGATCGAACCAAAGACAATGGCTTCAAAGAAAAAAGCTGGTTTATTTTTCTGCGGAGAAATCCTTGATATTCATGGTTACACGGGTGGCTACAATATAACTTCAGCACTCGTTACAGGACGTATTGCAGGGATGAACGCAGGAATGTAATATACTTTGTACTCCGGACTTCTATCAGCGTTTAAGCTACTTCTTACCATTATAAAAGCGTGTCCGTATTTCGGAACACGCTTTTTTAACTATCTTTAGACATATAGACTTCCTCAAATGGCTGAATGATGACAAATCCTTCACCTGAAAACGCCATTTGAATGGATTCACCACTACCACGACCGATAAATGTTCGGAAGCTAATATCTGTTTTAAACTCTGGTGCAAGATTACCTGACCATGCTACTGTGGCATGTGGATCAGTATAGACCGTTTCACCAGGCTTCACTAACAATGTTAACGGTTCGAAATGAGTTGTAATGGCTACCTTCCCTCTTCCTTGTAAGGTTACATTAAACAACCCACCTGACATCACTCCGGCCATTTTACGCATTAAATGAATATCCCAATCAATACTTGGCTCAAAGGCGAGTAAATCATTGCCGTTTACACAAATACTTTCACCCTTTAAATCGAAGACCGTTATTTTTTTTCCTTGATCGGCTAAATAAAGTCGGCCCTTACCTTTCGCTTTCATAAGCTGTGTACCTTCGCCTGTTAATGCTTTTTTAAACATTTTACCAAGACCATGCTCCAACACACGCTCACGCTCAAACTTAATATCTCCTATGTAAGAAATCATCGCGCCCATTTTTGACCAAACCTCACCATTTAGGTTGACCTCTAATACACGATCAGTTTCTAACTCAAAATATTCATTTTCGCTGTCGTCTTGTTGTGTTTTATCGATAAATTCATTTAAAGAAAATTTCCCCATATCACATTGCCTCCTTATTTATTTTATATACGTTTTAACATATGAAAAGATTCAATCAAATAAACGAAGTGATAAAAACAAACAATTGATTATCAGGTGACTCTTCATTGCTATCACTTCTGGAGAATAAAAGCTTCATCCATCAATTATACCTCGGCATCATTGCATCCCGAAACCGGCTTTATGCTTAGACGAGCAGATGTTTTTGTAGATTAATTGTCACAGGACGTGGCGTTCTTAGACTGGGTTCCTCTATTTCAGCGGATGTTTGTACACCCGCTGAAAAGCAATTTTCCCCCGCATTCATCTCACTACCTATAGAGGTGGGAGACGTCTGTAGCTGCTTCGCTTTCGCTACAAAATCACTTGCTGTAAGCTGTAAGAAGTTAGTTGAAAACAAAAAGGGGGCGGCAAAAAAATTAGTTTTCAGTTTCCCTTCCCTTTTGAAAAACGACCCTAAAATTTTCTTTTTGTTACAAAATTTCTCTTTCGGTAGCGAAATCACTTTATTTCCCGTAACGATATTGACATTCGATACCGGCTGTTATACATTAAACAGAGATCAAGCTATTGTTATATAACAATAGCTACAAAAAAAACCATACAAGCGTCATGTTCGAAATGACACTCCTATGGCCAATACCTTCAAGTGCGATTGAAAATATAATTTATTGTGTAGCGGAGACGTCTCCAACCTTTTGAGAAGCTTCTTTTAATGCTGTTCGTTTACGTACGTCTGCACGTAAAGTTAACGAAATAATTAATGAAGCAGTAATTAGCCCTGCAAACACATAGAATACTGGAATATAACTTCCATAAGTGTTTTTAATTGCGCTCACTAAAAGCGGGCCAAAAATACCACCTATTGACCAAGTCGTTAATAAATAACCATGAATAACCCCAAGTTGTTTCGTACCGAATAAGTCACTTGCAAATGCAGGTAGATTCGAGAAACCTCCACCATAGCAACTAACAACTAAGAAAATAAGTGCTTGGAAAATAATAACGTTTGTTGTATACGGTAAGACGATAAATGTAACTAGTTGTGCAATAAAGAAAATTACAAAGACGTTCGAACGACCAATATAGTCAGACACGGCAGCCCATATTAAACGACCACCACCATTAAATAATCCCATTATTCCTACCATTGCTGCGGCTCCTGCAACTGATAATCCTACAATTTCTTGAGCCATTGGAGATGCAACAGAAATCATCATAATACCTGCTGTTACGTTTACTAAATGCATCGACCAAAGCATCCAGAAATGCTTAGTTTTTACAGCTTCACGTGCTGACATAACAGCTAAATCTTTTTTCACTACTTCTTTACCACTATTTGCTGCAGCCTTCATATTCGCTGGCATATAACCAGGTGCAGGCGGCGCTATGTATGAAGCCCCTAAAATCATTAACGTGAAATAACTTGCCCCTAAAATAAAGTACGTTGTAGAAATACCTACAGCCTCCATTAAGTTAGCTGCAACTGGCGCTGTAATAAGTGCCCCTGAACCAAATCCAAGTACAGCCATACCTGTTGCTAAACCGCGGCGATCCGGGAACCATTTTACTAATGTCGAAACAGGTGCAATATAGCCAATACCCATACCCAATCCACTTAGTAAACCATACGTTAACCAGTACATTGTTACAGAATCCATTGAAATCGCTACACCAGCACCAGCTTGTCCTGCTCCAAATAGAACAGCTGCTATCATCGCAGATTTACGTGGTCCCATTTTTTCTACTAAGTTACCAAACAATGCTGCAGAAAAACCAGCAAGCCCCATCATTATTGTAAAGGCAACCGTTACGTTTGTTTCACTCCATCCCATTTCTGTGACAATCGGTAGCTTGTATACACTGTATGCATATGCTCCACCGATCGAAAGATGAATAGCGATTGCGGATAATGCAATTAACCATCTATTTTTATTCATAAATTCTCTTTTCTCCCCTCTTTTGCTACCTGTGAAAGTTTTATGAACGTCCATGAAAACAATTTAACACTTAGAATTATTCAAATGCAAGATGTTTTTTTAAAAAATACTATTTCTAAAAAAATTATTTTATTTTTCATCCTAGTGATTTTATAACGAAAAGCCTACAGCCTCTAAGTAAATAGATGTTTATTAAACGAAAACCACAACATTTTTTAGCTAATATTATTTTTCTACTCTACTACCCAACTCTATTTAAATTATTTTGATATAATTATTTTGTACATATTTTCCACATGTAATCAATGTAAATTTCCCGTATTTCTAACTGTCACAATTTCGTTGTATTACTTCGAAAAAACCGAAATAAATTTTCATCAAATAGAAATATTTAGAGTAAAAGAGAATTTAGAGTCCTAAATCCACAAATTCCTTTCGCGTAAAAAGGAGCTAAAAAACAATACCAAATGATACATCTTACTTTTAATGGTTACCCGATAAAATAAATCCAATACATATGGTGCCTATTTCAAAACAAACAATCATTACCTACTCTCTTTTATTATTCAAATATATATTTTTTCAGTTAAAATGAACGTTGCCCATTTTTTACACTATGGCGAGTCATACTTTTGAAACTTTACATAAACCATTCGCTTGTTGACTCCAATATGTAGCTTTTCAAAATATGAGTGAGGATCGAGGATCGTTGTTCAAGGCGCTCCTGTTGCTGATAATAAACAAAAAATACATCATGAACGATTTCCTCTGCAATAGCCGGAGTCTTGAACATATAGATCAGCTACTCGAAGACAATATTCACCATGTTCATCCATAATATTTGCTAAATGCTCACTCAAACAAACACCTCCTATTCTCATTCATACTATAGTCGTATCGAAATCTCAGTTGGTTTCAGTAGAAAAAGTGCCCAAAATATTGGACACTTTTTACATTATTATTTAACAACGATATTAACAAGCTTGCCTGGAATGACAATAATTTTTACTACGTTTTTGCCTGCCATATACTCTTGTACTTTGCTATCTGCAAGTGCTACTTTTTCGATTGCCTCTTTTGAGGCATCTTTTGCTACGATAATTTTTGCACGTACTTTGCCGAGCACTTGTACTGCGATTTCCACTTCATCATCAACAAGTTTAGAGTTATCATATGTTGGCCATTGCGCATATGAAAGTGTTTCGCCATGCCCTAATATATGCCATAACTCCTCAGCAACGTGTGGAACAATTGGAGCTAGCATTTTCACAAAACCTTCAGCGTAAGCTGTTGGAATTACATCCGCTTTATAGCAATCATTGATGAATACCATCATTTGTGAAATAGCCGTATTGAAGCGAATACCTTCGTAATCCTCTGTCACTTTTTTCACAGTTTGATGATAGGACTTTTCAAGTGTTTTATCATCAGATGCTTGAATTTTTGCAGCGATTGTACCATCTTCTTCATTAACAAACAGACGCCAAATACGATCTAAGAAGCGACGTGCCCCGTCCAAGCCATTTGTTGACCATGCAACAGAGGCTTCAAGTGGACCCATAAACATTTCATAGAGACGTAGAGTATCAGCACCGTGTGAAGCAATGATTTCATCCGGGTTTACGACATTGCCTTTTGATTTAGACATTTTTTCATTACCTTCACCAAGAATCATCCCTTGGTTAAATAATTTGTGGAATGGCTCTTTCGTGTGTACAACACCTAAATCGTATAATACTTTGTGCCAGAAGCGAGCGTATAGTAAGTGTAATACGGCATGCTCTGCTCCACCGATATAAATATCAACTGGTAACCAGTGTTTCAGTAATTCAGGGTCCGCAATTGCTTCTTTATTTGTTGGGTCAATATAACGTATGAAGTACCAGCTAGAACCTGCCCATTGTGGCATCGTATTCGTTTCACGACGACCTTTTTTGCCTGTTTCAGGATCAACAACATTTACCCATTCCGCAATGTTTGCTAACGGAGATTCACCCGTACCTGAAGGACGAATATTATCTGTTTTTGGTAGTACTAATGGTAATTCTGATTCCGGTACTGGCGTCGTTGTACCATCTTCCCAATGAATCATAGGAATTGGCTCACCCCAGTAACGTTGACGAGAGAATAACCAGTCGCGAAGACGGTAAGAGATTTTCTTCTCTCCTACACCTTTTTCTTCAAGCCATTGAATTGCCTTAGCAATACCTTCCTCTTTGTTTAAGCCATCAAGGAAGTCAGAGTTAATATGTTGACCATCCCCTGTGAAGGCTTCTTTGCTAATGTCTCCACCTTCAAGGACCGGAATAATTTCTAAACCAAATTCTGTTGCGAATTCATAGTCGCGCTCATCATGTGCTGGAACTGCCATGATTGCACCCGTACCGTATGATACTAATACGTAGTCTGCAACCCAAATCGGCATTTTTTTACCGTTAATCGGATTAATTGCATAGGCACCTGTGAATACGCCTGTTTTTTCTTTCGCTAAATCTGTACGTTCTAAATCAGATTTCAATTTTACTTTATCTAAATAAGCTTCAACAGCTTGTCGTTGTTTGGTAGTTGTAATTTGATCCACTAATTGATGCTCAGGTGCAAGTACACAGTATGTAGCACCAAATAATGTATCAGGACGAGTTGTAAACACTGTGAAGTTTTCATCTGTTCCATCTATATTAAATGTTACTTCTGCACCTTCCGAACGACCAATCCAGTTACGTTGCATATCCTTAATAGACTCTGGCCAATCAACTTCCGCTAAGTCATCGATTAAACGATCAGCATAGGCAGTAATTTTAAGCATCCATTGCTTCATTGGACGACGTTCTACAGGATGGCCACCACGCTCTGACTTGCCATCAATAACTTCTTCGTTTGCAAGTACTGTTCCAAGCGCTGGACACCAGTTTACAGCTACTTCATCTACATAGGCTAAACCTTTTTTATAAAGTTGGATAAAGATCCATTGCGTCCATTTATAATATTCTGGATCTGTTGTGTTAATTTCACGATCCCAATCATAGCTAAAGCCTAGCTCTTGGATTTGACGCTTAAATGTCGCAATATTTTTCGCTGTAAATTCTGCTGGGTCATTTCCTGTATCAAGTGCATATTGCTCTGCAGGTAAACCGAATGCATCCCAGCCCATAGGATGTAGGACGTTATAGCCTTGCATACGCTTGAAGCGTGAAAGGATGTCTGTCGCTGTGTAGCCCTCTGGATGTCCTACATGAAGACCAGCACCAGATGGGTATGGGAACATATCTAACGCATAAAATTTCGGTTTTTCTGTTTCATTTTCAGTTTTGAACGTTTTATGCTCAGCCCAATATTGCTGCCACTTTTTTTCGATTTGTTGATGATTAAAACTCATTATTATTCCTCCTTTAAATGTGTCATGCTTTTCATCTTGAAAATTGACAAAATATTTAAAAAATAAAAAAACTCGTCCCTTTCTTCATTAGAAAGGGACGAGAGAATTCGTATCTCCCGCGGTACCACCCACATTAGTGATCACACTCGGCTTTAGCTTCCTTAACGCGGAAGAAACGGCACGCGCTGTTTCACGCGGGCAGACTCAGAAGGCGAGTTCAAATTGCTTTCCTACTAGCTTCCACCATCCGCTAGCTCTCTAAAAAGAACCACAAATTTACTATTCCTCATCATTGTCTTACATGTATTGCATTTATTCTAATGGAAAGTACTGAAAAGCACAAGACTTTGTTTACATACTACCCATTATTGAACAAATTAATCATGCCCCGGCATAATTACGTTCGGAGGCTTTAGGCCAACGTGATGTTGCTCACTCAGTCGTTGCCACAGGACGTGGCGTTCTTTGACTAAGTTTCTCTATTTTAGCAAGTGTTTTTCTGTACCGAGAGCGTAGCGACAGGTACAGGTATTTGGACACCCACTAAAAAAGTAACATACATCTGCATTCATCTTCCCAACTATAGAGGTGGAAGACTTTTGCAGAAAGAAATTAAATTCGTTTTTTCCTCTGGTAGGGAGGATAACTTCTGACATTCACGAAAAGCAAAATGCGTACATCCAATACATTTATTTGTATCTAAATAGCTTAAAGCTTTATTAATCGCATCTCCTGTATGATGATAGAAATTCTCTTCACCAATTGCAGGATATAAGCCATTGTTTTGTAGCGCTAATTTCAATTCATCTTGAACACCCGTAACTAAAATAGTACCACCCTGTGTTTTGAAATTTTGAATGATATTGCTAAAATATGTCTCTCCTGTTGAATCCATAAAGGGCACTTTACTCAAACGTAATATTAAAACCTTTTGTTGATGCTGAATAGAACTTACAATTACATGCTCAAAATGTTGGGCTGCGCCAAAGAATAGCGGACCTTCAATTGTATAAATACTAATTTGAGGACAGTCACGCTTCTGATGAACAACATGCGATTGCACTTTTCCACTTTTTAACGAATGGTTTGGTAATACTTTTGTTATGATAAGCTTTTCGCTCATACGCTTCGCAAATAATACGACTGCTAACACGAGCCCAACCTCTACAGCTAATGTTAAACTTGTAAAAACGGTTAGGAGAAACGTAATGGTTAAAACGATCGAATCGCCTGATTTTAATTTTATAATATGCGCAAAATGTTTTTGCTCACTCATATTCCAAGCTACAACCATTAAAACTGGAGCCATACTTGCTAATGGGATATGTGAAGCAAAAGGTGCTAATACTAATAAAGTAACTAATACAAATACACCATGAATAACACCGGATAATGGCGATACTGCACCGGTTTTAATATTTGTCGCTGTACGGGCAATAGCACCCGTTGCAGGAATCCCCCCAAAGAACGGCGTGACAATATTTGCAATGCCTTGCCCAACAAGTTCTCGATTACTATTATGTTTTGTATTTGTCATTCCATCCGCTACTACTGCAGAAAGGAGTGATTCAATACTACCGAGCATCGCAATTACAAAGGCCGGTCCAATAAGGAGCTGAATTCGCTCTAATGTGATATTAGGAATAGAAAAATTCGGTAATGTATTTGGGATTTGACCATAGGCAGTTGCTATTGTCGCAACATGTTCAGAAAAAAAGAACGTTGCAACTAGTGTAGAAACCACAATACCAGCGAGCGCACCGGGCACTTTAGGTAAAACTTTCGGTGTTATTAAAATAATGATAAGACTAATGACTGCCGTTAAAACACTATAAGCGTTGATCGTACCAATATACATAACAATTTCTTTCACATTGTCAATAAAATACTCATGTCTTTTAATAGCTGTTAAA
Source organism: Lysinibacillus sp. (assembly GCA_032053185.1). GTDB lineage: Bacteria > Bacillota > Bacilli > Bacillales_A > Planococcaceae > Lysinibacillus. The sequence goes on from DAMBVB010000020.1 coordinate 57,339, forward strand.
CCTAAGAAATTGGCGATTTGACCAGTAAAAATAATAACAGCAATTCCTGCGGTAAAACCTATTGTCACGGGGCGAGGGATAAATTTTATTAATGAGCCAAGTTTAAACATACCCATTAAGCATAAAATAATCCCTGCCATTAATCCTGCGACAAGTAAGTTTTCGTAGCCATACGAAATGACTATCCCTAACAAAATTGGTACAAACGCACCTGTAGGTCCCCCGATTTGATATGTCGAACCACCCAAAAGAGAAATTAGTATTCCAGCAATAATCGCTGTATATATTCCATACTCAGGCTTAACACCCGACGCAATAGCAAAGGACATTGCCAGTGGTATTGCTACAATCCCGACAATTGTCCCTGAAATTAAATCTTTCTTCAAATGATGAATAGAATATCCTTCAAATCGCCCTGTAAACAGTGACTTCATCTATAAATCTTCCCTTCAAAATAATAAGCAAGGATTCATCAAAACCCCAGTTTACATATCCTCTTCATGATCTTCATTACTAGTCATTTCTTCTAATCTTGTAATTGTATTTATTAAGTGATTGTTGAAAATATCTTTTGCTACACCAAGTAATTCTCCAATCATCGGATCGCTTAAAGAATAGTAAACTTTTTTCCCCTCTTTCGTCCCATACACAATATTTTTGCCTCGTAAAACACTTAATTGCTGAGAAACAGCTGAGCCCTCTTTTTCTAAACAGCTTTGAATTTCATTGACATTTTTCTTACCGTCTACTAGTAATTCCAATATTCTTATTCGTAATGGATGTGCTAAAGCTTTAAAAAAATCTGCCTTAAATTGCTGCAAGCCCTCTTCCACATAAATCCCTCCACGGACCTTCGTTTTCATATATTCAAATATTTGAATATGTATGATTGATTGTACGCTACTATAGGCTAGCTTTCAATATCAAACATAGAAAAACGAGCAAAAACGTGCTTCTCACACATTTATTGCTCGTTTCGGAAATATTTCTGTTAATTCAATCGATTAATCTGTCACTGTTTTCTTTTTTCGTAAAGGATAATCATAGATAAGGCATGGAATAATCGCAAACAATACGATAATGACGAGGATTAATACAAGTACAATCATGCCAAACTGATCGACCATAATACCACCAAACAGCGGGCCAATCATACGACCTGTTGTTGCTGCACTATTAATAATCCCTTGATAAAAGCCTTGACGCCCTTTAGGTGCAAGCTGGTTAGCGATAGTAGGTAACGCAGGCGTGTAAAACATTTCACCAAAAGTTAGCACTACCATTGCCGCTCCAAACATTTTAAAATCACTCGCAAATGCAATGATTCCAAAGGATATTGCGATAAGGATAACGCCTAATACTAATTGACGCTTCAATTTATGTTCCCAACGTTTCACTAAAGGCGCAATTAGCGGTTGCCCTAAAACAATTAGTAGACCATTAATAGTCCAAAGTAAGCTGTACTGTTTCAATCCTAAACCTAGGTCTTGCGTATAAGAAGAAATCGTCGCACTCCATTGTGAATAAGCTACCCAGCATAGGATAGAGGAAGAACTGATAATTAATAATGCATAAAAAGGTGCTTTATTCATTATTCGCTTCCTTTCACTTACGACATTCTTCGGTGCAATGCTCCCCGCTTCTAATCGTTTAAACGTAAAAAACGCTATAAAAAAGAACAAACTATACATAGCTAAGTTGACCTTAAAGACATAGTCAAATTGGTAGGCAGCAACAACACCGGCGAGTGCAGGACCAATTGCTACTCCTACATTTTGAGCTAAATAAATTGCGTTAAATGCCTTTCGTCCACCCTCAGGCCATGCAGTTCCAGCTAAAGCAAACATTCCTGGGAATACAATCCCCCCGCTAAAGCCGAGTATCGTTAAAATCCACACATAATGTGGCCAGCCGTGCCAAATCGTTAAAGCCATTAATGAGGCAATCGTCAAAAGAATACCAAGCATTGTTGATTTATAGCCACCTATTCTATCAAATAAATAACCACCTAAGAGATTCCCTAATACGCCAGCAGCAGAATTCAACATCAACACAAAGCCAGCCATCGCAAGTGACTTTCCTAAATAATCATGCATATAAATGGCGTTTAAAGGCCATAAAAATGAGTTGCCCGTCGTGTTCACAAGCATTCCGATTATTAAAAACCAAACACTTTTTGGCATAAAATGTCCTCCATTATTTCGCTACTCTAAATAGTTAGTTTATGTTGAAAAATACAAAAGCACAAGAAAAATAATTTTACTCTTTTGACATACGCTTTAGACTATTTTTTTGTAGTTTTTTCGACCCTTGTTCTAATTTACTTCGGTCGATGTCCTTTTTCGCCTGGCTTTTCCCATCATTCGCTCAGGTCATTCACATAATATTAAATTCTTCCCTCATGACGGAAGCACTAGCACGTGATAAAATATAGCGTTAGAGGAGTGAAATAAATGACAGAAACAAATTTTCCTTTTCCTTCAGATGGGAAAAGATATTATACATGGAATCGCTATTTACGTGAGCAATTTGGTCATAAAGTTTTTAAAGTAGCACTAGACGCGGGCTTTGACTGCCCAAATCGTGATGGTACCGTTGCCTTCGGAGGTTGTACGTTTTGTAGTGCCGCAGGTTCAGGTGATTTTGCAGGCAATAAAGTGGATCCTATCGAGGTACAATTTGCTGAAATTCGTGACAAAATGCATCAAAAATGGAAGGACGGCAAATACATGGCCTACTTCCAAGCATATACAAATACCCATGCACCATTACCAGTATTAAAAGAAAAATTTGAAGCAGCCTTAGCCCAAGAAGGTGTTGTTGGATTATCCATCGCAACGCGCCCAGATTGTCTGCCGGATGATGTAGTTGAATATTTAGCTGAATTAAACGAGCGCACCTATTTATGGATTGAGCTCGGACTTCAAACAGTACATGAAAAAACAGCCAATCTTATCAACCGCGCCCACGATTATGCAACATATGTGGAAGGTGTTGATAAGCTACGAAAGCATGGTATCCGTGTATGCTCGCACATTATTAACGGCCTTCCTCTTGAAGACTCTGACATGATGATGGAAACGGCTCGAGAAGTCGCAAAGCTCGATGTACAAGGCATTAAAATTCATTTACTACACCTTTTAAAAGGTACACCAATGGTTAAGCAATATGAAAAAGGAATGGTAGAATTTTTAGATCAGGACGTTTATACAAAGCTTGTAGCCGATCAGCTTGAAATCCTACCACCAGAAATGGTTATTCACCGTATCACAGGTGATGGACCCATTGATTTAATGATTGGCCCGATGTGGAGTGTTAATAAATGGGAAGTTTTAAATGGCATTGATGCTGAACTTGAACGCCGCGGAAGCTGGCAAGGGAAATTTTATAAAGCTGAGGTTGCCAAATGAAGCTACAACGTGTTTTACAATATGCACAGCAGCTAATAAACGATGCAGTTGAAGAGGGCGACACTGTCGTGGATGCCACTGCTGGGAACGGCCATGACACATTATTTTTAGCACGGCTTGTCGGCGATGAAGGGCAAGTGTATGCTTTTGATGTTCAAAAGAGCGCTGTGGATGCAACTCTCCATCGCCTTTTAGATAATGGATTAGAGCATCGTGCACTTGTTTTACATAAGGGGCATGAAGAAGTAGCCAACTATGTTCACAAGCCGGTAGCTGCTGCCATTTTCAATCTTGGATATTTGCCTGGTAGTGATCATGACATCGTTACACTGCCAAATACAACGATACAAGCAATGGATGATTTACTAAAGCTGCTCAAAATCGGTGGTCTTATTGTCCTTGTCATTTATCACGGTCATCCGGGTGGGAAGGAAGAACGAGATGCTGTGATAGAATATGTCAGTCAACTTCCCCAAAAATATGTCCATGTATTAAAATACGAGTTTCTAAATCAACAAAATGATCCACCCTTTGTAATTGCTTTGGAGAAAATGAAAGATTACTCGTTAAGTTAATTAGAACGTTTCGATATAAGGCATGATTCCGATAGAACATTGGAATCAGCCTTTTAATTTTGAAAAGAAAATATCCCCCGATGGCGCGGGGGATAGGGAGGAGTTCTTAACTTTTTATTTTCATGTCAAATTACCTTCATTAACTTAGTTAGATTTTACAAGTGTTTGTTGTTTCATTGCATCCACATATCGTTGATTGACTTTATCCCAGTCGACAGTATTCCACCAATTCGTAACAAATTCAGGTCGGCGATTTTGATATTTCGAATAATATGCATGCTCCCATACATCAATAATGAGTAGAGGAATTTTTCCTTCTTTTAAAGGTGTGTCTTGATTAGCTGTACTCATAACGGTTAATTGTTCGCCATCTAGCACTAGCCATCCATATCCACTTCCAAAGCGTGTAATGGCTGCTTTAGAAAGCTGATCCTGAAAATTATCAATCGTTTTAAAATGATAATCAATCGCCTTTCCAATATCAGCATTTGCCTCACCACCACCATTGGGACTCATCAAATCCCAAAACAAACTGTGGCAATAGTGTCCTCCACCATTATTTTGTACGGCTGTTTGAATATCTGCCGACAGCACATCAAGATTGCTTAATAAATCTTCCAACGACTGATTTTGTAAATCCTTTTGACCATCTAAGGCCGCATTTAAATTATTTACATACGTAGCGTGATGCTTAGAATGATGAATTTCTAACGTTCTAGCATCAATATAGGGCTCCAACTGATCATAATCATATGATAGTTTCGGTAAATGGAACACGGTCAATTTTTCACCTCCTCCCAATCAGAACCACCAGTCTAACTGGTGGTTTGCTCTACGCGTGAAACGCTGGGGTA
>DAMBVB010000021.1:0-58858 GCA_032053185.1 Lysinibacillus sp.
AGCTACTAAAAACTTTATTGATTACGTTTTGCTTGTTCAGTTTTCAAGGTTCATATCGTTGTTGTTTCAACAACTTTTATAGTATAACATTTCTTGCTTGTGTTGTCAACTTTTTAGAAGTTTTTTCATTTCTTTCCGAAAAGCAACAACTCTTATATAATATCACTCTACGTTTTCAATGTCAACATCTTTATTTGATGTTTTTTTGAATCCGTTTCGTTTTATTTCTTGCGTCGTCTTAACGACAAGTAATAATTTATCACGATTCAAATACAATCGCAAGTGTTTTTTTGCTATAAAATCATCTCTTTTTATAAAAATAGAATTAGTGAGCTATTTTACGATTTTTCGAGCACTAAATAACTCTTATAATCTTCTAGCTATCACTTTATTTGTTTTACTATACATCTCTTTCTCATAAATCTCAACAAAATCCGCCTGAGGCTTTAACTTTTTTCAAAGATATTTTCTATAGCATAGCACCATCAAAAATATCAAATACACATCGGAACACGTTATAGCCCTTACAAATACTCAACCACGAAAAAAGGAGCCAAAGTGGTTCTCCTGCACCTCGACTCCTACTTATTCATATTTGTTCCTTTTTTAACTTTATTATTCCGCTACAGAAAATAAGAAAAGGGAATGTTTACCTTTTCAAATGTGGTACTAAATCTACTAATTTTAATTATTTTCTTTATCAGCTACATCTAGGCACCAAGTGAAATTATCCCACGCCGAATACCAGCCGCTGAAAATTTCAGAGGAATCGTCCCAACGTACATCGAATTTCTTCTGACCGTTTATATCCACTAAATAAAAAGTAAGAGTTGGGTCTGACTTAGAAACCGCCAATTTCATACCATGTTCAAGCTCTTCCTCAGTTAACACAACATCTGAAACTGAGCGTACTTGTGCCTGTTCAAACACTTGTTTATTAAAGATTTTATAATTCATTATAAGCCTCCAAAACTTCTGATAATGTCTATTTCTACTTCATGTGCAAATTATAGAACTCTAAAAGTATACCTTATATTCGTTCATCATTTAAATACTCTACTTACACTTTTAAATATTTATTATTTCATTGCAGAAGATGCAAAACAGGAGTCTTAGTGCTTCTTCTGCACCTCGACTCCTGCTAATTCAAGATAACCTTTTAATAAAGCGTTCTTTTTTCTAATTCGACTACCGCTTTTTAACCCTAGTAGTAGACGTGCTATGTCCTTTTAAAACAACTATTTAGTAGTATGACGCATTGTTGGGAATAATAAGACGTCGCGAATTGATGGTGAATTCGTAAGAAGCATGATTAAACGGTCAATACCAATACCTAATCCACCTGTTGGAGGCATGCCGTATTCTAATGCTTCAATGAAATCATTGTCCATTTCGTGTGCTTCATCATTACCAGCTGCTTTTTCAGCTAACTGAGCTTCAAAGCGTTCACGTTGGTCAATTGGATCATTTAGTTCTGTAAAGGCATTTGCATGCTCACGGCGAACGATAAATAGTTCAAAACGGTCTGTAAAACGCTCGTCCTCTGGATTTTTCTTTGCTAGTGGTGAGATTTCTACTGGATGACCATAAACAAAGGTAGGCTGAACAAGGGTATCCTCAATCTTTTGCTCGAAGAATTCATTAATAATATGTCCTACTTCATGTGTTTCTTTAACCTCTACTCCATGTTCTTTAGCAAGTGCCTGAGCTTGTTCCTTAGTCATAGGTTGCCAGAAGTCTACACCTGTAGCTTCTTTTATTGCATCTACCATATGAACTCGTTTCCAGCCTACAGCAAGATTAATTTCATCTTCACCGTATTGAACTGTAGTAGTGCCTAAAACTTCTTGAGCAACATGAGCAATAAGGTTTTCTGTTAGGGACATAATATCTTTGTAATCTGCATAAGCTTCATATAGCTCTATCATTGTGAATTCAGGATTGTGGCGTGTTGATATCCCTTCATTTCGGAAAACACGACCAATCTCATACACTTTCTCTAGTCCACCAACAATTAGACGTTTCAAATGCAGTTCGATTGCAATACGCATATATAATTCCATATCCAGTGCATTATGGTGTGTAATAAACGGACGAGCCGCTGCACCACCAGCAATGGTATGAAGCATTGGTGTTTCTACTTCTAAATATCCTGCATTATCTAAATAATTGCGAATAGCACGGATAATTTTAGAACGTGTAATGAATGTCGTTTTACTATCCTCATTCGTCATTAAATCTAAATAACGTTGACGGTAACGTTGTTCAACATCTTGTAAGCCATGGAATTTTTCTGGCATAGGGCGCAGCGCTTTTGATAGGAATGTAAATTCTTCAGCTTTTACTGAAAGCTCTCCTACTTGTGTTCGGAATACATTACCACGAATTCCTACGATATCGCCTAGGTCAGCTTGTTTAAATAATTCATATGCTTCTTCGCCAACATGATCCTGACGAACGTAAATTTGAATTTGACTACCTAAATCTTGAATATGTGCAAAGCCAGCTTTTCCTTTACCGCGTTTCGTCATAATACGACCCGCAATAATTACCTCTTGTAGGTTTTCTTCTAGCTGCTCTTTTGTTTGATCTGCAAATTGTTCACGTACTTCTGTTGATAAATGCGTACGTTCAAAACGACTACCAAATGGATCTTGACCATTTTCTCGAATAGCCGTCATTTTTTGGCGTCTCACCAAAAGCTGATCATTTAATTCTTCTATGTTTGACACTTGTTTCACTCCTTAATCAATTTTGCCTTGGCATAATTGCGTCTGGAATCGGCTTTGTGCTTGCACAAAGAACTCCTTTCCGATTCCATGACATCCGCCGGAGGCTTTAACTTCTTTCAGCGGGCGTTTGGACACCCTCTGAAAAATAGCTTCATTCCGTATTCATCTCACCACCTATAGAGGTGGGAGACTTCTGCTGAAATAAGTTAAATTGTCCGCGTTGCGTTTACGTCCATAATATTTCTATTGTACACAATTTTATTGCTGTAATCATCTGTTTCGTTTTAATTTCCATAAGAGAAGAAATGATTAATAATTCTAAAAATTGATGTTAACAGAAAAATAGACGTCTCAAAATAAACAGTGAGACGCCTCTTTACGGAATCGACTGGCAAAAAGTTAAATAATTAATTCTTTTGCTTCCGGTACTATTAATTTAGATTCACTCTCTTTATAGTCTTGTACAAGTCCATTTAATAGCGCACGAAGCTCTACCGCAGTCTCTGTTTGGTTAATCACTTTGCGCGCTTTACCATTACCGCGAATACCTTTTAAATACCATGAAGCATGTTTACGCATTTCACGTACTGCCACAGCTTCTCCTTTTAATTGCATAAGGCGTTCAAAGTGAAGCAAACACACATCCATTTTTTCACGTACACTTGGCTCTTCCTTAAGCTCACCAGTTTCAAGGTATTGAACTGTACGATAAATCATCCATGGATTACCTAAAGCAGCGCGCCCAATCATTACTGCATCCACCCCAGTAGTATCGAGCATACGTTTTGCATCTTGAGGAGTTTCTACATCACCATTACCAAGCACAGGAATTTTTACATTTTCCTTCACTTGACGAATGAAATCCCAATTTGCTCTCCCTTCGTACATTTGTACACGTGTACGTCCATGAACAGCTACTGCTGAAGCACCAGCACGTTCAGCAGCTTGTGCGTTTTCTACAGCGAAGATATGCTCGTCATCCCAACCAATACGCATTTTTACGCTAACAGGTTTTTTTACTGCATCGACAACAGCCGCTACCATTTCATATAATTTATTCGGATCTAAAAGTAAACGAGCCCCCGCTTCACATTTAATAATTTTATTAACTGGGCAGCCCATATTAATATCGATAATATCAGCAGTTGTGTTTTCATCTACATACTTGGCCGCTTCCACGAGTGTTGCCTTATCACCGCCAAAAATTTGCAATGAAAGTGGATTTTCACGCTCATCTATATAAAGCATGCCTAGTGTTTTCTCATTCTTCTGGACTATTCCTTTATCACTAATCATTTCTGCATATACTAGCCCTGCTCCGAACTCCTTAACCGTTAAACGGAAAGCAGAGTTACAGATTCCTGCCATTGGCGCTAATACGACACGGTTGTCCATGACTATATCGCCAATTTGAAACGGCTTCTCAGTTGTCTGACTCAACGTTGTTCCCTCCTTCTAGAGGTTTTCAACTATTCCTCTATATAAATATCTATCGTTAATGTTATAGGCAATCAATACACCATGGATTAGAAACTTAATTGACGGACTGCATAATTTTCAGCCCTGCTGGTGCTTGCCATAAAGTTACGCCTTGCTCTTCACAATCCATCTGTTGCATTATATCATGTGCTCTTTGCAGTTGTTTTCCAACTGGTGCAGGCGTAATTTCTATTAGTGGTACCAATACGAAAGCTCGCTCATACATTCTTGGATGCGGCACAATTAAGCTCTCTGTTTCCATATTTTCGTGATTGTAGAGCAGAATGTCAAGGTCTATGATTCGAGGGCCCCATCGAAATTCACGAACACGCCCAAGTTCACTTTCAACCCATTGGCAAATTTCCAGCATTTTGGAAGATGAATAACTCGTTTTAATATGAACAGCAATATTTAAAAATTCTGCTTGGTCCGTGTAGCCTACAGCAGCCGTTTCATAAACAGAAGAAATGTGTACAACTTCAATTTCTTCTTTGCCCTTTAAAAGGGTAACAGCATGTTGCAGGTTTTTAAATCGATCTCCCATATTTGTACCGATTGATAAATACACATCATTCATTCGTAATCACCTCTCGTTACCTCTACCGATACTTCTTTATAATAGCCATGGATTGGTGGGTCTGGTTTAATAAGCTCCACGCGAACACCCTTAACCTTCTCTGAGTATGTCTCTAAAATACTATGTGCTATTTTGGATACAAGTGCTTCAATTAGCTTAAACGGCTCTCCTTCTACGATATCGCGGCATAACGCATAAATCTCTGCATAGTTCACCGTATGATTTAAATCATCAGTCTCTCCAGCCTTTGTCATATCTACAGCAAGTGAAACATTGGCACGAAAGCGTTGGCCAAGTGTTGTTTCCGCTGCTAAAACACCATGATAGCCGTAAAACTGCATATCCTTTAAATGAATATAGTCCATCACGCCTCCTCCTTGTAAATACGCTTACCAACTAAAATATCAGCCATACGTGTAGCTCGCGCCATTTCCTTTACGTCATGCACACGAATCACATGGCAACCTTTTCCAATACCGTAAACAACTGTTGCTCCTGTACCTTCTATACGCTCCTCAACAGGCAGCTTTAAGACATTACCAATCATTGATTTACGTGAAGTCGCTAGTAAAACAGGATAACCCATTGCTACTAAATCCTCTAAATGCTGCATCATTTCTATATTTTGAGCGGTAGTTTTCGCAAAACCTATGCCCGGATCTAAAATAATATGATTATCAGGTACACCTGCATTTCGAGCAATAGCAATACTCTTCTCTAAGTCGTCCTTTGCCGTCATCCAGAAATCAGTACCATAATTAGTGTTGTCTCGATTATGCATTAAAATAATTGGTACATTTAAATCTGCAGCAACATGAGCGATCTCAGGTTCAGCTTGCGCTCCCCAAATATCATTAATAATATGCGCACCAGCTTCAATAGCTGCACGAGCTACATTCGCTTTATACGTATCAACGGATATAACTGCTGGCACTTCAGCTACTAATGCTTGAATAACTGGTACAATTCGTGCAATTTCATCTTCATCGGAAATACGTTCATAACCTGGCCGTGTTGATTCTCCGCCAACATCAATCATTTTAGCACCCTCAGCTACCATTTTTTTCGCTTGTGCAACAGCAGCTTCAACGTCATTGTACTTTCCTCCATCTGAAAATGAGTCCGGTGTGACATTTAAAATACCCATCACAAAAGTTTCTGCTGTATAGTCTAACGTGATACCGTTAATAGATAATGGTATTGTATATTTTTCTAGCATGTTAACTCTCCTTCTATTCTTGTTCCACTTCATTGACAAATACTTCATGTAAACGCGAATAAACAGGCCCTTTATTGCCTAATAACTGCTTGCTTTCTAATTTAAGAATTGGAACAAGCTCTTGTATAGAGTTCGTAATAAAGCACTCTGAACTTTGCTCTACATCCTCTTTAGGAAAGAAGCCTTCTTTTACTTTAATCCCTAAAGATTGTGCTCGCTCGATTACCCATGCTCGGATAATTCCAGGTAAAATACCAGTCTCTAAAGAAGGCGTATATAGTATATCATCTTTCACCCAAAAGATATTTGATGTTACACCTTCAGCAACAAAGCCATTTCCCGTTAAAAAGAAGCCCTCTTGTTGCGCCAGAGATGGCATCTCAAAACGCCCAAGAACGTTATTGCCATAATGGTGCGATTTCACTCGAAGCCCTTTTTCAGGAGTATTACGCGGTGTCACAAGCCACTGCGCGTTTTTTTCCATACCTCGAGGTGTATCATGTAATTCTTTGCGAAAAACAATAACATTCGGTTGTCTATATTCAGTAGGCTGTAATCCGATACTATGTTCTCCAGCCGAGACATTTATACGGAAATATCCATCTTGTCCATTGGCCTGTTCATTTAATTGCTGAACAATCTTTAGTAAATCCTCTCCCGTATACGGCATATGAATACGATATTGAGAAAGCGCGGTTTGCAATCTTTCCATATGTGCTTCCCAGTAAAACACTTTGCCCTTATACGTTCGAATTGTTTCAAAAAAGCCTAACCCGTATAAAAATCCATGATCAAATGGTGAAATGCGCAAATTCTGCGCTGCTACGTAATCTCCATTTATCCAGCACAGCATTTACCTCGCTCCTTCAACATACAAATCTATAAACTGGCGTAGAAGCTTTTTACCTTGCTCCGTCATAATCGATTCAGGATGGTATTGTACTCCCTCAATTGGATAGTCCTTATGACGAATACCCATAATTTCGCCTTCTTCTGTCCATGCCGTTACTTCAAAACATGCCGGTAACGTTTCCTTCTCTACAATTAAGGAGTGGTAACGAGTAGCTGCAAATGGCTTTGGCATCCCCTTATGCAAACCTATTTCAGCATGTAGCACAGGTGATGTTTTACCATGCATCAAGCGCTCAGCTCGTATTACATTCCCTCCGAATACTTGAGCAATGGCTTGATGACCAAGACAAACGCCTAAAATCGGAATATTCCCCGCGAAATACTTAATAATGTTCAGGCTTTCACCCGCTTCATTCGGGCTACATGGGCCTGGAGAAATGACAATCATATCTGGTGCAAGCTGCTCAATATCTTTCACCGTCAATACATCGTTTCTTTTGACTACTAATTCATGACCAAATTCCCCAAAATACTGTACAAGGTTATACGTAAAAGAATCATAGTTATCAATCATTAAAATCATTTTGCTCGCTCCTCTGCCATCGCCTTTGCCTGCCACATCGCCTTCGCTTTATTTAAAGATTCTTGGTATTCTCTTTCTGGGACAGAATCAATAACAATGCCTGCTCCTGCCTGAATATGTGCTACTCCATCTTTAATAAATGCTGTACGAATAACAATATTAAATTCCATATCACCTGTAAAACCTAGCCAGCCAATTGAACCCGTATATAACCCTCGTCTTACAGGTTCTAATTCTTCAATAATCTCCATCGTACGAATTTTAGGTGCACCTGTTATTGTCCCTCCTGGGAACATGGCACGGATAACGTCTGCATTCGTTTTCCCTTCAGCTATTTCTCCTCGTACATTGGAAACAATATGCATCACGTGTGAATAGCGTTCAATCACCATGAACTCATCCACTTCGACCGTCCCAAATGTAGATACTCTCCCTAAATCATTGCGCTCTAAATCAACAAGCATTACATGTTCAGCACGTTCCTTATCGTTATCAATCAATTCCTGCGATAACGCTAAATCCTCAGCTTCGGATTTCCCTCTTGGTCGTGTACCAGCGATTGGTCGAGTAGACAACTCATTACCATGACGCTTTACCAATAGCTCAGGTGAACCCGAAACAACTGCAAAATCCGGCGCTTCTATATAAGCCATGTAAGGTGAAGGATTACATGCACGTAATGCTTCATATACATCCATTGCAGTTGCGTTTAATTTTTTGGACTGACGTACCGACAAATTCACTTGAAATACATCGCCTTGCGCTATGTATGTTTGGATTTTACTTACTGCTTCCTCAAAGGCAGTTCCAGCGAATGATACTAACAATGCATTTTCGTCATTTACTATTTCTACAGCACTTGTTTTTTCAAATTTACGTGTCAGCAATCCTTCTTGTGCTGCCTCTTGCCACGCATTAGCCCATTCTTCCAAATTCACATGACAGTCTACTAGTTTCATTAGCGTCACTTTATTTGTTTTCACATCGTGTACCGCCCAGCAATCAAACATATAAAAATAGATATCCGGTACATGTAAATCATCTACAGCAGTATTAGGTAACACTTCAATTTTTCGAGCGTAATCGTATGCAACAAACCCAATCGCTCCACCTTGAAAAACAGGAAGCTCGGCATTATATGCAATGTGATAGTTCTCCACTAATTTCTCTAACAAAGCAAGAGGCTCACCATTTAAATCTTCAATCTCACCATTTCTCCACTTTACAAGTAAACCATTGTCAACCGATTGTGCGATAGCTAGTGGATTCCAAGCAGCTATTGTAAAATTTCCTCCGCGTCCACTTTCTAAAAATACATGTGCTTGTTCTGCTTGTGTTTGCTTCTTATAACTATAAAAAAACGAGTCTGCATCCATCGATATTGTTTTCGTCAGTATTGTCTTCAAATTGCTATTCCCCTTTAAGTCATATGATGTGATTCCATCTTAACTTGAATATTGCCTAGAAGCGAATATTTTTCAGGGAGCCAACGTAAAATTTCATTACTGAATGTTCCTACATCAGATCGGTGATGAACAAATATGCTAAAGCGCTCATTACATCCGAAAAAGCGCTGGAGAACCCGAAGTAAAAGTATGCGCTCGACCTCTTTTGCAAACAAAACATCTCGTAGGTGCAGCTATCGATAACTTAAAAAATTGAAGTAGATTTTTTCACTAATAAAAAAAGCTCCTCATTAAAGGAGCCTTACGTACAAATAATTGGATTAGTCTTCAAATTGATATAAAGGTGTTGATAAATAACGTTCCCCATTGGAAGGTACGATTGCAAGAACATTTGAGCCCTTACCTAAACGTTTTGCTGCTTCAATAGCAACATGAATAGCTGCACCTGATGAAATACCACATAAGATACCTTCTTCACGCGCCACTTTACGAGCTATCTCAAAAGCAATCTCATTTTCAACTGGGGATACAGAAGAATATACATCTGTATTTAACACTTCAGGTACAAAGCCAGCTCCGATACCTTGAATTTTATGAGGCCCTGGTTGACCGCCAGAAAGTACTGGTGAATCTTTTGGCTCAACCGCAATAATTTCAATATCTGGATAGTTCTCTTTTAGCACGGCACCTGCACCCGTAATTGTACCACCTGTACCAACACCAGCAACAAATGCATCTAATTTTAAACCTTCAAATGCTTCTACAATTTCCGGACCAGTTGTTAAACGGTGCACAACAGCATTAGCTGGGTTCGTGAATTGTTGTGGTAAGAAGTAGCCATGCTCAGCAGCTAATTCCTCCGCCTTAGAAATTGCACCTTTCATACCTGCTGGTCCAGGTGTTAATACAAGCTCTGCACCATATGCACGTAATAAGTTACGACGTTCTAAGCTCATTGTTTCTGGCATGACTAAAATCGCTTTATAACCTTTAGCGGCAGCAATCATAGCAAGACCAATACCTGTGTTACCAGAAGTAGGTTCGATAATTGTACCACCTGGCTTTAATGTACCGTCTTTTTCAGCCGCTTCAATCATCGCTAAAGCTAAACGGTCTTTCACTGAGCTGCCCGGGTTAAAATATTCTAATTTAACATAAACAGTACCGTCTTTTTCACCTGTTGCATGATTTAATTTAACAATTGGCGTTTTACCAACTAATTCAGCTACTGAGTTTGCTAATCTACTCATTTACCAATCCACTCCTAATCCCTACTAATTTTATAGGTTTTACTTATTTTTGATTTTATCAACCTTTCCATTCGATTGTCAATCAATATAACTTATATTTTCAGAATACTTATGGCAACCGATCCAAAAATAAGTTTGAAACCTCATGGGGTTTTAGGTTTTTAGCAACATTTGCAAATAAAGGGGAACAAAAATCTGCTCAATATCCTGGGTGGCCATTACTCTGTTGACGCTAAACGTCTGCAGGGATTTCCCTGGCTCACTTTTCCCGTTAGATATGTAAGCAGATTCTTTCACTTCTTTCAGCAAATTTTTTTGTAGCGAAAGCGAAGTGACAGATACAAAAGTCTCCCAACTTTATAGACGGTGAGCCGAAAGAAGTGAAAGCCTCCGGCGGATGTCACAGGAGTTCAAATGGGATGTTAGCCTAAAAACATCGCATCCATGCGATAACGGCTAACTGACCTGCATTATGCAGGCCTAAGCACACAGCCGATTCCAGACGCAATTATGCCGAGGCATACTTGTTACTCATCTGGAGAGCAATCTGTTATTTCCCTTTTTTCACTTCACCGTAATACCAAGTTGCATTAAATTCAGACCAAAATGTTTCCGGTGTAACATGTTGTGGCAATTGCTCTAACGCAAGCTCACGTTCAATATGCTCTTTCACATCGTCATATGTAAAGGATTGCCCTTCTGTTATCTCTTGGACTTGTACAATTCCGTAATTACCGTTAGCAAGCTTAAATGCTTTACTAACCTCACCTACTTTTAAAGCCTTCACTGCTTTTAAAATAGCCGGATCGATATTTTTCTGTTTTTCTGTGAGAAAACCAATATCTCCGCCTAAGCTAGCTGACGCACTGTCTACTGAAATTTCACGTGCTAGCACCGAAAAATCAGCGGGATCTTTTATTTCACTTAATGCTTCCTCAGCAGCCTTTTTTGAATTCACTTCTATGAAATTCGTACGATAGCTCGTTTTCGTATTGTACAGTGCCTGATTTTCCTCATAATATTTTTCAATACTACCTTCTTTTATAACTACATCTTTTGTCAGTACCTTATCCAAAATAAGCTGTGAGCGGATTTTTTGTCGCAGTTGCTCTGATGAAAGGTTTTGCATGGCAGTATCAAATTTATCTTGAACAGAACGCATTAAGGCTAACTCTAAATCAATCTCCTTATTCGTTACTTGTATTTTAAACTTTTTAGCTGCCTTTTCCATTACAGATTCATTCACTAAATTTTGTAGCGTCTCTTTACCATAGCGTTCTTCCATGGCAACCATCCACTCTTGACGCGTAATAATATCCCCGTCAACGGCAGCGACTTGCTCGTCGCTACCAATTTCCTGGTCTTTATTAGGAATTAACCAAGTAATAAACCATAAAATATTTCCAAATAATAAAATGGCAATGACTGTTAAAGCAGGTTTTGTCTTCAGACGACGTTGCAATAAGGGCGTTTGGTTGGGTGTTGCAGCGGATAAAGGTCGTCGATTACGCGTTGAGCTCATCGATGAACCCTTCTAACTCTTCTTTTGAGAAACGGTATGTTTCTAAACAGAAGTGACATTGTGCCTCTGCTTCGCCATCCTCTTCAATCATTTCTCGAATCTCCTGTGTTCCTAACCCTAAAATCGCTGCACCAAATCGCTCTTTTGAGCATTGACATTTAAATTCTACCGGCATGGAATCTAAAATTTGTAGATGACCTTTTCCTAATACAGCTTCTAAAATTTGCTCCGGTGTCAAACCTTTTTCAATCATTTTTGAAACAGGCTCTAAAGTAGCAAGATGCTGCTCAATTTCATTGATTGTCTCTTCCTCACAACCTGGCATTAATTGAAGGATAAAGCCACCAGCTGCAAGAATTGTGTTATCCGGATTTACTAAAACCCCTAATCCAACTGATGAAGGCACTTGCTCTGATGTAGCGAAATAGTAAGTAAAGTCCTCAGCAATTTCACCTGATACAATTGGCGTTTGTCCAGAGAACATGTCTCTCAAGCCAAGATCTTTTACGATTGTTAATGAACCCTCTGTCCCAACACCTGCTCGGACATCAAGCTTACCGTGCTCGTTTAAATCGAAATGAACGTGAGGATTTGTTACAAAGCCACGTACTTCACCGTGCGCGTTACTGTCAATTACCATTGGACCGATTGGACCGTTCCCCTCAATTTTAACAGTGATTTTTTCCTCACCTTTTAACATGGCACCCATCATCACCGCAGCAGTCATAGATCGACCAAGGGCTGCCGACACAACAGGCCATGTATTATGACGACGTTGTACTTCTCCTATAGTTGTTGTTGTACAAGCTGCAAAGACACGAACCTGTCCGTTAAACCCTAAACCTCGTACTAAATAGTCTTTCATAAATGAAATGTCCCTCATTTCTTATTGATTGCGTTTATATAGCTTATATAAGCCTTTTAATGTTAAAAACGGATCGACTACATCAATAGCTTGCGTCTCCCCAGCAATTAAATTTGCTAATCCTCCAGTAGCAATTACTAAAGGCTCTTCCTTACTTTGTGCTTTCATGCGATGAACAATTCCCTCAACTTGCCCAACGAAGCCATAAAAAATCCCGGCCTGCATCGCAGATACGGTTGTCTTTCCAACAATATGTGCAGAGCGCAATATTTCAATACGCGGCAATCTAGCTGCCTGTGTATAGAGCGCCTCCGTTGAAATCGAAATACCTGGAGCGATAGCACCGCCCATATAATCGCCCTTTTCGTTTAAGTAACAATAGGTTGTGGCAGTACCAAAATCAACAATAATCAGTGGTGCTTTATAAACATCAAGAGCTGCAATAGCGTTCACTATGCGGTCTGAGCCGACTTCACGCGGGTTTTCATATTTAATATTCAATCCTGTTTTCACACCTGGTCCTACAACGAGCGGTTTTTTACGAAAATACTTTTGACACATCGTTTCTAACGAAAACATGATTGGTGGTACAACAGAGGATATAATAATACCAGTAATATGTTCAAATGAAATGCCTGCATGATGAAAGAAAGATAATACTTGCATTGCGTATTCATCTTCTGTTTTATGAAGGTCAGTCACCATACGCCAATGGAAGGCCAATTGATCGTTGTCATCATAGACACCTAATACGATATTCGAATTTCCTGCATCTAAAACTAAAATCATGGCTGATGCCTCCTATTTATTGCCCTTCACCGTAATTGTACCTGTCACTATGCGATTGATACAACTAAAACAATACATACTCATGCACAAAAAGTAAATTATGCCTCAGCATAATTGCGTCTGGAATCAGAAAGAAGTTAAAACACTTTAAAAAATGATACCACACTTTTATTCCTATGAAATAACATTCATTCTTACTTCAAAAAGGAGCCACCCTCATTGTTAGGTAGCTCCTTTCAAATTAAATCTTATATTAAAGTGTGAAGTTGATTTCCGTTCCAGGCTACTCGCTTTCCTGTGGGCGAGCGTCGAGCCGCTTCCTCCGCTTTCGCTCCGTGCAGGGTCTCGCCTGTCTCGCTTTCCCACGGGAGTCGAGTAGCCTTCCACTCCAATCAGCGATAGTGTAAAACTTATATAATTTTTATTCAATTCAAAAGTGAACACTATATCTATTTACCATAATCGAAATAAAGACTTATAACAGTGGCACAGTTATTGCTGCCACTGCGCTTCGCACAGATAAATATTGCTGAATTTTTCGTTTTATCACTATAAATTTTGAGTGACATGCCAGAAAATACATACTATGTGAAGTGGTTGATTGGAGTGGAGATTGGGCGACTCCTTGGGGATTAGCGTCACAGATGAGACCCTGGAGCGCAGTGAAGCGGCTCATCGGATGCCCCCAGGAAAGCGCCCAATCGGAACGGAAATCAACCCCTCGTTTTGCCGAAGATTTCAAATTATTTAAAATTAAATTTCTCTGGGTCTGGTCCGCAACGTAGTCCATCATTTAGTCTATCTAACTGAGCCATTTCTTCCTCTGCTAATGCAAAGTCAAAGACCGTTAGATTTTCCGTCATCCGTGCAGGAGTCATTGTTTTTGGAATAGTAACTACACCATGCTGCACATCATAGCGTAGGACGATTTGTGCTGG
Source organism: Lysinibacillus sp. (assembly GCA_032053185.1). Lineage (GTDB taxonomy): Bacteria > Bacillota > Bacilli > Bacillales_A > Planococcaceae > Lysinibacillus. Next base: position 14,213 of record DAMBVB010000021.1, read on the forward strand.
TGTTTTGCCATAGTTAGAAGCTAGCTGCTGAATCAATGATTCTTCCAATAAAGAACCATTCATTAGTGGTGACCACGCTTCTACCTGTATTCCTTTTTCCTTACAATAGGCACGTACTTCCTCTTGAGTTAAGTGCGGATGGAATTCAATTTGATTAATAACAGGAACAACTGATGTTTCCTTTAATAAATTTTCTAAATGGTGAACATGGAAATTACTAACACCAATTGAGCGTACACGTCCATCCTGATAGATTTTTTCAAGCGCTTTATAAACATGAATATAATTTGTATCTATACCTGGCCAGTGAACTAAATATAAATCTAAATAATCCAATCCTAATTTCTCTAAACTACTATCATAAGCTGCAAGTGTTTCTTCATAGGAAAGTCCATCATTCCAAACCTTTGATGTTACGAATAGTTCTTCACGTGTTACTAAGCCCTCGTCAATCGCTGCACGAATTCCTCGCCCAACACTTTCTTCATTGCGATATACTTGGGCGGTATCAATGCTACGGTAACCTTTTGCAATAGCTGTTTTTACCGCCTCTGCCAAGTCATCCCCTTCAGGTACTCGAAAAACGCCATAGCCGATTAACGGCATCTCTAAACCATTATTCAATGTTACATGTCCCACTGTTCGACACTCCTATCTATTTTGGTCTTTTAAAAACCTAGATTACACAGCTTCGTAATCTAGGTTTTATCGTAATACTCAATACTGAAAAAAGGCAAAGAAAAAGACTGCTTACAAAAATTGTAAACAGTCTTTTCCATATTAGTCACGCTTTTCATCGATACCTTTTGGTGTATCAATCGACTCTCTACCTTCTTTAGGTAAATCAGCTGTTGTTGGATCTGGCTCATTGCTAAGCAATTCTTTTTGAACAGCCTGTTCACCAACTACATCTAATATGGGTTGAACTTCAGCTTTAGGCGCTTTTTCCTCAACCGTTTCTACCTCTGGTTCCGGTAAGACACCGTGATCTCGTAAATGCTCGATTTCTTGCGCATTCAGTGTTTCTTTTTCCATTAATGTGCTAGCAATTAAATCAAGTAAATGACGTTTTTCAGTTAGGATTCGTTTAGTACGCTCATATTGCGAATCGATAATTTTTTGCATTTCTTTATCAATTTCATAAGCGATTGAATCAGAATAGTTTTGATCTGAATTAAAGTCACGACCTAGGAATACATTCCCACCCTGGCTTGAACCAAACTGCATTGCACCAAGATTTTCACTCATACCATATTCAGTGACCATGGCACGCGCAATACTTGTTACCTTTTGGAAGTCGTTATGTGCCCCAGTAGATACTTCGCCAAGTACGATTTCCTCTGCTACACGACCACCAAGAAGTCCAGCAATACGGTCTAATAGTTCTTGTTTTGTTGTGAAGAAACGTTCTTCCTTCGGTAACATAATCGCGTAACCTCCAGCTTGACCACGAGGAACGATTGTTACTTTGTGTACTGTATCTGCTTCATCTAGCTCTAAACCAACGACTACGTGGCCGGCTTCATGGAAGGATACAAGTTTCTTTTCTTTCGCTGAGTAAACGCGGCTAGCTTTTGCTGGACCTGCAATTACTCGGTCAGATGCCTCATCGATATCTGCCATATTAATTGTACGTTTACTTTTACGAGCAGCTACAAGTGCAGCTTCATTTAACAAGTTCTCTAAGTCAGCACCTGAGAAACCTGGTGTACGTTGTGCGACAGCTGCTAAATCCACGGTATCTGATAAAGGCTTGTTGCGCGCATGTACTTTTAGAATTGCTTCACGGCCTTTTACATCAGGATGTCCTACTGTAATTTGACGGTCAAATCGACCAGGACGTAATAACGCTTTATCTAAAATATCTGGGCGGTTTGTTGCAGCGATAATAATAATACCTTCGTTTGCCCCGAAACCATCCATTTCAACTAACAATTGGTTCAATGTTTGTTCACGCTCGTCATGGCCACCACCAAGACCTGCGCCACGTTGACGACCTACTGCATCAATCTCATCAATAAAGATGATACAAGGTGCATTTTTCTTTGCATTTTCGAATAAGTCACGAACACGTGATGCACCGACACCGACGAACATTTCTACGAAGTCAGAACCTGAAATCGAGAAGAATGGTACGCCTGCTTCACCTGCCACCGCTCGAGCAAGCAATGTTTTACCTGTACCAGGAGGACCTACAAGTAAGATTCCCTTAGGAATTCGAGCACCAATTTCAGTAAATTTACGGTGATCTTTTAAGAAGTCAACCACCTCTACAAGCTCTGCTTTCTCTTCATCAGCACCCGCTACATCTGTAAAACGCACTTTTTTCTTCTGATCGTCATAAAGTTTGGCTTTACTTTTACCAAAGCTCATCACTTTATTACCGCCACCTTGAGATTGACTCATTAAGAAGAAGAATAAGAAAATGATAATGATGAAAGGAATAATCCCCGTAAAGAACTGAATCCATCCACTTGTTTCTGGCGCTGTTAAATATTTAATATTACTATTCTTATCCTTAGCAGCCTCATCGATGCGGTTCATTAAAGCTGGGTTATCTCGAGGGATATTTACCGTAAAACGTTGACCCTTCTCATAACCCTTCAGCGTACCCTCAACGATGTATACTGATTTATCAGGTTGAATTGTAGCACTTGTTATTTCTTTCTTATCTAGAGCATCTTGAAACTCAGGATAAGTTAACTCTTTCGTTGGTGCATTTCCACCATTGAAAGTACCAAAAATACCGATAATCACTAAGAAAATCAGTAAATAAAATATGGTATATCGAAATATTCGATTCATCTCCAGCCTCCTCATTACAAACAGAAAAATTCTAAGTAAAATCTTAACATATCATGATTTCATCATACAACGAAAAGCCCTACATAAAAAAAGTTTCGTACGATTTTTGTCGAAATCGAAACATATTTATGCAAGTATGTTCCAGCGGAGTTTGTATCTAACAATATACCTATGTTTTTGAATTATGTTTTAAAGATAAAAATCTATGACCTTCGCTGGAGGCTCCTACTTTTCATAGCTGGTGTTCTTTCGTTAACTTCTTACTTGTTAGAAAGAATAAACTTCTGGCTTTAAAATGCCGATATACGGTAAATTACGGTATTTTTCTGCGTAGTCTAAACCATACCCTACAACAAAACCGTCCGGTACTTCAAAACCAACGTAATCAGCATCTAAGTTTACTTTACGACCCGATGGTTTATCTAACAATGTAACAATTTTGATGGATTTTGCTTTGCGGTATTTAAATAAATCTACTAAATAGCTTAACGTTAAACCGCTATCAATAATATCCTCTATGATTAATACGTCACGTCCCTCAACGCTTGTATTTAAATCCTTTAGAATTTTAACTTCCCCTGATGAAACTGTAGCATTACCATAGCTAGAAACATCCATGAAATCTAGCTCAACGAAAGAATCAAAACGTTTCATCAAGTCTGTCATAAAAGGCATTGCTCCTTTTAAAACACCAACGGCAAGCGGGAATGAATCTTTGTATTCCTCTGTCAATTGTGCGCCTAACTCCGCGATTCTTTCTTGCAATTGTTCTTCTGTAATCATAACTTTTTCGATGTCATTTTGTAACATATCGATTCCTCCTCGAGTGTATAAAAAATGTTCAACCATATGTGGTGAAATTTTACAAAGACCTTAGTCTACGATGAGCACTGTATCATCGTTTGGTTGCGGAGAGGTTGAAAAAAACATTCCCATACGCACACCAATTACCGCTACGACCTCATCAGATTGAGAAATCAGTAACGGCCAGCTATTCCGCTCATTTAAAGGAATCTTTTCATCTATAAAAAGGCGAGATAAGCGTTTTGGCTGATCCATTCCTTTTAACAGCATTCTGTCCCCTTCCTTACGCGCTCTAACAGAGAGTGGAAGTTTGAGTTTGCTAGCGTTAAAATAAAAAAGTCGTGCAGTATCCGTCAGCATTTCAGACGATAAATTAGGCAATTCGACTACGCATAAACGTTCACCATTTGTCAGCGTTGTCCACCCATTAGCAGTCGAAACAATTTTTTTCTCAGGAGAAGCTTGACCTTCTAATGGCTCTTTCTTCTGAATCGTTAATTTTCCGTAACGGCGAACTGCTATAAAATCTTCTGGCAAGTGAACTTCAGCATACCCAGCTGTCGTATCACAAAGCTTTGAAATTGAAGTCAATAAAGCATAACTTTGTATCGTATTTGAATCTTTGTAAAGATAGTTTAATAGTATTAAAATGAGCCTCCTTTGTAAAGCAAGTGGTACCAATTGAAGAGCCTTAATTTCCATGCTATATGTATTTCCGTCAATTCTTTCTACTGTTCTAGAAAATACATCCTCCGCTAAAGTCATTAAATAGGCATCGTCTTCTTGCAACTGTTTTGTAAAATGGGTTACCTGCTCAGTTACTCGTGGGTTTTCTGCCTCCAACAAAGGCACAACATGATGTCTAAAACGATTGCGTACATAGGTGTCCTTAGCATTGCTAGCGTCTTCCCGATAATCTAAACCTTGCTTAAGTAAATATTCCCTTATTTCGGACTTTGTAACCGTTAAAAACGGACGAATTAATGTTTTTCCTTCAAAAATACGTTGTGAACGTATACCTTGCATACCATTTATCGTTGCATTTTTTGTCAGGGACATTAATACTGACTCCAGTTGGTCGTCCGCATGATGTGCAGTTACAAGCTTGCTAGCATTTGTTTTTTCCATGACCTCTTTAAAATATTGATACCGCTCTCTACGACAAATAAGCTGTGTATTCCCATTTTCTAAAGCCATAATCTCTGGTATCGGAATTGCCTTTGCATATAAGTATACACCATACTCATCACAATATTTTTGAACAAAAGCTCTGTCCTCAGCAGATGCCTCACCTCTTAGCATATGGTCAACATGTACGGCTTCAACCGTAATCCCCCACTGCTCTTTTGTTTTCACAAAATAATGGAGCAAAGCCATTGAATCCACTCCACCCGAAACGGCGATGAGAAGATGGTCGTCTTGCTGTAATAATTGCTCTTCTTCGATAAATTTTTTGACCTTTAATTCAAGTGACAAACGCTTCTCCTCCCCTTTTCGTTCTTGTTTATGATGAATTGCTCATAGAGTGTTGAACTGGCTTAAACACAGCCCACGTAGGTACAACATGTGTAACCTCTAGCATTAATACAGTGCAATCGTCTTCAATCGCAAAGTAGGATTGGAAAGATTGCATAATCGTTGTTAGTTTTTCCTGGATAGTTTTAGTAGTGCCTGCTACTTGCTGCGCATAAGCTAAAAATACCTCTTCTTGCTCGTCCCAATCATCAACACTTGAAAATAATCCATCAGAGTGCATTAAAATTACATCGCCCGCTTTAAGCTTTCTTTTTTCAGCCTCGACTGCTGAAATGGATAAAAAACCTACAGGCGCTGCATGGCTTTCAACCTTCAGCACCTCTTTCCCACGTAAAATATACGTAGACATTCCCCCAGCTTTCCACGACCATAAATCACCTTGTTGTAAATCGACAAGTGCAAAATCAAGCGTTGCATACATATCATCTTGTTGCTTTAAGGACATGACATAATGCAACGTATGCATCGCCGTCTCTGGGTTCATATTGTAATTTAAACATTCTCGCATTAAATGGATTAACTTTCTACTCTCATGCTGTGCTTCTTTACTTTGACCCATACCATCTGACAATAAAATTGCAAATAGTCCTGGATGTAATTGAAATAATGCATGGGAATCACCGGAATATAACGTCGCATCTTTAGACATGCTATATATATCATACTCTACCTCAAAGCTAATAGCTGATCTAAAGCTTACTTGAATGTGACGAAATGGTATTTCACTTGCTACTACTTTTTCAATTTCAAATGGTTCTTCGAAAATATCATATAAAATCGGTAATATCATCCGTTCAGCTAATGTTGTGTCTTCCTCCCAATTGACTCGTGCTGGTGCTAAAGCACAGACAATTTTTCGTGCTCCAGGCTTATTACTAAGCACATCTAGTTGAAAGCATTCAATATGAGCATCTTTTAATCGTTGAGTAATGTCCTTCTCCACACTAACAAATGAAATCGTCTCTTCTTTCATCTCCGCTATTAACTGATTTAGATGATTGCTCATATCACGTAGCTGAAGCGCAATCATTTTCTTACCATGAAAATACTGACCGTTAATGCGCTCTCTATACAGCTCTGTTTCCAATTCTTCGAAAATTTTCGTTGATTTCACACATTTATAGCGTATTTGATCTTCGACACGATGAATACCAGAATCCTTTCCAACGCCTTTCGTATGAAACCAGTCTGTCATGAGCTTGTCCATACCGTTATTTTGCGCTCCCCAACAGCGATCATAGCGGAAACAGCTTAAACATGTATTCATCGGCGACACGACCTTCGCCTCCTCTATCGGGGCCGTCATAAAGCGCTCAAACACAAGCTCCTTCATAAACTGTACAAAATGCTGGAAATGCTCTAATTTAAACGTAACATGCTCTGTTAACCAATGTTGACGGGCGAGTAAGATCTCCTCACGCTGGGGAAACAGCTTGTCCCGCACCTTTTCAGAATATTTACTTGGGATCGTTAGAAAAACGATACTCCCAACAACAATCGATGTGAAATAAACGCTATCTAACGGCAATGTTGCATCGTAAAATAAAAAAAACACACTTGGCAAAATGCTGCCAATTGCTACACCAAATCTTCCAACACGGGCCCCCATCCCGGCACACAATCCTGTTAAGGTGGCTACAGACAGCATACCCGTAAATGAAAGTTTTGCAACACCAATGAGAGTCCCCAGCACGGCTCCGATAACGGTCGCTAATGGCACACTTCCTACTAACGCACCAAAGCAAATGAATAGTTGTAATAAAAAAATGGGGAGTGAAAAATAGCTAATGACAACTGTTTGCATCCCTGTAAGCATAGCAGCAAATACAACTAACCCAGAGCCTAGCTTCTCATAAGTCCAATGACTCGTAAACCACTCATGAGAATTGACAAACAACACTTGCATGAACAGCGTCATAATAAGAGCTAAGGCCGCTTCACAGCCTACATAAAATTGCACAAGCACTGGAGGTAAACCTTGATGCATAACTCCCTGCCACATTATTTGCACAAGCAGTACCGCTAAAGATACCGCTATACTTTGTGGTAACCGCCAATAACGGAAGCGCATAATACATTCATACATGACGATCTGCAATGCTAAAATGAAGACTTGTCCAAGACCAAGGAAAACGCATCCTATCAAACCACCGAACAAAACATATTTGGCATATTCCTTATACTTCGTTCGAATAATTGCCCAAAAAGGAACCGAGAAAGGCACGGCCGCTTCAAATACAACAGACTGAGCTAAAAACAAGGATGTTAAAAAAAACAAAGAGCCGATTAACAATTGCCTTTTTTTTACTCCTACTTTTTGTTCGTCTACATTTGCCGTGTTATACCATTCAATACTCGTCATTTCACTATCCCCTTTCCGCACTTTTGGAGCTATTATACGTAATTATGTATGGAAAGATTGTCTGACGGTGACAGAAAAAAATATAAACATTTCGACGAATACATATGCATAAATACGAGAAATGGCAACAATTTCTACAAAAACGATTAGCTGTACAAAATAGAAACATTTCTTATTGTATAATTTGTTTAAAAATTACGAAAATTACACAACTCAGTCCCAGTGTTGTTGCTTAACATACGGTTACAAAATCTATGCCCTAGAGGTCTAGTACCCGTTCACCCTTACTTTTCCATTGCTCGATGCTTTCAGCAGTTCGTTGATACTTTTCTACTGAAGAACAAAAAGTTTGATACATTCCCCACTAAAAGTTACAGATGACATTTGTTAAACGTATTCTATTTATCTTCATTTCAGTACAAGGTTACTTCTGTAGCTGCGTTTCATGTTCGTTACAAAAAACATTTGCTGAAAGAAGTTAAATAATTTATAAAACCATATATTTTTATTATTCTTTCAAAAAAAACTACTTGACGTTAGTTACAATGGCATGTATTATATAACTTGTTGCTTAAGACAAAATGCGGAAGTAGTTCAGTGGTAGAACACCACCTTGCCAAGGTGGGGGTCGCGAGTTCGAACCTCGTCTTCCGCTCCATAAACTTAATGGCGGCCTAGCTCAGCTGGCTAGAGCGTACGGTTCATACCCGTAAGGTCGGGGGTTCGATCCCCTCGGCCGCCACCATAGTAGGCCCCTTGGTCAAGTGGTTAAGACACCGCCCTTTCACGGCGGTAACACGGGTTCGAATCCCGTAGGGGTCATATCAAATAGGCGTCTCAGAATAATTTCTGAGGCGCCTATTTTTTGCAGATTAGTAGCACCGTTAAAGTTTACTACTAGAATTAATTTTTTACAACCTAAGACGCAGGAGCAATCAGATTAGGAACGTCCTGCGATAATAGTTTCGCGAGCTGTTTCCCATCGCTGTTGCTACGTTAACACTACGGTTTCACACATAAAAACATTCATTGCACCTAAGCGCCTAGTCCAAGTTATGGTGATGCGCTAAAAAATATGGCATACTAATAATGAAAAAAGCGTGTAAACTAGGAGGTTTATTTCCTTTGGGTTCATTAACTAAAGCTGCTTTAATTTGCGGAAGTGGCTCCATGATTATTCTCGTATCCATTCTTATTAATTTACCATTCGCCGTACAAATATTTTTACTCCTCACTGGATTAGCGGTTAGTGTTTACGGTGTGTTTTCACTTGTCAAAATGGTTGTTACTCCAGCCGAAAAGTGTTCAGATACACTAACAGAACAAGCACCCGCGCGAGCTCCTAAAAAAAAGAAAAGACCGACATCCACGCTCTAGGACGATTCGAAGATCCTTAAAGTTTGACTTAAAGCTATATGAGATGTCTGCATTGATTATTAAAAAAGGGATTAGCTTTATTAAAAAGCTAATCCCAACTCTATTTAATACACTTTTTCTACGATTAAAACAGTCAGCAAACTACCCTCTTCTAGCTCCGCGACCACCGCGTTTAGATTCTGTAGCACGTTTAAGTGTTGCTAGGCGTTCATCACTATCTTTTAAGAAACGTGCCATTTTTTGCTCAAAATTCTCTTTTGGCTGATGACGATCGTTGCGATCATTAGAACGATTATCGCGACGTGGACGTGCTGGACGCTCTGGTCGCTCTGGTCTCTCTGCTTGAGGCTTTGCTTTACGGATCGAAAGACCGATCTTTCCGTCCGCTTCAACATTCATCACTTTTACTTCAACTTCATCTCCAACTTTTAGATGCTCATTGATATCTTTTACATAATTGTCAGCAACTTCACTGATGTGTACTAAGCCTGTTTTGCCGTCTGGCAGCTCAACGAATGCTCCAAAATTTGTGATTCCTGTTACTTTACCTTGTACCTTGCTGCCTACTTCAATTGACATAAAAAAAATGCTCCTCCTTAAAAATTAAGCGACTCATTTGAGTCATGTAATCAATTTAATCAAACTTTTTACTGCAATAAGTTTCTCTTTCATTATATATAACAATAAAAGAGTGTCAACAATACATAGCTTTTCAGTCTTCTTTTTTATCTTTTTTCTTCGGTATATCCCCTTTTTTATCTTTTTCATCCGGTATAATGAAAATTATTTCACCTTTTTCGGATAGAAAATAATCTTTGCGTAATAGCTTTGCGATATACTCATCATCCTCTAACTGTTTAATTTTAAGATGTAACGAGTCTCGCTCATCTTTCAATTCAGAAAGACGCTCCTTCGCTTCAACCTTTTTTTGCTCTTTTGCAGCTAGCGTTTCATTTTGATTCGAAAGTATATTTAAGAGAAAGGCAATGATAACGACTGGTACAATCGCAAAAAAAGCAATACGGCGCATTTTCCGTTTCCGCGCTTGAATTTTACGATTGATAGCTTTATCCGTGTTACGGACATAGTCATTATCAAGTTTAGTATAGTTTTGTTGGTCATCATTTGATGAACGACGTTTAGGCATGCCCGCACCTCCGAAAATTATTGTTGTCTTTTATTATACTTGATAAATCGAAATTTTTTTAAAAAAGTGTTGGACAAATACGAATAAATTTTGACAAAAGGTCTTAAAACAAACGCTCCAATATTTATTAATATATTAAAAATTTGTCGAATGATAGCACTTATTAATCGTATGATGAACCACAGGGGTCTCCATGTTATATTGACCAAAACCCTTGCGACGAAACGTAAAAAAGTTTGAAAAAACGTTTGATACAAAAAAATTCCGGCTATTTGCGCTAGCGGGTCATAAGCCCGCCAAGCGCCATCTTTTAGCCAAAATAATACATAGTATGTCAGGCCTCCGAGCAGAATCCAGGTAAGTAGTTCAAATACCATCATCCATCTTCGAAGGCTTGACCTTTTTGGAGTTGAAAAAACAATGAGCCTTACACTATCAATAATGAACCCGACTGCTATACCGCTCAAAACCATGACTAATAGCTGAACAAATTGTTCACTAACAATCATCCAAACAATTTATGAAGGAAACCTTTCGAGAAGCCACTTTCCTCCTCGTCATACTGCAAGGTTTTTACAGTTCCTTCAAGCGTCAATAACCCTTTGTCAACATCTAAATGAACGATATGCAGTTCTTCTCCACGGATTAACAAATGCCCTTGGGACGTCTTGATGAAAAACTCTTCCTGATCAAAGCGTTCAATCGATTTTACAGAAGTCATGTCCATTCTTTTACGATTACGAATCGTTAAAATATGCTCTCCAGATGGAATTGTGTAGCGGTTACTTTCTTGATGTAGCGTCATTTTCTTCCTCCTTTAGTCGTCCTAGCTTCTGTTCACTTTATGCGGACAACCTTAAAAGCATGACAACTTTATTAAAGTTGCTACACTTTTATCTCCAGCGCATTTATGAAAAAAGCCGAGCGACAACCTCAGAAGACTCCTACACCATTATTATTAGTCCTCGTCATCAATAAATTCCGGTTCAATTTTTTCAAGACGCTCTTCCTTCAAAATCGTAAACATTTTTGCGGCATCTTCTTTTTTCACAGTATCTCGTAATTCCTCTACTCGTGCTGTCACAATTTTTTGTCCAAAACGAATGGCTAGCTCATCGCCAGCTTTAACAGCACTACTGGCTTTTGCGACCTTACCATTAATCGTAATACGACCTTGATCTGCCACTTCTTTTGCCAATGTACGACGTTTAATTAACCGTGATACCTTTAAAAATTTATCCAATCGCATAATTTTACTCCCTCTCTAGATGCTTTGCTTCATCCCAGAAAGCATCTAATTGTTCTAATGTATAATCAGAAAACGGTTTTCCGCTTGCCTTTACCTTTGCCTCCACATAACCAAAGCGGCTCGCAAACTTCTCATTGGCATGTAACATAGCCTCTTCTGGAGATAGCTTGTAGAAACGTGCTAAATTCACAAGTGTGAACAAGACATCACCAAATTCATCAAGACGTGACGCATTTGTCCCTTTCGTCACCTCATGACGAAATTCCTGCCATTCCTCCGCAAACTTGTCCCATGCTCCATCTACATCAGGCCAATCAAATCCTACCTTCGCAGCTCTTTGTTGATAATTATAGGCTGTTTGTAGAGCAGAGGACGCCCGGTATTCCTCTTTTAATATGGGCTTATCACTTATACCCTTTTCTGCCGCTTTTATAAATTCCCAGTTTGCAACAACACCCTCAGCATCTTCCACCGATACATCTCCAAATACATGCGGGTGTCGACGAATCATTTTTTCACTTATCGAAGCCAATACATCTTCCAATGTAAAGTAACCTTGATCTTCTCCGATTTGTGCATGAAGGAATACTTGTAATAATACATCTCCAAGCTCCTCGATCATCGCAAAGTCATCCTCTGCATCTACTGCTGCCAAATATTCGTGTGTTTCTTCTAGTAAATATTTTTTCAATGATTCATGCGTTTGCTTTTGATCCCACGGACAGCCATTTGGACCTCGTAAAACAGCAATAATTTGACGGAAGGTTGTCCAATCTCGTAAAGCGTCCTCTTGTAATTTCACAGGCGGTACATAAATCGTTGTTAAATTGTCTACCTCAACGCTTTGGTCGAGCTCATAAAGGGGTACAGTCATTAATTTTTCCTGTGACGAACCCGCTGCTGTGACAACTGTAACAGGGTATTCGTCATCGTATTTCTCCATCAATGTTAGCTTTACTTCTGATGCACTAAATGTATCATATACTTGGGCTATTAAAATATGTTGACGCATGTTAATGTCATGCATAGAAAAGCTAGTACCATCCAGCAATTGAAAACCCTCAATTGGGTCGATTTTTAACGCGCCAAATATTGGATCTAAAAAGCTTTGTCCACCTTCAATGACTAGTTTTACTTTTCCTTCATCCGCAGCGGTAATAAGCAATTGTACAGTCTGCTCTGCGACAAGAGGATGCCCTGGTACAGCGTATATGACATCGTCACTTGCTGTAGCAGCCACAAGCTTTTCTGCAATTTCCTCATACACCGGCTGGAACGAATTATGTTTTTCATAGACTGCGTCAAAGCTTTCAAATTGTAAGCCCTCCGCTAATAATTCTTCTAATACAGGATGATCCACTGTACGAACATATAATTTCCTAGCCGCTTTTAGTTTTCTATAGACACCCATTTGCAACTGATTAAAATCACCCGCACCCAGACCTATAACTGTTAACGTATTCAATCAATCCACCTACTTCTTTCGATTTAACCATAGTTGATAAACGGCCATTTTGCGCCCAAACGGTAGTAAGAACCACTCTTTTTCGGCTAGCACCCTTAGCTTAGCAATTATGGTGATCATTACAAACGCTCCTAAACACACGGCTGAAAAACCTGCTATCACTGCGACAAATCGAGGCGATAAAAATGGGCTTAACAACGATGGTACAAACTGTAGCCAAACTAGTACTACCGCTGCCATGCTAAGTGATGCAACCCCAACTTTTTTGTAAAAATTCGCCGGCGCTAATTCAAGGGCAGTCATTCTTTTTAAATAAAAAATAAGCATTAGGGCAGTAAACAAAAGACCCACATTGTTAGCAATAGCCGCACCTACTACACCAAATAAACTAATTGTCAGCACATTCAATATTATTTTTAATATAAAACCTACTATCAAAAATAAAGCCGGCTTTTTTAATTTTCCATAGCCTTGCAAAATAGCGGTAAATGTTAAAATTATAGACAACGGCACAATTTGTAATACATAGACCATAAGTACTTCCGACAGTGCATCTGTTTTAAAGAGCATGGCATTAATATAAGGCATAACGAGCATTAGACCTAGAGATGCTGCCCACCCAAATAATATAGACGCTTTATACGTTAATTGTATAAACGGTATTGCACTACGGCCTTCCTGTTTTTTTGACATATGCGCAACTAGAGGCACAATAGCAAGTGACAGTGAAGAAGCAATGACAACTCCGAGCTGCACTAATGGCTGCCCACGATCATAAACGCCTTTTGTTGCCTTGGCTACTGTCTGATCCATTCCACCTTCCAGTAATAGTGAATAAATTGTAAAGGAATCAACTAGCTGATAACCAAGTAACAATAGACCACTCATACTTACACTTAAACTTAGCCATGTAACCTCTTTTATAACGGTAAAACTTTCGATACGCCGCTGTTGTTTCTTATCATTAAATAAACCAACACGTTTTTTAAAGATAAATGCAAGTAATACAAAGCCTACAATTTCACCAATAACTGTACCTATGATGGCCATTTGCCCAGCACTATATAGTGATTCTGTCGTTTTCATAATGATAAATGTTCCAGCTAAAATGACAGATACTCTCACAGCTTGTTCCAGGACTTGCGCATAAGCAATCGGCTCCATAATGCCTCTCGACTGGAAGCCACCCTTTAAAATAGCATGAGCTGGCATGACAAGTACTATAAACGAACCCGTTCGTATTAAAGGTGCAAGCTGAGTATCGCCCATGAGCTGTGCAATTAATTTAGCACCACCGAATAAAGCAACAAAAAACAACAATGATAGCACTGTTAAATAATAAAAAACAATACGCATAATACCGTTTCGTTTCTGATTTCGCTCTAGCGGATCTATCATACAATCATTATCTGCAAGCATTTTAGAAATAGCTACTGCAAATCCACTAGATGTCCATACAACGAAAATAGATATAACGGGATACACCTGCTGATAAATATAAAATCCTTCATCACCAACAAGATTTTGAAAAGGCACACGATAAATTGCACTAAGAACCTTCACAATAAGAGCAGCAATTGTAAGTAAGGCCGCGCCTTTCATGTAGCTTTTCATGCCAAAACGTTCCGACATAAATTGCCCTCTTTCTTCTTTAACAATGCCAATAGTATAGCATATCTCCAAAGTTTGACGCGCGCGGGTAGCACTACCATAAAGCTATGTACGAAAAAAAGTTATTGCTCATCCCTAAAAAGGTCAGCCAATAACTTTCAATTCTCATCAACTATGCATTTGTTTAGCTAAGAAGCTGGCAGCCGTTTCTACAACTTTTACTTCAACCTCGCCAACAAAATGTACTTTAGACAATACAATAATACAGCCGATTGGATCACCATTGACCATAATTGGCGTAGCACAATAAGACTTCACTTGCTCATATTGTCCAGGAACAATCTCGATAGTTGCTTCCATTTTTTCTATTTTTGTTGAACGCTCGTCCATAAAACTTTCCGCAAAGGATGTAATGCGACGATTAATATATTCTTTCTTACCGATTCCTGCGACAGCAATTACTTCATCTCGGTCAGTTACAAATGCTGGAGTACCTAACGTTTCATATAACGTTTCCACATATTCTCTTGCAAATTCTCCCAAATCATTAATTGGAGAATATTTCTTTAAAATAACTTCACCTTCACGGTCTGTATAAATTTCTAGCGGGTCACCCTCACGAATACGTAGCGTCCTACGAATTTCTTTTGGAATAACCACACGTCCTAAATCATCAATTCGACGAACAATTCCTGTTGCTTTCATTCTTAATCCTCGCTTTCGCTACAATGAAATTTTTTCATTTTTAGTATGGTTTTTTATGATGCAATCTATGCAAAAACTGAAGAAAAGGGATTTCACACCCAACAATATTTTCAAAAACCTAAACAACTACTTTAAACATGTAGAATTTTCAACTTCAATCAACTTATTTTAGATTAACCACATAAACAAATTTTTATAATAATTTATAAAATATTTTTAATAAGAAACACTAATAATTAGATAAGGCAAAAGGATGTTTATAACAAAGTGATACTTACCCTTTTTCCCCTTGGTCTCAATTTATGATGTTAATCTTTAAGAAGTCACACAGTCTACAGTCCAATCAACAAATAGAGATAAAGCGCCACAACATGCACAAAGCTTTCTTTGTTTTCTTGGTTTTCAACAAAAAAGCTGATCATTATCCTAGGGAGATAAGATCAGCTTTTCTTCTACTGTTGTTTTTTAGCGTTAGCAATAATATGCATCATTTCTTCTAAAATATCAAAGGGTTGATATTTTCCACATTTTCGTTCATCAATCGTTAATTTCAATTGCATACCATCCATACCAAAACCGACAGCACGTTCAAATTTCATGGATTCTTCCACAATTTTACTGCCTTCAACTTGTCCTGTACCTTCTTTAGACAACAATATTGTGATGATTTTTTGCTTTTCTTTCACAGACAATACACCTGTACCTAAGCCCCATACTTTCATACGTGCAATTCGCAATAAACGCTCTGTTTCAATTGGAAGATCGCCGAAACGATCCTGTAATTCCTCCATGATTTCGCTGTACTCCTCCACTTGATCCATTGCTTTAATACGTTTATACATTTGAATTTTTTGATAGCCGTCCGGAATGTATACATCCGGAATATACGCATCAACAGTCAATAAAATTTCAATATCAGGCTTCTCTTCTTTTTTCACACCCGTTTGGCGCTCCGCAATCGCCTCTTGCAGCATTTGTGAATACAAGTCAAAACCGACAGAATCAATAAAGCCATGCTGCTGTGCTCCAAGCAGGTTACCAGCACCACGAATAGATAAGTCACGCATAGCAATTTTAAATCCTGAACCTAACTCTGTAAATTCTTTAATCGCCTGTAATCTTTGCTCAGCTACATCTGTAAGAACTTTATCACGTTGATACATAAAGTAAGCATACGCCACCCTGTTAGAACGCCCAACACGCCCACGCAATTGATAAAGCTGCGCTAAGCCCATTCGATCCGCATCATGAACAATCAATGTGTTAACGTTTGGTATATCCACGCCTGTCTCAATAATGGTTGTCGTTACAAGCACATCATAATCACCTTCTAAAAAGGCTAATATGACAGATTCTAATTCTGATTCCGTCATTTTGCCATGTGCATGGCCAATACGCGCTTCTGGAACAAGCATTTGAATTTCATCAACCTTACGGGCCATATCTTCTACACGATTGTATAAGTAAAATACTTGCCCACCACGCGCCATTTCTCTCTCAATAGCTTCCCGCACTAATGCACCGCTATGCTCCATTACATATGTTTGCACAGGGAAACGGTTTGCTGGTGGCGTTTCAATGACCGATAAATCACGAACACCTACCATCGACATATGAAGTGTTCTTGGAATCGGAGTTGCCGTTAGCGTTAATACATCTACATTCGTTTTTAGTTGTTTAATTTTTTCCTTATGCGTTACACCAAAGCGTTGCTCCTCATCAACAATCAGCAGTCCAAGATCTTGGAATGTTAAATCTTTAGATAAAATCCGATGCGTTCCAACGACAATATCAACTTGCCCTTCTTTTAATCCCTTCAACGTCGCTGTTTGCTCTTTTTTTGTGCGGAAACGAGATAAGAGACCTACATTAATAGCAAAGTCTTGGAACCTCTCACGAATCGTTTCGTAATGTTGCTGCGCTAAAATCGTTGTCGGCACAAGAAAAGCTACCTGCTTGCCATCTTGAATTGCTTTAAATGCAGCACGAATCGCTACCTCTGTTTTACCATACCCTACGTCTCCACATACAAGACGATCCATCGGACGCTCACGCTCCATATCGCGTTTCACTTCGATAATTGAACGTAGCTGATCCTCTGTTTCTTCATAAGGGAAAGAAGCCTCAAAACTGCGCTGATCGTCGTTGTCAATCGCAAATGCATGACCCTTCTCTGCTTCACGTTTCGCATACAGCTTAATTAGATCATCAGCAATATCTTGCACAGCAGAGGATACCTTCGCTTTAGCTTTTTTCCACTCTGCTCCACCTAATTTATGTAGCTTCGGCTCTCGGTCTTCAGATGCTACATATTTTTGGATTAAATCTATTTGCTCTACTGGAACATATAACTTATCATCTGCACGGTATCGAATGTGTAAGTAATCCTTATGTGTACCATTTACCTCTAATGTTTCTAAACCTATATATTTCCCAATACCGTGATGTACATGTACAACATAGTCGCCCGGTTTAATTTCTGTATAGCTTTTAATACGCTCTGCGTTCGTCATTTTTTGTGGACGTGCTTTTTTCTTCGCCTGTTGTTTAAATAGCTCATCCTCTGTGACAATCACTAAGCGTTGTAGTGGTAATTCAAAGCCACTAGATAGTGAGCCATCCACAATATAAATACCCGCTTCTGTTGGATGACCAATTGTCGTATGAATATCATATTCTTCAAGCATTTGCTGTACTCGTTTAACACGATCTTTATCTCTCGCAACAATTAGTACTGTAAATTTACCAAGTAGCCAGCGTTCAATCTCACTTTGTAATAATGACATTTGGCCATGAAATTGCTGCATTGGCTTGCAAGAAAAGTTCGTCGTCTTATTAAAGGATACACCTGCAAAAGTTCGTGAAAATAATGAGAAATATAGTTTTTGCTGAGACAGCATTGCTAAAATTTCTTTCAAAGAGAATGCTGGCTTTACGTCATGCACCATTTTTCCTTCTTCAATTAATGATAAAAACCATTCATCCTCTTCACGCTCCCAGGCATCCATAACCTCCTGAATACGTCCGAGCTCATCAAATAGCACAATGCCATCCTGTACAAAATAATCTCCTAAATAGGCTGTTTTCTCATACAATAACGAACCATATTTATTTACGTAGTCTGGTAAATCCCCTTGTTGTAACAATTCAATATCATATTGAATATGCTGATACAGTAATTCCTTCGTCTCCTGCTTTTTGACTTTTTTTAAGCTTGTCGCTAATGCAGCTTCTAAACGGCCCGCCAATGCTATTCTTTCTTCCTTTGTCAAAATTACTTCTGATGCTGGTAGAATACGAACCTTCTGCAATTTATCAATGGAACGTTGATCGTCCGCAGAAAATGTTCGAATCGAGTCAACTTCCGTATCAAATAGTTCTATACGAATCGGCGCCTCTAAATATGGCGGATATATATCTAAAATGCCACCACGTAACGCAAACTCTCCAGGTGTTGTCACCATCGAATTACGCACGTACCCCATCTCTACTAACGTTTGTAGCCATTCATCAATCTGAATATCTTCGCCTACTGCAATTTGTAAAAAATACTGTAGCCAATGCTCTTTAGACTGCATCATTTTGCGTAAGCCCGCCACCGGTATCACATAAACAGCTTTTTCACCTCTAGCTAGGCGATCAAGTGTTGCGATACGCTCAGCACGTAACTCTGGAGACGCAACAGACAAATCGGCCGCAATAAACTCATCGGCGGGATAATAATGAACATGCTCCTCACCTAAAAGTCCCGCCAGCTCGTCAACCATTTTTTGTGCCTGCAATAGATTAGGAGAGACAATATAAATAGGTTTTTTTACATATTCAAATAACGCATCGACCATTACCGGACGCGCGCTTCCTGTTAATCCTGTTATTAGCTGTGTTGCAGAATGACCGCCCTGAATCTCCTGTAAAAATGATGTGATATGTTTATCCTGCATCACAAGCTGTCGTAAAACTTCCACTATCAAAAGCTCCTTTCAGCGCATAACTCTATTCGCCATTACTAGTAATCTAGTACTATAATACGCATCTTTATTGTATATTTATCAACGGAAAAAGCTTTGAACGCACGTGCTGTGCGCCAAAGCATCCTTCCAATTATTGAATCCATTTATTGAGTGCGTGATAATCTGGATATTGTTTCAGCGAATCCTCACATTGCTCACAAATGCAGTGCACCGTCGTGTGACCATGCTGATCTTTCTCAACATAATCATCCGCTTCACCCAATTCAAAAATATGAAGTTTTCGAATTGTATCATCTGCATCAAATGGTAGCGTTCCTATTTCTACTTCACAATGCCGACATCGATAGCGAACTGACATCTCCAAATCATCCTCCTTTAAGCAACTTACTACTTAAAGTATAGACATTTCTAAAAAAGATTATGCGCTTTCAATATGGCCTTTGCATTTTTTTGAATAGAGAATAGTTTTTGCATTGTGTGTAAGACTATACAATACATTCGCGGAAAACCTAAACAACTTGAAATATCCACACTACGCTTTAACCTATTGTTACCCGTTAAAGCGATTCATCACATCAAGAAATGGCTTTGAAAGAGATTCTTCTACAGCATTCACACATTTTTCAACGGCTTCGCCAACAATAGCTTGATCTTCTTTTGAAAATTTTGATAACACGTAATCTGCTACCTTCATGCCAGCTGGCGGGCGATTAACCCCAACACGTATGCGATTAAATTCTTGGGTGCCTAAATGCTGAATTAATGATTTAATACCATTATGTCCACCCGCACTTCCTTTTTGACGCAGGCGTAATTTCCCTGTTTCTAAATCTAAATCGTCATAAATAACAATTAAATTTTCCACATCAGTATCAAAATAGTTCATAAGGGGCTCAACACATTCCCCCGATAAATTCATATATGTTAAAGGTTTAACAAGTAGAACCTTTCCTTCAGGACGATGTACCGTCGCATACATACCATTAAACTTTGAATTAGTTAAAGATGTACCCCATTTTTCAGCTAATGCATCAATAACATCGAAGCCAATATTATGTCTTGTATGCTCATAAGGCTTACCCGGATTTCCTAAACCAACGATAATTTTCATAAGTACCCCTCTTCTTTCAAATCTAATAGTCATTATTTTACCATATCATGTACTAAGAAAGCAGTTTGTACAGTTTTGGAAAGCAAAAGTTCAATCATAGCTTAATATAATGTCGTCATTAAAGAAGCAAAAGCAAACATACGAATAATGTCGGCCATAAATATCCATTTGATCAATTTAATTGCCGCTGACGCTACAATTTGCTGAAAGAAGTTAAAATGCGAAAGGCTACTAAAGAAGTTTTTAGCCTTCCTTAGTAGCCTTTCCTTAACATATCTTTTTACTCTTCTTGTACATTGTCTGCCGTTTCTTCAACAACTATAGCTGGAGCCATAATTGTGACCAATGTATGATCATTTTCACTGATAATATCAAAATCAATCGTATCTCGAATATCTGCTACCGTAATTGTTTCACCAATTTTAAGCTCAGTAATATCGACTTCAATAGCTTCTGGTATATCTGCTGGCTTAACTTTAATTTTCACGTCTAAGTTAGGCTGCATTAATATGCCACCTACACTAACACCAACTGACTCTCCAACAAGTTTAATAGGCACCTCAGACTCTATTGCTTCGGACAAATTAATTGCTAAAAAGTCAATATGATTTACTTCATCTTTCATAGTGCATTGTTGGATTTCAGACACAACAACATGCACTTTTTTTCCATTTAACTCCATCGAAAACACACCGTTTTGCCCATTCTTTTGAATGGATTTTTTGAATTCCTTCGCTGAAATAGAAATTGGGGTCGAATCTAAATTATAGCCGTAAATAACTGCAGGAATGGCTCCCCCTTTTCTAAGTTGGGTTAATGTCGAACGATGCCCAGCTTCGCGCTTTTTAACACTTAATACTGTACTCATATCTATCTTCCCCTTCCAAGAAAAATTATTTACGCCTTATCATAAAGTCACTGCTTTCCATGACATTTATGAAGGCTATAATAATATTTACTATTTTTCATACGTGTAAATATTATTAAGTCACAACTACCATATACCCTTTTATAAGAAAATTCAAACAAAAGACATATATAAAAGGACAAATCTACTTGCAAACGTAGATTTGTCCTTAATATGCCACATCTTATAAGTTTAACTTCCGGCAGATGTCACGAAAAATTGGAAAAAGGGGTACTGTATGTGAAATTTGTTCAACTTCGCAATACGCCAAGGCGAAATTGATTTATATTAATCAAATAGAGTACTTACAGATTTATTTTCATAAACACGAGAGATTGCATCTGCCATCAATTTAGCTACGGAAAGCTCTGTAATTTTCGGAGATTTTTTCTCTTCAGGAAGCTGGATTGTATTTGTTACAACTAATTCTTTAATCGAAGAGTTTTCGATACGTTCGATTGCAGGACCTGATAATACTGGGTGAGAACAACAAGCATAAACTTCTTTCGCACCAGCTGTACGTAATGCATTCGCGCCAATTGTAATCGTACCTGCAGTGTCAATAATATCATCAATTAAGATTGCCACTTTACCATCAACATTACCAACAATATTCATCACTTCTGCAACATTTGGTTTTGGACGACGTTTGTCAATAATTGCAATAGGTGCTTTTAAACGTTCTGCCATTTTACGAGCACGTGTTACACCTCCATGGTCTGGAGAAACAACAACGATTTCTTCTTCTGGGATACCTTTTGATTTGAAGTAATCAGATAATAAAGGCACTGCCATCAAATGGTCGATTAATATATCGAAGAAGCCTTGGATTTGTGGTGCATGTAAATCTAAAACGATAACACGTGTCGCACCAGCTGTTTCAAGTAAGTTTGCTACTAATTTAGCTGTAATTGGCTCACGTGCTTTTGCTTTGCGGTCTTGACGAGCATAGCCATAGTAAGGCATTACAACGTTTACTGTACGAGCAGATGCACGTTTTACAGCATCTACCATAATTAAAAGCTCCATTAAATGTTCGTTTACAGGTGCAGAAGTAGACTGCACGATAAACACATCACAACCACGAATACTTTCTTCAATGCTAATTTGAACCTCTCCATCGCTGAAGTGCTTAACAGAAGATTTACCTAATTCTACACCCATTTCTTGCGCAATTTCTTGCGCAAGTGGATTATTGGAATTAAGTGAAAATATTTTCAATTGTGAGTTTGCATAATGATACGGCATGATGGCCTCCTGTTTCGTTGATAATTATTTTGAATTTAATTTGCTTACATAATTCGGTTTGTTTTCTTGTCTTGCACGGGCAATTGCTAGTGCATCCTCAGGAACTTCTTTTGTAATTGTAGATCCTGCTGCAATAAATGAACCTTTTCCAACTTTTACTGGCGCTATTAAGTTAGTATTACATCCTACAAATACATCATCTTCAATAATTGTTTGGAATTTGTTTTTTCCATCATAGTTTACTGTAATGGACCCACAGCCAATATTGACATTACTTCCGATTTCAGCATCGCCTATATAGCTTAAGTGTGATACTTTCGTGTCATTACCTAGTTTACTTTTCTTCACTTCTACAAAGTTACCAATCTTCACGTGGCTCCCAATATCAGAAAATGGTCGAATATGTGCAAACGGTCCAATAGCTGTTTCTTCTGCTATAACGCTTTCACGCACAACAGAAGAATGCACAGTTGTTCGGTCACCGATACGGCTGTCTACGATTTGTGTGTTAGGACCGATTATACAATCTTCACCAATAACAGTTGTACCTTCAATCATAGAACCTGGTTGAATGACAGTATCACGGCCAATCATTGCGTCCACGCTAATATAGGTTGCTTCTGGATTAATAATTGTGACACCATTACGCAAATGCTTTTCATTAATTCTTGTACGCATTAGCGTCTCTGCTTGAGACAGAGCAACACGATCATTAACACCAAGTGTTTCTTCAAAATCTTCCGTTACATATGCTTCAACGACATCGCCTTGTTTTTGTAAAATTTCAATCACATCAGGTAAATAATACTCACCCTGTGCATTGTCATTTTTCACAAGCTTCAATGTGTCAAATAACGCTTTATTATCGAAGCAATATGTGCCCGTATTAATCTCTTTAACTAATTGCTGCTTTGCTGAAGCATCCTTTTGTTCAACAATTTGCTCCACTTGTCCATTGTCGCCACGTAAAATACGACCATAGCCTGTTGGATTTTCAGCAATAGCTGTTAAAATCGTTGCTTTAGCATTCTTTGCTTGATGATGCTCGAACAAAGCTTGCATCGTTTCAGGGCGAATAAGTGGTGTATCACCACAAACAACTAATGTTGTCCCTTCTTCGCTACCCAAAATTGCCTCAGCCTGTTGTACAGCATGGGCTGTCCCTAACTGTTCAGCCTGTAAAACATACTCGCTTTTATCGCCAAGCTGTTGTTTTACCTTTTCTGCACCATGTCCTACAACCGTTACAATGCGATTCACACCTAACGTTTGAATGTGATCCACTACATGTTGTACCATTGGCTTCCCACATACTGGATGGAGCACTTTATATAATTTGGACTTCATACGTGTACCTTGACCTGCAGCCAAAATGACAGCAAAAATGTTGCTCATCTGTAAGTCCTCCAATACGCTCATTTTCTCTTATGACTATATAGCAAAATCCATCTATTTTCAAGGCATGTTGACTTGACAAAAAGATGAACTTCCAAATCAAATGCACCTTATGCTCAAATGTTACTCTGTATGTCCTAAAACTGATCATTTTCTCTTTTTCTTCGCGGTTCAGGACTTACAACCTATAGTTCATACGCATGTCGGGCATACATATAAAAAGAACTCTTCAAAATGAAGAGTTCTTTTTAACTACACTCCAATTCCTTCTAATTCTTCTTTTTCCGTTCCTTCTGCCTCGCTTGAATTATGGTACTCGTTTAAAATAATCTCTTGAATTTTATTACGAGTAGTAGAATTAATAGGATGCGCAATATCTCTAAATTCACCGTCTGGTGTTCGTTTACTTGGCATAGCGACGAACAAACCTGTATTGCCATCGATTACACGAATATCGTGAACTACAAACTCATTGTCGAGTGTAATGGAAGCAATCGCACGCATGCGACCATCCGTCTGTACACGACGTAACCTTACATTAGTAACTTCCATTTTCTCACCACCTCTCATCTAAGATGCCTAAATGAAAATATAATATTCTTTATTACCGAATATTTTCCTTTTTATAGTCTAACAAATTTTCTAAAAAATTTGAATACTCATTAGTATAATATTTCCTTTAATTCACTTAGATTTTGACAATTGTTTGTCAGTCGTCCCCTACGATGTTGCCCGCTCAGGATTGATATGGCTTTAATTTTAGCAATTCCAACGTTTTAAAACTGATTTACTTTTCGGAGCTTTATTAGCTGGTTTGTTACCGTTATCGGCGATTCCGCTAATTTAGCAAACGATTGTTCAAAATTTTATCAGCGATTGCTACTGTCGCCTCGCTTTTCGCGCAAAAAACATCTGCTGAATAAAAAAGCCCACTAAAAGAGCTAATCATTCTCTTCCAATGAGCTTAAAAAATTTCTTATTTTACGACGGCAATAACTTCGATTTCTACGCTCACATCTTTTGGTAGACGTGCAACCTCTACTGCTGAACGAGCTGGTTTATGATCACCAAAGTGGCTAGCATATACTTCATTCATTGCAACAAAGTCATTCATATCCTTCATGAAAACGGTTGTTTTCACCACATTGTCCAAAGATGATCCAGCAGCAGCTAAGACTGCTTTTAAATTTGCAAATACTTGATTTGTTTGAACAGTAATATCGCCTTCCACTAATTCGCCTGCTGCTGTTAGTGGAATCTGACCCGAGCTATAAAACAGGCCATTTGCAATAATCCCCTGTGAATATGGTCCAATTGCTGCTGGTGCATTTGTTGTTGCTACTACTTTCATTTGTCATTTCCCCCTTTAGAAAAATAGTTACCTTCACTTAATGCAATTGTACGGTCCTTTTCATTAACCTCATGAAGCTTTACGAGTGAATAATAATCATCTACCAAAGTTTCGTCTGCATGCTCAGCCTCAACAAGCACTGCAATACCAGCTAGCTGACAGTCAAACTCCTCTAATAAATTTTTCATGCCATTCATTGTACCACCGACCTTCATAAAGTCGTCAGTAATAAGCACTCGTTGTCCACTCTTCATGCTTCTTTTTGATAATACCATTGTCTGAATTCTTCTAGAAGAACCAGATACATAATTGATGCTGACTGTAGAGCCTTCCGTTACCTTACTATCTCTTCTGACAACAACAACTGGTACATTTAAATGTCTTGCAATCGCGTGGGCAATAGAAATTCCCTTTGTTGCGACAGTCATTATGACGTCAATTTGTTGATCAGCAAACGCGGATGCAAATACCTTTCCAACGCGATTAATTAAATCTGGATTGCCGAGTAAGTCCGTCATAAATAAATAACCGCCTGGTAACAAACGATCTGAATGCTCAAGCTCCGCCTTTAAATCATGAATAACTAAACGGACCTCAGCCTCGGACATTTTAGGAATATACTTAACTCCTCCTGCAGCGCCCGGTACTGTCATCAATAACCCGATTCCTTTTTCTTCGAAAGTTTCTTTTACAATCGTCAAATCTTCACTAATGGAAGACTTTGCAGATTGATATAGTTCAGAAAAATAAGTTAGCGGGATCAGCTGATGTGGATGTTCTAGTAAATAGTACGTCATATCAACTAGTCGTTCACTACGCTTCCATTTCATGCGACCCTCTCCTAAACACGAATATTTATAGGTAAAATTAACATAAATTTGCGGTTTTAAGCAAGCCTATTTCGCTCACCTAATATCCGAACGGCGTATACTTCTTCGCAAAAACCACGTAAACCATTATAAATGCGGCTCACTCGAGCTTCACTATCCACTAAACCAAACACCGTCGGACCGCTTCCACTCATTAATGTTGCATCTGCTCCAAAGCGCTTCATCTGTTCCTTTAACATGACTACTTCTGGATGTAGCTTAAAAGTTACAGTTTCCAAAACATTTCCTAATGATGCACATAGTAGCTCATAATCTTCCGTTTCAATAGCATGAATCATTCGCTTCGTATTTGGATGTTCTAATCGTTCAACCTTTAATCCTCCATACACCTCTGCGGTAGAGACACCTATTTTAGGCTTAGCTAAGACTACCCAACAGTTTGGGGGTGCAGGCAATTCCTGAATTTTTTCTCCACGCCCCGTTGCTAATGCTGTGCCACCATAGACACAAAATGAAACATCTGAACCAATTTTCGCCCCTAATTCAGCTAACTCATCTATAGATAGCCCTAAATTCCACAGCTCATTTAAACCTTTCAGTGTAGCAGCCGCATCACTACTGCCACCTGCTAATCCTGCTGCGATTGGTATTTCCTTTTCTATCGTAATGGATACACCTTGTCCAATGCCGTATGTATCTTTAACTAGACGCGCTGCCTGATAAGCAAAATTTCGGTGATCATTTGGCACGAAATTATCAGTCGAAATTATTTCAATTACACCATCTTCTCGAGATTCTAGACAAATACGATCAGCTAAATCCACAGTTGTCATGACCATTTCTACTTCATGATAATTATCTGGTCTTTTATAAAGCACATCTAATGTTAAATTTATCTTTGCAGGCGCCTTTATATAAAGCATCTTTCTTCCTCCTTATAGCTACACTTATCAATGACGCATTAGCGCAATTGGCTGACGCTTCCCCTTCGCACAGATTAACAATACGTCCGGACTTTTGCTCACTCGATGTCGGTCATTTCGTTAAAACCACAAGACGTTTAGTTACCGCTGTAAGTAAGCCCTTATCGCCATTGGTTAGGCAAACGCCCTAGCTTTTTCTGAATGAAGATAAACCTGTCGTTCATCTTTCACAAGATTATTCATTTTATTTTACCATAATGAGAAAGCGAAAATGGAAAAAAAGAACCGTATACCCCTATTTGGTGTAACGGTTCTCTTTCGTCAGTTGTATTGTTGTGTTTACAGGAAGTTTTCATCCCTGCGAATGAAGATTAACAAGTAATAAGTGGTCTTTTTTCACAAAGAGGCTACTTATTATGCTCTTGCTCATTACTTGCTCTTTCAGCCATTTCGATGGCCCGTTTGACCATATTACCGGCGTCTCGAGCTTTTATGCCGCCCCAGCCTTCTCGTTGCACAACATCATAAAATCCAAGCTCTTTAGCGATCTCTTCTTTTAAACGAGGTGACATGATACCTTTTCTAGGCATATAAACTCCTCCTTTAACAACTGACGATTTTAGTATGTCCCAGAAAAAGCAAAACACTCATGTAGTTTTTTTACATACATGAGTGTTTCAAAATATAGAAATAAGTACTAGAAACTATTTTGCGATAGCAGCTTTTGCTTCGTCTAAAAATGTAATCTCTACTGCCTCAGTTAAAATATCTGTGTAGCTATACGATACGCGCTTGCACGTATTGTCTTCTTGATCAAGCTCAACTACAAAGATAGCGCGATATGTCTCACGCAATATCCCTGCACACTCGATCGTTTTCTTGCGACCTCCGTTTGCTCTTAACTGCAAACGTTTGCCCAAATGACAATCCAACGACTTTTTAATGTCCGCTAAAGTTTTTGGCATTTTCGCTTACACCTCACTAATTACTAGTATAAGCGATTCGCCCAAAAATGTCAACAAAATATAATATTTTATCAGTCATCAATAAATATTGTCAACTTATTTTTCATAAAAAAAACATGTTTTTTTACTTATATTCAAAAAAGTTAACAAAAACTTTACTTTGCAAATATAGGATATAGTGCATCGGCTAATTTTCCAAACTCTTGAATGGTTAGGGTCTCTCCTCGACGTGTTGGTTCAATATTTACTGCTTTTAAAACATCCATAATTTTTTCTTTGTGTACCTTACCATTCGGTAAACCTGATTGTAAATTATTGAAAATTGTTTTTCGTCGTTGTACAAACGACGCACGTGTAACAACAAATAAAAAATCCTCATCAATTACGTTTACTGGAGGTTTATCATGCTTAATAAGACGGATCACTGCAGAATCCACGTTTGGTTGCGGCATAAAAACAGTTTTCGGTACCGTCATGGCAATATCAGCCTTTACATAATATTGAATCGCAATTGATAAAGAACCATACTCCTTCGTTCCAGGCTTAGCTGTAATACGATCTGCAACCTCCTTTTGCATCATGACAACGAATCCGCGAATCGGCAAACGATCATTGAGTAATTTCATTAAAATCGGTGTTGTCACATAATAAGGTAAATTCGCTACAACCATAATATCCTCAATACCTGGCATCTCTTCCTGAATGACTTTAGCAACATCAGCCTTTAAAATATCCGAGTGTACAATAGTTACATTATTATATGGACTAAGTGTGTCTTCTAATACAGGTAATAATCGTTGATCAATTTCAAAAGATACAACCTTTTTCGCACTTCTTGCTAAATGCTCTGTTAAAGCTCCAATGCCAGGACCTACTTCGATTGCACCACTATTTTCAGTTAAATTTGCATGACGTACAATATTTCGTAAAATGTTCGGATCTATTAAAAAATTTTGACCTAAGCTTTTTTTAAAGGAAAATCCATATTTTTTTAAAATTTCCTGTGTTCTAATTGGTGTTGCAATATCCTTATGCATCGTTTTCCTCCTGATCTAACTGTGCGATTGCCGCACCAAATTGCTTTTCTGTAATTTGAAACATTTTTAATCTTTTATGAAGTTGTTTACCGTTTGTTGCACCAATATTCAAAATTTCTCCAAGACGATCACGACGAGTTTTCGCCCGGGGATGGCCAATTAAATGGGCCGTCATTAAATCTTCGAGAGTAATATCATCTGTGGTTGGCTCAATCTCATTAGGGGTATAGACATGTTGCAGTGCCTCGCGTATATCTTCATCTGCTGCATGCTCAATGCCTAGTCCTTTACCGTTTTTCGCAATTGTTTTGGCTTTCGGTAAAAAAGCGTGTTTTACACCTTTTACTTGCTCCTCGATAATGGCACGAATTCGACGCCCCGGATAATCTGGATCAGTAAAAACAATAACACCTCTTTTATCCTGTGCATGTTGAATTCTCTTCAGTGTTTCCTCTGAAATAGCCGATCCATTTGTTTCAATAGTATCTGCTTGTACAGCTCGCTTAATAGCTGTTGTATCATCTTTTCCCTCAACAACAATGATTTCTTTTATTTGCAAAAAGGCTCCTCTTTTCTACCTTATCTTCAGACCATTTTACAACTGCACTGTACGATTGTACAGAAATACACGGCTATCCACCTTCTGATAATATCCCCCATGACCTTGCTATTGTTGACACTTCGCGTTCGAGCAGACTGTGCAGTTACCGTTACAGCTTACATCTAGATTTTATCCTTCAGAACAAATTAATAAAAAGATAAAAAAGCTTTCCCGCCAGTCAAAACAGGAAAGCTAATAATAGTGAAACAACATTTTTGATTAATTTTACAATTTTTTTAATTTAATACTTTTATACGCACTTTCCTTACTCCCCAATTACTAGCTTGGGATTTAGATTGTACAAGTATGTCGATTCGATTACCCTTAATTGCACCACCAGTATCCCCTGCTATAGCTGTTCCATAGCCTTCAACCCAAACTTTTGAGCCAAGCTTAATAACAGAAGGATCTACGGCAATTACTTTCATTCCAGAGTTTGCTTTTAAATTAATTCCAGTGGCAGATATCCCTGAACAACCGCTACAATTAGGTGTATAAGCTGTAGCCGTTACATAAAATTCTTTACCGCTAGCTGGCTCTGATCCACGTGATACAGTCGCTGTACTAGCTACTACAGTTTTAGTACCTACTGCAACCACTTGCTTTTTCGATTCTTTTACAACTTTTTCAGATTGTAGATTTTTTGCTACAACTTGACCATTCTCTTTCATGACTTCATATGTTTTAGTCATTAACCCTTTTTGACCTGCTGTTACAACTTTTTGGTGTCCCTTCTGCAAAGAAGCATCCTGCTTCTTTTCAATTGCGAAATCTAAAGATTCTTCCACTACATCGATAACCTTTTCTACGCGAACTACTGTGATTTTACTCTGCGGAGTGATTACGTCCTTCAGGTTATTCTCGACACGATCGAATTCATTTAGTTGAATTCCTTGTTGTTTTAAAAAGTTAGCGACCGTAGTCGAAGTGGACCATACTTGTCTCTCGTTTACGCCATCGACAAGCGATACTTGAAACGCCTTTTGAATATCGATCTTGTTGTCTGCTCCTATTGCTGTATCTAGACCTTGCGCTAATGTGTCATGCTCTGATACTTCAATATTCGCTTCTTTCAAAATGTCTTTCACTTGTGTTTCAGTTGTCCAAACTTTTGACTGATTTCCATCAACTGAAATAGTTACTTCTTTTGCCTGTTCCCATGAAATTGCTAATCCATTAACAATTTTGGTGTTCAGAGAGGGTGATATTTTGTCATGCTCTGCTACGTCTATGTTTTGATCTTGTAATAATTGTTCTACAGTTTTGGCATGTGTTGTTACTTCGATTATTTCTCCGTTCGCATCAAACGTTACGGACTTTTTAGTACCTTGATAAAGTACAAATGAAATTACAGATACAAACAGGACAAGTGAAATAATTCTTATCACTGTTTGCTTACTCCTCAATGATCCTAAGAACAGGTTTTTCATGGAATTATTTGACATGAAAAAACGCCTCCTTAATACAAAGTTGGATTATACGTACTAGATTTGGCACTGTCAACCCGAATATATTTCAAAGAAAAATGACATTACCTTTTTAGCCAACCACAAACCCAGTATTGGAGGCACCTCAGCTAGTTAGTTGTCAATCCTAAAAATTTTTTTCGCATTGGCTGTCGTGACCTGTGCAATTTCCTCAATCGTTAATCCTTTTAAACGGGCAATTTCTTCTGCAACTAATGGCACTAAAGCTGGCTCATTTCGTTTTCCTCGGTATGGGTGAGGTGCTAAATACGGTGCATCTGTTTCGATCATTAAATGCTCTAAAGGTATTTCTATCGCTACTTCCTTCGGCATTCGTGCATTTTTAAATGTCACCGGCCCACCAAGACTAATCATAAAATTCATAGCAATACATTCCTGTGCGGTTTCCACACTACCACTATAACAATGCATAACGCCTCCCACGGAAGCAGCGTTTTCCTCACGTAAAATTTGTACAACATCTCCAGTAGCATCCCTGTTATGAATAATGATTGGTAAATTCAGCTGTTGCGCTAAATGAATTTGCTTACGGAAAAGTGCCTGTTGAACATCTTTCGGGGATTTATCCCAATAGTAGTCCAACCCAGTTTCACCAATACCTACTATTTTTGGATGTGCTGCTAATTCCTCAACCCAATTTAAATCCTGTTCAGTACAATCAATTGCATCAACCGGGTGCCAACCAATGACACCATACACAAAATCATATTGTTCAACCAACTGCATTGTTTTTTCTATCGTTTTGCGGTCGAAACCAACAACAACCATCGTTTCTACTTTTGCTTCAAGAGCTCTATCTATAACCTCTTGTAAGTCTTCTTCATACTGATCTGCATTTAAGTGTACATGTGTATCAATGAACATCGTCATTCTCCTAACATAGATTTTATTAAAAATTATTATTTCATATTTTTCATCCGTGTTACAAATTTGTTACAAACAATTTAGTATTATAACATTACACATAACCCTAGACATCGTATTTGTTACTATATACCCAAAAAAAACGAATGAATAGCGCGCATAAATTATTCTAAGATAACAAACTACTTATTTTCAAAACGGATTTTAAAAGCCTGCTGAACTTTTTACATTCAGCAGGCATTCCAAAATTTTTTACTTTACTTTTGCGCCGTTCTCTAGTCTCGGATCAACCGATGCTAATTTTAAAATTCCATCTTTCTCACCAGCTAGAATCATTCCTTGCGATAATTCACCACGTAATTTAACTGGCTTTAAGTTAGTGACTACAATCACTTTTTGACCAATTAGTTCATCTGGAGAATAAAACTTTGCAATACCCGAAACTACTTGTCGTTGCTCATATCCAAGATCCACTTGAAGCTTTAATAATTTATCTGCCTTCGGAATATTTTCACACGCTATTACAGTAGCTACACGTAAATCCACTTTCATAAAATCATCAATGGTAATTTCAGGAATTTCTGGAACCTCCGCAGCTTTTTGCTCATCTTTTGTTTCTTCCACTTGTGGCGTTTTCACTGAACCACGCATTTCTTCACGAATAAACTCAATTTCAACTTCACTCTCTAAACGAGGGAAAATAGGAATACCTTTTTCTACCACTTTAATGTTTGCTGGAATAGTATTACCGAATGTTGCAATTGTTTCCCATGCTAAGAATTTGTCATTCAAGCCTAATTGTTCAATCATTCGGTTGGGGGTAGCTGTCATAAATGGTTGTAACATGACAGCAATTTGGTGTAAACTTTCCGCCAAATTTCGCATAACAGCGCCTAATTTTGGCTTATCTGATTCCTCTTTTGCTAGTACCCATGGTTGCGTTTCATCTATATATTTATTTGTTCTTGAAACAAGCGTCCATATGTCGGCCAATACGACACTAAATTGCATTTTTTCCATACTTTCTTCATATTTAATACGTACCGATTCAGCCTGCTCTTTTAAAGTTGCATCAAACGCTGTCGACTGAAGATTTTCAGTTGGAATTATGCCGTCGAAATATTTATTAATCATTGAAATGGTACGATTCAATAAATTACCTAAATCGTTTGCTAAGTCGAAGTTTGTACGCTCAACAAAAGATTCTGGTGAAAATACGCCATCAGAGCCGAATGGTAACTCGCGCAATAGGAAGTATCGTGTCGCATCTAAGCCATAACGCTCTATTAACATTTCAGGATAAATAACATTGCCCTTTGATTTAGACATTTTACCGTCTTTCATCATGATAAAACCATGGGCAAATACTTTTTTAGGAAGTGGTAAATCTAGTGCCATTAAGAAAATTGGCCAATAAATAGTATGGAATCGAACGATATCTTTACCAACTACATGTACATCTGCCGGCCAATATTTATTGAATAGTGTTTCATCCTCTGAAAGATAACCTAATGAAGTAATATAGTTAGTTAAAGCATCTACCCATACATAAATTACATGTTTAGGGTCTCCTGGAACTTTAATGCCCCAATCAAATGAAGTTCTTGAAACAGATAAATCTTCTAGCCCTGGTTTAATGAAGTTATTAATCATTTCATTTTTTCGAGATTCAGGCTCAATGAATTCAAGATTTTCTTCATAATAAGCTAAAAGACGATCTGCATATTTCTTCATATTAAAGAAGTAAGATTCCTCTTTAACTTTGTGTACTGGACGACCACAGTCTGGACAGTTCCCATCTACTAATTGTGTCTCAGTAAAGAATGATTCACATGGTGTACAGTACGAACCTTCATACTCACCTTTATAAATATCACCATTATCTAAAAACTTTTGGAAAATCTTTTCGACAGTTTTCGTATGACGCTCTTGCGTTGTTTGAATAAAGTCATCGTATGAAATGTCCATTAATGCCCAAAGTTTTTTCGCGGCATCTGCAATTTCATTCACGTATTCTTGTGGATGTTTGCCCGCTTCTGTAGCTTTTTCTTGAATTTTTTGCCCATGCTCATCCATTCCAGTTAAAAAACGTACATCATAACCACGTAAACGTTTATAACGTGCTATTGTATCTGATGCTACAGTTGTATACGCTGTACCAATATGAAATTTCCCACTTGGGTAATAAATAGGGGTTGTTATATAGAATGTTTTGTTTTGTTCGCTCACAAGCTGCCTCCATTGTTTCACAGTATACTATCTATTCTAACTAAGTACGAAATTCGTTTCAACTTCTTTCAGCGGGTGTCACAGAATCGGAAAGGCGCTCTTATATAGGAAGTTAGCCTAAAACCATCGGACCCATGCAATAACCTAAGCACAAAGCCGATTTCGGACACAATTATGCCGAAGCAAAATTGATTGATAGTTTGAAAGTTTATCGTACGCGAAAAATGTCGAATAATATAATCAATCCATTTAATGTCTTAAATGAGAAGCTTTTTTACTATAAATTAAAATATATAATAAAAACCTTTTAAAAAAACCAATATATCTATTTTCTCCTCAAAAAAATTTTTTTAAGCAATAATATTAGCGTATTAATTAATTGACGTTTATGGCATTACTTGGTATGATAACTATCAGACAAGGAAATTATGTCGAAATTTGACGAAATACCAATATAACTTTTTAACATTAGGAGGAAAAATAATTATGAAATCAACAGGAATCGTTCGTAAAGTCGATGAATTAGGTCGTGTGGTAATTCCAATCGAACTTCGCCGTACATTAGGTATTGCAGAGAAAGACGCTTTAGAAATCTATGTGGATGATGACAAAATCATCTTAAAAAAATATATGCCTAATATGACATGTGCTGTAACTGGTGAAGTTTCTGATGATAACTTCCGTCTAGTTGGAGGGAAATTAATTTTAAGCCCTGAAGGCGCAGAAATGTTAGTGAAAGAAATCCAATCTAACTTAAAATAATAAAATGATATACACCTAAATCCAACACAGTGATTTGGGTGTTTTGTTTTTAATATAACCAATTGTTGAGCCCGTTATCATGTCCATGTCAGACCTTTCATGATTAAGGGTACATATTTTTACAATTATTACCAATTTAAGTGATTTATATGCTCATCGCTAATATGTGGTTGAGTTTCGTTGCGGCTGGCCGCTTTTCTGTGATGCTTGATCCCGAAAGAGTCGCCCAGCATATGCATACGTTTAACAAAAGCCACCCCGAACTGTTGGTGATCAGCCATTATATAATAGAAATATACAAAAAAGAGGTGGCCTATTAAGGCAACCTCTTGCTTTATATTTACATTAATTATGGTATTCATTATAGATTTCTCGCTTCGCTACTTGGCGGAGTTTCGCTACTTCCTTTATCGCTTCTTTTGATGTAACCCCTGTATGATGAATAATATAATCGACATGCTCCACAATAGACATTGCTATCCAATAGGCTTCTTCACTATTTTCTTCCTCGGCATTCCCGTTTCCTTCAAGGACAATACAAAATTCGCCTCGAATTACCTCTGTTTGTGACCACTCCACTGCTTCAACCAACGTACCACGTAAAAACTCTTCGAATTTTTTAGTTAACTCACGGGCTAATACGATTTTGCGATTACCAAGAATAGATTCCATATCTTTTAAAGTGTCCTTTAAACGATGAGGAGCCTCATACAACAAAATAGTTTCCTGGCGTTTTTTTAATTGCTCCAATTGCTGTCGACGTTCCTTTTTTCCTCGATTTAAAAATCCATGAAAGAAAAATGGTTGCGGTGTTAATCCAGAAGCAATTAATGCTGATATTGCAGCATTGGGACCTGGCACCGACACAACTGGAAAGTCTTGCTCGATTGCTTTTTCGACTATATCTGCACCAGGATCGGAAATACAAGGTAGACCAGCATCACTAACTAATGCGACTGTTTTTCCTTCACGTAAAAAGGCTAATAGCTTTTCCCCACCCACCTCTAAATTATGTTCATGATAGCTTATCAGTGGTGTTTCTATATTAAAGTAGTTGCATAGCTTCTTTGTATTACGTGTATCCTCAGCAGCAATAATATCTGCTTCCTTTAAAATACGTAGCGCACGTACACTCATATCCTCTAGGTTACCAATAGGCGTTGCCACTAAATATAAACAACCTGTATGACCGTGCATTGTACTTTTCTGAGATTTCATGCGTCATTCCTCCCTATATATTTCATTTTTTGCTTTCGTGTTAGCTGTTTAAAAGCATATTCTGCACGCATCGCCTCTTGCTTCGTTTTGAATTCCTCTACATAAATACATTCCACTGGTCCTCGCGCTCTCGTATATTTTGCTCCCTTACCAGCATTATGCACATCAACACGCCTGTCCACATTATTCGTGTAGCCAGCGTAAAAGGAATGATCGGCACATTCTAACACATAAAAATAATGACTATTGTTCTTTTCCATAAAGGATTTCTCTCACTTCTGCTGTATATTCATTATTCGCATTATAAACATACAGGGGCGGTAATATTTTCAGATCAGGCTTACCGTCTTTAATCCCTTCTATTAATAGTGTATTGGCCTCCTTACCTTCTTTCGGGTAAATAAGTTGCATACGTTTAGGCTCTAAACGATTTGCACGCATTGCCGTAACAATATCTAGTAACCTACCTGGACGATGAACAAAAGCGGCCTTTCCACCTTGTTTTAACAATTTACTCGCTGACTGTATGGCTTCCTCTAACGTTAAATATAGCTCATGACGTGCAATAGCGTAATGCTCACTTAAATTTTTATCACTAGCTTCATGCGCTAAAAAATATGGTGGATTACAAGTGACAACATCGTATTTTTCAATACCAAGCTCCTTAGGAATTTCCTTCACATCACCAAGAACGATATGAATTTGTTCTTCTAACTTATTGTAACGGATACTTCGCTCAGCCATATCAAATAAACGTGGTTGAATTTCTACTCCTGTAATATGTCCCTTCGTTCTGGCACTTAGAAAAAGTGGAATTACACCATTACCTGAGCACAAATCAACAATTTTGCCTTTATGATATGGGACATTGACAAATTTCGAAAGTAGCACTGCATCCAATGAAAACGAAAAGACAGAAGGACTTTGAATAATACGTAAATTCTCAGCCAATAAATAGTCTAATCGTTCATCATTCTTCAACCAATTTTCCATGTTTCTTCCTCCTACTATACAAAACAAAAGACTGACACCACCATAGTGGGAATCAGCCTTCTATTACACATTTTGTTTATTTAAAAATGATAGACAAAACAGACAGTCTTCACCTTTACGAGAACTTCCGAAATGAACATGACAAACATGGAAGCCTTCTTGGTATAAACGTGCTAGGTTATCATAACCTTCGCCAATATCTAACGGATTCTCTTTCTTCTCATCAGAAGCCTGTACAGAGTTTTCATTAGAAAGTAGTTCTTCTAGACGTGTACGAAGGTGATGATTTTCTGTTTCGAGTGCCTTATGCTCCTCCATCATTAACGCTACAAATTGTTTCAATGCACCAAATTGCTCCTGCATTGCTTCGAGCTGTTGTTCGAACTCCATAACGGTATCTAAGAAATTACGGTCCTTCACCCAAGCCACCTCGTCCAATTCTTAAATAAGATTTTTTTCGCATGCTAGCAGTTCTTCTAATGTATACTCGACTGTGCGCTCCTGCTCTTGTAAATATACTTGAATGAGTCTTTCCAGTACATTTAAACCTACAACTTTACCGCGGCCATCTGGTGTCATCGTCTTTTCACCAATGTCTGGCATGCCCTCTTTTGCTTCCTCATATTCATCATTTTCATACTTTAAGCAGCACATTAGACGACCGCAAAGACCTGAAATTTTGGATGGATTTAAAGATAAGTTTTGATCTTTAGCCATTTTAATAGAAACCGGCTCAAAATCTCCTAAAAAGGTTGAGCAGCACAGCATACGGCCACATGGACCGATGCCACCTAACAACTTCGCTTCATCACGTACACCAATTTGGCGAAGTTCGATACGTGTTCTAAAAACCGAAGCTAAATCTTTTACAAGATCTCTGAAATCAACGCGTCCTTCAGCCGTAAAATAAAAGATGATTTTATTACGATCAAATGTATATTCAACATCGACGAGCTTCATTTCTAAATTATGCTCAATGATTTTTGTACTTGCTAGTTCAAATGCGCGTTTTGATTCTTCTGCATTTTCCTCTACTTGGATACGATCACGTTCATCGGCTGGTCGTAGAACTTGTTTAAGTGGTAATACAACATCATTATCCCCAACAACCTTTTGAGGGACAACTACTTTACCATATTCTACACCGCGAGCTGTCTCTACAATCACATATTGACTGTCCTCTAGTAGATATGATGCTGGATCAAAATAATATATTTTACCCGCTTTTTTAAAACGGACTCCTACTACATTATACAAATGTATATCCCTCCTGCAGATTTAGCATTAACTGCTCCATCATTAACGTCCTATTCATGTTACGCTGTAAAGATGAACGTGCCTGTAAAATAGACTCCATTTGACTAGATAGACGTTCATAAGTCGAATGTAGCGCAGCTTCTTTAAATGTTTGTAACATGTCTGGATAAGTACAAGCTGCTTCGGGATTAGCTTTTATTGACACTATATCACGGTAAGCAAATAGTAGTAAATCTAATGCCTGCTCCATCTCGCCTTTTTCTTTAAACAGTGGCAACCATTCTTCATGTACAACAAGCATTGACTCATGTACATTCTGACGAATTGCCTCTACTAATTTTAACACTGTTTTTCGAGCATGTGCAAACTGCTCATCA
Source organism: Lysinibacillus sp. (assembly GCA_032053185.1). Classification (GTDB taxonomy): domain Bacteria; phylum Bacillota; class Bacilli; order Bacillales_A; family Planococcaceae; genus Lysinibacillus. Next base: position 52,800 of record DAMBVB010000021.1, read on the forward strand.
TTTGCTAAAATCATAGCTGTTTCGAGCTCGTTCGTCATCATGCTCACTGTAGAAGCCATTGAATAAGAAATGTTGTTATCTTGCAAATGCTTTAATAATATGTGTCGAGGCATTTTTTGAAATTTAATATGCTGGCAGCGAGAACGAATCGTTGGTAAAATTGACTGCATTTGCTCCGTTAACAAAATCGCAGTTACCTCACCATCAGGTTCCTCTAAAAATTTAAGTATCATGTTTGCAGATGCAATATTGAGACGATCTGCATGATGAAGTACATAAATCTTACGTCCCTCTTCAACACCCATCATCTTCATTTCTGCAATTAATTCACGTATTTGATCAATTTTTATAAATTGACCTTCTGGATAAATTTGATGAATATTGGGATGATTGCCCGAATCAACACGTCTGCAATTTCGACATGTTTCACATGGAACATTTTGATTTGATTGCTCACATAGCATTAATTTGACAAAAAACTGCATAATGTCTACTTTGCCTGTCCCTTTTTCGCCATCAAAAATGTATGCATGTGCTAATCTATTTTTGTCAAAAATCGTTTGAAGCTGCTTCATTACGACTGGTTGTAGTGTGAATAGCTCTTCAACATTCTTGGCCATATATTTAAATTCCTTCCTTTATAATTACACTCATAGCATAATTCGTTCTATTGCTCGTACAGAAATATTTGCGGTTTTAGAGCAGATAGATTAGTTTCCTGTCATTCAGCCAAAAAATTGGCTACTGAATAGATTTGAAAAAAGCCCGCGCCAAGAAAACGAGACACGGGTTTTACATATACAAATTAATTAATAAGCCTTTAATCTCACCGATTTTATCAAGAAGGTCAATTGCTTCCTTTTCTTCATCTAAAATATCTTGCGAAAGCTCTACAAGACGCGTATCAATAGTTTCAATTATTTTTAAGCGTCTTCCTTCACCAAAACGATTCCATGTATGTGATTGCTTTAAATCCATACCATGCTCTACCGTTTCTTGTAGAAATCGTTTTACAAGCATTTTAAAACGAGCAAGTTCTCGTAAATTACGTGATCTTGCAACACGATCACCTGCTGTAGAAATATCCCCTAGCAATCGTGTAAGCTGTTCAGTCTGTAATTTGGTACCTTGCTTGACGACCATATCTCCAAATCGGTTATTCTGATTATTGTTATGCAGTGGCTCTTTTTTATTAGTATTTACCCCGACACGTATATCTTGATTGATCTTCAAGCTGTTTCGCCCCCACTTGCTTTCTTTATCAAATACAAATAATATGTTTTACTTCTCATTTAACGTGGCTGATTTAAAAATGATGAAACTGTTCAATTGGTAATACAAAAACTGTCGCTCCTCCTACCTCTACCTCTACAGGATAGGGTATATAGGAATCTGTATTCCCGCCTAATGGTGAAACAGGGGCAACCATTTGTTCCCGTGCTCGACAATTATCACGAATAATATCTAAAACTTTGGGTATGAGAGAGTCTTCCGTCCCAATAAGAAACGTCGTATTTCCAGAGCGTAAAAATCCTCCTGTGCTCGCTAATTTAGTTGCACGAAACTGATTTTTCGTTAAAGCATTCGATAAGCGGCTGCTATCCTGATCTTGCACTACAGCTACGACTAACTTCATTCGCACTCACCCCTTCGATAAAATTCATCTAAATAGATGTTAGTTACCTTTTCCGTAGTAGGTGTTCAGAACATCTACTAAACTAAAACTACTTCTTCATTCATCTCAAAACATTCGCTACTGTCGCGCAGAAAACATTTTCTCAAATGAAAATAAGAGTATAGTTGCTACCATTATATCACATTGTGGTAGACAACTTCATGCATTTACTGTATTGCTTCGTATATTAATGACCATACATCTTCAACAACACGCTCAATATTTTGGTCCGCATTGACGACATGTATACGCTCAGGGTAACGCTCCACTAGCTGTAAATATCCTTCCCGAACCTTCTGATGAAAAGCTAAACTTTCAACATCTAAGCGATTTACTTCTCGCTCCCCATGAGCATGAATGCGTGCCAAACCAACCTCTGGTGCAAGGTCAAATAAGATTGTCATATCGGGCAACTTCTTACCGATCGCAAACTCATTAATAGATAATACTTCCTCAACGCCGATACCACGTGCATATCCTTGGTATGCTAATGATGAATCGATAAATCGGTCACAAATAACCATTTTACTCGCATCCAACGCAGGTCTTACTTTTTCAAAATAATGCTGACTTCTCGCCGCTGCGTATAATAATGCTTCTGTACGCTCATCCATGGCTGTATGTTCAGGGTTTAAAATAATGCTCCTAATTTTCTCAGCAATGTCAATACCACCAGGCTCTCTCGTTGCTAATACATCAATATTTTCTTCTGCAAGTCGCTCGGCTATTTTTTGAATGACTGTTGTTTTCCCAGCACCCTCTGGACCTTCAAATGTAATAAATAAATTGCAATTCATGCTGTTATTGCCTCCAACTATTTAATGATCTTAATCATCTTTTCTTCTAAACGGTGATTTCCTTGGAATGTTGCACCACTAGCCAATAACTCCTCTAGCTGGCTCAGCTTTGCTACTGTTATTTTTTCGCCCGGGACAAGCAATGGAATACCTGGTGGATAAGGAATAATCATGCTAGCAGAGATACGTCCCATTGTTCGCATATACGGGTACCATTCTTTTTCCGCCTTTTCAATTTCATCAAATGTATAGGCTAGTTCCGTAATGGCCACAAAATTATAGGCTGTTTGTGAAGCCGTTATTATTTCCGCCTTTGGTGTACTTAACAATAATGTTATAGCATCCTTAATACGGACACGTATTTCTGCAAATGGATAGCTATGCCCCTGTTTCAGCAAAGGTAGCACAAGCAATACTTGATTTGCATCTGCTAATTCTGCATATACATGCTTTGCTTCTAATGCCTCTTGTAATTGAAAACCGCTATAACCATCAACACGTAACAATAATTTGATAGGATCGTCTACCTCAATAACTTCCAAAGAGCCAATAGCTCGTAATGCCTCTACCCATTGATCCCTTTTTTCTATTATATATGCTCCGTCACTCTCCATATATGTCTGTATATAATAGCGTGCATCATCTAATGAAGCCAATAAAAGATAGGATGGACTGCTAGATTGTAGCATTCGTAAATAGTGATTTATTTTATCGACATCGATTAAGTTAGAATGAACATGCATAAAGGATGCCATTGTCATAGCAGGCAATGTTTTATGCGCGGATTGTACTACTACATCTGCACCAAATGTCAATGCAGATGGTTGAAATAAGGTACATGCACTAAAATGGGCCCCATGTGCTTCATCCACTAAAACAGGAATACCTTTCTCATGACAATACGCAATGTGCTGCTGTATTTCCTTAGATGCCACACCATAGTAAGTAGGATACGTTAAAACTACAGCACGAGCCTTTGGATAATCATCAACGGCATCTTTTAAATCTTTATAAGAAACATGCGTTGCCGTTAATGTACGTTCATCCCATAACGGGGAAACAAATACAGGCTTTGCTCCAACAAGCTCAATTGCGTGAAATATAGACTTATGCGCATTACGTTGGACAATAATCGTATCATCTTTTTTACATGTAGCATAAATCATCGCTAAATTTCCAACTGTAGATCCACCTACTAAAAAGAAGCTTTTCATCGCTCCATATGTATCTGCTAATAAATTTTCTGCCTCTAAAATCATTTCCTCTGGGTGATGTAAGTCATCAAGACCTGATAATTCAGTCACATCATACCGCATTACATCTTTAAAGGGCCGAGGAAGATGGGACAGTTCTCCATGCTTATGCCCTGGGACATGAAAGGAAATATTTTGTTGTTGTCGAAAGCGCTCTAAACCTTCTACAATCGGCTTTTTCTTTTGCAAAACAAAACACCCATTTCCGTTATATTCTTCGTTAATTATAACACTTACGGTACCAAAACATTGGCTGAATGAATATAAATAAAGTGGAAATTATATAACCTTTTTCCCGATCCAATGTGCTAGTAACGCCACAGGGATTAATAAAAGACAAAATGGTAAACATACAAAAATAATGTTCCATGTTATGACTTTATTGACTAATAACGAATGATACAAAATTAAACTATATGGAATAACGATGATCAAAGATGTGCGTGCACCGGGTGTAATGGAACGAAGAAAAATAGACTGTGCTAGGTGGGTGAACGCATGTAGAAAGTAGGTTAGCGTAACAACAGTGAAAAAGTATATATTCCCAAATGGCCCTTGATTCACATACTGACTTGCTATAAAAGTGGAACTACTTACAAACATGAATATTACGATTACTGCTACCGCAAACTGTGCTGTCGACATCGAGAACTGTTGCATAACTCGATCAGCAATTTTTTTCGGCAATCTTTCGTACAAAATAATAGAATTCTTATCTAACCACTTTTCACACATGATAATTTCTTCAAAATCATGCAGAATAAACATAATAGGGAATAACCAAATAAGTGTTTGAATGCTTACCCATTGTTCCATCATGATTCCTCCCTTTATAAATGTTGATATATCAACGGTTTGACCCGTTTTTGAGAATGATATATTTCCACTATGTGATGCACTAATGGGTCTCTGCGATGCTTATATGACGTACCTTCCCATGTCTCTTGGCGTCCCTTGCGCATCCATTCCTTCGTTCGGGCAGAGGCTGGCGATGCTCCTTTAGGTAGGGACTCGCAGTCGGATGGAATAAATAATGCCGGCTTCTCCGTGTCATCCTTTTGTTGTAGGTCAGGCTTTCATGTTGCTTAGGCAGCCTTTACGAGACAATAAAGGTCTTTCATCATGTGGCTCACATCCAAATTCACATTCTTTTTGCATAAGGTGTGTAAAATCTTCAGTAACTTTCCACAGAGCACGATAGTCCGTCATTTCTTTTGCTAGTTCGGTTAGCTGTTCTGTTAAGGTGACTAATTGACTTTGCATCAATTTGGATTGTGTGAGTAGTGTGGCGATTTCTATTCGTGCCATCACAAGTCCTTCTGACAATCCAATAGGGTGCTGCGCTATCTCATCTAATTGTTTCGCTTTTGATAGCTGAGGCGATTCATACCTTCGACTTTGCGATACAAAAATACTAGTTCCTGTCGGGTGTCTTCCCTTGAATATCGCTTGGTAGTGGCGTCATTTCAAGCACCGCATAAGCCATTTTTCCGAAGTCTTTAAACACCGTCATAAATTCCAGAAAGAAACGATCAATCCAACGAATGCTGCGATTTTGTCATGCATTCAGATGTTCTTGAATTTTTTTAACGTAACGTTGCACATGCCTTCTAGAAGACGCGGATAGCTGAAACAAAAAGATCATTGCACCTAATAGGCAATGACCTTCTACTCTTCTTAGTATAAACTATTCTAAAATATACTTACCGCCCGTTTCACTATCAACATACAAGATACTAGCCTTTACCGCCATCTCTTGTACTAGCTGTTCCACTAATTGTGGTACAAACTTCTCTAAAATTGGATTCATCATCCCCGCTAAGAAACCACTTGCCTTCATTGTTAAATTACCTGCTAATTGACATGTACCGTCTTGATTTTGTGAAATTTCAAAATAACCATCACCATTTATCGGATCTGATAAGCCTACCAAATCAAACATAACTTGATTAGGATTTGATTCCTTGCCCTTAAGCTCAACCTTTACAGCTTTTTGGATAATGCCAAAATCACCTTGGAATACCCAAATCATATTTTGTTCATTTGGAAATTCATGATGTAAATAACCTGGTATTAGAATAGCCCATTCCTCTTTATTTTGAATAAACTCCTGCAGCTTTACTTTTTCAATTTGAATATTTTTTCTACATAACCCTGTTGCCATTTCAACACATCCCTTTTTTTGTTAATTTATATCAAAGTAAATTCTAACATTTTTTAGGGGTTTATTAGCGGGTTTGGAACAATAAAAAAACCACTGATTTCTCAGTGGCTGCTTTGTGCCTAGCGACGTCCTACTCTCACAGGGGGAAGCCCCCAACTACCATCGGCGCT
>DAMBVB010000022.1:0-58270 GCA_032053185.1 Lysinibacillus sp.
GAAAAAAGGTTTATATTTTTTTGAAAAATAAAGAATATAATCGATTTACACAGAAGGGAGGGAGCATTTATGGTTCATTTTGATGGTTTTATTTAGGTAGTGATAAAAGAATATTGATCGTGGCACCATGAAATATTCTTGCACCTTACTGTAGGTGTATGGAATATATTTTATTTTCACTATGCATCTGATTTTATAGTGAATAAAAAGGAGGAATTTATTATGTCAACAACAGATAACGCTGGTGTATTCCGAATCGGAACGGACACATTAACAGTGGCACTGAATCAAGCTGGTTATCAGACTGTATTTGATATTGCATCTGAAAGCATTTCGGAATTTTTAAAAAATAATCAGGGACTTTCCTCTTCTGATGTTAAGGAGGTTCATAGATTAGCTGTTCAACGGTCAGAAAATTTAGTACAGCTTTTTAAAGCCTGGCAGCTACACAACGATCCGGTTGTTCGCAATATTCCGAAATTATCTTCGGATATTGGCGTGAAAGGTATGCAGGCTGCATTAAAACGCAGTTTAGGAGGCGGATCTAATTTTGAAGATTTGTTCCCTGAGCGTTCATTAGAAGGCTATGCGGAAGCTGCTTCCATACAATCCCTGTTTTCACCCGGTAGATATGTAACTGTACTGTATAAAATCGCGCGACAATTACACCCTGTAGATGACAAGCTACATATTGATAATCGCCGTCCTGATTTACAGTCTTTGCTGCTTACCACAGATAATATGAACAAGGAAATATCTTCTCTAGATATGTTATTGCATGTTTTGCAATCTGGTGATTCTGATAAACTGACAGGCCTGAAAGATATATATTACCCGATGACTCTTCCTTACGATGACGATCTCACGAAAATTAATGCCGCTTGTGAGGCAAGTTCATCCAATTTGTTGGGGATTTGGGATGTATTGCTCGACACACAGCGTCAAGCTATCGTACGAGATTCTAACACGGTTCGCCAGGTTGATCAGTCGGCATCTCAAAAACAGGACAATGACGATGAACCCCTTTTTTTAACGGGAGAAGAATTCTATTTGGAAAGTAACGGAGAACGCCTCTTTTTTGCGGATAAGACGGAAACAGCATCATCCCTAAGTGTTCATATTACGATTGGGCTCCCATTAGTTGAAGATCTAGCTCCAGCAAAGTTTCAGCTCGTTTACTATAAGGGAGTAGGAAAAACAGGACAATATTTCTTGCGCGTTGCCGATAATGTTTCGATTGGTGGAAAGTTATTAACAAATTGTTATCTGACTAGTGACGATGGAGAGCATACGGATACAAATGGGCCGTATTGTCTTATGTTGAATAAGGGCAATACGACACCATTAGCAACACATTTGCCCGTTCAGATTGAAAGAGTGACGGATACATCCATACGCATTTTCGTCCCTCAACATGGTTATGTAGGAAAGGGGAAAACTATTAGTAGTAGCTGGGAGAATCCTTTGGCCCTTAATCTTGATTGGGCTGAAGCATTGACCTTTACATTAAGAAAGAATGAAACGGGTAATGAAACGATTTCGCCAAATGATTTGCTGCCACCAGTTGCGGACATCACGCCGTCTCCCCAAACAAGGGAAAGCCTTTCGTTGACGCCAAATAGCTTTCAATTGCTAGTCAATCCTAATCCAACGGTGGAGGATATTGCTAATCACTACAATATCAAGACGAGCACAAGCCGTGCTGCTGCTGAAGTGGTCAATACGTTAAATAGTGTAGATGATTTCTGCTTAAAAACAGGTCTGAGTTTTAATCAGTTAGTAGAACTGACTATGCAGAAGGATTATCAAAATCGTGACAATGAGTACAAAAGTCGTTTTGTGAAATTTGGAAATAATACCAATGTACCGGTATCAGCGTATGGTGCTGTCTTTTTAACGGGGAAAGAAGAAACGCCTTTGTGGGTAAAACAGTATGACAATACAGGAAATCCACTGGATATCCCTGTTTTAAATTTTACGGAAGAAAATGTTGTGACGCTAGCAGGAGGGGCAGAAAAGCTGGTTCGACTTGCGAAAAACACGGGTCTTTCATTTGAACAATTAGATTGGCTGATTACCAATGCTAGCCAAGCTGTATTAGAGCACGGTGGAGAAATTATTATAGATAGACAGGTGCTTGAAGTCATTGCAGAGTTCACAAGGCTGAATAACAGATATGGGATTACATCGGATATGTTCGCTGCATATATCGGAGAAGTAAATACGTACGCCGAAACAGGCAAGGAAAGTTTTTATCAAGCCATTTTCAGTACTGCTGACGGCGCGACGACTCTTCCATTGGAAACGTCTTTACAATTTGAAGTTGCAAAACAAGGCCTATATGAGACTATTTGTTGTGGCGCAATGGGTGTCACTGCTGATGAATTCTTTCGTATCGGGAGATATTGTTTTGGCAACAACGTAAAATCAATAAAAATTAATGAGGTATCAATTGCCCAGTTATATCGTCTAGGTAAACTTTCTCAAATGTTTGGATTACGCTTTTCTGAGTTGGAGTTGTTGTGGAGAGTAATGGATGGCGGGAAAGATACGATCCTTCGTACCGTTGGAGCCAATTCGCGTAGTTTGCGAACGTTAGCTATCATTCGTCGTACAGAAGCTCTTTTGGACTGGATGGATGCCCATCAGCTAGATATTGTCTCCCTACAAGCGATGGTTACAGACCGATATAACGGTACAGCTACACCAGAGTTGTACAACTTTTTAGAGAAGGTATATCAATCTATAGAGGATAGCACAATTTCTGTAGAAAAACTATACCGTGTGTTGGCAGCTGGTTTTAACTTAAAGACGAATGTTATGGCGCAAGTAATAAATTGGATGGAGAAAACAAATCCAGCGTTTACTTTGCAAAATTTTTGGAATGAGATTCAAGTATATTTTCGTACGGAACATGAAAACAAACTGGATGCTTTAGAAAAACAAGGGGATTTGCTAAGTTGGTGTCAGCAGATGAGTCAATATGTGCTCCTTGTGCAGTGGTGCGGGTTAAGCGAACAGGATTTAGTATTGTTGATTCAACATCCAGAACAAGTTCTAGATGGACAACAGACAGTACCTGTCCCATCTTTACATCTCTTATTTATTTTACCGCGCCTGAAAGAGTGGCAACAACGCGTTCAGGTTTCCGCTGATGAGGCAATGCGCTATTTCGATCAGGTAAATTCACAAACGATTACACCTGAGACTGCCATCCAGATTCTTGCACATATCCATGGTTGGAATGAAGAGTATACGGCTTCCATGAGTGATTATTTGTTTGGAGTGAACCAATATCCAAAAAACTTTGAACAACTTTATACGTTAGAAAGTTGGATAAATCTGGGGAACCAATTAAAAGTTGGAAGCCGAACATTGGGAGAGCTGGTTGACATGGCAACTGAGGATAAAACGGCAGAAAATATAGACTTAATTACTTCGGTAGCACGTAGCCTTATGGCTTCCGTGCAAGTTTGAATCAATATGAACAAAGAAAGGTGGTAAGAATAATGTCTACTACAACCCTTTTACAATCAATTAAAGAAGCACGCAGAGATGCGTTGGTGAGTCATTATATCTCCCAATCTGTTCCAGAAGAGTTGAAAGCTAAAATTACGGATGCAGATAGCTTGTATGAGTATTTATTACTAGATACAAAAATCAGTGACATGGTGAAAACATCACCGATAGCGGAAGCTATTAGCAGTATGCAGTTATATATTAATCGTTGTATCGAAGGTCATGAAGGAGTGTTGACTCCGAAAAGTAATGAGCACTTTGCACCAGGGAAATTCCTAGCTAATTGGGATACGTATAACAAGCGCTATGCAACTTGGGCAGGGAAAGAACGCTTGAAATACTATGCAGGTAGTTACATTGATCCGTCATTACGTTACAATAAAACGGATCTTTTCCTAAACTTGGAACAGCGCATGAATCAAGGAAGAATTACGGAAGATAGTGTAAAAACCGCACTGCAAAACTATCTGACTGAATATGAAGTATTAGCGGATTTGGAATATATCAGTGTCAGTAAAGGTGCTGATGAAAGTGTCTTATTCTTTATTGGACGTACCAAAACAGTACCATATGAATACTACTGGCGTCGCTTAACGCTGAAACAGGATGTTGACAATATGTTAATCCCAGACAAATGGTCGCAGTGGAAGAAAATTACTGCAAATATTGGAAATGCGGTCGAAAACTATGTAGTACCTTATTGGGAAAAAAACCGACTTCATATTCTATGGGAGTCTAAAGAGAAAGTTCAAGAAGATAGTGAGAATGATAAAGAGGTAGAATATATTAACGATTGGATATTAAATAGTTCTGGGGTATGGCGTTCTTTTAAAAAGTCAACCTCTGATTTCCCTTATTTCGAAATAATTGATAAAAAATGGGATAAAGGAAATATTGACCCAGAACATATAATTTGTACCGATGAAACATTAATTTGTGATGATCCAGAACACTTTAAGGTAGAAATGACTATAAAAAGATCCGAACATATTATTAATTGGAAGTTTTTTTCTGGAGATATATATATGCAAGGATTTAGTAGCTTGAGTTATAAATTTGGTGAAAATCCTTTAGGAGTTGTATTCCCGGATATAACTCCAGGTACTTCTATGCCGAGTCCATGGCATCATGATGCGTTAATATGCTTGAGTAATGGTAATAATGACAACAAAGAGCTTGGTCCTGGATTTTATTTTAGATATTATAAAAATTCAGAGGACTATTTTAATTATAGAGCTCATGGTTCTATCAATCAAGCTACTGGAAGGTATGAGCCTTTACCTTCTCAATGGGGAAGCTCCATAAAAGGTTTTGATCTTTACCTAAAAAATAACATTGATCTATCTACCATACTTGAAGAGGGATTGGATTCTCTGTTTGATTATTATATTCAAGGTAATGACCAGTTGGGGGGGACAGATGCTTTTTACGGGCCTTACGGGATGTATGTATGGGAAATCTTTTTCCATATTCCATTTTTAGCTGCGGTCCGTTTCCAAACGGAACAACGCTATGAATTGGCCGAACGTTGGTTCAAATTTATATTCAATAGTACTGGCTATCGAGATGAAGCTGGGAAGTTGTTAACGGATAATAAAGGAAATGTACGTTATTGGAACGTAATCCCCTTGCAAGAAGACACAGAGTGGGATGAAACATTAGCGATGGCCACCGTAGATCCAGATGAAATTGCCATGGCTGACCCGATGCAATATAAACTGGCTGTATTCATCCATACTTTAGATTTCCTCATTGCACGTGGAGACAACCTGTATCGGATGTTGGAGAGGGATACCCTAACAGAAGCCAAAATGTATTATATTCAAGCGAGTCAATTGCTCGGTTCTCGTCCTGAAATTCGTATAAATAATAGTTGGCCAAATCCAACGTTAAAAGACGAAGCAGATGCGATGACCGCTGACCCGACGCGAAGTCAGTTGGATGCAACACCGATAAGCGGCTTACAATTATTTTTACAAACGGAAAATGGACATTATTTACCACCATATAATGATGAATTGTTAGCTTTTTGGGACAAAATTGAGTTACGTTTATATAATTTACGTCATAATTTGAGCTTGGACGGTCAGCCACTTTATTTACCATTATTTGCTGAACCGCAAAATCCTCGTGACTTACAGATACAGCAGCATTCAGGTGATGGTCTGGGAGGAAGTACGGGTTCAAATCAAAGTTATCAGAGTGTGTATCGTTTTCCTATTGTTATGGATAAGGCACGTACAGCAGTAAACAGCGTGATGCAATTTGGAAATGCACTAGAAAACGCATTGGAAAAGCAGGATGCGGAAGCCGTTTCGTTATTATTGCAATCCCAACAACGAACGGTACTGAAGCAAACGCGTGATATACAAGAGAAGAACCTTGCATCACTACAAGCAAGCCTGGAAGGAACGATAGCAGCAAAAGTAGGCGCGGAGTCAAGAAGGAAACATTATGCGGGTTTGGCGGAAAATTGGATGTCTGCTAACGAAACAAATTCACTTGTGCTGCGTACAACTTCTGCTGCAGCCTACACAGGTTCGATCATACCGATGACCATTGCTGGTGCACTTGATATGGCCCCTAATGTATTCGGTTTAGCGAATGGGGGTTCTAAATGGGGAGCCGTTTCCAATGCCGTGGCAAAAGGAATGCAAGTTGCTGCGGATGTACTAGATCGATCCGCTACTATTATTGATATTAGTGAAAATTACCGTCGACGCCGCGAAGAGTGGATATTGCAACGAGATGTGGCTGAAAATGAAGTGGAACAACTGAATGCACAAATCTCGGCCTTACAGGAACAGGTAACCATGGCGAACAAGCAACTGGCTTTAGCGGAAATGGAACAGGCGCATGCGCAGGCGGTGTATGAGTTCCACAGTACGCAGTTTACGGGGCTAGCTCTATATAACTGGATGGTTGGACGTCTATCTTCGCTTTATTATCAAATGTATGATGCAACATTGCCTCTATGCTTGATGGTTAAGAATGCATTAGAAAAAGAAATAGGCAATGATAAAACTACAGGGGTATTTGCTCTTCCTGCTTGGAATGATCTTTACCAAGGATTACTTGCGGGTGAGATGTTGATGGTAGAACTTCAGAAGCTTGATAACTTGTGGATGGAAGGAAACGAACGAGGAATGGAAGCTGTGAAGACCGTATCGTTAGATACCTTGGTTCGCCAAAATAACGAAGCATTTACTTTTGTGGATATGGTTCAAAATGTTCTGAATGATGGAAAATCTGACCCTATAAATGGGGTGAACGTACAATGGCAAAATGGTATGTTTAGCGCAACGCTGGATCTGTCCTATCTTGGCCTAGATAATTCGTATAACCAGGCAAAAAAAACGCGTAGGATAAAAAATCTGGCGGTTACTTTACCTACGCTTTTGGGGCCTTATCAAGATGTAGAAGCAACCTTATCACTAGGTGGGGAAACAGTAGCGCTTTCTCATGGTGTGGATGATAGTGGCATGTTCATAACTGATTTGAATGATAGTCGTTTTCTTCCTTTTGAGGGGATGGATGTGTTATCTGGTACATTGATTCTATCGGTATTTCATACTGATAAAGAGGGTGAACAGCGTCTTCTATTAGAAAATCTGAATGACGTGATATTCCATATTAGATATGTAATCAAATAACTTAATAGTTAGATAGATGTGGGGGCATGTGAAAACAGCCCCCCTTAAGGAGGAATTGAATGATGTCGCAATCTAGCAATGATGATGTAAAACTATTTCCCCCATCATTACCAAAAGGGGGCGGAGCAACGAAAGGAATGGAAGGAAGCCTTGCCTCTCCTGGATCGGATGGTATGGCACGTCTTCACGTACCAGTACCAGTAACCCCTGGTCGATATATTACCCCAGATGTAAGTCTTTCCTATAACAGTGGAAATGGAAATGGTCCTTTCGGTATGGGTTGGCATATGGACACCATGCGCATTTGCAAAAGAACAAGTAAGGGAATACCTAGTTATACATCGGAAGATCAGTTTCTTGGACCAGACGGGGAAGTATTGATTCCGGAAAGGGACGAAAAGGGACAAGTCATTACGCGTCAGACAGATACAGCTCAAGGGATAGCACTTGGAGAAACATTTACCGTTACTCGCTATTTCCCGCGGATTGAAAGCAGTTTTAACTTATTAGAGTACTGGAATTCGGGTGAAAACAGTACCACAGCGCCGTTTTGGCTCATTCATACTGCTGATGGACAACTGCATTGTTTAGGAAAAAGTGCACAGGCAAGGCTATCTTCCCCTGAGGCCCCTGCCAAGATAGCGGAATGGTTATTGGAAGAATCTCTATCTCCTTTTGGGGAACATATTTATTATCAGTACAAAGAAGAAGATAGTGAAGGTATAAATTCTGAACAAGACCATCATCAATATGGGGCGAATCGCTATCTTACACATATTCGCTATGGAAATAAAGTGGCAAATCCTTCTCTTTATCTTTGGAAAGGAGAAATACCTGCAGAGGACCAATGGTTGTACACGGTTATTTTGGACTATGGTCAACAGGATACAGCTGTAGGTAACCCACCTCAGTCTATGCCTCAAGGGGAATGGCAGACACGTGCAGACTGTTTTTCTCGTTATGACTACGGATTTGAAGTTCGGACTTGTCGTTTATGTCGTCAACTAGTCATGTTTCATAACTTTGTGGAACTTGGGACGGAGCCGACAGTAATATGGAGGATGCAATTGGAATACGATGAAAATCCTGCAGCATCTATGTTAACTGCCGTCCAGCAGTTAGCTTATGAACCAAACGGGAAACTAGTAAGTATGCCACCGTTGGAATTTGATTATACGCAATTCGAAATTCCAAAAACTGTTAATTGGCAGCCCTTTTTACCAACGTTTGAATGGAATGAAGGGGAACGTTATCAAATGATTGATTTGTATGGAGAAGGTATACCAGGTTTGCTGTACCAGAATCAAGATCATTGGCAGTATCGTTCTCCTGTTCGGGATACTACACCAGACGGTATAACATACGAAGACTGGAATGATTTACCCAAAATTCCAGCAAACACTCAAAATGGAACATTATTAGATCTGAATGGTGATGGGAATTTGGATTGGCTTATTACACGCTCAGGGGTTACAGGGCGATATACGATGAATCCAGATAAGACTTGGTCTGATTTTCTACCAATCAAATCTTTGCCAACGGAATTTTTTCATCAAAAGGCGCAGTTTTCTAATATAACTGGATCTGGATTAACAGACCTCGTTATGATTGGACCGAAAAGTGTTAGGTTTTATGCCGGAGAAGAAGAGGGATTTAAGCGCGTATGTGAAGTGTGGCAAAAAGCAGGTATTCATTTGCCTATTGGGGGGATCAATGACAGAGAATTGGTGGCATTCAGTGATATGATGGGATCCGGACAACCCCATTTGGTACGTATAGGTGTTGATGGCGTGACATGCTGGCCGAATATGGGGAACGGAGTATTTGGAGATCCACTTAGGCTTCCAGGGTTTACGATACCTAAAAGGGATTTTAATCCTGCATGTGTATATTTTGCAGATTTAGATGGTTCTGGTGCTTCTGATTTGATTTATGCTGCGCATGATGCTCTTTTTATTTATCAGAATCTTTCGGGAAATGAATTGGCTGAACCGATACGTATTCCACTGCCTGATGGTGTACATTTTGATCAACTATGTCGTTTACAATGTGCAGATATTGACGGAAAAGGCGTATCCGCTCTAGTGTTGAATGTACCCTACATGGAACCACGGAGTTGGTATTTGGATGTATCTACTATGAAGCCCTATTTATTAAAAAGTACGAATAACAATCTTGGCGCTTCTAGCTCATTTTCTTATCGAAGTTCTGCCCAATATTGGCTGGATGAAAAACAATCTGACCCATCAGCTGTTTGCGCTCTTCCTTTTCCAATGAACCTTGTATCGTGTATAGAAACACATGATGAAATCAATGGCAATACTAGCATACAGAGGTTTACTTATCGAAATGGTGTGTACGATCGAGTCGAAAAGGAGTTTTCTGGATTTGGTTATATGGAAACAAAAGAAGAGGAGTTGAATTTTCAAGGAAGTATTTGCAATAATACCGCACCGGTATTGTCCCGTACTTGGTACCATACAGGACAAAAAGAAGATGAGCATCACGCCTTTCATCAATTTTGGAAAGGAGATGATGACGCTTTTGGATTGAAACTGACCCGTTTTACTGTATTTGATTCAGAAACAACAAAGGATGCACCACTAGATTCGCCAAGTAAGCGTCAAGAATATTGGTTGTATCGCTCATTAAAAGGGAGACCACTGCGTACCGAAGTTTTTGGGGGAGATCTTTTAGCATCAGCTCCTTATCTAGTTGAATGCTACCGCTATCAAGTGCGTTTAGTGCAAAACGTCAATACAGAATGTGTTGTATTACCTTTGGGATTGGAAAATATTACTTATAATTATGAGCAAACGGCTTCTGATCCACAGTGTACACAGCAAATTCAACAATTCTTTGACGAATATGGCTTTGCAACACAAAGTGTGACGATTCAATATCCGCGTCGGACACAGCCGAATAACAATCCGTATCCTAAAATTTTACCGGAAACAAATTGGGGTAGTAGCTACGATTCACAGCAAATGTTGCTTCGCATTACACGACAAAGAGAAAAAGCATATCATCTTTCTAGTCCTGAAAATTGGCGTTTAGGCATGCCTTATCAGAATCGTTTAGATGCTTTTATCTATCCTGCTGAAAGTGTACCTGCCGAAGGAATCAGCATGGAACTACTGGGGGATGATGGTATTTTACAATCTCCTGTTCAAGAGCAGACTTATGGTGGACAGACGGAGACTATTTATGTGGGAGAAAACGAACCAGATTCACGTGCACTAGTCTATTACACGAGAAGTGCGGTTCTTGATGAAGACTGTTTAAAGGCATATGAAGGAATAATTAGTGATGAACAATTAAACTCGCTTCTTACATCCTCTGGTTACAAACAAAGCGCACGGATATTAGGTACTTTAGACGAAGCAGATGTACAAGTAGCAGAACAGGGATTTACTCGTTATGCAGGTAAAGAAGGCTTTTATCGAATACTGGGGCAACAATCTTCCATATTAACGGGAGAACAAATATTCTCATGGGATGATACTTGGTGTGTGATGAAATCAGTTGAGGATGCTGTTAAAAATAAAACGCAGATTGCCTATGATTATCGCTTTTTACAAGCTAATCAAATAATAGACGCTAATGGAAATATAAGCCAAGTGGAATTGGATGCTCTCGGGCGAGTCGTGTATAGTCGTATCTGGGGTACAGAGAACGGGATAGAAGTAGGCTTTAGTCCCAATGTGGAATTTTCACCGCCTGAAACAGTTGACCAGGCGCTGGATTTGTCATCCCCTTTACACGTTGCATCTTGCTATCTATATGATACAAATAGTTGGATGGGGGCAATATCATTGGAGCAACTTTCTAAGATTGTCTCTGATGATGCAAAGCAGTGGGACTTCCTGGTCGCTAATCGTTTTATTACACCAGATGGCAGAATAAGGGCTCGTGGTCGATGTCAGCGGGCATTACACCAGCTATTACCATCTTCTGTTTCAATGCTACTGAGTAATGTAATGCGTAATCCGACACATACTTTACTGTTAAATGCAGATCATTATCCAGATGTTCCATCCCAACAAATTCAGGCAACTATTGTTTTTAGTGATGGTTTTGGGCGGATGATTCAAACTTCCCAAAGAGTAGATCCTACAACCGATGTTACAGGAATGTCTGGTGAACATAAAAATGCAGCCCGCTGGGCCATTTCAGAACGTGTAGACTATGATGGAAAAGGATCAGTGATTCGAAGTTTTCAACCTTTTTATTTTCATGACTGGCACTATATTCATAATGAATCCATTAATAACTCTATGTATGCAACAAACTATTATTACGATGCTCAGGCACGCCAAATACGTATGGTTAATGCAAAAGGATATGAGAAGAGAAGTGCCTTTTACCCTTGGTTTACAGTAAGTGAAGATGAAAATGATACATGGAATAATGGAATGCTAGAAAACAAATAGTGAATGACTAGGAAGTTCTATATTTTATAGTCATATCTTTGTTAAATGAGGTCGTTATTGAGGGGTGAGTGTGCCAGTTCTTCAGGAGCCACTCACGATGCCTCTCGTTTTTATTACTGTTTATTTTATCGCTTTTATGCAATGAAAGGAAGGTTAAAAATATGAAAATAACATCTATCTATGATGGTACCCCGACGATTTCCGTTATAGATAATCGAAACTTACTAATCCGTACACTTGAATATAATCGTATTTCAATTGACGAACCAGTAGATGAATATGTCAATCGAAATACGTATACGTTAGTAGGAAACCTTGAAAGCAACATGGATCCCCGTCTGTTTTCGCAGTACCAAGAAGATAATCGTACACGCCAAAACATGAGGTACACTAGTTCCTTGCGAGGTGAGGTACTACGAACCGAAAGTATGGATGCTGGCCGAAAAGCAGAATTCTTTGATATAGAAGGGCAACCAACTTGGTCTATAGATGCCAATGGTACACAGACAACTATAAACTATGATTTATTAGGACGACCAACAGCTGTATTTGAAAAGCTGGAAGATACAGATGTACCTCAATGTAGAGAGCGATTTATTTATGGCGAAAATGAAATAAATGCACAAGCCAACAATTTGTGCGGGCAGTTGGTGCGTCACTATGAGGCCGCGGGTCGAGTACTAACGGAAAGCTTCTCGTTAGCTGGAATGCCATTTTATCAAGGCCGTCAACTGTTAAAGAATATGGATCAACCTAGTGATTGGCATATGGGGGATGAAAGTACTTGGAATAATTTACTGGCTACTGAAACCTATGATACAAACTGGCAATATGATGCACTAGGCAAAGTGATTACCCAAACGGATGCTAAAGGGAATCTCCAAAAAGTTTCTTATAATGCGATTGGTCAGCAAAAAGCAGTTAGTCTTACATTGAAAGGACAAGCAGAACAAAGTATTGTAAACGAGATAGAATATAATGCGGCGGGGCAAGTGCAAAGAACAGAGGCTGGGAACGGTATTATAACAGAATACACGTACGATGAAGCTACGCAGCGCTTAATGCGAAAAAGAAATTCTCGTGAGTTATCCTTTGGGGTCTGGGAGGGATTGCAAGATCATCATTATGAATATGACCCAGTAGGCAATATTCTCTCTATTAGTAATGAAGCGGATGAGATTCGCTTTTTCCGTAATCAAGTCATTGCACCAAAATGCGAATATACGTATGATGCGCTGTATCAACTTGTATCTAGTTCGGGGAGGGAATCGGACACCCTTCGTCAATGTCAGTCATTTCCACCTTTGCAAACACCTATTCCACTAGATGCTAGTCAATATGTCAATTATTCAGAGAAATATAGTTATGATCGTGCTGGCAATCTATTAAAACTGAGCCATTATGGTGCAAGTCAGTATACCACGAATATATATATCGACGATAATTCAAACAGGGGAATGTGGAAACAAGGGGAAGAAACACCGGATATATCCACTTCTTTTGATAAAGCAGGAAATCAAAAAGAGTTACATTCTGGAATACCATTAGAATGGAATACACGTCATCAATTAAGTCGTGTCAACATGGTTGTACGCGAAGAAGGGGACAACGATTGGGAGCAGTATCTCTACGATGGCTCAGGCATGCGAATCGTAAAACGAAATATCCGACAGGCACAGAATACGACTCAAACCGATCAGACAATGTATTTACCTAGCTTGGAGTTACGTACTCGCCAAACTGGTGAGCGTATCACAGAAACTTTACAGGTCATTACATTAAGTGCAGGAGCAGTACAAGTAAGAGTGCTGCATTGGGAAGATGAATCACAGCCGGATGGTATAGAAAATAATCAGTATCGATATAGCATCAATGATCATTTGGGTTCATCTTTATTAGAAGTGGATATGCAGGGTCAAATAATTAGTAAGGAGGAGTTTTATCCATATGGTGGGACAGCCTTGTGGACAGTGCGAACAGAAGTAGAAGCAAGTTATAAGACAATTCGCTATTCAGGAAAAGAACGGGATGCTACAGGTTTGTATTATTATGGCTATCGATACTATATGCCGTGGATAGGACGTTGGTTGAATCCAGATCCTGCTGGTACAGTAGATGGATTAAACCTATATCGTATGGTCAGGAACAATCCCGTAAATCTGATAGATCCTGATGGAAATGCACCAATAGAAACGACGGATTATAGTAAAGAGAATGGCGATCTATTTTATGGACTTGCACCGGAGAGAGGAAGACTTATAAAAAAATTCAATTCAAGTTTTCTCATAGATGATTTAAATAGTGATCCTATGACTATAGATCAATACAATAATGAAATTTCAAAAGTTGTCATGTTCAGCAACTTAAAAGTTCGTAACCCAGAAAATAGTCAAAAATATGCAAAGAAGATAAAAGTTCCAGAGGGTTTAAGTGATTCCATTTCTAATGAAAAAAGAGGTTCATATCCTTTGTGGAAGAACTATTTCGAAATAGGAATGGATAATGCGAAATTTCATATACCGTCAATCTATAAAGATACAGCAGACAAATTTGGTACTGATAATTATCATCAATATCATATAAGCGGATTAAGTGTTGCCCCAAAATTGTTGTGGAAACGTGGAAGCAAATTAGGTTTAGCCATTGCTGCTTCAAATCAGACAACAAAAATACATTTTCTCCTTGATGGTTTAGATATTACAAGCGTAGTTAGTAAAGAGGGTGATCATGGTAAATCCATTACAGCTTCTGAATTACGCTATATTAATCGAAATTATGATAAAGGACTTAAAGGTCGTGTAATTTTCTATCGAGGGGGAGAGAAATTGGAAAAGGCTCCATGGGAAGAAAACCCTGTATTATGGGCAAAGTATCAACCTACTAATAGACCAATACGAAAGCCAGAACAAAAAAACATAAGGTCAGGAGTTTTTACCAAGTGTTTCCGATAAGCAAAAATCTTTGAGAAAAAATAATGCTGCTACTCACAGTATGAAAGAGGTTGGAACATACTGAGTTGTAAAACCATCTATCGCTGGATTTACGCTGGTCTTTTAGAAGTGCTTATAACCGTTCTCGGTCAAAAAGGAAAGCGCCAAAAGCCCCGCGAAACAAGAGGAAGATTTAACATGGGTACATCCATTTCTAAACGCCCAAAAGAAGTACGCAATCGTGAAACCTTTGGACATTGGGAGTTTGATATAGTTGTATCTGGAAGTGGAAAAGCAAAAGGTTGTGTAGCCACATTTATTGAGCGAATGACACGGTGTGTTGGCTTTTTGATATCGGATCGCTCAGCTCAATCAATGGAAAGAGAAGTACGTCTCCTTCATACTGCATTACCAAAAGGCACTATAAAAACAGCCACAACAGACCGAGGGAAAGAATTTAGCTGCTATAAAGTGTTAGAAAAAGACTTGAAAATTGATGTTTATTTTGCGGATGCCTATTCTTCTTGGCAACGCGGAAGTAACGAAAATGGAAATGGATTACTTCGCGAGTTCTTCCCTAAACAAACAAATTTCGATGAGATATCACCAGAAGAACTAACAGAAGCATTAAACTATATCCACAATCGGCCAAGAAAATGTCTGGGTGGAAAATTGCAAACGAGGCTTTTAATGAGCAACTGTTGCACTTAATTTGACAAATCATCATAATAAAAAACGGTACTTCTCTTTAAACCTGTATTAGTTAAATAGGTGATATCTCGGCTACCGTGTATTAATTTTAATCCACTTATTCCTTCGTGAACTAACTTTTTAAAGTCTTCATCCCTACATTAATAGGGTCAATGATATAATTTAAGAAAAGGCATAATACTAAACTGTACCCTATAAGATAGACACTTTGAAAAAAGTCTATCCTATAGGGTACTTTTGTTTATAATAAGATAAAAGATGTTGGAGTAGAGTGTAATGACCAAAAGATATTTTACGCCATATCATTTCAGAGGGCGCAAAAAGGGAGCACGTCCAATTAAAATGACAGTAGAAATCAATACGGAATTACGTACAATCTGAAAAGTATTCGCCGCATTATGAAAAAATATCAGATTATTTGCCCCAACTCGACGTAGGCAAAAGCGACAAAAGAACATCGTACGTGTCCAAAAGAATTACAACGCAATTTTAAACAAGATGTGGCTGGGAAAGTGTTATTGACGGATATTAACGTATGGAGACAATAAACGAGTCTATTTATCAACGATTAAGGACGCCGAAACAAATGAAATGTTAGCGCCTATTTTACAGCTGTTTATTAATATTTTTACTTTAATGTAATATATAATATCATTGCTATCTGGAAAATATTGTGATATTGTTCCTCTTATACCTGAATAAAATATTATTTTGTTGGTGCGAATGACATTGTTCGTTTGCTTAAAAGGGAAATCGGTGCAAATCCGATGCTGTCCCGCAACTGTAATGGAGAGTCTATACAATATGTCACTGTAGCGAGCTATGGGAAGGCGTATAGATGATGAACCGAAGCCAGGAGACCTGCCAATAAAAGCAACAAACTTACATAGAACCACGAGGATGGTTGTAGTGACTGGGAAGAAGCGCCCTTTATTTCACTATGACATCCTCTTGTAGACAAGGGGATTTTTTTATGCCCTTGCTTTAAGAGAGGAGAGCGTTTTGAAGAATCCAACAACAAAAAAAATCAACCTACTCTTAGTAGTTTTGACTGGTGTCGTTCTACTATCCTTGACATTAGCGATAATGGTAGGCTCTGTGTCTATTACACCTAGTATTGTATGGCGCATTATTTTATCGCATATCCCGTTCAATCCACTAGGCATTACACCGGATTGGAGTCGTTCGCAGGAAATCATCATCTGGCAAATTCGTACGCCCCGCGTAGTACTTGCCATAATAGTCGGAGCGGGTCTTGCCATTTCGGGAGCTGCTATACAAGCTTTAGTGCGCAATTCAATCGCGGACCCCTATATTTTAGGGGTATCTTCCGGTGCATCTGTCGGGGCTACATCTGTTATTTTACTTGGTACTTTTTCATTTTTAGGTATGTATGCGCTATCATTTGCTGCTTTTATAGGTGCGACAATTGCAGTACTGATTGTGTTTTCCTTAGCAAGAGTGGAGGGGCGAATTTCAGTTATTCGATTATTATTAGCCGGAATTGCCGTGTCACTAGTTTTGTCAGCAATGACGAATTTTATGCTGATGATGACGAAGGAAGAGGGTGGCATAAAGGCAGTGATATATTGGATGATGGGAAGTTTGGCTGGGGCGAAATGGGTGAATTTAATGATTCCGTTCATAGTTTTAACGGTCGTCTACACAATTTTACGTCTCCATGCACGCCATTTGAATTTACTTTTACTAGGCGAAGAATCTGCTGTTACGCTGGGGGTTAATTTAGAGAAATTTCGATTGCTACTAATTGTATTCATTTCCCTATTAACAGGTGTCCTTGTTGCTGTAAGTGGTGCAATTGGCTTTATTGGCCTGATTATTCCACATGTTGTACGTATGATTGTCGGTTCAAATTATAAGTTTGTACTGCCTGTCAGTGCATTAATTGGTGCGATATTTTTAATATGGGCGGATGCAGCCGCGCGCATCGTGATTGCACCTGAGGAAATGCCAATTGGAATTATTACGGCTTTATGCGGATGCCCATTTTTTATATGGATGTTGCGTAAGCAAATGTATTCTTTCGGGGAGGAGAATTAGATGGTATATGTAGCAAAAAACCTTGCTTTTGCCGTGCAGCAGGTGAAACTATTAAACAATGTTTCTGTACATATCCAAGAACGCGAGTTTGTGGGCATAATTGGCCCTAATGGCAGTGGAAAATCGACCCTATTAAAAAATATGTACCGTATGCTGCAACCTCAAGAGGGAGAAGTATTTTTATTTAATGAAAATATTTACAAGCAATCTTCAAAGGTGCTAGCAAAGCAACTAGCCGTTGTAGGGCAGGAAACACCAGTGCTATTTGAGTTCACTGTTAAGGATCTTGTGGCAATGGGACGTACACCGCATAAAAGGCTTATGGAAGTAGATACAAAAGAAGACCTTGCTATTGTCGAGGAATCGATGCAGCAAGCAGGCGTACTACATTTAAGTGAACGTACCTTTAGTTCATTATCTGGTGGTGAGAAAAAACGAGTCGTTGTGGCAAGGGCATTGGCGCAACAGGCTAAGGTCATGGCATTAGATGAGCCAACGAATCATTTAGATATTCAGCATCAACTCCAGCTTATGGATTTAATACATAGCTTGCCGATTACGGTCATTGCAGCCTTGCATGATTTAAATATTGCAGCAACCTATTGCGATAAAATTTATGTTTTAAAGGACGGAGAAATTGCGGCGTATGGAACTCCATTTGATGTATTAACACCCTCATTGCTACAAAAGGTGTTTGCTGTACATGCGGAAGTTAGTGTACATCCTGTCACGAAAAAGCCGCATATTTATTATATATCTGAGCAATTTTTATAGTTAGTTAAAGAGTTTTAGATTTGTTTCTAAAGGAGAAGTAAACATGAAGACATTAAAAACTGTATGGCTTGTTCTTGCAATCGCAATGCTAAGTATTTTAGCGGCTTGTGGTAACGAGGAAAAACAGGATGCAACATCGCAAAGTGAACAAGTAGAACTAGCAAAAGCAGGAGCATCGCAAGTAACGATTGACAATAACGCTATGACACAAGTCTATGCGGAAGCACCTAAAAAAGCAATGAGCTTAAATCAGCATGTGACAGAAATTATGCTAGCGTTAGGTTTAGAGGATTCAATGGTCGGAACAGCATATTTAGATGATGCAATTTATCCACCGTTACAGGCAGCGTATGAAAAAGTTCCGGTATTAGCGAAGCAATACCCAACAAAGGAACAAGTGATTGATGCAGGAGCAGATTTTTTATATGCAGGCTGGAAAAGCGGGTTTAGTGAAAAGGGTGTCGGAACACCAGAAGAACTAGAAGCACTTGGCATCCACACTTATTTACATACATCTTCAAGCATTAAAAATCCTAAGTTAGAGGATATTTTCGGTGATATCCGTAACATTGCTAAGATATTCCACGTGGAAGAGCGTGGAGAAAAGTTAATTGAGCAAATGACAAAAGATGTAGAGGCCATTCGTACGAAGCTTCCGCAAGAGGAGGGTACTTTACGTATTCTTGTATTTGATAGTGGTGAGAAAGATGTTTTCACTGCTGCACAAAACTTCATGAATGAACTTGTGACAATAGCAGGTGGAAAAAATATTTTCGGTGATGTTGAGTCTGGCTGGACAACCGTTTCAAAAGAAGATGTCGTTGAGCGCAACCCTGAAGTTATCGTTGTAATTGACTATGGTTCAACTACTGCTGAAGACAAAATTAATTTTCTAAAAAATGATCCGGGACTGAAAGAAACGGAAGCGGTAGTAAACAGACGTTTCGTAATTTTACCACTATCAGCAGCATCTGAAGGAGTTCGTGCGGCTGAAGCCATTCGAATTTTGGCACAAGGATTTTATCCAGAAAGCTTTCAATAAAGAAGAGGAGCTAGTCATTTTTCATAGAGGGAGGTAAAAATGACGATAAATGCTTTAAGCCATAATATTCTTGAAGTTGCTAATTGAAAGATTTGAAGGAATTTCCAGAACATTGTTATTTTGACATTCGTAGCATACGTTATTTTCAAAGCAAAGCCAGTTATTTGTATAGGTTTTGCTTTTTTGCAGACATTATGGCAAAATGTATACGGAGATAAATCTGAACATGATCCATCTTTCACCTAAAGGCATAAGTATCTATACGAATAAAATTATGTATTGCGTTAAATACGACATGCTCCATCAGGAATGCTCTAATGAAGTTAATAAATACTAAAGTAGTTAGCACGCTAACATATTGGAGGTAGGAAATTGAACAAAAAGAGATCTGTTGGGTTAGAGTTACGTACATTGTCGCTTTTAATGAGAAGACAATTGGATCAAATCGCATGTACTACGCTAACGAAAAGAGATAACCTTACGGCAATGCACGGTTGGACGATTGGTTATCTTTACAAAAATCAAGGTAAAGATGTGTTTCAAAAAGATTTTGAACGAGAATTTTCTATTCGCAAATCAACAGCGTCTAGAATATTGAAATCTATGGAAAGTAATGGTTTGATTACAAGGAAAACTGTTCCGTACGATACAAGACTCAAAAAAATTGTCTTAACAGATGATGCGCTGAAAATACATGACAGCATCATGACTCGTAGAGCAATGCTTGAACAAAAATTACTAACAGGTATCCCGGAAGAGAAACTTGACGTTTTTTTTGAAGTGATGGATGCGATGAAAGACAATATTGAGTCTTGAAGAAGATGATATTTTGAAGTTTTTATGACTATATAGTTAGCGTGCTAACTATATGAGGGGGAATGCAACATGTTGAAAATATTTAAATACTTAAAACCGAAAGAATGGATGCTAATCATAGCTAGTATCGTGTTCATTGTAGGGCAAGTTTGGCTAGATTTGAAGTTGCCAGATTATATGGCTAAAATTACGACACTTGTACAAATAGAAGGCAGTAAAACGAGCGAAATATGGACAGCTGGAGGGAAGATGCTTTTTTGTGCGCTTGGCAGTATGATATTGGCAGTCATTGTGGGCTATTTTGCAGCAAAGGTAGCAACGTCTCTTTCAAAGGAATTGCGAAAAGGAGTATTTAACAAAACTCTATCTTTCTCTATGGAGGAGATTAATGGTTTTTCAATCGCAAGCCTAATTACTCGTTCTACTAATGATATAACGCAAATACAGCAAACTGTTGCAATGGGTCTTCAAGTTATGATCAAGGCTCCTATCCTTGCAACATGGGCAATTTTGAAAATCATGGGGAAAAGTTGGGAGTGGTCAGCGGCAACAGGAGTAGCTGTCATTGTTTTACTTATTTTAATCGGTAACCTAATCATCTTTGTGCTACCGAAATTTAAAGTCGTTCAAAAACTGACAGATAATCTTAACCGAGTAACAAGAGAAGGTTTAACTGGTATTCGTGTTGTTCATGCTTATAACGCACAAGGGTATCAGGAAGAAAAATTTGAACAAGTAAATAACGATTTAACTGATACAAATCTTTTTGTGAACCGCCTTATGGCCCTTATGCAGCCGGGAATGGGTCTAATTATGTCAGGTTTAACGCTTTCCATCTATTGGATTGGAGCGCATTTGATTATGAATGCAGGGGCTATGGATCGAATCGGTTTGTTCAGTGATATGGTCGTATTTTCATCTTATGCAATGCTGGTAGTTATGGCATTTATGCTATTATCAATGACATTCATTTTGCTACCAAGAGCAGCAGTATCTGCAGCACGTATTAATGAAGTACTAAATACAACTCAGACAATTATTGATGGAGAAATAAAATCGTCGCCTAAAGGAATCGAAGGTGAAATCGAACTGCGTAATGTTAGTTTTAAATATCCCGATGCAGAAGACTATGTTTTAAAGGATATTAGCTTTACAGCACATAAAGGCGAAACTGTTGCTTTTATCGGTTCTACGGGTAGTGGTAAGAGTACGCTAATTAATTTAATTCCAAGATTTTACGATGCTACTGAGGGAGAGGTATTAGTCGACGGCATTAATGTAAAAGAATATGCACAAGAAGCTCTTTATAATAAACTTGGTTACGTTTCTCAAAAAGCCGTATTATTTTCAGGTACCGTAAAATCTAATGTTGCCTACGGTGATAGCGGCCAGACTTCATCCACAGATGGGGAGATCAAAAAAGCTGTAGAAATTGCCCAAGGGCAAGAGTTTGTGGAGAAAATGGAAGGCGAATATGATGCAACTATTGCACAAGGTGGTACAAATCTTTCAGGGGGGCAAAAACAACGTCTTTCTATTGCAAGAGCTGTAAATAGAAATCCAGAAATCTTTATTTTTGATGATTCGTTCTCTGCCTTAGATTATAAAACGGACCGTCAACTTCGTTCTACGTTGAAAAAAGAGACGAAAGGTGCAACTTCTTTGATTGTGGCACAGCGAATTGGAACGATTAAAGATGCTGATAAAATCATTGTTCTTGATGAAGGTAAAATCGTGGGTATGGGAAAACATAGTGAATTATTGAAAACATGTAACACGTATCAGGAAATCGCCTATTCGCAGCTATCGAAGGAGGAGTTGGAAAATGAGTAATACACAAACAAATAAGCCCCCAAGAGGTCCCGGTGGTCCAGGTCATATGATGGCTCCTGGAGAAAAGCCAAAGAATTTTAAACAGCCTATGGGAAAGTTGATTGCCTATTGTAAACCTTATTTACCCGTGATCATCTTTGCCATTGTATTGGCAGTTGCAGGAACAATTTTCACGATCATTGGACCGAATAAGCTGAGTGACATCACCGATTTGATAATGGATGGCATGACGGGTGAGATTGATATTGCGGCAATCGGAAAAATTGGTCTGTTACTTGCTATTTTGTATGGATTGAGCTTTATATTCAATTATATTCAGGCGTTTATGATGGCTACTATTACGCAGCGAGTTTCTAAAAGGTTACGTTCAGATATTTCGAACAAAATTGATAGATTACCGTTGAAATACTTTGACTCAACAACGCACGGTGATGTCTTAAGTCGTGTCACAAATGATGTGGATATGATTGGACAGTCTCTAAACCAAAGTATTGGTTCGTTAGTGACAGCGGGAGTTATGTTCTTTGGATCTTTGATTATGATGTTCTACATTAATGTTACGATGGCTCTTTCTGCCATTGCAGCAACTTTTGTTGGATTTGTATTCATGTCCTTTATTATATCCAAATCCCGCAAGTACTTCATACGCCAGCAGCAGGACCTTGGTAGAATAAATGGCCATATTGAAGAAATCTATTCAGGGCATAATGTTATGAAGGTTTATAACGGTCAACAAGCAGCCACGCAAGAATTTAACGAAATAAATGAAAGTCTTTTTAATAGCGCTTGGCGAGCACAGTTTATGTCAGGAATGATGATGCCGCTCATGATCTTTATTGGAAATTTAGGTTATGTTGTTGTGTGCGTAGTAGGTGCTGCATTGACAGTGAAAGGTTCTATTACATTTGGTGTTATTGTTTCATTTATGGTGTATATCCGCTTATTTACGCAGCCGTTGTCTCAGTTAGCACAGGCAGCTACAAGCTTGCAGTCAACTGCCGCAGCAAGCGAACGTGTATTTGAGTTTTTACAACAAGAGGAGCTTAAAGATGAAAGTGATAAGAAAGTCACTTTAGATGCTAAAGATGTAAAAGGTAATGTAGAATTTAAAAACGTTAAGTTCGGATATACGAAAGAAAAACTTATTATTAAAGATTTTTCTGCCCATATAGAAGCCGGTCAAAAAGTGGCCATCGTGGGACCTACTGGGGCTGGTAAAACAACGCTTGTTAATCTTCTCATGCGTTTCTATGAAGTAGATAGTGGGGAAATTATGATTGAGGGCGTACCGACTAAATCTATTACTCGTAAAAATGTACACGACCTATTTTGCATGGTGCTGCAAGATACTTGGCTTTTCGAAGGTACCATTAAGGAAAATATCGTTTATAACAAAGGTGATGTAACTGATGACGAAGTGGTTGCAGCTTGTAAGGCGGTAGGTTTGCACCACTTTATTCGAACATTGCCAAAAGGTTATGATACAGTTTTAAATGATCATACAAGTTTATCTGTCGGACAGAAACAGCTCATTACGATTGCTAGGGCAATGGTTAAAAAAGCACCACTGCTAATCTTAGATGAAGCTACTAGCTCCGTTGATACGCGTACTGAAGCACTTATTCAAAAAGCAATGGATAAATTGATGGTGGGCAGAACATCATTTGTCATTGCGCATAGACTTTCAACAATTAAAAACGCCGATTTAATTTTAGTTATGAAAGACGGAGATATAATTGAAAGTGGTAATCATGAAGAGCTGATTGCAGAAAAAGGATTCTATGCGGATTTATATAATAGTCAGTTTGAAGATGCTTCTTAAAATAAAGATTGATTTAATTTTATTTAGCTGTAGCCGTTTTAATCATTATTTTAAACCCCAAAAACGTATTGTACGGAAAGGAACATTCAAACGTTATTCATTGAGAAATGAATTATCATAAAATAAGAGCATGTTTTGAGCTGATTTTTGTCAAAACATGCTCTTTATATTTGTAAAGCTATAAGCGAATAAAAGCGATGACGGCAGTTGTTTTTAAATATGGCGATTTATTACAGGTAGACAAAAGGTCTTTAAAATGAAAGTGTAATAGAGTAGGGTCTAATCATAATTTAATGCATATTATAGCTTCAAGATTTTTATTTTCACAAAGGAGCATTCCTGGGCTATGTAAAAAGAGTGATGAAAATTTTTTTATCATTCTCAAAAACGGGTCAAACCGTAGATATATCAACATTTATAGAGGGAGGAAAAAATGATGTCGATTGTTCATGTAACAACAAAGAAAGAATTAAAAGAACACTTAAATACTAAAAAAATTGTGTTAATTAATTTTTGGGCTGAGTGGTGTGGCCCATGTAAAATGTTCGCAGGGGTGCTTAATCAACTCAGCGAACATTTTAGTGGTAAAGTAAAAGTTATAAAGGTGAATGTAGAAAAAAGCCCAGATATTGCGGCAGAATTTAAGGTAATGGGAATTCCTCATTCTCGTTTGCTGATTCATAAAAAATTACACGAACCCATTATTGGCTATATGCCTTTTGAAAAACTAAAGCAGATGATTGGAATTTGATGACCTAGATAGAAGGCGGAGCTTGTAACAGTAGAAAGGCCGCTAATAATAACCTTTGGAAAATAGAAACCGTGGACGCATCAATACTTGTAGTGAGATGTTAGATAACGGTATCTTGAATCTGTTTAATTATATACCCGTTCATGTTATAATGAATAGCTTAAGGAAATCAAAATGTTCCTTATAACTAAAACGGATGCCAAGAAAGCCTCCGCATAGCGATAAAATATAGAGGTGTAAGAGATTGAATAAAAAATGGACGATTGATAAAATTAAAGAATTTGTTGAGAATAATTCGGAAAGTAAGTTACTAACGACAGAATATCATGGTTTTTCTCAAAAGTTATTATTAAAATGTGCATGTGGTAGCAACTTTGAAAAAACATTTACAAAATTTAAAAATAAAAATCAGCGTAAATGTGACATCTGCCAACCACCAAAAGCATCACGTTAAACGGATAAAGGATCAACGAAGTGTTGAAAGAGAAGCTGGCATTATTTTTATATGTGACGTTTTGACAAGACACTTTAGGCTAGTTTGATAAAATTACCTCTTACTCTGAAAAGATTTTGAAGTAATATACTTAAGCAAACGACGCAAATTTAAAAAGACCTTAATGTTAAAGCTAGAAAGAATATTTTAGAAGTGAGTAGGAGAACAAATATGATTGAGATAAAAACATCTCCATTAAGTGATGGGGAATTCAATAGAGGGGTATTTGCAACATGTGATATTAAAAAAGGAGAGCTTATACACGAAGCACCTGTCATTTCTTATCCAAATGAACAGCACGAATACGTTGAGCAAACTATACTCGGTGATTACGCTTTTGAGTATGGAATAGGTCAATCTGCTATCCTTCTTGGTTATGGAATGTTGTTTAACCATTCTTATAAACCTAATGCAATATATGAGATTAACTTCAAAAATCGCACATTTGACTTCTATGCTTACACAGATATAAAAGCAGGAGATGAAATTTTAATCAATTATAATGGCGATGTCGATGACAAAGAGCTACTGTGGTTTGATCAGGAATAAAAAATACAATATTACTATTGGCAGTTTTATTTGCTGGAATCGGTGGTGCATTAGCATTATTTATTATTCGTGATGCTTTTGCAATATTTTATGGTATGCAAGTAGGAGGCTATTTAACAATAAATAGTATCATCGTTTTTTTATGGCAATTTTAGCAACTGTAATAAAAAAATTTAGCAACCGAAAAATGTAATTCATGTTCGTAAAATATGAATTAGCGAGGTATTTTTAATCAAAACTTTATTTCCATCCAACAGGAAGAGACCCGGATAATGTCCGAGGGCACTGAAAAAGTCGATTTGCCACAGAAAATGTGATGCAAATCGACTTTTTTGAGTTTATAAATCTAACAAAAGATAGATTTATAATATAAAAATGAATTTCTTTAGTTTTTCAGTGTCCTCATAATGTCCAGGTCTCTGTTTTCTACTGCGGATTTTTTTAGAAATGATAGTCAGATAATTTTTCGCTTACGTATTGATAATATTATTCACATAATAGAATTTGACGTAAAAACGATTGCTTTTTAGCAACGCACCGATCTTTTATAATAAATCCTGCCCCTTTTATCATGTCATCAATTGTTTCAATTGTAACGACAACAACCGTATCGGCAATTCGACGAGCATGTTTTAAAATAGCAAATTGATCTTCGGTGGATGAATGCGTAAATAAGTTATAGGGTAAATCAATTATGGCGACATCATAGTGTTCCGTTACTTCTGAGATTGGACCTACTGTAATTTTGGCTGTTAATCCAAAATAAGCGATGTTTTCTCGGGAACCTTTGCAAACATTGTAATATAGATCTCGCCCTTCCATATTAATTCCCATGGAAAGGGCTTCAATTACTACGGTTCCTATACCACAACAAGGGTCGATTGCACGAATATTTTGGGGCTGGGGAACTGCGATATTCGCAACAGCACGAGCAACTCTAGTGCTAAGTGCCGTTGAATAACTGTTTGGTTTGTGTAAATGGTTTAGCCATATGGATTTACTCTTCATATGCTTTCCAAAATACCATATTCCATCAAGTAACATAAGGCCAAATACAATTTTAGGTTCATGGAGGTCTGGTTCGCCCTCCATGCACAATCCTATCTCACGTTCGATCAATCGACGCTCTGATTGAGGGATTTTCTTCGTTTCACCAAGATCCATATCATTTAAACAAACCACTTTAAAAGTTGTTTCATTTATGATATCCTTCACCAATGTTTTGATATTCTCTACGCTATTCTCTTCAAATAGCACTTCCATTCTATCTTGTATAAAAGGGCTACGGCTTGGATCGATTTTAATAGGGCTTATTAGATAGTTTGATTGGGAATCGATATTAAAAAAAGAACGCATTTCCATTCTGCACAGATCGTATTCATCAACATGATGTACATATGTGTAAATAAATTTACTGTTATTTTGTTCGTTACTCAATTGTCTACCATCCTTTACTATTGCTGTTCACTTTTTCTAGGGAATCAGTAGGGATTAGG
This sequence comes from Lysinibacillus sp., assembly GCA_032053185.1. GTDB lineage: Bacteria > Bacillota > Bacilli > Bacillales_A > Planococcaceae > Lysinibacillus. The sequence continues at coordinate 26,884 of DAMBVB010000022.1, forward strand.
ACACCTACTCCAAAGGGAACCACATCTGCATTCAACTCACCACCGTCAGAGGTCGGAGTCTTCTACTGAAATGAGCCAAAAAAGATATATGGGAGAAAATGAATGCTTTTATTCAACGTAAAGTCTAATGATGTGTGTGATGAACAAACCACCACTTATAACCTAACAGTTCTTAAAGTGGAGGTTTCTCGACTTATCGTTAGCAAACTGCTCGAGCTATCCTCCTTTTAATAATACACTAACATATTGTAACAATAAATAATGCTGTCGTGGTCATCTCTCTATAGAAAATCAAAAAAATGAATCATCACCAGTGAACAGGAACTGTCTTACATTTTACTACAAACATATTGATCGTTTAGATAGTCTGCCATTTAGTGGAAGCAGTAAAAACCCTTACTGTTTTTATATAATATGTATGACACTTTATGATGACTTTCTGCTATTTAGATCTTGATGAACTTCCAAAGATCGAAAATATGTCATAAAGTTTGATTGAAATCATCTCGTTAGTTTTTGTTAGAGGTGATTTTTTTTTTTGGATATGTATGTTGAGATTAATTCAGAAATTGTGAAAAAATGGGCTTAAATAGTAAGAATGAATCTATTTTTTGGCAATTTTTCCATGAATAAGAAATGGGGGAATAGGAGGTTTCACATGACACAAGAAATTTTTCCGACAGCTAGTTAATAAAGGGCTTGAAATAAAACTAGGTTTCACACAAAATGTGAGCCTAGTTTTATTGTTAATTATAAGAATCCTGCGGAAGTAGAAAAACATCCGTGAACGAAAAATAAGAGGAAAATACAAAAAAAATCAAAAAAATAATTGACGCTAGTATTTAATATGTGTTAAAAATGAAAGTATCAATTCGGAAAATTAATATTTGGGCAATGATAGGATAAAGTAGTGAAAATCTCCCTATTTCAGAGAGCTGATGGTTGGTGCGAATCAGTATATAGATGATCATGAATTTCGACCTGGAGCATCTTTCATAAATCACACGTAGTGAGGAAGTGGAAGACGGTAGTGAATACCGTTATCAAATAAAGTGGTGAAGAATTTTTCACAACTAGGGTGGTACCGCGATATTTATCGTCCCTACGTATTACGTAGGGACGTTTTTTATGAAGGGTTTACTCTTGTTGTCTTTTCATAACTAGGGTGGTACCGCGATAGATAATCGTCCCTACGCATTTACGTAGGGGCGTTTTTTTATGAAGGTGTTTACTCTTGTTGTCTTTTCATAACTAGGGTGGTACCGCGATAGTTAATCGTCCCTACGCATTTACGTAGGGACATTTTTTATGAAGGTTTTATTCTTGTTGTATCTTCATAACTAGGGTGGTACCGCGATAGTTAATCGTCCCTACGTATTTTCGTAGGGGCATTTTTTTTTTGTAGTTTCTTAGTATTCTTCTTTAGGATGGTACCACGATATTTTTATCTTCCCTACGTTGTCGTAGAGGCGATTTTTATTTGAAAGGACTCACGATAGACCAATATGAATAAAAACCGAATTGTAATAAACAATGAAATAGAAGAAGAGAGGAGATAAAGAGATGGAATCACAGCAATGGACATCGAAATTAGGTTTCATTTTAGCCGCAGCGGGCTCGGCAATAGGTCTTGGAGCAATTTGGAAGTTCCCGTATATGGCAGGTATTGGAGGTGGAGGTGCGTTCTTCCTTATTTTCATCGGTTTTACTTTATTAATTGGTTTACCGTTATTATTGGCGGAATTTGTAGTTGGAAGGAGTACACAGAAAGAGGCTGTTGATGCCTATAGAAATATTGCTCCTAAAACGCTATGGCCTTGGGTCGGTAAATTAGGAATTGTAACATGTTTCATATTGCTTTCATTCTACAGTGTTGTAGGAGGATGGATTTTATTATATTTATGGAATGCGATTACAGGTAGCCTATGGGAAGGAAATGGCGCGTACGAAGCAACCTTTGGTGAAATCATTTCCAACCCAATTTTAGCGGTTGGATCACAGCTATTATTTATTCTTATGACTATTTTTATCGTCAGTAAAGGTGTACAAAACGGTGTTGAAAAGGTAAACAAATATTTCATGCCAGCGCTATTTGTTTTATTTTTTGTTTTAATTATTCGTGCTCTTACATTAGATGGAGCTGGAGAAGGGGTTCGCTTCTTTTTACAGCCTGATTTCTCAAATGTAACATCTGAGATTATTTTATATGCGATGGGGCAATCGTTCTTCTCGTTATCTGTCGGGGTAGGCGTAATGGTTACGTATAGCTCATACTTACCGAAAGAAGAAAGTTTACCGCGTTCTGCATTTTCTATCGTCGGTTTAACGCTTGTGATTACATTGCTTGCAGGGCTTGCTATTTTCCCGGTAGTATCCGCATTTGGAATGGAACCATCTCAAGGACCAGGTCTATTATTTATTGTCTTGCCAGCGGTTTTCAGTAAAATGGCATTTGGGCAATTATTTTTCATCGTTTTCTTGTTATTATTTTTCTTTGCAACTATAACATCAGCCATTTCTATGTTGGAAATTAGCGTGGCCTCTTTAACGACAAACGGTAAAGGGAAGCGCGAAAAAATGGCCTTAATGGTCGGTTTACTAATCTTTGTTGTAGGGATTCCATCGGCGCTATCATTTGGCGTATTAAGCGATGTGAAATTGTTTGGAAAAACAGTCTTTGATTTAGCAGACTATACAGTAAGTAATGTACTTATGCCACTCGGTGTATTATTAGTTGCGATCTTCGTACCGTTAAAAATGAAGAAAGATGTATTAATGAGAGAACTGGGTGTAAGTAAAAACAAAGGCTATAAATTATTTATATTATGGTTATTCTTACTTCGCTATATAGCACCAATTGCAATTATTATCGTATTTTTAAATGTAATTGGAGTGATTTAATAGACAAAAATGAGTGTGAAGTGGTGAGGATATCTCTTACCACTTCACACCCATAAACATATAAATTATTCGTTAAATAAGGTTGACTACTCGTAAGAAGAGGCTGGGACAAAACTAGCTGCTATCCAAGAAAAAAAGGGAAATCGATGCTGTTCGATTTCCTTTTTTCTTTACCTTATTTCTCAGTTAATGGCAGTATATTGCCGAAGATTCACTGCCATTAATGCAAAGCCAAAAGCATTCGAAATAGCACAAACATCACAATTTTTTCTGCATATCTTAGTGGAGAAAGCGTTTTCTTTAAATAATATAGAAGAAAGGCACTACAATTTAATCAAGTTTACTGGAAAATATTCACTAATTTAATATGCCCGAAAAGATCCTTGCGTAAAGAATATTTCGTGACTTGGTTTTATGACGACACTTGGAGGGAAGGGCATGAAACTTTGATGGGCTTTGATTCATCACCGAAGTCTTTCGCCTAGTTGTTGTAATAAAGATCCATATCTTGCTGTTGAAGTGATACATCTTTACACAAGCAAAATTGTTTATATTGATAGCCACATTTAAATTCGGAAAGACGTGGTTTATTTTGTGATGTTAAATTTATTAAAAATGCTGTAAATTTGATGATTTCAGCTAGTTCAGACGAATATTTGTACGATTATAGGAATTCTAAGAAAAAAATTTGCAAAAACCTTAACTATTTCATACGAAATCCGTATAATAAATCAAACAGTGTGAAAATTGTACATTTTCCATCGATTCATTACGTGAATTTTTTAATTTGTATTGACGCAGGGAGGGATAATTTGTACACTGTGTACATTCAATTGTTTTTCGGAGGAATACATTTAATTTAAAAAGTTAGGATTTGATGGTTATGATCGTATGTAAATTTGGTGGAACATCTGTAGCAAGTGCAGAACAAATTCAAAAAGTAGCAAACATTGTAAAATCTAATCCGGCACGTAAAATCGTAGCCGTTTCTGCACCTGGGAAGCGTTCTGGTGATGATATAAAGGTAACTGACTTATTAATTAACTTGGCAATGGCAGCATTAAAAAATGAAGAAATTGAAAAAGAATTACAAATCGTTGTCAATCGCTTTATGGCGATTGCGGGTGGTTTGAAGTTAGATCATACAATTTGTGACGTGATCGCTGAAGATTTACGTGAACGTGTACAAGGTGATAAATCGAACGAGGTATTATTTATCGATAGCATCAAGGCGGCAGGGGAAGACAATAACGCGAAGCTTATTGCTGCTTATTTTAATTCAATCGGTATGCCGGCACGCTACGTAAGTCCAAAAGAAGGTTTGGTCGTCAATGATTTACCTGAACGCACGTATGCTTTACCAGAGGCTTATGCAAATTTAGCACCTCTAAAAAACACCAAAGAAATCATTGTTTTCCCAGGTTTCTTCGGTTACACTAAAGCGGGCATACTGCGGACATTTGACCGTGGTGGCTCTGATATTACAGGCTCTATTTTAGCAGCTGCTGTTGAAGCAGAGCTTTATGAAAACTTTACGGATGTGGATTGTGTGTTCTCCGCCAATCCGAAAGTTGTGAATGATCCAGTGGAAATTAATGAAATTACGTATCGCGAAATGCGTGAATTATCCTATGCAGGCTTTTCAGTGTTTCATGATGAAGCGTTAATGCCTGTCTATAAGATTGGGGTGCCAGTTAACATAAAAAATACAAATAATCCATCAGCCCCAGGTACCCGTATCGTACCAAGACGCTCTGCAACAGGACGTCCAGTTACAGGTATCTCGGCAGACAGTGGCTTTTCAACTTTATACGTATCTAAATATTTGATGAATCGTGAAGTAGGCTTTGGACGTAAGCTTCTACAAATTTTAGAAGATGAAAATATTTCATATGAACACACACCGTCTGGTTTAGACGATATTTCTGTTATTATGCGCTCAAATCAAATAACACTTGAAAATGAAGAACGAATTCTTTCACGTGTAAAAAATGAATTAAATGCAGATGATGTGCAAATGCGTCATGGCTTCTCTATGATTGTTATAGTAGGCGAAGGTATGCGTAATAACACAGGTCTAGCGGCACGTGCTGCAACTGCTATTTCAAAAACAGGTGCAAATATAGAGATGATTAATCAAGGTTCATCTGAAGTTAGTTTAGTATTCGGTGTGCTACAAGAATATGAAAACCAAATTTTACAAGCACTGTATGAGGAATTTTTTGCACATGCGAGAGTATAATGACATAAAAGTGAAACTTTAATCAGTAGGGAGTTGTTTATCCCTACTGATATATAGTTTTGCTTGCGCTAAATTTTGAGGTGGGAGTACCTGATGTTTCCCTTTTGGTACAGCTCAATTATTGCCCGTTACTACAGTGTAAACGCTAATCCTTGAACTGGATTAGTGTTTTCTTTTTGACGGCAATACGGTAAAATCAAGAGCGTACATTGATTGGAGGTTTTTCTGTTGAAAAAATTATCGATTGGTATGTTTTTATCAATGATTGGCATACTATTTGTTTGTTTAACGATCTTGGATATTTTACCGTCCTCAACAAAAACAATGAAAATTGTCTATATCGGTATTGGCTGGGTGTTTATCATTGCGGGATCCATTATTCGTTTTAACACTTTAAAACAGAGGCAATAGCGGAATATCTCAAAATTGAATTGTGATAAAATGTGGATTTGTGATACAATTTCAAAAAAATAAACAATTTGCGTATTATGAAGTGGCGATGCTGTATATTTGGGATAGACTATTAATTTAAGAATGAACAGTACAAATTCTTCTTTGTAAGAATTTGTTTTTTTATACATTGGATAGGAGGCGAAATCATGCCAGTACTACGCAAGGAGGATATTCATATTTCCGATCATTATGTTGCCATCCAAGCAGATTCACCAATGAAGGTCGTATCCTCGGCAGTACATAACCCAGGCTTTGGCTTTTATACACATTTGATGAATCGTTCAGTGCCTTATACGTATGATGAACGCAAACCACAGCTAGAGTTACAACGGTTTTTACAGTCTGAGGGCTTTCCGACCGACAATACAGTTGCGATGATGACGGCCGTCTATGCCCGATATGCAACAATTCGTGAATTTACATATGAAGGAATTCATCTTGTCATCATGATTACGGCTGGTCTTGGCAATGCCGTCGATATTACGCGTGCCTTTCATCGTCAGGAGCAGTATCATGCTGGGACGATTAATACGTGGGTATTGATAAATGGAAGATTGTCGGATGAAGCTTTATTTCAGGCCATGATTTCTACGACAGAGGCAAAGGTCAAGGCGCTGATTGATGAGGGGGTAGCAGATCCAACAACGGGTACACAAGCTACAGGTACCTCAACGGATAGTTTGTTAATTGCTTCAACTGAGGAAGGCGACTACCATCCATATGCTGGACCGATTACGATGCTAGGAAAAGTCATTGGCCACGGTGTTTATGAAACGATGCGTGAGGCCATTCAAAAATATAAAAAAGACAAAGAGGAGAATCCTTTATGATGGCACTGGTGATTGCCTGCTTCATTGGGCTTGTTTTTGATTTAATAGTGGGTGATCCTCCGAAAATGCCTCATCCTGTACGCTGGATTGGCAAGCTCATTCAATCTCAAACAGAATTATGGAATAAAGGAAGAATGAGGAGATTCCGCGGCATGGTGATGTCACTCGCTGTAGTTGGCACAACGATGTTTGTTGTGGCGGCCATTATGCTACTAAGCTATCAGATTAGTCTACTATTTGGCATATTGGTGGAGGGCTTACTAATTGGGATTGGTTTAGCACAACGTAGCTTGAGGGAAGCGGCGATGGCTGTTTACGAACCGCTCGTCAAAGGCGATTTTGCTGAAGCTCGCATGAAGCTTTCTTGGATTGTCGGACGTGATACGAAGAAGCTTGACGAGGATGAAATAGTTCGTGGTGTTGTGGAAACGGTTTCAGAAAATACGAGTGACGGTGTAACAGCTCCATTATTTTATGCCTTTTTATTTGGCGCAATCGGGTTATGGGGCTATAAGGCCGTCAATACATTAGACTCTATGATTGGCTATAAAAATGAAAAATATAAAGATTTTGGTATGTTTGCTGCAAAGCTAGACGATGGGCTAAATTTTATTCCTAGTCGATTAACGGGTCTACTGATAGTGCTAGGTACGAAAAATGAAACGACTGTCTCTCTCGGTAAGCGCTTAAAACGTTGGGCACAGGATGCGAAAAAGCATCCAAGTCCTAATAGTGGTTATTTAGAAGCAGCTACGGCTGTTCAATTGGGCGTACAGCTTGGTGGGAAAAATACATATCAGGGTGTCGTTTCTTATCGAGCAATAATGGGCGAAAAATTAATTCCATTAACAAAAGAGCATATTGCAACGTCTGTGAATCATATGCGCATGGCGACCTTGCTCTTTACGCTTGTTATGTTAGCAATGGAGGTGTTAATTTTTGCAATTACCTAATCACGGAGCAAATCCGCAAAATGTTTATCATCAGCTAGGGCTTGTTATGCCCGAAGAGGTGTATGATTTTAGTGAAAATGTTAATTCGGCAGGACCACCTCCATTTGTTGAGGCGCGTTGGCGGACATTTTATCCGCTTATCCAACGTTATCCAGACCCGGATGGCGAGCCGTTTTTATCAAAGGTGACAGCTTTTCATGATGTTCAGAAAGATTCTATATTACTAGGTAACGGTGCTTCAGAGCTTTTTAGTGCTCTAGCTAGACGCTACGCCAATAAGCGTGTTATTATCGTACATCCAGCTTTTTCAGAATATGAGCGGACATTACAAGCAGCAGGCGCTGAAATTGTGCCTATTATCGTAGAGGATATTGTTCACTACACATTACCGATGGAGCATCTGAAGCATGAAATGGCGAACGCAGATGCATTATATCTTTGTACACCGAATAATCCGACGGGGGTGCTTCCAACGAAAGAGGAGCTCCAACAAATAATTTCTCACGGAGCAAACATCAATTGTGAGCTTGTCATTGACGAGGCATTTATTGACTGGGTAGATGAAGACGATTCATTGATCCAACATGTAGCAGAAAATCCTCATTTAATCATCGTTCGTTCGATGACAAAAATGTATGCGATTCCAGGATTACGCCTTGGCTATTTAGTAGCAAGCCCGGAAGTTGTTACTGAGCTAAAGTCTATTTTACCGCATTGGAACTTGAATGCCTTTGCCCTTGTTATAGGTACAGGCTGTTTAGATGAACATGTGTATTGTGAGCAAGCTATTGCCTATGCTAAAAATCAACGGGAAGTACTGCAGAGCTATTTACAAGGAAATGGTTGTCAGGTGACGAATAGTGTAACGAATTATGTATGTTTTGCATTACCGGACAATCAGCAAGTAGATACATTTTTTACATATTGTTTATCAAAGGGTGTCGTACTGCGCCATACTAAAAATTTTATGGGCTTAAATGGTGAATGGTTCCGGATTGGAATTAAAGATATCGCAGCTATGACATATTTGCACAATTGTTTACAGGCGTGGTTTAACGCAAATTAGGAGTGAGAAAGTTGACGACTATTTATTTAGTAAGACATGGTGAAACGATGTGGAATAAAGAGCATCGACTACAGGGATGGTCAGATTCACCATTATCGGAGAAAGGTATTTTACAGGCAGAAAAACTTCGAGATCATTTGAAAAACTGCTCTTTTACAGCAGCATATAGCAGTTCAAGTGACCGTGCTAAGGAAACGTTGCATATTCTTCTAGATAATCGACAGCTTCCAACCTATTATGAGGATAATTTACGGGAGATTTTTTTAGGACATTGGCAAGGGAAAACCGTTGAGGACATTATGACTACGCATCGCCTTGACTATGAATTATATACCGATTATCCTGGACAATTCGTCGCAACCCATACGGAAAGCTTTGGGACGGTAACAGAACGAGCGATGTTTACGTTACAGCAAATTGCAGAAAAATATCCCGAAAATAATGTTTTAATTGTGTCCCATGCTGTAACGATTAAATGCATCATTAATGCCATTTTAGGGCGAAGCATCAATCAGCTATGGGCAGAACCATTTATTCATGGTACAAGTGTCACGGTTATTGAGAAAGTCGAGCAACAATGGCTCGTGAAAGATATAGGGAACATTCAACATTTACAATAGGAGGCGTAACTATGCCACTGATTTTCATTACAGGGGGTGTACGCAGTGGTAAATCCCACTTTGCTGAAAAAGCGGCTGTTACTCACTATCAAACAGCGTTTAACCAAGCGCGACGACTTATTTATATTGCTTCTGGAGTAGCGTTGGACCATGAGATGGAGAAAAGAATATGGCGCCACCAGGCAGACAGACAGGCACAAAATATGGAATGGCTGACGATAGAAGCACCTTATGACATGGCTGATACATTATATAAACTAACCGATGGAGATGTTGTGTTATGGGACTGTGTTACGACATGGCTGACAAATGCTTTTTACGAGGGTTTTGACACGGGAACTCCTTGTGTGGAACAGCCCGGCTGTATAGAGCAAAAGCTTGATGTTTTAAAAATGGCGGTGAAGACGTTACTTGAGAAAAAGGTGACGTTTTTTATCGTCTCAAACGAATTATTCGATGAGCCTCCATATTCTAGCGAGGAAGTAGAATACTATCGACAAATGCTTGGGAAATTACATCAATGGTTCGTGTCTATAGCGGATGAGGCGTATGAAATAAATTATGGTGTCGTAAAGAAATGGAAATAATAAATGAAGAAGAAGGTGGCAAGACGATGAAAAATTTCTGGCATAGCGTACAACTTGCGTTTCAGTTTTTTACAGTTTTGCCGGTACATAAAGAAATCCCTTTAACGAAGTCAACGATTACCGGGATGTTCGCCTTTTTACCATGGATAGGGGCTCTCATGGGCACTACTGTGGCGGCGGTGATCTATAGTTTGACAGAATGGACGGCAAGCAGTGAGGTTTTGCTTTCTTTTGTGATTGTCGGCTTATTTGCCTTATTTACGGGTGGTTTACATTTAGACGGTTTTATTGATATGGGGGATGCTTATTTTTCGTATCGAGATCGTGAGAAGCGGCTTGAAATTTTAGATGATCCACGTGTTGGCGCATTTGGTGTGCTCTCAGTGCTATTTTTAATGCTTGGTAAATTTGTCATACTGCATGAGTTATTCGTCCAACATAAATTTGCACTATGGATGCCTATGTTTATTCCGTTATTAACAAGAGTAGGCATGAGCTTTTATTTTATGTCGCTCAAGTGCTCAAAGGAAAAGGGGCTTGCTTACTTTTTCAAAACACATATTAAGCCGGGATCACTTATCTGCTTTATGCTTATGACATTAGGTGTGGCGTATAGTAGCTTGTTGTTTGTGATAGGCTTCTCCATTGCTCCACTAGTGTTGATGGCTATATTAGCGATTGCCTTTTTAGTCTTTCGTCAATTTACAGTGCGCAACTTTGGTGGCGTTTCTGGCGATTTACTCGGGGCTTCAATCGAAGGAATGGAGGTTGTATTATGGGTGACGTTGTTATTGTTCGCTTAATGAGACATGCTCCAACAAAGGAAAATTTGGAGAAGCGTTATATCGGCTGGACAGATTCTGCATTAGCTGATGCCTCTTTACTGACTATTGTAGATCCAGATGTCACGAAGGTGTATGGTAGTGATTTGCTGCGCTGTAGAGAAACAGCAGCCCATTATTTTCCGAATGCGACATACGTGTCTAATAAGAGATTTCGAGAATCGAACTTCGGTGAATTTGAAGGGCGCACATTTGAGGACTTGAAAACAGATAGTCGTTATTGTGCATGGTTAGATGACCCAGTTCAGTCACCGCCTCCAAAGGGGGAAGGCTTTGATGCTTTTTGTGCGCGTGTCATTAAAGGATTCACTGCATTACCAAAAGGTGAAGATGTTTATCATCTCGTTGTCCATGGTGGCGTTATTCGAGCACTTCTTGTAGCATTTGCACCGACTGAGCAAACTTTTTGGTCGTATCAAACACCGCATGATAAAATGTTTTCTTTAACGTTTACGAGAAAGGCTTGGGAGGAGGGAGCGAGATGCATGTCTTTATCGGAGGCGCCTATAGTGGAAAAACCGACTATGTCATGAATTTGCTTGCAGCTCAAAAAGTTGAGTTAGTAGATGGCAATCTACCTGATGGCTCTCCTACCTGTGATGTACTAGTTATTAAAAACTTAGAGAAGTGGCTCGTGACACAAGATCTTGAGGAGGATGAACCACTTGTTAAAACTATTTTGACAAGACTAAAGACTCTTGAAGAACATTGTGCCGTCTATATCATAGTGACCGATATGGGGCGTGGAGTTGTGCCAATGGAAAAACAGGCGCGATTATTGCGTGATACATGTGGGCGTTTGTACCAGGCATTGTTTGCTGAAGCCGAACAAGTCGTACGCATTTGGTACGGTATCGGGGAACAAATCAAATGATATAGTTTGAAAAATTTTATTAGGCTTTTCATTTTGGGGATAAGATTTCCAAGGACGTATGCTTTGTAAATAAGTTGATGGGAGTGGAGGTTGGCGACTCCTTGGGGTCAGATCACCCTGCAGCGCAGCGAAGCGGCTCACGGACGCCCCCAGGAAGCTTTGCTTTGTGCGAAAGCGTAGTGCTAACGTAGCGTCAGCGGCAAATGTTTTATCTGCGCGAAAGCGAAGCGCCAGCGGCAAAGCGCCCAACCGGAACGGAAATCAACCCCACGCTATTATAAAAAAATTTAAAGAAAAGAGGAAATGGGATGGATCGACAAAGATTGATGAAATTGACGCTCACTGCTATGGTGGCGGCAATTTGTGCAGTGGGTGCAATCATTAAAATTCCAACATTTATTTCAACTGCTGCGCTTGACGCTGCACCTGCATTATTGAGTGTTGTCTTTTTATCTCCAGTATTAGCTGGGGTTGCGGGAGTCATTGGACATTTAATCTCTGCATTAACTACTGGCTTCCCTCTAGGGCCACTACATATTATTATCGCAGTAGAAATGTTTATTGTTGTCTGGGTCTTTGGGGTCATGCATAAAAAAGGAATGCATTTCTGGAAATGGCCTGTGGCACTAATTTTAAATGGTGTTGTGGCACCTTTACCATTTTACTTTATCATTAGTCCGGCATTTTACTGGGCGTCACTGACTAGTCTCCCATTGGCAACACTCGTAAATCTAGTGATCGTTGCAATTGTGATGCCAATTCTGTCAAAGGTGTTTGTGCGTAAGGGAGGGGGTGCAGTTAATGATTATGTATAAATATCTATAAAAATGCAATATATTTTTATAGTTTGTGGTATCCTCTTATTGAGGTGTTAAATGATGAAATATTACTCAATAGGAGAATTCGCAGAAAAATAGGTAAAACAGTTCAAACTCTTAGAAACTGGGATAAAAAAAGCACTCTAAAACCGCATCACGTAACAGAAAGTGGTACGAGATATTATTCCCAAGAACAGCTTAATCATTTTTTAGGTTTGAAGCCATCTACACAACTAAATAAAAAAACAATTGGTTATTGTAGGGTTAGTTCACATAAACAAAAAGATGACCTTGAAAGGCAAATAGAACATGTAAAGACATACATGTACGCTAAAGGTTATCAATTTGAAATAATCTCAGATATAGGGAGTGGAATTCACTACAATAAAAAAGGGTTAAATCAATTGTTAGATATGATGACTAATTCAGAGGTCGAAAAAATAGTGATTCTTTATAAAGATAGACTAATAAGATTTGGATATGAATTAATAGAAAATCTTTGTGAAAAGTATGGAGCTACTATTGAAATTATTGATAATACCGAGAAAAGCGAAGAGCAAGAATTAGTAGAAGATTTAATTCAAATCCTTACTGTATTTAGTTGTAGTCTTCAAGGCAAAAGAGCAAATAAAGCGAAGAAAATGATTAAGGAGTTATTAGAAGATGATACTGGCAAAGAAAGTTAGAATATACCCAAGTAAATCGCAAGAACAAAAGCTGTGGCAATCAGTAGGAACTGCAAGATTTATTTATAATTGGTCACTTGCAAAACAAGAAGAAAATTATAAAAAAGGCGGCAAATTTATAGCTGATGGTGTGCTTAGGAAAGAATTAACCCAACTAAAGAAAACGGAATTGTCTTGGTTAAATGAAGTATCTAACAATGTAGCAAAACAGGCGGTTAAAGATGCCTGTGATGCGTACAAAAAGTTTTTCAAAGGTATAGCCAATAAGCCAACATTTAAAAGCAGAAAAAAGAGCAAGAAGTCCTTTTACAATGATAATGTAAAGTTAAAAGTAAAAGATGGAAAGCTGGTACTCATTGAAAAAGTCGGTTGGATCAGAACGAACGAGCAAATACCTATCGGTGTCAAATACTGTAACCCAAGAATTAGTTATGACAATAAGTATTGGTACTTATCAGTAGGGGTAGAGCAAGAAAAAATACAAGAAGAACTAACAGATGTTTCTTTAGGGATAGATATTGGTGTTAAAGTATTAGCTGTCTGTTCAAATGGTGCAGTATATAAAAATATCAATAAAAATAATGCAGTTAAAAAGACTGAGAAACGCCTTCGTAGGTTGCAACGAAATGTTTCTCGTAAATATGAAATGAATAAGGAGGGAAACCGTTTTGTCAAAACAAGCAACGTTATAAAAATCGAAAAGAGGATACAGCTCCTGCATAGAAGATTATCAAATATCAGAAAGAATCATCTTCATCAAAGTACAAATGATATTGTGAAAACCAAGCCATATCGAATTGTAATGGAAACTTTGAACATCAAAGGGATGATGAAGAACAGACATTTATCGAAAGCTATTGCGAAGCAGTGTTTGTATGAGTTCAAAAGACAAATTCAATATAAATGCGAAAAGTATGGAATTGAATTTTTAGAAGCTGATAAATGGTATCCATCTTCAAAAATGTGTTCAAGTTGTGGAAGCATTAAAAAAGATCTGAAGTTGTCTGACCGAACATACGAATGTGTATGCGGTCATAAGATGGATAGGGATTTAAACGCATCTATCAATCTAGCACATTTTCAATTAGCAAACTAACACTTAACGTTATTGCTAATATGTAGGAATCGTTGCATCCGAATTTACGCTTGTGGAGTGTTAGACCAAACGAAAGTAGCTTCGGCAAAATCGGACACGAAGAAACAAGAATTAAACAAGATTTATAGATTTTTATAAATTTTTGGCAACGGTCCAGTTCATTGAGAAATGCTATAAAAATAGGTGAGCTGTTTGCTACAACTGATAATGCTGCAGCCATTGGCGAAAAACCACAAGATGTTGTGTCTGCTTCAGACATTCTTACAGCATACTTCACTGCCCGTGTTACTTTTTTAGAGCAGCTTGCTGCAAATGTTTTACCAAGGCATATTTTACTCGCTAATTTTTCAGGGGATGCAGCGTGGTCTCGTTATGTTGCTGGTATTCAGCGGGTTTTTGATGAGGTGGGTCTTAGTTGCCCACAAATCGATGGCAGCTCAGAGTCCAATATACCCACTTTACAATCAGGTTTGTCTATAACGATGCTTGGTGAGCAGCAAAAACGCCCATCAATTGAGCATGAGCATCTAAGTTGGTACACATATGGACTGCCACTTGTAGGCAATGAAGTCCTTGCACAGCCTGAAGATGTCGCACAGCTACAACCTATTTTTCAGGCGTGGAAAGAGGGCATAGTGCAGCAAGTATGGCCAGTTGGATCAAAAGGTCTACAAGCCGAATTTACCCGACTTTTTGGCGAGCAACAGGTCAAAAGTTCGTTAGATGTTGAGAAAACGGCTGGTCCATGTGCAGTAGTTTTACTTGGAATACAGCCACAACAAGAGCAGCAAGCACAAAAAATTTTTCCTAGAAATTTTGAGAAACTACGTAAAACTGCGTTGTAATGGGGCTTGCTTCGAGAAAAAGTAGCACTTTATAGCTTGCAAGGGGCAAAACGCCTATTGCAACAATAAACACAATATGTTAGATTTGTTAGGAGTTAAAGCACAATATATAGTAGTTTGGACAAGCGGTACCAATATGGTTTAAAAGGGAATTCGGAAAAAGAGTCATCTTAAGCCGAAGCTGTCCCCGCAACTGTAAATGCTGACAAATGATGAATAGGCCACTGTAAAGAACGGGAAGGCCATCATTTGGAGGAAGCATGAGCCAGGAGACCTGCCGAGTTGTTCAAGACAGCAACACATTCTTCGGGGATTGAGAAGTGGAGGCGAAAGATTTGTTCACTTCTTTGTGTCCATGTCCTTCATTTCCATTTCCGATTTTACAGCGATCACGTAACCGATAAATGTTGCGTGATCGCTTTTTGTGTGGCTGGAGAAGGAAAGGGAGAGAGTGTATATATGACAATTCAAATCGAACAGCAAATGACGAAGCTCAAGAAAAGTTACACGGAGGATGAACTCGAAAGTTTTGTAAGGTTATCGGATCGTTGGCTACGAAAAAATGACAATCCGACATTTGAAGCATGGGCGGATGCGATGATTTTACAAACGCTTAGCCTCATTGATGAGGAAGAGCCATACTGGACGTTTGTCGCAGCTCAAATTTATTTAGAAAAACTATATGATCAATTTGCAATGCGTCGTGGTGTTTCAGTGAAGGATGTTTATAAGATTTTTCCAGAGCATTTAGCACTCTATACGAATGCGGGCTTGTATCATGAAAGTTTAACAACAAAATATAGTGAGCAGGAGCTTCAGGAACTTGCTTCTTATTTAGAATCAAGTCGAGATGAGTTGTTTACGTATATTGGCTTAAAAACATTAATGGATCGCTATGTAGTCCGTGATTACACGAAAACACCAGTGGAGCTACCGCAGGAACGATGGATGGTCATTGCGATGACCCTAATGCAGGATGAAACAGAAAATCGTTTAGAAAAAGTACGTGAATCTTACTGGGCGTTGAGTAATTTATATATGACTGTTGCCACACCGACATTATCGAATGCAGGTAAAACACATGGACAGCTATCAAGTTGCTTTATCGATACAGTAGATGATAGTTTACAAAGTATTTATGACACGAATACAGATGTTGCAACTTTATCGAAGTACGGCGGTGGTATCGGTGTTTATATGGGTAAAATTCGTAGCCGGGGCTCATCTATTAAAGGCTTTAAAGGTGCATCAAGTGGCGTTTTACCGTGGATTAAACAGCTTAATAATACGGCAGTTTCAGTCGATCAGCTTGGGCAACGACAAGGAGCTATTGCTGTCTATCTAGATGTTTGGCATAAAGACGTCTTTACGTTTTTAGATTTACGCTTAAATAATGGGGATGAGCGTCTGCGTGCCCATGATATTTTTACAGGGCTGTGCTTACCGGATATCTTTATGGAAACTGTTGATGCACGTGGGGACTGGCATTTATTTGACCCACATGAAGTGCGAGAAATCATGGGCTACTCATTAGAAGATTTCTACGATGAGAAAAAAGGTGACGGTTCTTTCCGAACGAAATATGCGGAATGTATTGCGAATCCATTGTTAAGTCGTGAAGTCGTGCCGGCCATTGATATTATGAAGCGTATTATGCGCTCACAGCTTGAAACAGGCGTGCCGTTTATGTTCTATCGCGATGAAGTCAATCGCATGAATCCGAATAAGCATGAAGGGATGATTTACTCAAGCAATTTGTGTTAATAGTAGCACCTTCAATCAGAAATGGTTGTCGAAAACTCCGTTAAACGGGGAAAGTCACAATGTGATAACCTACCGTGCTAAATCTTTTGAATAGATTAATCAAAAGTAAAAGCCTAACGACTATCGAAAGCATAGCTCATTGAAAAACATGAGTGAAGAAGCGAGTAGAATACCCCTCAAGCGAGGCCCGATAAAATGGGATAATTCATAAAGGGAAAAGCGGAGCATCCTACAGGTAGAGCTGAGGATGATGATATAGTCTCCTCTGTATAGTGATATACAGCAGTTCATAAGAGAACGGATTAGGTGTAGCGAACCTAGTTGAAGAACAGGACGGAAATTTTCCAAAATATGTCGCCGACTGAATTCGAGTCTATTACCCTTGAAGATGATGTCATCGTAACACGTCGTAAGCCTGGAGATTTCGTTGTTTGTAACTTATCTTCTGTTAATTT
Source organism: Lysinibacillus sp. (assembly GCA_032053185.1). Lineage (GTDB taxonomy): Bacteria > Bacillota > Bacilli > Bacillales_A > Planococcaceae > Lysinibacillus. The sequence continues at coordinate 43,916 of DAMBVB010000022.1, forward strand.
AGGCAGAGCTGTACCGGCTGGTGTTCTAGAACGATTGATTCCCATTCAAGTACGTATGTTAGATAACGTGATTACTCTCAATACAATTCCAGTAAAACAAGCAGAGCGTACGAACTTACGCTATCGTGGTATTGGGCTTGGCACATTTGGCTGGCACCATTTATTAGCGTTGAAAGAAATTCAATGGGAGTCTGAAGAAGCGGTACAATTTGCGGACAAGCTCTATGAGGAAATTGCCTATTTAACGATTCGTGCTTCTAACAATTTGGCTTGCGAAAAAGGAGCTTACCCATTATTTGAAGGCTCGGATTGGCATACTGGTGCGTATTTTGACAAACGAGGCTATGACAGTCATAAATGGAATGAGCTACGCGCTGCGGTTGCTGATAAAGGGATGCGTAACGGCTATGTCATGGCGGTTGCACCGAACTCATCAACATCCATTTTAGCGGGCAGTACGGCTACGATTGATCCAATCTTCCAAAAGAGCTATTCAGAGGAGAAGAAGGATTACAAAATTCCAGTAACAGTACCAGATTTATCACCTGTGACGACTTGGTATTATAAATCTGCTTATTTCATCGATCAAAATTGGACAATCAAGCAAAATGCCGCAAGAGCACGTCATATCGACCAGGGCATCTCACTTAATTTATATGTGCAAAATACGATTAAGGCGAAAGATTTACTAGCATTGCATATGCATGCATGGGCGAGCGGTGTGAAAACGACCTATTATGTGCGCTCAACGTCTATAGAATTGCTAGAATGTGAGTCTTGCGCGAGCTAGGAGGAAGTATCAATGACAACTATTACAAAACGACAAATTATGGATAAGGAAGCGCCAAACCGTTCAACAGGCATTGTCAACGGGCGCTCTTCTAACATTTTAAACTGGGATGATGTACGTTTTAGCTGGGCTTATCCTAAGTATAAAAAAATGCTAGGGAACTTCTGGACACCATTTGAAATTAATATGAGCAACGACGTGAAGCAGTTCTCTGGGCTATCAGCAGATGAACAGGAATCCTTTTTAAAAATCATTGGCTTACTCGCATTATTAGACAGTGTGCAAACCGATTTTGCAGGGAAAGTAGCGGATTATTTAACAGATTCAAGTTTAAATGCACTAATGATTATTTTAGCGCAACAAGAGGTAATCCATAATCACTCATATTCCTATGTGCTATCAAGTATAGTGAACAAAGATGAGCAGGATCGTACGTTTGACTTTTGGCGTACAGAGCCTGTGCTAGAGCGACGTAATGATTTCGTTATTAAAGGCTACCGTGCATTTTCAGAGGAACCAACTGTTGACAATATGCTAGAAGCGATTGTCTATGATGTCATTTTAGAAGGTTTATTCTTCTATTCTGGCTTCGCATTCTTCTATCATTTAGCACGCAATCAAAAAATGGTAGCGACGTCAACGATGATAAATTATATTAATCGTGATGAGCAGCTACATGTCGATTTATTTGTGAAGATTTATCAGGAGCTGTTAGAGGAATATCCAAAATACGATACACCAGAGCGAGCAGCACGTGTACAAGAGATCTTCCGTGAAGCCGTTCAGCTAGAAATTGATTGGGCCAATGAAGTGATTGGCGATAAAGTTGATGGCCTCGATGTGGAAGATGTGCATGATTATGTACATTTCTATGCAAACGTACGCTGTAATCAGCTTGGTGTGGACCGTCCATTTGAAGGCTATCGCAAAAATCCATTGAAGTGGATTAAAGCGTATGAAGATGTTGACTTAGGAAAAACAGATTTCTTCGAGCAACGTTCCCGCCAATATGTGAAGGTTAATGTAGAAGATAACGGATTTGATGATTTGTAATGCTAAATACACCTCAATGTTGAACTAACATTGAGGTGTATTTTTGTGAGAATACTCAGGTTAGGGGGAAACACTCCTTTTTGCATATGGGCAAATAAAATTTTAGCATGATAGGGTGACATGATTCCCTCAGGATTTTCTGAATCGGATTTAGGAGATCATATCGAACTAGCTTTGTTCAATAGGGTCTGCCGCAAGCAACGATTCAATAATATGTTTTAACTGAAAAATAGAAGATTGTTGACTTTCGGTCTTCTTGTAAATAAAGACAGTTTCTATTACTTTGTTTAGCAACTGCAAATCGTAAAAGTGAATGTTAGAATAGTTATAAAGGTCAATTAGTTTACTATTTAACACAGCAATCGTTTTGTCTATTTGGAGGAAATCAAGGATGCTACTTACCGATTTGATTTCCTTCATCGTAAATGGAACTTGATTCTTTTTTAGCCATTCTGCCATCGCCCGAGTATACATACAGCCTCTGCTTAACACAAGTAGCGTAACGGGTGAACGTTCCTCAAAATTAATCATATAAGAATCGTTCGAAATGACTTCAAATGTTTCTGTTGCAATCATGTCGTAATTTAAATCAGGGTAGTGTTTAATAGGATTACTCGTCAGAGCACAATCCATTTCGGCATTATGGATTTTTTGATTTAAGGAAGTGCTAGATTCCACAATGAAATCAACATCTAAAGGAATATTATTTGTCTGCAAGGCATTCATAATGGATGCGCCATAAATTTTTATCGTTGTATGGGAAGTGCCGAAGTTAATTTTTGTATTCGTTTGCCCCGAACCAATCTCTTGTAAAAATGCATCATACTCCTCTGTAATAAGCTTTAAAAAATTTAAATATTGTATCCCTACATTCGTAATCTTCAAGCCCTGCGGTGTACGCTTAAACACCTTTTGACCAATTTCCCCCTCCATTTTCTTCACTTTAGAGGTTAGGGCAGATTGCGTATAATTCGTAATTTCAGCGGATTTACTAAGATTTTGCCTCTCCAAAATTTCGATTTTTAATGCTATTTCTTCCATGTTCATATTGTATGTCACACACCTATAAAATTTTTTGATAGCCACTATCATTTTTTTCCATTTTACGTATTCATAGGGCAAGCGTAAACTCAAATATGTAAAGTCAATGAATCGGTGAAACAGCATTGGAGGGAATGTTAATGAATACATATTATAAATGGATCATTGTCTTAGTGGCGACGTTGTCCCAAACTGCAGCAACTTTTGTGACGTACGGCATGGGACCTATTGCCACATTTTATCAAATCGAATGGAATCTATCATCATTTCAAACGGGTTTTATCGTTTCTGCCGTTAATATTGGACCAATCTTTTCGATGATTCTGTTTGGCTATTTAATGGACAAAAGAGGGGAAAAACAAATTATCGGATGGGGCTCCATTTTATTAGGATTTTCAGCTTTACTACTTATGTTGGTCAATAATTATGCAGTGTTGCTATTTATATTATTAATCGTGGGCGCATGGTACGGCAGTGCGCAAACAGGGGGCAGCACCGCGATTGTGAAATGGTTTCCAGACAAACATCGCGGACTGGCGATTGGCATTCGACAAACTGGCATCCCAATCGGTGGAGCCTTAGCATCAGCCATTCTCACCTATATGTACTATCATCATAGTCTGACATCAGTGCATTTTGTACAAGGCTTTGTGGCTATTGCTGGTGGACTGCTTTTTTTACTTATTTATCAGGAGCCCCAAAATCGCATAGCAGTATCTGCAACCTCTATCACTTTTAAAGAGAAGCTCGAAGCTATTAAAAATAATAAAGATTTATATCCAATCTATATTGTTGGAATAGTGATGATGACCTTACAAATGATACTCGTTGCACATTTCATGAGTTATTTACATCAAGAAGAAGGTTATTCCTTAACAGAGGCGGGACATTATTTAAGCCTTTTATTAATCGGTGGAATGATTGGAAGGGTAGCCATAGCGTGGATTAGTGACCAATTTTTTGCGCAGAAGCGGGAATATTTATTACTAATAGTAATGGCTAGTGCAGTTATTCTTACTGTCATATTACCACTTATGCTACATGCGAAAATGTTTATGCTATTATGTTGTTTCTTATTAGGCTTCGTAGCACTTGGCTGGTATTCATTGTTTATCGCTTGTGTAACAGAGCAATCGAATCCACATTATGTTGGTCTAACTGTGAGTGCAGCATTGACGTTGAATCAGTTTATTATTGTGATCGCTCCTGCATTATATGGTTTTATAGTAACGATATTTTCAAGCTATCAAGTAGCGCTGGATATAGTTGCAATAGTTGTCGCTCTCGGGGCAATGAATTTATATAGGGTAACCAAAAATACGAAGATTAGTTCAAAAATGGAGTAGTATCATTGGAATAATAACCCAAATTCGGCTCACGAAAGAACTTCTATTCACTACAATGCTTCACGGATTTTCACTTATTGAACAGCTACCCCATATGAAATATGAGCATTCATACGGGGTTCATATTTGTCATATTCATGGAATGAGTGCTCACTACGTCTTAGGTCTGAGAAGATTTTAAAGCGGAGGTTCGTTTTTATAAATGGAAATTCCTATATAATGAATTTATTGGAATATTATATAGTGGGAGGAAATTACATTGAAAAAAATTATGGGACTTGGTTTGGTTATAGGCGCTTCATTGATTGCTTTATCGGGGTGCAATTCAGTCATACCAGGTAAAACCAAAGATGAAACGATCCTTGTAGAAAAGGATAAAGCAGAAAAGTTAGATGTTGAATTACAACTTGGTGTTGGAGAGATCACAGTTAAAAAGGGTGCTAAAGATTGGGTTGAAGGGACTGCTCAATACAATATTGATACACTTGCTCCAAAAGTAAAATATGACTTACGCAGCAAGACAGGAAACGTATCGATTGACCATAAAGGTTCTACTAGCATACGTTTAGGGAAATTAAAAAATATATGGGATATCGAATTGAATGAAGATATTCCCATGGATCTCTCCATCGAAACAGGCGCGTCGGATGCAGCGTTAGATTTACAAGGATTACAGCTGGAAAAACTAAATATTGAAACGGGTGTAGGCGATCTCAATGTAAATTTAGGTGGCGATTGGAAAAAAAGCTTCGAAACGAATATTGAAACAGGTGTTGGTCAAACTATTGTCATTTTACCATCAAAGGTTGGGGTAAAGCTTACGACGGAAAAAGGCATCGGCACTTCAAATATAGAGGGCTTCATTTCTAAAGGCAAAGGGGTTTATGTAAACGAAGTGTATGATAAAGCAGATGTAAAAATAGAGGTCAACTCAGAAATCGGAGTTGGCGACATTACTTTTAAATTGGATAAATAAAGAAAAGTTTAGTAGGCTACTTTAGATGAAGTAGTCTATTTTTTGTAGACACATAGATGACGGATAGATTGGCAAAAGTGCACGCAGAACGAATAAAATGCATGCTTTAACAACCAACGTGATAGATTGAAGCAGTGGTTGATTTATAAAAAGAATTTTATCAAAGTGAAACCTTTTGATAGAGGTATTGACTCTAAGTATTGAAAGGAGGAAACAGCATGGAACATGACTTATCGATCGTCAAACAGGCTATTGCAGGGAATAAGGAAGCATTTGAGCAACTACTCATTTTAGAGGAAGAAAAATTATTCTATACCGCGCTTTCTTATGTTGGCCAAAAAGAGGATGCGTTGGATGTTATTCAAGAAGCGGCATGTAAAGCCTATCAAACCGTTCATCAGTTAAAGCATCCAGAATTTTTCTCCACATGGCTGTTTCGCATTTTAATACATGAATGCTACCGGCTGCTAAAAAAAGGACAGAAAATCATTCCTTTTGAAGAAAGTGAATTATTAAATTGTTTACAGGAGCAAGAAATTGTTATTGCGAATCCGATCGATTTATCGGATGCTATACAGCTTTTGAATCATTCTCAGCAAATGGCCATCATTTTATTTTATTATTACGATTTACCGATTAAAGAAATTTCAGAAGTAATGGAAAAGCCAGTTAGCACGATTAAAACGTATTTGCATCGTGGAAAAAAACAATTAAAACGAGAATTAGAAAGGAGTGCAGCGTTCAATGAAAAAGCCATTTAATGAAAACAGTACCCTTCCGCAATTCCCAAGAGATGATGTGCGAGCGGCAATTATCAAAGGAATACAACAAGCAGTGGAGCAAACAATTATGGATCAAGCCCCAATTCAAATTAAAAGAAAAAGTAAACGTAACCCATTACTATATGTAGCAGGTGCTTCAGCAGCATTTAGTATTATGGTAGGTTCCGCGGCATATGTATCACCAACATTCGCAAGCACATTAGCACAGCTACCAATTGTCGGATCGGTATTCAGTAACTCTGGCTTACCTGGGCTAAAACAAGCTAGTGAACAAGGGTTAACAAGCACTATTGGAGAAAAGCATAGAAATAATGGTATTTCCGTAACAGTAGATGAGGTCCTCTATGACGAGTCAACGATTACAGTAGGAATTACAATAGATTCTGAAAAGGAATTAAGTGAACATTACTTCGGGGCAGGACTGAACTTTACTATTAATGGTAAAAACCCTGAAGTGAGTTCTGGTACCTATGGTGAAAAAGTATTAAGTCCAACAGTTCGTACAGGCATCGCAAGATTTGATGTGAAGGAGGGCATGCCGGATTCCTTTGAAATGGGCTTACTGTTAGAAGGTGAAGGAGGGGAAAAATGGGAATTTATAGTTCCTGTTAAAAAGATTACGAATACTATTTATGTTCCAGTTCATCATCAGCAACAAGCAGAGGGCATTCAACTGGATGTGTCTAACATTTCATTTAGTCCATCAGGTATAGCTCTTGCTTATAAAGCTTCTGAAAAGGGTACAGTTGATAATTCACAAATCGGTGCATCGTTTATAGAATTCCGTATTACAGATGAACATGGCACTGAAGTTACATCGCATTCGGGTGGGGGAGAAGGTCATTTCGATAATGGTGTATGGAACTTTAGCAGCACCAAGTCCTTTGACCCGATTGTAGACGAGGTTCAAAAATTAATGATTACACCATACTTAAAAATTCCTTTAGGTGGAGGCGGTGTACATGTTGATGTAACTGGCGTAGAAACAAAAATTCCATTTAATAAACTATCTGTAAACGAAGTGAAGTTCCAATCATTCACAGTAGAAGTACCAAAGCAAAACAAATAAACAGTCAAGCGTCAAATACAACCTTTGTATTTGGCGTTTATTTTATGTTAGTTTATAGGAAGCAAGTGAATGAAGGAGCGAACGGATTGAAGATTTATACATACAAGCAACCAGCGGCTATTGAATCAACAGAGTCAGTCGTAATTTTAAATGAAGCAGGGGAAGTATCGTCCACTGTTCAACGCGTTTATTCAAATGGATTGAAAAAAGCATTTGATCGCACAATGGACTATCGTTATTTTGTGCGTTTCGATGTCAGAGATGTCGAGGGTCAGCCTCTTTACACATGTAAGAAGGTGTCGCGTCGTGGACGAGTACATTTTAAAGGAAAGGATTTCGTCACAGGCAAAGAGTATATGATTGCCTATGATGGCTGGCAAATCATGATTCCTGACTTAATCATCACAGATGATGTCCAAACTATAAAACTCAACAAGGAAATGGAGGACTGGTCCGTATTTTCGCTAGATGATCAACCAATTGCACGCTGGCAGGCTGTCTTTTGTGAGACTCATTTCGAGATTACGCTGCAAATTGAAGACAACAGCCCGATACAGCATGAAGCCTTTTTTATTGCGATTGGACAGGCCGTGCTGTTTGTAGGAGCGTAAGAAGTCGACAAATTTGAAAAAGGACCCGATAAAATGAAGAAGTTTGGAGATAGCAATTAAAAGATTCCAACAAAAAGGCTCCAGCGCTGTAAGGTCATGTCATCGTTTTAAATGTCTCTTTATCAGTAATTTTTAAAAAATATTTTCCGATGCGTAAATGTACCGATCAGAGACGTTATGTTTAATTATTTTGGGATAGAAGGAACAGCCTGCTTTTGAGGCTGTTCCTCTTTTTATGTATCAAAAGTCCTGCTATAAAGTATTGGGTAGTCTATCTATTTAAATACTGTATCTTCTATAATTTGCTAATAATTACACAAAAATCACCCAGTTATTTCATTTAATATAGAAAAAATTCTCAATTCGTCCAAGTTCAACAGGAAAGTGGTAGATTACTAATGGTATGCAAATATGACAATGCACATGTAGCTCGCATTGAAAAGTAAGGAGAATTGAAATGAATTTTAAGTCTATTAGTAAAAGAATCATTTTTTCTTTCAGCATTGTAGTAGCAGTAGTGGTTTTATACATTGGTTTCAATTTTTATGCAGTCCAGCAAAGCAACAGCGCAACGGAACAAATGATTGATGAAGAAATGCAATTACTAATTACAGATTATGAGGAAGCTCAAACGATAGGACTAAGAATTGCTGCAGCTAGAGGGTATGTGCTTTCTGGTGATGTAAAGTATAAGGAAATTTTTGAAGATAATGTAAAGCTTGCTGCAGAAAATGAACAACAGCGTTTAGCAATATCGGAGTCAGGTGATTTCAACACATTTGCAAAAATGGCTAATGAATGGAGTAGTTATGTTGAAAAAGAAGTATTTACTGTTTATGATCAAGGGCAGATCGACCAAGCTACAAAAAATTTAGCAACTGTGAGTGATAAGGCTACGGAAATACGTGAGGGCTTTGAGGGGTTAGCAGCGCATCGTAAGCGATCAATCAATGCGACTGGCGCAGACATTATCAGTGCAGGCGAGACTAAGCAGCTTACAGGTATAATTGTTGGTGTAGTGATTGTTATCGTTTCTATCGTGATTGCCTTATTAAGTGCTCGATTCATTTCAAGACCAATCATCGCTGTAACAAATCGTATGCAACGAATTACTGAAGGTGATTTAAGTGAGCCTGCACTTGTTGTGAAAACAAAAGATGAAGTGGGGCAGCTTACAGAAGCGACTAATACGATGTCCGATATTTGGAATCGATTATTAAAGCAAATTCAAACCGTGTCTAATGATGTAGCTGCGCATAGTGAAGCGCTCATGCAATCATCGACAGAGGTGAAAACTGGTACGGAACAAATTGTCGACACAGTCACTGAAATCGCGAGTGGCACAGAAGTGCAGGCAAGTAATGCATCAGATGTAGCTACAACAATGACAGAATTTATCTTAAAGATAACAGATGTCAATCATAGTAGTACGGATGTTCAGCAATATTCCCAAAATGTCATGGCTTTAACGAAAGAGGGCCAAGGTTTAATGAATGCATCTACTGAACAAATGACATCCATCAATCATATAGTGAAGGATGCAGTTGCTAAGGTGGACGAATTAAGTAAACAAACACAGGACATTTCAAAAATCGTGGCAGTAATTCAGGATATTGCTGCCCAAACGAATTTACTGGCGCTTAATGCAGCGATCGAAGCGGCCCGCGCAGGGGAGCAAGGTAAAGGATTTGCGGTTGTGGCAGATGAGGTTCGTAAACTCGCTGAACAAGTAGCCGTCTCAGTGGACGATATCACGGGTATTGTTCAAAAAATCCAACAAGAATCGAACATGGTGTCATCTTCACTTGAAAATGGCTATGAAGAGGTTGAAAAAGGCACCACTCAAATTGCATCAACAAATGAAACATTCGGCCACATTGCAGAGGCAGTTTATTCCATGTCAACAAACATTGATAGTATGACGAAAAAGCTAGAAGACGTAGTACAAAATACGGTCAATATTAATAAATCAGTGGACGAAATTGCTGCAGTATCAGAACAATCCGCTGCAGGCATTCAAGAAACTTCAGCAACGATGGAACAAGCAGCAAGCTCGATGGATGAAATCAAAAACAGTTCAGCCAATTTAGCGGATATGGCAGAGAATTTAAACGACCTTGTTAGGAAATTTAAATTGTAATTATGTTGTTTTGTCACTTGCGTGTGCCATTGTGCCAGCTACAATCATCGCAATCTACACTTGATTGTGCACCGTCTGCTCGCTGTGACCATAAAACTTTTTCATATTCAAGTGTTGCTTTATCCATTTAAAGTAGAGGTCTTCAAATTCAGAGGTAATGAACTCCAATCAATAATTTTCAAAGGTGTCGTTGTTTTTCTTCGCTTCTCAAAATGTGTTTCGCCATGAATTTGTCCCACCGAATCGAGAAAAACCGACTGGAAGAACTCGGTCGGTACTTGTCGGAGTCGCCGGCTTATTGGGAAAAGCTAAACGTATTGAATTTCGTTACCTATTGGAAATATTCTAGGAAATACCAACACTCAATGCTCGCAAGCTTTCTGTTTCGTGGAGTTGCGCATACAAGAGTAATTTCAAAAATGAAGCCATGTATAGCTTCTTCGTATAATAATTTGTGGATGTGTTTTTACCTGTTCATTCTATAATTCCGTAGAAATGGGAGAAAACCATTGTTCAAAAGATATTTTTCCTGTAAACGCATCCATAGGTTTGTTCTTTATTTTGGCTTTGGAGCGGTTTACTAACACCAAACTAGTATTAAGGATTTTTTTATAAATGAATGAAATTGCGGAAAATTCGGACTTTAGTTCTGCTTTGGATTATTTTCATGCACACTAGGGTAATTAAATGTAAAATATTAGTTTTGATATAGGTTTATTATACAATGTTTTGTTATAATTAGGTAAGGTGCGAATAGCTAGCTAACATAATTTCCTAGAAGGATTCGCACCGGAAATCATTGAAATATAATAGTTTTAATTTTATTTTTTCGTTTCTTAATGTCTATTTGTAGTGTTAATCATGTTAATAAATGGATGTGTTGTGATTGATTTAATAATTTTTTGCAGTCTCTTCTCATGCGAGGAGAGTGGATTGAAATGTATCTTTTGGGACTACAAGTTCAACTAAAAAATCTGCGTCTCTTCTCATGCGAGGAGAGTGGATTGAAATTAAAACACCGCACAACAGTCCAACGACTCGCAAAGTCTCTTCTCATGCGAGGAGAGTGGATTGAAATTCGGACTAAATAGAACGATTTACGACCGACTCTGTCTCTTCTCATGCGAGGAGAGTGGATTGAAATCTACCCCTCCTTTTGTTAAAAACCATGCGAAAACCGTCTCTTCTCATGCGAGGAGAGTGGATTGAAATTTATGCAGCCAGTCGGCACAGCAGTCGATGCGATGGTCTCTTCTCATGCGAGGAGAGTGGATTGAAATGATTCACATACGACATTGCGTAACTAATTAGCTGCGTCTCTTCTCATGCGAGGAGAGTGGATTGAAATGTTAAATGCGATTGTTGGAACAATCCGCAAGCGACGTCTCTTCTCATGCGAGGAGAGTGGATTGAAATGATAAGATGAATCTCGATACGAAAAACCGCGTGCGTCTCTTCTCATGCGAGGAGAGTGGATTGAAATTTAAATCTTGCTCCGAGTATAGTAAATGAGTTGTGGTCTCTTCTCATGCGAGGAGAGTGGATTGAAATAGACCTTGCGACCACTGAATTTGACGTTTTCCTTGTCTCTTCTCATGCGAGGAGAGTGGATTGAAATTATTGACCTGTCCTTTTATTAAACGAGCAATCGGACGTCTCTTCTCATGCGAGGAGAGTGGATTGAAATGTCAGTATTGGCATAAAGCGTGCTTTGATCGCCGTCTCTTCTCATGCGAGGAGAGTGGATTGAAATTTAATTGCTAGATTTAACACTGGTTTATAATTAACGTCTCTTCTCATGCGAGGAGATGGACTAAATTCCGCATTGAGGGTATTAAAGTGATATGGTTGATATCACTTTTAAATGAGGAATTGGGTAAATAATAACTAATATTAAGAAGGTGAATGTAAATGGCGGTTAAAGACTATATCGCACATATTCGAACTTGTGATGGAGCAGAGCAGTTGTTAGTGGATCATTTAAAAGAGGTGCAATATATTTCTGAAGAAATAGGTCAGAAAATTGGGCTTAAGCATGTAACAGGACTTGCAGGTATGTTACATGATATGGGCAAATTTAGTGATGCGTTTCAGCAATATATTCGCGAGGCGGTAGCAAATCCGTCTAATCCACCAAAACGGGGAAGTGTAGACCATTCGACTGCTGGTGGTAAATTTTTGATGGAGCATTTTCAAAGAGTAAATCCTTTTTTAGTAGAGTGTGTGGCTAATGCAATTTTCTCTCATCATGGTCAGTTACTGGATTTGGTAGATATGGATGGACTTTCGCCTTTTGTGAACCGAATGACATCTGAGAAGAATATCTATTTATCGCAAGTAAAGCAACGTTTTTTACAAAATGTGTACGATGTATCTTATATGAACAATTACATTAAAAAAGCTGCCGAGGAATTGGAAACGTATCTCGAAAGTAAACTGAAAAATGTGAAAACTACTGAAGAAGCAGCTAATGTAATACAAAAAGAAACAAGCTTAGTCACGATATTTATTTTTAGTGCATTGATTGATGCAGACCGTCGCAATTCACGAGCTTTCGAGGAACAAGAGGAAATTATACCTTTCGATGTTCAATCGCTTTGGAAAATTTTCGAAGAACACCTAAGTAAAGATTTAAGCGAAAAACAGAAAAAGTCTTTACCTAATGAAATTACACGTTTACGCAAACAAATGTCGGTAGATTGCCTTGATAAAGCATCACTACCATCAGGTATTTATACACTATCTATTCCTACTGGTGGTGGAAAAACATTAGCAAGCCTTCGTTTTGCTCTACGACATGCACAGCTTTATCAAAAGCAACGCATTATTTATATTGTACCGTACACAACAATCATTGAGCAAAATGCACAAGAGGTGCGTGAAGTATTGAAGGCTAAGGACTATGTATTGGAGCATCACAGTAATGTAGTTGAGGATATAGAGCACAATGAAAATCTATCCTTTAAGGAATATCAAGCTGTAAGAAGGCTGAATATGACGAAGGATAATTGGGATGCACCAATAATTTTTACGACGATGATACAATTTTTAGAGACGTTTTATAGTGGGAAATCGCGTAATATGAGAAGGTTACATAACTTAGCAAATAGCATACTTATTTTTGACGAAGTGCAGTCTGTACCTATTCATTGTGTTTCATTGTTTAATGAGGCGTTGAATTTCATGAAAAACACATGTAATACAACAATTATTCTATGTACGGCTACACAACCTGCTCTCCAGCTTGTACGTAATAATATTGAAATCGAAGGGGAACTTGTGAAAGACTTGTCAACGATTATTCAAGCGTTTAAACGTACATCTATCATATCGATTATAAAAAATGGAGGGTGGAACACGGACGAAATCAGTGAATTTATTGAAGAATTGTTACTTACAAGTAATAATGTGTTAGTTATTTTAAATACAAAACGAGCAGTTCATGATTTATACGAGCAGCTTAAAAATGCTAATTTCGACGTGGTACATTTAAGTACTGGCATGTGTCCTGCACATCGAAAGAAAAAACTAGAAGAAATGAGACTGAAACTTAAAAGAAAGGAAAAGTTTCTTTGTATCAGTTCGCAATTGATTGAAGCGGGGGTGGATATTAGCTTCGAATGTGTTGTCCGTTCATTAGCTGGATTAGACTCTATTGCGCAGGCTGCAGGACGATGTAATCGTAATGGAGAGGTAGAGTTACAAAATGTATATGTCTTTAATCATGCTGAAGAATCGCTCAGCAAGCTACCAACTATTAAATCGGGGGGAGAATTTTCGAATGATATAATAAGGGATTTACAGGATAATCCTGCACTATTTAGTGGTTATTTATTGTCAACTGAAGCAATGACGCATTACTTTAATCATTTTTATAAGACGTTTGATTTAATGTTAAATTATCCATTACCAAAATTTAAAACATCAATTTATGAATTATTGTTTCGTTTAGATACTGATGAGAATAAAGCGTATATTAAAGGACCTGGTAGGCAGTATCCATTAGCAACCCTAGCTAGTTATAAAACAGCTTTTTCTCATTTTGAAGTGATTGATGCTAATACACAGAGTGTACTTGTGCCATACGGTGAGGGGAAAGAACTCATTAGTCAGCTCATAGGTTATGAGCCAATCAATGATTATCAAGTATTTTTGAAAAAAGCCCAGCAATATAGCGTTAACTTGTTCCAACATGATTTTGAGGCATTAAAGCAAAATAATCAGCTGATTGTAGTGCAGTTCGGGACTTTTAATATTTATGCGGCAAAAGAAACAGCATACGATGATCAATTTGGAATAAGTGTCCAGGGAGAAGCACAGTTAGACGATTGTATTATTTAAGAAGTGAAAAGCAGCTCACTGCTTTTCGGGTAGTGAGCTGCATTCAAACTTAAATGATATAGTATATTTTTCAATCCACACTATCAAGCGACATTAATAATAATAGCATAATTCTTGGAGAGTTAAAGTTAAATTTAAAAATAAATTGTTCCACTAACGTCGCATGAATTTTAATTGAATTTTCTGTCTTCTGTTGATTTTGTTTT
>DAMBVB010000023.1:0-29055 GCA_032053185.1 Lysinibacillus sp.
ACGAGGGCACAGAGGCGCTGCCATTCGTAGCCAACATCCAGGGCATCACAAATCCGACGATCGAAAGAGGTAGCGAAGCGTTAACCCTTAAAACAAAGCTATACGCTGGGGACCAGCTACGACTAGACGCGGCTGGGCGCTTAGTAAAAACAAGTGGTGTTATCGAAAACAAAGACCTAGCGTCTTTGGACTTTATACACAGCGACAATCTTACAGGGTTTAAGCGTATTAGAACTGACAAGCTAAAAGGCTATCAGCCTGGGGCAAGTAAGTTAGTAAAGTATAACGGGTCGTTCATACCTGACAGTTCTACCTGGGTTACGCCGGACAGCCACGCGCTGTCAGCTGACGGGTTCCTGTACATCTCTATCCCTAACACAGAAAGCGGCTGGGGACCTAACTACACGCCTACAGCTGCCGAAGTAAAGGCGTATCTTTTAGGCTGGGGAATGTATCGAGGAGATAATCCGACAGAGACATCCTACGAACCATACAACGGCGTAGGCGACAAATACTGGGCTGTACGCTGGACGCCTGGTTGTGGTTACGACAACAACAGAGGGTTGGTTGTCGGTACAGGGCAAGCTACAGTACCCACAATACGTGCAGACCGTACAGCATACCCTAACACGTCATGGCAACCACACAAGCTGATATACGTACCGCTGGTGTCACCTACAGAGGTCGTAGACACTATAGGAAGCCTTACGCTAGACGAAGGTGAGAACACGCTAGTTGTGAGCGAGGGACGCGTCGTACAGGAAACGGCAAAAGTAGGATTCGACAAAAACGGAGATTGTTATATTAACTGGGGGCTACAAGGTTCCCTACAACCCTACAGCCCACTAAAACATAAAGTAGACGCGTTTACATGTGTTCGAAAAAACGGAAAAGTGGACTATGCCTGGGAGGTTTACGCTAATGATGACGGTAAAACACAAGCGCATGGAAACGTAATTTTGTTCACACGTAGGGCGAACTGGGACCCTACAGCTGTATACACGGTTGATTATATACCAATGGAACCGTACAAATTAACAGCGCCAACAAATACAATCACAATACAGTATGCAGAAAACTATGGAAGTGTAATGCAATCATTAGTGACAACAGCTGCAGAAATTGGAGCTCGCATGTCGATGGTGGAGAATAAACAAAATTTCCTGCCAGAACCTAATTCAGTCGAATCACAGCTAACGCGTGAAATGCAGGCGAAAATACTATTGAACACCGAAATGTTATTACTACAAAAAGAGATCAAAATATAGGAGGTAATTTTTATGATTTACAACGCAGCGAAGATTGTTATTAATTCGGGTAACTACAAATATGTAGATTTAGACCCAGATTTAAGTTTATTTTTGATGATGAAAAAAATTACACAAGAACAGTACGTGGAATTGATTACAATGATGGACGAACAGGAAACGCAAGCAGAAGCTTAGCGTTATTTTTATTATCTAAAATCCCAAGCGTTTGGGAATTTGCCTTCCACAGGTTATTGTGGAGGGCTTTTATTATGCAAAAAGGAAGTGTTGGAATGGAAAGATGGATAGGAGCGATTAGTGGATTAATTGGCGCTTTAGTTTCCTATACCGTGGATGGTTTAGGAATGGCTGTGACCGTTCTAATCGGATTTATGGCAATTGATTACCTTACAGGAATTATGGGCGGTATCGTTAACGGCAATTTAAATAGCCGTGTAGGTTTCAACGGTATCATTCGAAAAATTTATTACTTAATGCTAGTCGGCTCAGTGTATTTACTGTCGCTAGTAATTCCAGGTATCGAGTATGCAGGTGATGGGGCAGCCATTGCATTCTGTGTACTCGAATTTATTTCTATCACAGAAAACGGTACAAAGATGGGCTTACCAATGCCAGATTTTATTAAAGAACTTTTAGCAATTGTAAAGGATAAAACAGGGGAAGGTGATGCAAAATGAAAATTTCAAATACAGCTCTTAATTTAATTTCTAAGTGGGAAGGTTTTTATCCAAACGCTTATCTATGTCCAGCTAATGTTTGGACAATTGGATATGGTACTACTAAGTGGCCAAACGGACAGGCAGTAAAACCAGGACAAATGATCAAAAAAGATGAAGCTTGGGAATTGTTACGTAAGCAAGTACAGGAGCACGCTAACACCATTGAACAGTATGTTAAAGTACCTCTTAATCAAAACCAATATGATGCACTAGCTAGTTTTCAATATAACCTTGGCCGCAACATCTTAAAAAATAGTGCGCTTTTAAATTACTTAAATGCTCGACAGTGGGACAAAGCTTGTAATGAAATGCTGTTATATTGCAACGCTGGCGGGAAGAAACTTCAAGGGCTAGTCAATCGGAGAAAAGACGAAGTTGCTTTATTTAAAAAGCCAACCATTGATGTAAGTAATAAAATTGAATACCTAGAAATCGAGAAAGAACCAAAGAAATTTCGAATTATGAGTGGAAATTACGGAAGTCGTGAAGCCATGACTGCTGCTATGACTGCAGCTGTACAACAAGGGTATTTATCGTATGCAGAGCCAGCGCAAGGCAATTCAGATAAAAATGGATGGCGTTTTATTAGTGGATGGAGCAACACGTTGCCCGAAGCAAAACAAATTGCTGAACGTGCTATTGTAGCAGGTAAATTAAGTTATGCAACAGTTCGTGGTACATCTAAATAAAATGTTAAAGACCAAGATAGCTTAATTGCTGTCTTGGTCATCTAATACAAATTTTTATTTTAAAACCCATCTTCTAATATTTAAAATGATAATTATAATTATTAATATTCCCCATACAATTTTAGAATAAAAAATATAATTAGGATTTTCTTCACCTAAAATTGTTTTAAAGATAGTTAATAAACCTGTAAAACCTAATACAATTGTTAAGATCGAACTTATGCTTAATAGCAATAATTCATTAGCATTCTTTTTTTTATCTTTAATAATCTGAATGTCATCCTTAAATAATTTTAAAAAGTTTACTACCTTATCTTCTAAATCATTAATATTACTTTTTTCTAAAATTCGTTCGTAAAGGGTTTTCGGACTCCCGTCCGTAAAGAAAATTACATCCTTATCATAATTAAATTTTATTGTATTGAGTTGTTTTATCATTCGGTTGTATTCATCAATAGTTCTATTTTTTGATTCACTAATTTGATTTAGTAAGTCTTTAAGAAAATACTTTTTAACAAATGACATTTCGTAAAATTTTACAAAATTTAAATTGGCCAAAAGAAAACTTATTGCGGCATATCTTTTGTATTCATCTTTATAGTATGGAGAGGTTTTTAATTCCTCAATATTCATTTCAATTTTATTTGCTATTCTTTCACTTCGGAGAGCAAAAACAGAACTATATGAACTACAATAAAAAGAAAGATCTGTATCACTTCGAATTCTAGAACTTTGTATTTCTTCTTTTCTTTCTTCGCTATTTTCAGCTAACTCATTATCAGAATTGAATAAATACTGTCCTATATTAGATTTATATCTATTATAAAATGCAGAATAATCTTTATAAGGATTTTTAAAAGAACTAAAATCTCCTATACCCCAACTAACTGAATCAAAATCATCATTTGAAAATAAATCCAAGTTAATTAAATTGATAATTCTTTTTTTATATTCAGCTAGAATTTTATCTATATTTATGTTTTCGAAGGTTTCTTCTTCCCAGTAGTCATCAAAACTATAACGTTCTTTATTTTTGTAAAAAGTGACTTCATCGAAACAATTATATCTAGGGGGTGACTTAGATAATAGTAATTGCTTTTCTACAAAATCTTGAATACAAATTTGTAATGATATTATTCCTTCTTTAAAAATTGTAATCATAACATAGTTTAAAAGGTACTTTCCGTTATGCTTGATTCTTAAAGGTAGCAATATTCGTCTTTCCTGAGAACTGTATCTCGCGTTGGCAGTTAGGCACATTTTCTCAATATCATAGTAAGCTTTATCTACTTGAATAGCGCAATCAAGAAGGTCTTCTTCGTAAAGGTGAATATTATGGAATTTAGTTATAAGTTTGCCCCCAAGTACATGAGAAACCTCTTGTGTTGTACTTAATGAAAAATCGTCTTTTCTTAAGAAGTCCTTTTTTAGTTTGTTAAGGATTGTTTCACTAATTTGTTCGGGATTTAGATTAAATATAAAAGATGAGGTTTCCTCAGTTTTAATACCTTCTGACATATATAAAGCATTTTTATATTGTAAGTATTCATTAAATTCTTTAGCAACATAGATGTTTTCAGAATCATCATGCAAGGTAGAAGTAAGAATTATATTCGAGTCGTGTAATTTTTGAACAATCTGATAGTAATTTTCTGGATTGAATTTAATAATAGAATAACCAAATATATTTTTAAAAATCAAATATAATTACCTCCAAAATAATATAAAGAAAGTTAGTATTTTTTTCACGTTTAAGTCATTCAATTTCAACTATTCAGTGGCATTGTCTATTTTCATGTCATTTAATACTTGTTTACGTTCCAATATCAATCCCATGAACTCGTCTAAATCTTCCTCTAAAGCATGATTTTTGATAAAGCTGCGTGCTCTAGATCGAGCGCTAATATATTTGGCACGCTCTTTATTTTTTTCTTGCCAGCGTTTATTTGCTTCTGTCTGCGAATTTTTTTCCAAATTTAACCCCTCTTTCTTTTGAAATATACTACGACATTTAATATCACTAGGATTAAACAAAGTGAATAAGTGATAATCATGAAGTAATCAAAAAACTTAGGTTCTTTCCAATTAACCATATCAGTCAAAATATAAATGGCGAATGCTAAAGCAGCAACATATCCAATGTTTTTCATAATGAGATGGATGTGATAAGATTATAGGGAAGGAGGTGTTAGCCTCCTTCTACAAGTTATTTGCGACGTTTCTTCTTTGCGGGAGGGCGTCGCTTTTGTTTTTTCTTACTTTTCATATCGCTTATGTTTTTCGCTGTACTTGTTACCAAGTTTGCGATTGTTGCGATAGTTACTAGGTAAGCTAGAATCTTATCGTAATCCATATTGTTCACCTCCTTTCTATACTCTAATTATACTAGTACTAGTATTAAAAGTCAATACTTCCCCGCATTTATTTCCATTAAAAATAATGGTGAATTACCTCCAAAAATTACCTCGAAATATCATGTTCCTCTAGGTATTAGTTCAAAAAAATCTCAAATAATAACATATGGAAAATAATCTAAAACTTATAAAATTAAGAAATACAGCTAAATATCATTTAAGACGTCTGACATCAAATTGTACTTATTTAAAAATGCATGCTTACGAAATAGACGAGGAGGGTAACTATATATTTTATGCACTATTTAGATGTAAACGTGGCATAAATCTGAAAAAGTAATTTTGACCGCGGAAGGAAAGCTTGTAGACATTACCCATTAACACTGTTGTAATTTGTCGAATGGTGTAATGTTATTTGCAATATTATGTCGAACATTGTAATTAGTCATGTAGTATATTGTCGAATTATACAAGAACCTCGACATTATTTTTTTAACCCATTCCATTACAAATATACCAATGGTATCAAGGTAGAAAGAATCAAGAACACTTGTTCTTAGTTGTTTGATGAAGGTGGTGCTAATAAATCATTAATAGAATTATTAGAAAATAAAAACCACATCTCAAGTTGCACCTTGAAATGTGGTAGTAATCCGAGTGACATTCACTCCTATAAACTACAATGTATTGTACCACTTAATTGGTCCAATTAGAAGTGGGTGTTACTCCCAATTAGGAGGAGCATATGAATGAAACACAAGAAAAGTTACATACTTTAGCATCTTTTACATCAATGTTTGAAGAAATTAAAGATGATTACGGAATTGATATTTTAAAACACGGATCATTTGAATAAAGTAATAGAAAAGGTAAAAATAGCTTTGAAGAATGACAATCTCATTTGTTAAATATTGTTCAAAATAGTGTGTTTGTAGGATATAATTGGTAATGGGAGTGATAAATATGGGATTTCGAATGAGGAAAAGCATCAATTTAGGTGGTGGATTTCGAATTAATGTCAGTAAAACAGGAGTCGGATATAGTTGGGGTGTTCCAGGTTATCGCGTGACAAGAACCGCAAAAGGCACGACTCGGAAAACATATTCGCTTCCTGGTACAGGGATTTCCTACGTAGAGGAAACTAAAAGACGTAATCGAGCGCCAGTGAGTTTGGAGAATAGACCAGCCGATCAACCAAACCTAGAAGAAATTGAAAGTGCTGCAATCCAACAATTTCAAAACGTGGAAGCTCAACAAATGACAAGAGCAATTGAACGGTCATTAGCGATAAATCGACTCGCAAACATGTTTCTGTGGGCAATTATTTTCACGATTTTTTCGCCGTTGTTTTCTGGATTATTTTTCATAGGTGTTTTATTAAAAATCTATGTTGGCACGTTCGGTAAGATCAAGCTTTTCTATGAATGTGATGAGGAGTATATACAAGCGCATCAACGAAGAATAAACGCGTGGAAAACATTGCTAACTTCTAAAAAGATTTGGCAAGTAACACAAAAAGGTACAACGCTCCGGGTAAAAACCAATGCAGGTGCACAAACCATTGTCAATCGAATTGCCTGCCGAATTAATCAAAAACTCCCTTTGTATATGCGATCCAATGTGGAGATTATTCGGGTACCGTTACAAAAAGAAGAACTGATTTTTCTGCCCGATCAAGTGCTAATCCGCAGAAATAATAAACTAGGTTCGATTGATTATGATCAATTGCAAATTACTGGATCATCTGTGCAATTTGTTGAAGAACAAGCAGTGCCAAGTGATGCTACAATAACTGGATATACGTGGAAATACATTAACAAAAACAATACTCCAGACAAACGTTTCAAAGATAACAGGCAGTTACCCATCTGCTTGTATCAACAAATTCATCTAACTTCGCCTAATGGGTTAAACGTGGTATTACAATGTTCCAACCAAAACAATGCCACAGCTTTCGAGATTAATATGACAAAAGAATAAGCTATTAAGTTTATTCTTTTATTTTATACCGAGACTATTTTTTAAAGAAAAGGTACCAATACAAAGAAGCCAGCATTATGAGACTGGCTTCATTCTCACCTAAAGCTCCCATACGTTAAAAGAGTGTCTTTTTGTTAAAATATAGGTGACTTTCATATATATTATATAGTCATATAAAAATACATTATCTAATAGTGTAAAAGCTAATTATTAACGCCCCCTAATTTGCCCCCTACAGGAAATCAAAATAAAATTATTAAAATATTTACAATAGATTAATAGAGTAATTTTATTACCTAAATGCACTGAAAAACACTTACAAATTCCACGCTATAAAGCGTGTAATTATTGGGTAAGGTGTGGAAAAGAAAATGTTCAGCAAGGAAGGAGAAATCTTGCTGAACATTACTTTAAATATGATGATAATAATTTTACTTGGATTTTTTATTAATTAATGAAATCTTGAGGAACACATTCACGAACACCAGAATTTCTTAATGAGTTAAATAAAGCTGCACTGATTCTTAATAAAACATTGTTATCAGTGCTATTTTCTAAATCATAGATTACAAAGTATGAATTATCGACTGTAAAAATACATTTTCGTTCTAATTTAAATCCAGGTGGTACAGGAGGAAGGTTAAAACGTGGTACAACTATAGGTGTATCTCCTTCATCTCTGATAAAATTGAAAGTTTGTCGGTCAATCTCATAGATATTAACTGGATCAATCTCCACACCTTTATCTGGAATCGTAATTTCATCTTCAACTAATAGGAAAAAGCGTTCGTTTCGAAAGTTGAAAAGACTTCTCGCTCCAATTTCAAATGATGCCATTTTATATTCACCTCCTATTCTACTAATAGTTTATTCATATCGAATACAGATATTTGGACAATTAGGAAGGTGGAAAGAAGATATAGAAATATTATTTTTTCAATACTTATAATTAGCCATGTTGTTTCTAACCGAAGTCAATCCTATAGGGTACTTTTTGAGTAAAGAAACTACAAAAGGGTCACTTGGGATAAAAGTGACCCTTAGTAACAAGATTCGGAGGTGTAAGGCTAAATTAGCTTTACATTAATTAATATAAGAGGCTAAAAATTGGATTTTATATCCACGTGCTATGTTGTATTATATAAGTACAATATTTAAGAGGTGATGGTAGTTTTGCTGAAAATTTTACAATTTGTTTTTTCAATCATAGTAGTATCATTCTCAGCTTATGGACTTATCACAAAGAATTACCAGCTGAATTTTTTAACGACATTCTTCTTAGGGTTAGTAATGTTAGTTTGGGGAATTAAAGAATTTCAACAAGAGAGAAAAGTTTATGGTTGGCTACTAATCGTGTTATTTTTATTTTCAGTATATGTATCAATTCAGAGTTTCATATTGCTCTAAATTATGGCGTGGTTTTTATATGAACTTCCTTTGCCCATAACAGGCACACTATATGAATTTAGATGTAGTTCTCCTTCTAATGAGCTGTATTTGGTATTTGGCTCATCAAACTCATATAAGGTTGTTTTTCATAGAATTACCTCTATTATCCACGTATATTTGTGTATAAGGAGGGATTCTATGAGAAAAATAAATGCAATATTGACACTGATTATCTTGGTTTTACTTAGTGCATGTTCTTCGGGGAATACAAGTTCAGATAAGTCAATTGAACCTATAATTGATGCTACACAATTTAGTAAAATTAATAGTGCTCAATTAGTTGGAATTATGGGGGAACCCGAAAAGATTCAGGACTTTGAATGGTCAGTGCCTAAAACTAACCAAAGCATTGTAGGTAAATTGTATATTTACGAAAAAAATAAGTTTGAATTTATATTATTTGATGATATTGTTACAAGACTAAACATTTATTCAGGGCAATACTGGGGATATGATAACTCAACATTGAATTTTGAAGAGAAAGACGATATCTTCCCTTTATTCGGTATAGAGCATAGTCATAATAAAATAAAGAAAGTCGCAGATACAAATTTCGCTTTAAGATATAGTCCTGTCTCCGATAAGATTGATGATGTGTGGATTCAAGAGATAGAAGATAAAACTTTCGGAATTGCTAAATTTACATATGATTCGACTTACTTCTAAGAGTATTTCTCTTTTTGAAGGTAGGTTATATGAAATACTTAAGGAGTATATTTTTCCATTAAAACAGATGTAAGGGTATAGTGAAATCTCTCCGTGTTGTGTATATTTGTTTATGAGGAGGGATTTTGATGAAAAAGATGTTTCATCTTTTAATAATTGTCCTAGTTGGTTTTTATTTTGTTTATAGTTTGATTAGCGAATTCTTAAATTTTAAAGGATATAAAGGTGCAGATTTTCTAATAGTAGGAATTATGTTAGCGTTTGTTGCCGTATTTGAATTGGTTTTAATAAAGAAATACAAGCGAACGTATAACGTAGAAGCCGAAGAAGCTCGAGATAGAGAAAAATTTGAGATAGAAAGTAAAATTCTTGGTTCTAAATCTCGACAAAAGTTAATAGGCGCAGATTTATGTATTAAAGCAAAACATATGGCTGGTTTACCAATTGCTGAGGGTGCAGAAATATTTGTATACAGATGTAAGGATAAAGTAGTATTTGAGAGAAATCAGGATACCATCGAACTAGAGATTAACAAAGTTAGAGATATCTTTATTAAGACAGATGTTGAAATTCAGAAAAGCTATGTAAGTAGTGCAGGTGGAGCTGTTGGAGGTTATGTTCTTTTTGGACCATTAGGTGCGATGATTGGTGGTAGAACAAAAGAAAAGAAAAGTACGATAGAAGAGAAATATCTGATCTTTTCTTATGAAAAAAATGGTGAGCAAGACTATATTTCTATGGAAGTTACTAATGAACCTAATGCTACATTATTCAATACAAATTATTACGATATTTCAAAAGAAGAACGAAGATATACAAATCTTTAAATAATGTGGTACCTGTAGTTAGGACACTTGAAAAAGAGTGTGCTAACTGCAGGTATTTTTTATATACTAGATTTTCAAGATTAAAGGACGGACTAGAGGCTACTATGAGTAAAATTTTATTTTCACCTAAACAGGTACTACAACTTCAAAAAAACCCAAACGTACAACAGGTTATACCTATACAAATACATTTAAGAGTCAATTCATGGATGAATACTTCGCAGGGAAAACACCGAGACAAATTTTTAAGGAATATGGCTTTGATGAAGAGATCATCGGGATCAAACGTATTGAACAATCAGCCTTTCGTTGGCGTAAAGCATATGAAAAGAAAGGCTTAATTGGCTTAACGGATACACGCAGATTTGGATCAGGTAGACCGATTCAACGCGAATTAACAGCGGCAGAAGTCATTCAACTATTGGAGGAGCAAGTAGATTTACTAAAAAAGCTCGAAGCGACAGAAAGGAGGCTACTAAACGACAGCCAAAAACTAAGCACAAATAAGGTTTTTCAACTCTTTCAGATACGCTTACTCAGTTTCCATTTGAACGGATGGTGACGTATTTTTGTGACCTCAAGGTATCCCTGGGAAAGAATAACACTTGAGGAACTAAAAGCGAAAATCAATCACTACATGGTCTGTTACAATAATTATCGTTATCAATGGATGGCTCCTGTGCAATACAGAAACCATCTGTTAGCTGCTTAATCTCTTTTTTTAGTTTGTCCTTGACTTGGACTTGGGTACCATATGATTAACAAAGAGCTGAGTGAGCTCTTTTTAATCTCCTTAATATTTTCCGGTTAAAAGAATGAGGAATTTAGAGATGACCTTGGTAGGAAATTTATCCATAAAAAAGTATCTAGATTGTTCTATTGGCTAAATAGTGGGTTTTGCCACATAATTGTCAAAAAATTTCAAATTGTTTTTTCCTGGTTATTGCGGCATACTAATAGGTATTATTTACAATATTAGGGTATTGGATTGTTGAGAATTTCGTACTAAATTTTTTTAATTGTAATGCCTTTTTATTACGATCAACAGATATTCTTTTTTACTCCATTAAAAATGTAATTGTTTAGTTTCATTTTAGGTTACAGAAAAATTTAAGAATTTTTGATGAATGAAAAAAACGCTAGTCCTAAATTTTATTAAAGGACTAGCGTTTCATATTACATAGGGTGTATTGTTGCAAAGTATGGTGCTTGACCGTGACGGAAGTAAGTTAATAAATAGCCGTTTTTTTGTACAATTTTGCCTTTCGAGAAATTTTGGTAATCTATATGATGCGGAATAATGAGCGTATGTTTAAACAACTCTTTTTCAGATAGATTGAAGCTGGCGAATGCCTCACCTGCAATTGCAGGGTTATTACGTAAGGCAGTATAAATAGCTTTTTGTTGCTCCTCTGTAGGGCGCTCCTCCCACCATAATTTACGTGGCTGGAACTGCTGTGCCATCAAATAATCTAGTTGCATTAGGCTTTGAATGATCGTTAAATTAGCGCCCTCTACAGTTTCTAAAAACATTAATAAACGACGGAATAAATCTTCGAGCTGATGACCGATACGAGACCAACCTTTTGTCTCCCAATAAGTACCGAAATTTTGGAAGAAATCAAATGGTGTTTCAAACACTTCAGTTACTAAGTATTCAATCGTATGATCCATACGGTGATCGTTCCAATATTTCTCAAGTACATCCTCTGCATGTTTAATGCGTACTATATCACTAAATGTTAAGACATTGTTTGAGAAGATCTCGTAAGGAGATAGGTCCACATACGTATAGCCAAATTTTTCAGCCTCTAGACGAAGGCCTGTACCGCGCAGAAGTTTTAGGAATCCAAGCTGTAATTCTTCCGGTCGCATTGCGAAAACATCATTAAAGGTTTGACGGAAGCTTGCATAATCTTCCTCTGGTAAACCGGCAATTAAATCTAAATGCTGATCAATCTTTCCACCTTCTTTGACCATCGTCACTGTACGCTTTAATTTTTCAAAGTTTTGACGGCGCTTCACAAGAGTATTTGTTAAATCATTCGTTGACTGTACACCAATTTCAAAACGGAAAAGCCCTTTTGGAGCGTTATCATTTAAAAACTGGATAACCTCAGGGCGCATAATATCTGCGGTAATTTCAAATTGGAATACAACCCCTGGCTTATGTTCATCGATTAAAAATTGGAACATTTCCATGGCATAGCTGCGACTTATATTAAATGTACGGTCAACAAATTTAATAGTACGTGCACCATTGTTCATCAAGAATCGAATATCTTCTTTTATTTTTTCTCGGTTGAAATAACGAACTCCTACTTCAATAGAAGATAAACAAAATTGACAGCTAAATGGACAGCCTCGACTTGTTTCAATATATTGAATTCGTTTGCTTAGATGAGGGAGGTCCTCCTCAAAACGAAATGGACTTGGCAACTCACGTAAATCTATTTTTGGTGCTTGTGCGTGAATGCGTACTTTACCATCCTCTAAGTAGCAAATACCTGGAACCTCCTCCAATGCAATTTCACCATGTAAATAGCGTAGTAACTGTTTAAAGGAAGTTTCTCCTTCCCCCATAACAATGAAATCAACCTCTTCAATTCTACGTAACCAATGGTGAGCATCGTAAGAAACTTCAGGTCCCCCGAGCAAAATTTTAACATTTGGACAGACAGTTTTTAACATCTTAATGACGTGAATGGTTTCTTCGATATTCCAAATATAACAACTAAATCCAACAATATCAGGTTTTTTTTGGAACAAATCTGATACAATATTAAAAGCAGGATCTTTAATCGTATATTCTGCAATGAGTGGATTAAATTCTGGTAAAGCAGCACCTTTTAAATAACGTAGTGCTAAATTTGTGTGAATATACTTTGCGTTTAGCGTAGTTAAAATAGTATTCATGCAATAATCTTCCTTTCAATTTCTAATTGTAACAGTCTAGTAGCTGTCATACAATATAATCCTTTTTACCTATTTATTTTGTGAACAGTTCGTGAAATAATTTTAAATACTTGAATTTACTAAATTTTGTAATAATAGAATCGTGCAGTCATAAAGTATAGTAAAGGCTCAAAATTCGAATAAGGGGTTATTTACTCTTTTGAAAGGTTCGGTGAGAAAGTTGAAGCAAAATGATATTAATCAATGTTTTGGAAATCTTATGACAAGTACTTCGTCACCAACACTTATTCTTAATAAAGTAGGGAAAATTTTGAACGTGAATGAGGCGGCTATTAAACTTTTTAACCTCAATTCAACGTATATTGGCTATTTAACTATGGACGAGCCATCTAATTTAAATTGGGCGAAATTCGTTAAACAATTAGAAAGTGATTTAAGATCAGAAGAAATCTTCAATATTCAAACAGCTGGTAATGAGTATGAAATGATGTCGTTCAAATGTTTTTATGATCCGAGCACAGAAGAAATTGTTGCGCAAATTTCAACGTTAAATAATGATATAGCTCATGAATTATATGTTAGTCAAGAGCAAGAGAGATCACAGTCTTTCAATGCTTATGATCACTTACCGTACGCTGTTATTGTAAGTGACGCTAGCGGGATAATTCTTGGACTCAATAAGTATGCTGAGATGTTTTTAAGAATAGAAAAATCGCTGCTTCTTCATAAAGCACATCAGCATATATTTGATGCTTTTACATTGAAGAAAGGTCAAATTACAACATACCTTTCTAAACTGATGGGTGAAAAGCATGCAAGTATTCATGTAGTTGATGAAACTATAGTTACTAGCCCTTGCTATTATGAAATTTCAAGTATCTTTGATGAATATAACAATATTATTGTCACTGTCATTAATGATGAAACAGAAAAGAAGCAACTTCAACATAAAGTTGAACATCAGCAAGCTTTAAATGTTGTCGGTCAAATGGCCGCAAGTATCGCCCATGAGATTCGAAATCCATTAACTTCCTTAAAGGGCTTTACCGAATTGTTAAAGCTAAATGCTGATGAAGAGTCACGCATGTATTTATCTGTCATCGATAGCGAACTCCAACGGATGGAACAAATTTTATCCGAGCTTTTAGTATTGTCCAAGCCGACAAGTATGAAAGTAGAATTATTAGAGCTAGATAACATAGTGAAGCAAGTTATTGAGTTTATGCTTCCAGATGCGCTTATGAAAAATATTATGATTCAATACATTTCCCCTTCTACACAAGTATACATTGGTGGCAATGAAAATCGCTTAAAGCAAGTATTCATGAATCTTATTAAAAATGCGATGGAATCCATGAATAATGGTGGAACAATCACTGTAGAAATGAATTTTATTGACTGTGCGATTGTGGAATTACTGATTAAAGACGAAGGTGTCGGTATGGACAGTGCCACCCTTCAAAACTTATTCCAACCTTTTTACACGACGAAATCAACAGGGACAGGACTAGGCCTTGCTTTCGTGAAAAAGGTGATTGAAGAGCATGAAGGTGTAATAGGTGTGAATAGTGAATTACAGAAGGGAACATGCTTCCACTTAGAATTCCCGATTTACACATTTAATCAGATGGATACAATGGATGTTTCCACGAAAGATTCTGCTTATTTAGTAACATAAAAAGAGTCAAAACGGTAATATAAACCACCATGAAACGCTTAAAATCAAATATTGCTTTTGACAATGCTTTTCTAATATCGCTATAATGGCATGTATAAAAAGCGAATTGAGAGGAAAAGGATATGACGTCAGAAGATTTAAAGCAATCTTTAAAATTATATATTGTATTATCACGTGCACATAAAGCGATTAATGAGACGACCCATCAATTTTTCCAAAAGAATGGATTAAATCCTACTGAATTTGCTGTGCTAGAGCTTCTTTATCATAAAGGAAGACAGCCATTACAGCAAATAGGCAATAAAATTTTGCTAGCGAGTGGGTCTATTACGTATGTCATTGACAAACTTGAAAAAAGAGGATATTTATTACGTGTCTCTTGTCCATCAGATCGCCGTGTTACCTATGCAGAAATTACGGACAAAGGTGAAGCATTTATGGGAGAACTATTTCCAAAACATGAACAACATTTACATGAATTGATGAGTGTGTTATCTGTTGAAGAAAAGGACGAGGCTATCACATCATTAAAAAAATTAGGCCTGTCAATTAAAGATCTGTCTTATTAAAAAGAGTTGTCTCAATAAGTTTGAGGCAACTTTTTTTATGGAGCGCAAAGACAAATGTATCTCACGATCTATAGAGGTGGGAGACATCTGTACCTGTCGCTTCGCTTTCGGTACAAAAGACATCTGTACCTGCCGCTTCGCTTTCGGTACCACAACACTTGCTGAAAAGAAGTTAAATGGTACTCCAACAAATAAGTCTAGAACGTCCCCTTGAAGCAATAGCGTCATTGAGAAGGCAGAAGCGAGCTTAAGTATCCTGTCCTGTGTTAACGCCATCGTGACTGCTCCTAGCCGCTCACCGGACAGTTGCCCAGCCGAAAAGGAAATCAACCGCACATAATGCTATAAACCCATTTAAAATAAAAAAAGACTGTAGAGCAAACAAGTTTGTCTACAGTCATTTTTGAATAATTATTTTTTAGAAATAGTTGCTGCCATTTTTAGCATAGCATCTGTTAAATCTAATTCGTCGTTATCGTGAATTGTTAGTTTTGTAATTAAACCGTCTTTTTCAAAAACAACGCCGATAACTTTTTCTGTATCAAAATGTACAACATAACCCTCGATGTTTTTAATATCCTTAAATGCAGCTAGCTCCGCAGAAGATAAAGATGATGTTTCACCAACAGCATTCATATAATCTTGCATAGATGTTTTTGCATCTTCGTAGCTTATTTGTGATGTATCAAAAGATTCGATACGCATAAATACTTCAGCGTTGTCATTAGATACTAGCATGTCTTTACCTGGTTCTTCTTGCGAAAGTGTAAATCCAGGTAGTTGGTGCAGTTTATAGTCTTGATCAGTACTTTTAGATTCGGTTGCTTTTTCAGTTTTGTCTACACCTTTTTGTACATAGTTAACTTCTTGTTCTTTTTTAGTTGCATTGTCTGTATTGTCTTTATTTGTGTCATTTGATGTAGGTGTTTCTTGCGATTCATCTACAGTTGTATCCGTAGATGATGACTGCTGCTGTTCAGTCTGTGTACTTGATGGCTCATTTTTTTGAGCATCGGAATCCTTTGTTTCAGAAGTATTACATCCTACGACTAAAACAGCTGTTAGTAATAAAGCAGGTACAGAAAATAAGTTTTTTTGCATGAAAAGCCTCCCTTTCTTAATTAAACGTTGGTAATGATAAAATGTTTCCAATTTTTAATGTTATCATGTTAAAGGTAACACTAAAAATAATAGTAGTACAAAAACTACATGGGTTACAATAACAAGTGGCATACTTTTACGCCATTCATATAACAAGCCCCAAATAAGGCCGGTTACAAGTGCGGCGATCATACCAAGCATAAAGCCGCTTAATGCAATAGAGACTGCGCATAAAATAGCGGTTACAATCACAGCAAAAATAGGACGCATAAAGCGTTTTAGCTGTTGTTGAACATAGCCACGCCAAAAGATCTCTTCACCAATTGCAACAATGAATACGAGTAAAACATAGTGCCAAATATTTTGTGGTCCATAATTTGCTAAAAATTTTTGTACGGATGGTACTAATGAATCATTAATGTACGGTGCAAGCCAATAGCCAAAGCGTATAATACCGTATGTTATTGTACCGTAGCCAATACCGAAAAGTAAAAATTTCCAGGTTGGTAACTGATCTTCAATTTTACTAGCCAAAATGGCAATGGCAATACATACTAGTAAAGTAAATGCATATAGGTACCAAAATACAGCTTGGTTAGCAAAGGTAAAAGCAAGCATGCCATAAACGAATAATAAAGAAAGGAGCAATATTATTGTTTGTTTCGAATTTGTAAGCATTATTCGACCTCCATGCTTTTAATATTATCAAAAAAAAAGTCCCTTATCATCTATAAAGACAAATAGGGACTATTCAGACTATTAAGCCTCGTTTGTATATAAAATTTTGTAACGTTTATGGTTGACGACCGTTTTTTCTTCAATTTCAAGGGAATCGAAATTCTCCATGTATGTTAAATCAACGATCACCGAATTTTCATTTACTTTTTCTACTATACCTTGTAAGCCATCTTTAAACTCGATAATATTTCCAACTTCAGCTATTTTCACAGACAGTCAGCTCCTTCATCGACTAATAATATACAGTTTGCATGAAAAGATGGGAAACGTAAAGTCCTTTTTGAATAATTCATAATTTATTACACAAAATATTAAGAAGTGAGGAATAGGGATATGGAAAAATACGAAAATATGCTTAAACAATTACAAAATGGGGAATTAAAAAGTATGGAGGTAGAGAAGGACCAATTTTATGAATTTCGAGAAGTACTTGTAAAACATCCTTTATTTAAACATATTAGAGGGGAGGCCAAACAAAATGGACGCGTAATCTATACTTATCAAGAAGTTGCAAGAAGCTAATTTGTCGAACATTGTCGTAAGTTAATGCTGTAAGAAAGGAAATATAAATGTATAATAATGGTATGATTATTTGTGTGTGGAGGGTTGTATGAATGGTCAATCTACTCTTGAAACAAATGGAGCAAACCCGTGAGATGATGATTCGCTCAGGTGTAGAGAACGGATTACAAAATGCGAAAACCATTCAACTGAGTCGCAGATTAGATCAGTTAATGAATACTTATTATAGACAGACAGCATTTGAAGAAGAAGAAGAAGAAGAAGAAGAAGATCAACAAGATTGAAAGAATGTTTTTAGTATCCAGAGTATAAACTTTTTAAAAAATATGTTTAAAAAGCATTTGTTCGGGAATACTTATTATGAACACAGCAACATTCTCATTTCCCCTTTTAGAGCAGTGATACCCCATCACCTGCTCTCTTTTTTTTTGTCTAGGCGATATACAGCACATAAGGTTTTTAGTATAAGTTAGTAAGAGGAGTTTGAATTATCGCACTTGTTCAACTACACTGAAAGATAAAATAGCTGCTATTGGTTAATTATAATTGATCGATAGCCCTTAAGACAAAGGAGTATGTACATATGGGAAAAGAGAGGATTGCATTTATCGGCACTGGCGTTATGGGTGCTAGTATGATCAAGCATTTATTAAAAAATGGTCATGAGGTAACAGTGTATACACGCACAAAGGAGAAAGCGGAGCCGCTTTTGGCGTTAGGTGCAGCTTGGGCAAGTACGCCAGCAGAAGCATTTAAAAATAAGGAAATTGCCTTTACAATGGTTGGATACCCTGCAGATGTAGAGGAAGTTTATTTTGGAGATAACGGTTTATTTCAAACAGCTGAATCCGGCAATATCGTTATTGATATGACCACTTCCGAGCCAACATTGGCAAAGAAAATTTTTGAGCATGCCCAAAAGTTTGGGGTAGAAGCGCTAGATGCACCTGTTTCCGGAGGAGATATCGGTGCTCAAAATGGGACATTATCGATTATGGTTGGAGGTAGCCAAGCTACATTTAATAAAGTTTTATCAGTCATGAAACATTTTGGTGAAAATATTGTTTATCAGGGTGAAGCTGGTGCAGGACAGCATGCTAAAATGTGTAATCAGATAGTTATTGCTTCTGGAATGATTGGTGTGTGTGAGTCACTTGCTTACGGTTTAAAGGCTGGACTTGATTTACCAACAGTATTGCAATCCATTTCGTCTGGTGCAGCAGGCTCTTGGTCGTTAAGTAATTTAGCCCCCCGTATGATCAAAGAAGATTACGCACCAGGTTTTTATATGAAGCATTTTGTAAAGGATATGAAAATTGCCTTAGATGAATCAAAAAAAATGGGGATTACATTACCAGGTCTAGCACTTGCATTTGATATGTATGAAAAGCTGATGGAAGAAGGCTATGGTGAAAACGGTACACAGGCACTTTTAAAGGCTTATCAATCAAGGTGAAAATAACACGGACTATAGAAAAAATTTTTTAGGAAGCCCGAAGTATCAACTTATAAAAATGATACTTCGGGTTTTCATATATAAAGCTGCTCTCACTAACACAAAAAAAAATAGTAAACGACGGAAGCATTACTCTTTATTAAAAAGTTTTGCGTCTAAAGAAAAACTAGATGCCCCTACAAGTGCAAAGTATAAAGCAATTGCAGCTAATGCTAAATCTAATTCATATCCAGCTAAGCCGTTTTCGCCGATAAAGCCAACACTAAGCTTCGCTGTAAAAATGGCAACAATCATTGTCACTGTCAATAATGCGCCAAAAAGTCTTGTGCCTAAGCCTAGAATAATTGCTACACCACCGACTAGTTCTATAATGGCAACAATATAAGCCATAAAGCCTGGAATACCAATGGCATCAAAATAATCAGCTGTGAAGCCGATACCACCTTGAAACTTTTGAAATCCGTGAACTGCAAAAATAAAGCCAAGCACCACACGTAAAATTGATGAACCGATATTTTGCATAGTAGATAAACTCCTTTTGTTTTTACTTACGTTTCGTAACTTAGTTTATTTTTAAAAATAACTTTTGTCAAGTAACTAAATTTTATTTTTAAAACTGATTTTCTAAAAAATGATATACTATTATATAAGAACGAAGTACTAAGGAGGCAGGTAAATTGGACCAAAAAAAAATTTGCCCGCGATTTGAAAAGGCGCTAAAAATATTAAATCATAGCTGGAACACCCTGCTTATTTATCAGTTATTAGAAGGTCCTCAACGATACTCAACAATTAAAAATCAGGTGGGTATCAGCAGTCGTGTGTTAACGGAGAGATTAAAAGAATTAGAGGTTGAAGACATTGTGAAACGCACTGTTATTCCATCGACACCAGTAGTAATTGAATACGAGTTAACAGAAAAAGGACATGCACTTGCGCCGGTCCTAAAAGCAATTGAAAAATGGTCTTCTATGTGGGTGAATATAGAAGAATAGTATAAGGATATCCAAGTGAGGAGAGCTTGGATATCTTTTTTATTATTGAAGATATAGGAGATACGGCTTCTTTTATAAAATCAAATAAGTCTTTAGTAGCTCACAGCTATTTTTAGAGTCTTAATTACATAAAAATGAATGTATATTGTGAAAAGTGTTAATTTTCTTTAAATAAAAGGTATTTTTTATTACATGAGAGAATTTATTTAATATGATAGAGAATGGGGAGGAGGGTTTTATGAAGAGGAATTTAGTAGTAGACGGACAGCATCGGAGTCAGTTAGCTCTTTATTTATCATTGCCAATTTTATCGTGGGCATTTTATGATTTTGCGAATACAATATTTTCTTCAAATATTAATACTATATTTTTCCCGTTTTATATGGATGAAGTTTTAGGGACGAATGAGGTCATGCAGCAGGTCGCAAGCACGTTTATTTCCTATGCGAATGCCATTGCTAGCTTTTTCCTAGTCGTTTTTTCGCCACTCTTTGGTGTATGGATTGATAATACGGGCTATAAAAAGAGATTTATAGTGTGGTTTGCATCTATCTCGATCTTTTTCACCTTTATGATGGGTGTTTTGGCGAATCTACAGACGTCAATAAATTATTCAGGTGTGCCACTTAGTTTATTTTTAGTTGTAGTTAGTTTTATCATTGCAAAATTTTTCTTTAATTCAAGTCTAGTGTTTTATGATTCAATGATGAGTAATTTAGGGACAAAAGAAGAAATGCCCCTTATTTCTGGCTATGGGGTAGCGATTGGTTATCTTGGTACAATTTTTGGACTACTTGTTTATTTGTATGTAGGAAATAGTGGATTCCATCGAGCATTTATTCCAACTGCAATATTATATTTGTTATTTTCTTTGCCATTATTTTTTGTGAATAAAGATACACCAATTCCAATGTCTTTGCGCAAGCCTATTAAATTTCCGGATGGCTATAAGGAAATTGTTCAAACCTTTAAAGACATGAAGCAATATAAAACTATTTTCACCTTTATGATTACGTATTTCTTTTTAAATGATGCCATTGCAACAACCATTGCAATGATGGCCGTATATGCAACAACGATTGTTGGCTTTACGTCGGGTCAATTTATCATGCTTTATTTAGTGTCTACTGTGTCAACTATTATAGGCTCTTTTGTATTTGGGTATATTACAAAAGCAATTGGAGCCAAACGTGCGATTACCGTGGTGGCGCTATTAATGATTGTTGCTTTAACATTTGCCGTCTTTGCGACAGAGCAGTGGATGTTCTGGCTTGCAGGTAGCATGTTTGGCGTTTCGCTAGGATCCATGTGGGTAACATCTAGAACATATATTATTGAATTGTCTCCAGAAGAAAAACGGGGTCAGTTTTTTGGCTTATTTGCATTTTCGGGTAAAGTATCCTCGATTATTGGGCCAGCAGTTTACGGAACGGTCACATTATGGATGAAAGATTACGGAACGCTAGCAAGTCGTGTTGCATTATCGACATTAATTGTGATGACAATAATTGGTCTATTGGTGCATCTAAAAGTTAATAGCTCAAAATTTGGAGATGACATTTGAAAAAACGTATGCCATATAAGTTGATAGGAATGGATACTGGGCGACTTGTGGGGATCAGGTACAGTGGGCGATTACAGCCTTAAGATAAAATGACGAGCAAAGTTAATGATAAACTTGGAAAAGCAAGTAGGAGAAATGTATTGCCTATGATACAATTGAATTATAAATAGAAGTTGGAGAGAAAGGAGCGGGGTTGCTTTGGAACATAAAGGTATATTATTAGAAAGTGGCACCAATGAGCTAGAAATAGTTGAATTTGAAGTAGCGAACAATAAATTTGGTATTAACGTTATTAAAGTAAAGGAAATTATTCAACCGTTTTCAGTAACATTTATTCCACACGTGCACCCGCATGTAGAAGGGATTATTCAATTGCGAGGTGAGGTTTTACCAGTAGTTGATATGCTTAGAGTATTAGGTATTCAAAATGTAGAGCGTAGTCCTCAGCAGAAATATATTGTGGCTGAGTTTAATAAACAGCGCGTAGTATTCCATGTAGACAATGTAACGCAGATCCACCGTATTTCATGGGATCAAATCGAGAAACCTTCTGATATGTATCAAGGAGGAACATCTCAAGTCATTGGTGTTATTAAGCAAAATGAACAGATGATTTTATTGCTCGATTTCGAAAGAATTATGGTGGATATAAATCCTGATTCTGGTATTAGTGTAGAATCCGTTAAAAAGCTGGGTAAACGTGATCGCTCTGAAAAGCGAATTTTAATTGCTGAGGATTCACCATTACTACGTAAGCTCTTATTCGATACTATGAATGAAGCAGGTTATGAGAATGTAGAATTCTTTGAAAACGGCCGTGATGCTTATGAATACCTCGAATCTATCGTCAAAAGTGGTAGCGAAATAGCTGAGCATATTCAATTAGTTATAACGGACATTGAAATGCCACAAATGGATGGACATCATTTAACACGTAAAATAAAAGAGCATCCAGATCTCCAAAAGCTTCCTGTCATTATTTTCTCAAGCTTAATTACGGATGATCTTCGTCACAAGGGTGACAAAGTAGGGGCAGAGGATCAAATTAGTAAGCCTGAAATTGCGGAGCTTATTTTACGAGTAGATCAACTTATTTTATAAAAATAAGTTTTATCAGGGTGGAACAATAGAGATATAGTTGGAAAAGGTACTTCACAATATTAATAATGGGTATCCTGAAAGTATATTAATAGTTTAAAGAAAGTCGGATGCCTCTTTTAGGCTCCGGCTTTTTTGTCTAGATAAATGATGCTAGGAGCTGTACAACTTTGACATAAAGTAAGTATCCTGCCACTTTTATCCCCAAACTAGCAAGCGAAGAGCCCGCAGGTTTGTATCTACAAACCGAGGCTGCTAAACGATCAGTAAATAGTATGAATGTACGCGTTAAGGAAGTGATAATTTGAATGAATTAAAAACCGCCATCATCGATATTGGCTCAAACACCATTCGATTAGTATTATATCAATACGATCAAGAAGAGGGACTTTGTGAGATTGGAAATATGAAAACGGTTGCACGTTTACGTACATATTTACAGCCCTCTGGTGAAATGTCTGAAGAAGGTATACAAGTATTAACAGAAACATTATTGACCTTTAAAGCAATGCTCGATGATTTTGAAGTGACTGATGTTAAAGCTACTGCAACAGCAGCAATTCGTCAGGCAACAAATAGAGCAAAAATTATTACTTTAATGAAAGAACGGACAGGCATTCAAATAGAGCTTTTATCCGAAGAAGAAGAGGCATATTATGGCTTTCTTGCTGTAGCACATTCAATAGGTACGAAGTCCGCTGTAACTATCGATATTGGTGGTGGTAGTACAGAAATAACGCTTTTTAAAAATAAAGAACTACAGAAATCTTATAGTTTTCCTTTTGGTACAGTTTCTTTAAAGCAACGTTTTGTAAAAGGCGAGATTATGAATAGTAGTGAAAAAAAGGAACTCATGGCATTTGTTAAAGAACAGTTCAAATCACTTCCGTGGATTCAGGATATCGGTTTACCGATTATAGCCATTGGCGGTAGTGCTCGCAATATTGCCCAAATTCATCAGCAAAAACATGCATATCCAATAGCAAGTGTACATGGCTATGAAATGACTAAGGAAAATTTAGATGAGCTCAGTATGTTTTTAGGAAGTTTAAGTTTTAATGAATTGAAACAGTTAGATGGGCTTTCGACAGATCGTGCGGACATCATCGCTCCTGCACTAGAGGTTTTCAATGTGCTACTGGAGGTTGTCGGCAGTAAATTGTTCCAGATAACAAAAAAGGGTTTGCGAGAAGGACTCATTATACAGCGTATTTTGCAAACAGATAAAAGTGCGTTTGATAAGTACAACGTGTTTGAGGGACACGTTAAAAGATTGGCTCGTCAGTATGGTCGAACTGACAAAGAAATGGACTATTTGACGCGTTTAACGGATGAATTGTACCGTGAATGCTGTCACCTCGGTTATTTGAAAAATATCCCGAAAGATTTGCAATTATTGGAGAGAGCGGCGAAGGTTTTTAATATAGGGGAGTATATTGAGTCAAGTTCCGCGAGCCAGCATACCTTTTATTTAATGGCGAACCAATCTATCGATGGGCTAAATCATAAGGAGCGTGTGAAATTAGCACTGTTAGCCTCGTATAAAAATAAAGATTATTATCAGCGATTCGCAGCTCCCTTTACAGAATGGATGTGTCGTGAGGAGTATCGTAAAATACGAGACTTTGGCGCATTTTTAAAATTTGTCTATGCGTTAAATGTATCTAAAAGAAAGATTGTACGTACTATTAAGATGCAAACAAAAGAGGATTATGTTCAGCTTAACATCTATGTCAAACACAATGCGGCCGCTGAAAAATATCAAGCAAATCGACATAAAAAACATCTAGAACGCGCACTAAAAATACCGATAAAAATAAACTTTATTGAAGAAGGGTTGAACAATTATGACAACTGAAGTTTCGAATAATCAGTTAAGTGAAGGGGATTTAAAAGAAGCACAAGGGCGTTTACTAGAGGAAATCGCAAAACCGCAATACTATAATAATCGTGAATTAAGCTGGTTAGCCTTCAACGAACGAGTTTTAGAGGAAGCAGAGGATATCAACAATCCTCTGCTAGAACGATTGAAATTTTTAGCCATATTTAGCTCGAATTTAGATGAATTTTTTATGGTGCGTGTTGCGGGTCTACAGGATCAAGTACGTGCAGGTTTCCATAAGCCTGAAAATAAGTCAGGCTTAACACCAAAAGAACAATTAGCAAAAATTGCACAGCGAACGCAAGCCTTAGTGCGCCGACAAACTGAAGTTTATAGACATTTAATATATGATTTATTACCACAACATAATGTACATATTGCAGACATGAAAAATTTAAATAGTACGCAGAAAGCATTCGTCAATGAAATGTTTGCAGAAACCATCTTCCCTGTTTTAACACCCGTCGCTGTAGATGCGTATCGTCCTTTCCCAACTTTGCTTGGTAAAACATTAAATTTACTTGTGTTATTAGAGCAAGATGAAGCAGACTTAGAGAATCGTGAAAAGGTAGCAATCGTACAAGTTCCATCTGTCTTAGATCGTTATATTAAAGTACCATCAGCAGATGGAGAGACAGTTATTGTCTTATTAGAAGATGTGATTGTAGCGCATATCGAAAAGCTCTTTTATGGTTACAGCGTTAAATCAGCACAGGCTTTCCGGTTGACCCGTAATGCGGATTTAACGATTCATGAGGAAGGTGCAAGAGATTTACTTGTAGAAATCGAAAAAGAGTTGAAAAAACGTAAATGGGGTGTAGGCAGTCGTCTAGAAGTTCGGGAGGGCGAGATGAGCGAGGACGTTCTTACATACTTACTAGATGAATTTGAAATTGAAGAAAACGATGTTTTTCATATAGATGGACCGTTAGATTTAACATTTATGTTCTCGTTTGTAAAAGGCATTTCTGTTGGTCGAGAACATTTAGAATATGAAAGCTTTATCCCACAGCCACCATTAGATTTGCAATCGGATGAAAATATTTTTGAAAAAGCTTTGCAACAAGATATCTTTTTCCATCACCCATATGAGTCGTTTGCGCCAATTGTTGATTTTATCGCAGAAGCGGCCGTTAATCCGAACATTTTAGCAATTAAACAAACATTATATCGTGTTAGTGGTAATTCACCCATTATACAAGCATTAAAGCTCGCAGCAGAAAATGGGAAGCAGGTAACCGTGTTAGTTGAATTGAAGGCACGTTTTGATGAAGAAAATAATGTGCATTGGGCAAAGCAACTTGAGCAAGCTGGCTGCCTGGTCATTTACGGTATGAATAATTTAAAAACACACTCGAAAATAACGCTTGTTGTAAGTCGCCGAAATGGGAAAATTGAGCGTTTTGTACATCTTGGAACAGGAAATTATAATGA
Organism: Lysinibacillus sp.; assembly: GCA_032053185.1. Taxonomy (GTDB): domain Bacteria; phylum Bacillota; class Bacilli; order Bacillales_A; family Planococcaceae; genus Lysinibacillus. Next base: position 25,906 of record DAMBVB010000023.1, read on the forward strand.
TGCAACTGCAAAAATTTATACAGACATGGGTATAATAACGACAGATAAGGAATTTGGCATTGATGCTACCAATTTCTTTAACTATTTAAGCGGTTATACAGAAAAGCCAACTTTTAATCATTTAGTCGTGGCGCCATTTGATATTCGAGATGAATTTATTAGATTAATGGATGAGGAAATTGCCTGTCATAAGAAGTATGGGAATGGTTTTATTCGCGCTAAAATGAATTCACTAACGGATAAAGATTTAATGATGAAGCTGTATGAGGCATCTATTGCAGGTGTGAAAGTAGAGCTAATCATTCGTGGTATTTGTTGCATTAGACCAGGTATCCCTGGAATTAGTGAAAACATTACAGTAACGAGTATTGTTGGTCGTTTCCTTGAGCATTCTCGTATTTATTGGTTCCATCATAATGGAGAAAATAAAGTATATTTATCATCCGCAGATATGATGACTCGTAATATGATTAAACGTGTAGAAATTTTATTCCCTGTATATGCAAGCGAAGCAAAAGCTCGTCTGATAAACATCATGAATACACAACTTGAGGATACAGCAAAAGCTCGCATTCAAGACTCCAATGGAAAATATCATTTTAAAAATCGTAGTGAAGAGCCAATTAATAGTCAAGAAATTTTCCTAAAGGATGCACTAAAACCTACGCTAGACGAAGAATAAAGCAACAAGCTACTTAGTGAGGGATAGAATGAAAAAATATAAAGCGAGTGTAGCGCAATTTGCAAACTATCATCAATTCATACAACTCAACCCATTTGATGCTGTCGTATGTTTGAGAAAAGTTGATACAAAAGCGTTCGAAGTCGTTAATTTTAACGAAAAGCTACAGTCATTTATTAAGCTACAAGATGTGAAAGCCACTAACGTAGAGCAATTTTTTACGGAGCAATGCTGGCTGCAATTATCGAATATATTACAACAAGAATTCAATATAGACCAAAGTCTAATGGAATGTACGGAGCACAAAGTAAAAACATTTGTTGTTCGTGTGCAGCCCTTAGAAAAATCAGTGATAGCAGTTATTCTACGAGAGCAACAGAATGAGGTAAAACCGTATTTACAATTTGTGGAACAACACATAAGTCCGATATTAACAACTGATTTACAAGGTAGTATTATTCACCAAAATGTTGTTGCCACTTCTCTATTGGCAAAAGAACATCAAAGCTTGATAGGTCAAAATATTTTTTCATTATTAGAGAGTAAGTATATCAATGAATTTAAATTATTATTTGCAAAAACGATTGAGGGTTCTGCATTTGGTATGCCCCAATGCATGTTTAAACGTCAATTGCTAAGCAAAGAACCATTTTATTTAAGAACGCATCCAACGTACTTTAATGGTGAAATTATAGGTGTACATCTATTTGTGAAAGATGCCACTTCATTTATGGAGGATCATGGGGCCTTTTATTATCTAGCATTAATGGATGACTTAACGGGTATTTGGAATCGCAAGGCTTTTAAGGAGCATTGGCTTCAGCATTTAAATGATAATAAGCAAGCGGCTATTATTTTAGTGGATATTGATCGCTTTAAAAAGTTTAATGAATCCCTTGGTGAAAGTAAGGGTGATGAACTTATGCGAATGTTTAGTCATAGACTTCGTGAGCTCTGTTACGCCAAATGCTCGCTTTATCGCTATAATAGCGATGAATTTATTTTTGTTCTAAAAGATGCAACCGTCAACAAAACTGAACATATGGCTAATGCCATTTTAGACGCATTAAAACAGCCATTCATGATAGATGGGCAGGAATATTTTATCAGCGTGTCGATAGGTATCTCACTTAGTCCAACAGATGGCAAGGATTTAGAAACCCTTGTACATAAAGCAGATAAAGCATTATTTTCTGTAAAAGAGCATGGGCGTTCACACTTCCGTTACTATCGTGCACATATGGCAACTATTTATCAAAATGAGGCGCTAATGGAGGCCCATTTACGTCGTGCTATTGAATTTAATGAGCTAAGTATTCATTTACAGCCACAAATGGATTTAATGAATAACAGCATAAATAGCTTTGAGGCGTTATTACGATGGAATAATCGAAAATTTGGCTTTGTATCTCCTGCACAGTTTATACCAATTGCGGAGGCTTCTGGCTTAATAATTGAAATCGGTGATTGGTTAATTGACGAGGTATGCCGCTATCAAAAAGAGTGGCAGATGAAGGGCTATCGACCAGTACGTATTGCCATCAATATTTCACCAAAACAATTTAGAAAAGAAAACTTTGCTCGGAAAATTAAAGCGGCCTTGAAAAAGCATAATGTACCACCTGAATTATTAGAGGTGGAAATTACCGAAAGCTCCATGACGAATGTCCATGAAACATTTTCAATTTTAACTGAATTGAAGCAACTAGGTGTTTACATTTCAGTTGATGATTTTGGAACTGGCTATTCATCTTTAAGCTATTTAAAGCGTTATCCGATAGACATCATAAAAATTGATCAATCATTTATAGCTGATATTACAAAAGACGATAAAAATGAGGCAATTATTAAGGCCATTATTTCAATGTCTCATAATTTGGGATTAGAAGTCATTGCTGAAGGGATTGAGGAACCATCCCAGGTAGATTTCTTAAAACGCCATCGATGCCAAAAAGGCCAAGGCTTTTTATATAACAAGCCATTACCTGTAGAAACCATTGTTAATAAATATTTTGTTAGCTAATGAAAATAAAACAAGTAGCACTTCATCGTGGATTGGATGAAGTGCTACTTTAGTTTAGGGGGAATATCTAAGCGAATCGCAGGTACAACCTGATCAAAAAAAAGCATCCCTGATCACATTTTCGGTCAAGCCGATCAAAAAAGGACTACACCCGAGCACAATTCCGGTCAAGCCGATCAAAAAAGGACTACACCTGATCACATTTCCGGTCAAGCCGATCAGAAAAGGACTGCACCTGATCACACTTCCGGTCAAGCCGATCAGAAAAGGACTACACCTGAGCACAATTCCGGTCAAGCCGATCAAAAAAGGACTACACCTGATCACATTTCCGGTCAAGCCGATCAGAAAAGGACTGCACCTGATCACACTTCCGGTCAAGCCGATCAGAAAAGGACTACACCTGAGCACAATTCCGGTCAAGCCGATCAAAAAAGGACTACAC
>DAMBVB010000023.1:29155-55393 GCA_032053185.1 Lysinibacillus sp.
GTCAAGCCGATCAAAAAAGGACTACACCTGAGCACAATTCCGGTCAAGCCGATCAGAAAAGGACTACACCCGAGCACAATTCCGGTCAAGCCGATCAAAAAAGGATTGCACCTGAGCACAATTCCGGTCAAGCCGATCAAAAAAGGACTACAGCCGAGCACAATTCCGGTCAAGCCGATCAAAAAAGGACTACATCCGAGCACATTTCTGGTCAAGCCGATCAAAAAAGGGCTACATCCGAGCACAATTCCGGTCAAGCCGATCAAAAAAGGACTACATCCGAGCACAATTCCGGTCAAGCCGATCAAAAAAGGACTACACCTGATCACAATTCCGGTCAAGCCGATCAAAAAAGGACTACAGCCGAGCACAATTCCGGTCAAGCCGATCAAAAAAGGACTACATCCGAGCACATTTCTGGTCAAGCCGATCAAAAAAGGGCTACATCCGAGCACAATTCCGGTCAAGCCGATCAAAAAAGGACTACATCCGAGCACAATTCCGGTCAAGCCGATCAAAAAAGGACTACACCTGATCACAATTCCGGTCAAGCCGATCAAAAAAAGGACTGCACCCGAGCACAATTCCGGTCAAGCCGACCAAAAAAGGGCTACACCCGAGCACAATTCCGGTCAAGCCGATCAAAAAAGGGCTGCACCTGATCACAATTCCAGGCATGCCGATCAAAAAAGGACTACAACTGAACTTAACAATCCCTGCTAGTAGGACTGTTTTCTATCGTTTTATAGAATTAATATGACACATACGAGAAAATATAGTAATATTTTATATGAATCATCATTCATTTTTTGAGGAGGAAATCGTATGTTGCAGGGGAAAACAATTATTATTACTGGTGGATCAAATGGAATGGGGCTTTATATGGCCAAGCAATTCGTTGCTGAAGGGGCGAATGTTGTCATTACAGGTCGTAACGAGGAGCGATTAGCGGAGGCGAAGGCCTTTATTTTAGAGGCTGGAAAAACGATTGAAACGTTCCAAATGGATGTTCGAGTGCCTGAACATGCAGAAGCAATGCTAGCATTTGCTGTAGAAAAGTATGGACAAGTTGATGGGCTTGTGAATAATGCGGCTGGTAATTTTATAGTACGTGCAGAGGATTTATCACCAAATGGTTGGAAGGCTGTTGTTGATATTGTTTTAAATGGGACATTCTTTTGTTCTTCGGCAGTCGGTAAGTACTGGATTCAAAATAATATTAAGGGATCAATTCTTAATATGGTTGCAACTTACGCATGGAATGCAGGTGCTGGTGTTATTCATTCTGCAGCGGCTAAAGCAGGTGTATTGTCATTGACTCGAACGTTAGCTGTTGAATGGGGAAAACAATATGGCATTCGAGTCAATGCAATTGCTCCAGGTCCGATTGAGCGTACAGGTGGTGCAGAAAAGCTCTGGGAGTCAGAGGCTGCAGCTACTCGTACACTAGACTCTATTCCGTTAGGCCGTACAGGTACTCCTGAAGAAATTGCTGATTTAGCTACATTTATAATGTCTAATAAAGCAAGTTATATGAACGGTGAATGTGTGACACTTGATGGCGGGCAGTGGCTCAATCAGTATCCATTTTAACTTCTTATTTTCTGTACCGAAACAGAAGACAAAGCCGATCCCGGACTAATTATGCCGAGATATAATTGATAACAAAAATCTTTGCATAATGGAGAGCCAGGTTGACGCATACTAAGGGTAAAGAAAGGAGTTTTGCCATGGGTATGTGGTTAATACCGGCTCTTATTGCCATTACGATTATTTCTGTCATTTCGCTTGTGTCAACGCTGAAAATTGCCAAAATGACGTCCCAACGGAAATCAGAAAATGATACGCCAATTTCAGAAACCGTTGAAGAGTATGCGACTATGCTCAACCCAGTTGTTTGGGTATATATCATTTTTTTACTTTTTTTAGGGATAATGATTTTTTATTACTGGAGTAAAGCAGGTTATTAAGTAAATATATCTTCATTCAGTTCATATTATAAATATGGCTGAATGGAGATATTTCTCCATTGCCCTCAAATAAAACCCTCATATATATGCACTTTCGATATTTAGTTTTGTTCAAAATGCTAAAATAATTCGTTGCTTATAAAAACTCTTCTCGCCCTTGTCGTAGTCATAAAAGGAATAGTTATGATATGATAAAAGGGAAGCATCCTGTTCTGCAAAGCGAGGACAGAAAAGGAGAAGAAGTTCATGATTTCAACTAACAGCAAAGACTTATTAGCAATGCCAATTAGTGATTTTATTATTTCATCTGAAAAGGTTGCGCATGTACAAAGCGGAAATAGTGCGGAACATGCACTGCTAGTACTTACACGTACAGGGTATTCATCGATACCTGTTTTAGATTTGAAATATCGACTTCAAGGTTTACTAAGTATGAAAATGATTACTGAATCCATTCTTGGACTAGAACATATTGAATATGAAAAGCTACCCGATATTAAAGTAGATACAATAATGGAGAAAGATATTGCTGTATTAAAGTTGACGGATACTTTTCAGCGAGCTCTCGATTTAGTGATTAATCACGCCTTTTTATGTGTTGTGGACGAAGAAGGAACATTTGCGGGTATTTTAACGAGACGTGTTATATTAAAGCAATTGAAAAAATATATTTATCAAAAAGAGTAGTAGTTTAAGAGGGGACTCAGATGAAAATCATGAGGCCCTCTTTGCTTGTAGCGGAGGTTTACTGATTGATGGCAACAGAGGCTGAAATTTTAAAAGTACTAGCAGAGGAACGTAATATGCGTAAAGCAGCAGAACGTTTATTTTTATCTCAACCAGCACTTTCTCAACGGCTACAAACTATTGAAAAGGACTGGGGGGCGCAGTTATTTATTCGTTCGCAAAAAGGACTTACGGCGACACCTGCTGGAGAGCTTATTATTGCCTATGCAACTGAAATGCTCAGCAAAAAAGAAGAAATTTTTGAAACAATCCAATCATTAACAACAAAAGTAAACGGGACATTGAAAATCGCCTGTGCATCGATCGTCGGCCAAAACTGGCTTCCGATAATATTAAAGGATTTTGTATCGAAATATCCTGAGGCAAAAATCTCTCTTATGACTGGGTGGAGCTCTGAAATTGTAAAAGCGCTTTATGAAGGTGAGGCTCATGTAGGGATTGTGGCGAGGGCAGGTTGATTGGAAGGGGGAAAAAATTCACCTTTTTCGTGACACCCTTTATTTCGTAGATAAAGAGCTAAAAACTATTGAGGATGTCCTGACGACAGACCGACCTTTTATTCAATTTAAAAGTGACTCCAATTACTATCAGGAAATTCAACAATGGTGGCAGCAGCATTTCGCTTCAAATCCAAGAAAGCAAATTTTAGTGGATCAGATTGAAATTTGCAAGCAAATGGCATTGAACGGTATTGGTTATGCTATTTTACCTTCCATTACTTTAAATGACCATGATGGTATTAATAAAATTGCATTAACGAATAATGAAAAAGAATTTGGTTTAACGCGAGATACTTGGTTAATTGGCTATGAATCCTCATTTGAGTTACGACAAGTAGAGGCTTTTGTAGAGGTAGTGCAAGACCATGCGCGCTGTTTGTTTAATTATACGAAATAAGAATAAGATCAAGGCAGTCTCAAGTGATTCACTTGGGGCTGTCTTTTTGTACAACGACCACTACAGGTTTGGCGGTAGAAACGGTTAGTGAAGATGCGTGATAATCATACGCGTACGGAGATTTTAGTGGTGTTATTAGAAATATGTGAGGATATTGAAAAGAGCCCGTTTAGGTGGTTATGTAGGCAGTACGATATCACTTGGTTTGTCTTATAGACATGCTCCTTTAGTAGTTGTTTTAGCAACAGATGCAGCTGCGAAAGAATTAGCTACAGAACTAGGTTATGCAAAAACTGCTTATCGTACAAAGGCTGGTGCAGCTGTATTTAAAAGGTCAGCAAAAGATGCCGTTGACGGACCAGATTTTATTTCTAGAGATAGAACAAGTCATATTGGAGGAGTCTGGAAAGGTGCAAATAAAAAATGGGAGAACTTAAATTCGGATAAAAGTAGATCTGGAACATATGATGCTGTCTTAAAGAGAATAGGTGATTAAATTAAGATGAAAATAATAAGTGGTTAGACACATTTATTTTCGAGTATTTAGTATTCTTTTTAGTGGTATCCCTCATTGTTTTCTATAATATTTTTTTATATTCTTTATAGGTTGATGCATAAAATAATATGACTAAAGAGGTGATAAAAGTGGGTAATCATATAAAATATCAATGGAGGATAACGAAATATAATCCCAACTTTAGAAATAATGAAGGTCATTACACGAAAGAGTTGGAATGGACAAGTCCTTCACACATAGGGAAAAATATATATGGTGAAACATTTACATTAGAAGAATATTTAAAAGTAGAAACTGCATATTTTGATACTATTATTAAGTTTTTAGATGTCAATCATATAAAATCATTAAGAATTATTAACACTACTTATATTGATGTAGATATGGATTCTGCCTTGTATAACAAATTGTATGATAAAAAATTAGACAATCTCCACTTAAAGGATGATCAAGAAGTAACTATTGATCAAATTCGTCTCATTTCTAAAATGGTATTACGAGGTTTCATATATTGTCATTTCATATCTGCAAATTTTTTTGTGCATTTTGGAGACGAGTATTACATGTTTATTGGAACAAATAATTATCAAGAGGAACCATTGAAATTTGCTAAGAAAAATAATTTATTTGTTGAAGAAATGGTTTCTCCATTTTATATCAATGAGGAAAACGTCGTGAGAACGATTATTTGGACTCCAATTAATGAAGATATTGTAGCAGGCGAGGAAATTCTAACTGATATTCCAATAGAGGAATATAGAAAAATAATGAAGCTTTCGAATACTCATCCAGTTATCGGAGTATTTCCGATTACATCAAGTAATAAGGAATTTTTCCAAAAGAAACTAAGTCATAAAATTGATACTAATAAGTATCAATATTATCTAAGTGCAGGGGATTAATCTCACTGTACATAATCGGTTTTGATTACCAGTAGATAAAACTGTATCCAACTTAAGTAACAGCTTGGATACAGTTTTTTGATTTTTATTCTAATACTCATATAAGGGTTCAACCGACAAAGCGCAGATATTATACGCTAAGAAATTATCAAAAACGAACGTTTAGGGGGTTCAGTCCCGAAAATGCGGATTTACAACCCATAAGACTTTTGAGATAGCTTATTTGAGACACTGGCACCCCTTACAATCCCATCAACAATCGCCTCAAACTTCACGTCATACAGCTTATTATCCGCACTATTATCAATGAAACCCAACCTCCGGCATAACGCAGGGGGCTCGCGTATGCTTCAATACATAAAAATCTGCTTCTTTTATGCTGCGATTACGAAATCCAACACGTACTAAAGCACTCTGGATCTTCACAGGTTTGATCATCAGTAATTTAGATACGGGATTGCCCTTTACGACTTCGTTTAAAATCAGAAAATCAAAATTGCCACGCACACAAGAAATTCAATTAAATCGATAGAATCGTTACCAACGGCAATTTATGGAGAGCTTTTAAAAAGGTAAAAAGAAAATGGAGGAGCTCCGGGTGTTGAGCCACTCAAAAGAAACTAAAGGATGGCACATAAAGACGCCCGAAAGCGAAGCGTCAGCAACAAAGAGCTCAGTCGGAACGGAAATTAACCCCACACATCGGTAATTAGCTAATTCTTAAAAGTTTATGAATATTCATGAAGATGTCATAAGAAATGGAACAAAATGCAATTTAAAACGTATAATTATGTAGCCAACAATATACATAAAAAGGGGTGGAGTTTTTGAAAAAGACGATAATAACGGCGCTTATACTATTATTCCTGCTTGTTATTAGCTTTATTCTACCAATGGAGCAGGCAAGCGCAGCCGCTACGTTGGAGGTTCAGGCTAAGGCAGGGATTGCGGGTAAAGCTAAATACCAATCAGTTGTGCCGATGCAGGTAACAGTAAAAAATAATGGTGAAGATTTTTCTGGAGATATGGTCATTAATGTCTCCGGTTCCTATCAAGTTACATCAGCACAAGTTCTTCCTATAGATATAGCTTCAGGAGAAGAAAAAACATTTGATATTTATCTAGATGGATTAGATGACTTTAATTACTCGAATGAGGATACGTTTGCGTTTTTTGAAGGAGGCATAGAAAAAGGAAAAAAGGTTGCTTATAAAGGAACAAAGCAGCTACAAGGTAATCTTTTAGATCCTTCATCCGTTTTTATTTATACATTAACGGAGAAAAGTGATCGTTTATCAGCATTTTTGCGCCTATCCCAATCAGCTCAACAACATAATGTTGAAGTGTTCAACTTAAATCAAATTAAAGATTACACATTGCCGGAGGATACACAAGGATTTGCAATGGCGAATGTTATCGTCATCGATGAAATGGCTATTGCTGATTTATCGAAAAAGCAACAAGAGTCTTTACTGAAGTGGGTACAGAATGGTGGAACTTTATTAGTAGGAGCTGCTGACCAAGTAAATGCTACAGCTGGTATTTTCAAGGATTATCTACCACTAACTTTATCCAAGCAAATAACAACCATATCGGCAGATAGTCTATCAAAATTATCAGGTGGCGGAACTTTTACACAACCTATTGCTATTTATGGTGCAACTGAAAATAAAGGAAGTATTGCTGTATTAACAGATAACAAAAAGATTTTAGCGTCTAAGAAAAAAGTAGGCAGTGGAGAAATTATTCAAACCGCCTTTTCTTTAGGGGATCAACCCCTTGCATCTATGGATGGTTATCCAGTATTAATAGAAAAATTGCTCAATATACAGCAGATGTCACAACAAGGAATGCTCGTTAATGGACAGTCACCGCTGGAAAAAATTTCATATGAACTGCGTGACATAAATGAACTATTCCCTTCGTTTGAAGTATCTGTTAGTTATATGGTAATTGTTATTTTTTTATATATTTTAATTATCGGACCTATTTTATATTTCATTTTAAAGAAAGTAGACAAGCGGGAGCATGCTTGGTGGATCATTCCTGCGATAGCAATTGTGTTATCTATTGCCCTATTTATCGTTGGTGCAAAAGATCGAATTGGGCAACCGCAAATTCAACAATCGGCATTTTATAAAGTAAATGAAGATAGTAGTGTAAATGGTTATTATGTAGAGTCCATTTTAACAAATCGTGGCGGTGATTTTGTTATTAATGCAGATAAGAATACAAGTGCAGTCGCGCTGCGAAATTCTAATAATTTCGCAGGGATGAGAGAGAACTTACATGAAATATCCTATATTAAGGAAAATGCCAATGGTTCAACGTTAACACTACGTGATTTAAGCTATTGGTCTGTTCAGTCGTTTGCAGGGAAATCAGTGGCACAAACTATTGGCAAGATGGACATCGATATTACGCTAAAGAATGAAAAGTTAACCGGGACAATCAAGAATAATTTCCCGTTTGCTCTAAAGGATGTTACTTTAATCTCAGGCATTAAAGAAATTAACCTTGGCGATATTGAAGCGAACGGTACACTTACAGTCGATAAGGAGCTAAAAGCAACAGTTCTTCAAAAACCATCTAATTTTACTAATTACAATTACTATAGTTACCCAGCAAAGAAGGAAGAAGTGAATCCTTTACGTATCGAGCAAATGAAATCTCTGGCAATATCGTTTGTTGAAAATGATAAAAGACCTGTTATGACAGCATGGGCAGATCAAGCCATTGCTGGAGTGGAGCTAGAAACAAGTGCGAATATGTCTCCGATTTCCTATTTTGTTCAGCCATTTGAGGGTAAAGTGGAACTTTTAGGTCCATTTACGATGAAACGTAACAACTTTACGTATTCAGTAAACGCACCATCTCCTAATTCGTATTATGAACAAATGGATGAGCAATTAAATAATTGGCAGTTATCTGATGGTGTATATGAAGTATCCATTGCGATGCCAGATAATTTTATGAAGTCAGTTCAAACATTAAACGAACTGACAGTCTCGAATAAGGATGTTGGTCGTATGCAGCTATCGATTTGGAATAACGAGACGAAAAATTACGAGCCATTGGTAGATGAGAAACAAGTATTTTCAGGTAACATAAAAAAATACTTCAATGATCATGATGAATTGCTGATTGAAATTAAATTTGGGCCAGATCAAACAGGTGAGCAAACAAAATTACCAGATGTAGAGCTGAAGGGAGTGGCGAAATAATGATTGAAATTCGTGATTTAACGAAAAGATATGGCTCCTTTACAGCACTAGATCATTTGAATCTATCTTTAGAGGAAGGGGTTGTCTTTGGTTTTGTAGGTGCCAATGGAGCAGGTAAATCGACTACATTTTCGATTTTAGCAACCTTGCTGGCTCCCACTTCGGGTGACGCGGTTATTAATGGGAAAAGCGTTATTAAGGAACCAAAGGAAGTGCGAAAACAAATTGGTTATATGCCAGATTTCTTTGGTGTTTATGATCAACTAAAAGTAGACGAATACTTAGACTTTTACGGTGCCAGCTACGGCATTGGGGCAGTTGAACGAAAAGTACTTATTCCACAGCTACTAGAGCTCGTAAATTTAACAAATAAACGATATGAATATGTTGATTTACTGTCACGTGGGATGAAGCAGCGTCTATGTTTGGCACGTGCTCTTATCCACGATCCTAAAGTATTAATTTTAGATGAACCTGCTTCAGGCTTGGATCCACGTGCCCGAGTAGAAATGCGAGATATTTTACGAAATTTAAAATATATGGGAAAAACGATTTTAATCTCCTCACATATTTTGCCCGAGCTTGCCGAAATGTGCGATGAAATCGGTGTAATTGATAATGGTAGGCTTATTGCTCATGGCAATGTGGCTTCCATTCAAGCACAGCTACAAGGGGAGAAGCGTATCGTAATAAAAGTAACAGATCGCTTAAACGAAGTACGTGCATTTTTGGAGGAGGATACTCTGATCTCTTCTATAGATGTAATGGAGAATCGTTTAGAGTTAGCCTTTAATTACAGTGGAACAGATGACGATCAGGTAGCACTATTGAAAAAGGCAATACTTGCGAATTTACCTATTTATGCATTAAGCGAAGTGGAAAAAGATTTAGAGGATGTCTTTATGGCTATTACGAAGGGAGCGGACAATCAATGATGGAACGATTTAATAATCCGGTATTCGTAAAAGAATTGAAATTACGCTTCCGTTCTTTTAAAAGCTTTACAGGTTTAATGTTTTATTTAGCGGTTATTTGTATTTTTATCGTAGGATTTTTACTTATCACAACGGGATTCACAGGCAAGGGTTTCTTTAGACCAGACACAAGCTTTATGATGTTTGCAGTCTTAACAATATTACAAATGGCTCTTGTTCTTTTCATTACACCGAGCTTAACTGCCGGTGCAATTAGTAGCGAAAGGGAAAAGCAAACATTAAATATTTTACTAACAACGACACAAAGCTCTACTCAAATCGTCATTGGGAAATTATTATCCTCGGTAGCATTTTTAGTATTAATGATTATCGCAGGGCTACCATTGTATAGTTTAGTATTTTTATTTGGTGGCGTATCGCCGTCTCAATTAATCTCCATATTTTTATTTTATTTATTAACAGTTGTAGCAATTGGTAGTATTGGTGTTATGTTTTCAACCATTACAAAGCGAACAATTGTTGCGATGATTTCTACGTATGGTTCAATCATTTTTTTAGGTGGCATTACAGCGTTTTTCTTCTATATTTCAATAGCCTTCCATCAGATGGGTAATTCCCTAGGTACTAGTACTTCTTATATGGCTTACTTCTGGGCTGCTATTAACCCAGGTGCCTTAATGCTTACACTTACTTCGCCAGCTATGGGCGATGCTTTAGCACAAGTTTCGGGCGTGAAATGGCCTGTATGGATTAGTTACTTAATAGCTTATTCATTGATCATTGTTTTTTGTTTAACGATTGCGATTAAAAAATTACGTGCCAATATGAAAAGCAACCGATAAGGAGGACATATTATGGAGCGCCGTAGGCAATTACGGAAATATATTCAACGTGCAAAGACGAGTTTAACAGTAGAAAGAAGCATTCCAATTGCACAATACGGCTTGTTTTTGGCATTGCTTTCGAGTGCTTCCCTCTTCCTCGTTTCAAGGCTCTTTGTTTGGCCATATTATCGCCAAACAGCTCTTGCTACCTTTATCGTTGTCATACTAGCAACGGTACTATTTATGTGGTGGAAGCGTGTAAAGGAAAAGGCAGCATGGCATACACTGGATGATTATTTTCCTCACAACGAGCTAGTGACAGCCTTGTCGTTCGAGAATGATCAAGACCCACTCGTACAATCTTTACTAACGAAAGCGCTAGAAAATGTTGACAAGGCGTTTGCTGATTTTAAGGCTCGAAAGAGAAGCTTGTTCCGGCCAAAAGCATTGATTGGGCTATTTGGAACAGCTGTCGTGCTCGCGATTCTGTATATGTTCCCAGCAGCTACACAAATGGAAGCCATTGAGGTGGAAAAAGAAAAAGCTGTCATTGAGGACGTAAAGAAGGAAGTGGCTAAATTAGAGCAAAAGGCAGAAACAAAAGGAGTGAAAGAGCAATTAAAAGAATTGCAAAATACATTAAAAGAGGCAGAAACAGCAGAAGAAGCATTACGTGAAGTCGTGAAAAAGCAAAAAGAGCTTGCTTTAAAGGAGCAACAATTAAAGGATAAACAAACGGCTAGTAAGGATGGTGCTTCTGACGACAAAGGCTTATCGAAGGAAGAAGTGGAGCAATTGAAGGAGCTGGCCCAAATGCAGCAGGAGTTAACGCAAAAGGCAAATGCTACTCAGACAGCTATGAGCAAGCTTGGGAAACCCGCAAGTAATATGCTACAAAATGCTATTGCGAGTGCCAATAATGCAAACAACAATCAGCAAAATAACGCGAATCCAAATCAAAATCAACATGCATCAGCGAATTCACAGCTGAGCAATCAGCAAAGTCAAACAGGACAACAAGGCCAACCTCATTCCCAAAACGGTTCTCAACAAGCTAGTGGTAAAGGTCAGGGACAAGGATCGAGTCGAAGCAATCAACAAGGACAAGGACAGGGCAATGGAAGCGGAAACGGTAATGGAAATGGTTCAAGTGCAGCAGGAGGTAGTGGTGCAGGCACAGGACAGGGCGGTCGCGATTTATTAACGACACCAAGAATTGGTGGCTCTAGTCAGACTTCAGTTGATGGTGGAGCATTAGGAGATGGCTCACATGTAGCAGAGCAACAAGGAAATGGCCCGATCACTAAAGGTTCTATCCGCCCATATGAGGAAGTGATAGGCACCTATAAAGATAGCTATTTAGAAAGCTCAGAGCGTTTACAATTACCGAAGGATTTACAACATGTCGTGCAATCTTATTTCACGTCAATTGCGTCTCAGTAGGAGGAAAAGGAATGGCATTTACAGAGCAACAATATGTTGAAATGAGTAAGAAATTACACCAAGTAAAGGAAGAAATACATCGCTTTATCGTCGGGCAAGAGGAAGCGATTGATTATACATTATACGCAGTGCTTGCTGATGGGCATGCATTATTAGAGGGGCTACCGGGTTTAGGGAAAACGATGTTAATCCGTACAATTTCTGAAGTACTAGATTTATCATTTTCGCGCATTCAATTTACACCAGACTTAATGCCAGCGGATATTACAGGAACCAGTATGATTGAGCGTACGCCTGATGGGAAGCAGCAGTTTTCGTTCCAGCCAGGTCCGATTTTCAGCCAAATGGTTTTAGCGGATGAGATCAACCGAGCAACACCAAAAACGCAAAGTGCATTGCTTGAAGCAATGGGTGAAAAAACGGTAACAATTTTAGGAGATACAAAGAAAATGGCACGACCATTCTTTGTGTTAGCAACACAAAATCCGATTGAGATGGAGGGAACGTACCCTTTACCAGAGGCACAAATGGACCGTTTTCTATGTAAAATTCTTGTGCCGTATCCTGAAAAAAATGAGCTAATGGAAATTATGAGGCGTACAACAGGCGCTCAGGAAATTGGTTTACAAAAGATCATGAATGCAGAAGCGCTTATTGAAGCGCAGCAAATGGTGAAAGAAGTACTTGTTGCTGATGAAATGCTTGAATTTGCGACGGACCTTGTTGTAGCTACACACCCGGAGCGAGTGGATGCCATTGATGAGGTCAAGCAATATGCCATGTATGGTAGCGGCCCTCGAGGTTTACAAAGTTTAATGAAATTAGCGAAGGCAAGGGCACTTATGAACGGACGTTTCCACGTTTCTGTTGCAGATATTAAATCTGTAGCGAAGCCGGTGTTACGCCATCGTATGCTGTTGAATTATGAAGGGGAGGCTTCAGGTAAAACAGCAGACGATATGATCGATGTCATTTTAGAAAAAGTACAGCAAGGTGTTAGCCGGTGACACAAAACTTATTATTGCCCGAGGATTGGTTAGTGAAAATCAGTCGCTTCCAAGTGGCAACGGCCTCCAAATTACGTGGGCAGCACAAGGGCTCGCACCGTTCGCAACGCTTCGGGGCATCGCTCGATTTTTCAGATTTTCGTGAATATCATTTAGGTGATGATGTACGTCAGGTGGATTGGAATGTCTTTGCGAGAACGGATAAATACTTCATTAAACGTTTTTTAGATGAACAAGAGATGCGTGTTCATATTTTACTAGATACAACTAAATCTATGGGCGATCAAGCAAAATGGACATTTGCCCGGCAAATTGTCGCCTCACTTGGTCTAATGGTGCTCGGCCGCGATGATCGCTTATCATTTTCTTTTGTACAGGATGAGGTGAAGCCACCATTTCGTCGTAAAGGTGCTATGTATCGTCGAGCCTTTTTACAGGTAGTCACAGACATAGAGCAAGCAACTTCTACAAATAGCTTTGCACAGGGAGCTTTCAACGCATTGCCTAAGGATAGTACAGTACTATTTATTGTGACGGACGGACTGGAGCCAATCGAGGAATGGGAGCAACTTTTAAAAAGGCTCCCACGCTTTGCAGGGGATGTACGTATTTTGCAAATCGTTACGCAAGAAGAACTATCACCAGAATATACGGGGGATGTACGCCTACTTGATCGTGAAACGGGTAGAGATGTGAATGTTACGATGTCTTCTAAAGTTCTGGACACGTATTTAGCTAGACGTTTATTACATGAAGAGGAATTTGAAGCAATTTGTCGGCGCTTCGGTGTTCGACAATTACAGCTTAAAGTAGAGGATGGATTGCAGCATGCGATCTTTCAACAATTATTAAAAGCACATTGGATTAGGTGAGGTGAGCCGTATTGGGCTTTAGTCAATTACTTTTTAGCTGGACGGCCATCATCCCGGTCATTGTCCTTCTATATTATTTCTTTCGAAAAAAATATACTGATCAAACCGTATCCTCCACACTTTTTTGGTCGGAAATTATGCAAGAAACACGTGTATCGCCATACTTAAAACATCTACAAAAAAATGCACTGCTTTATTTACAACTGCTAGCTCTTCTTTTACTAGTACTGGCATTAATGAATCCTTACGTTAAAAAGTCGACGATTGTTGGGGCGCAAACGATTTTCATTGTAGACACGTCGGCAACAATGTTAGCAGGGAAAGAGCAATCAACATTTGACACACATAAAAAAGAAATGCTGTCATTGGTCAATGAACTTGATGGAAGACCCGTGACACTCATTACAACAGGTAATACGCCAAAAGCTGTATTACAGCAAGAAACTAATACAAAAAATATTGAAAAAGCAATAAAAGAATTACACATAACCTATGAAACAGCTCAAATGAATAAAGCTCTTGATGTGGCACAGGCCTTTGTCGGCAATACACCAACATCTATTTATGTCTTTACAGATTCGCTCGATAAAAAGCAGTTACCGATGGAAAAAGATACGGTGAAGTGGATCGTAAAAGGAGCTGCAAAGGATTTAACAAATATCGCCATGACACGTTTTGCTGCTACTACAGATGGAAAGTCTGTAATGGCGCTTGTACAGTTACAAAATGATACGGACCAAGAGCAACATGTAAAACTTTCTATAGAAAATGGTAAGGGAAAGGAGATAGTTGCAGAGAACGTCACATTACCTCCAAATGAAGCTGTAACCAAAACATTTAAAGACCTATCGTTAGAAAATACGATGACTGCCAAGATAGATGCTAAGGACGATTACGCTGTTGATAATTCTCAAACGGTATTGTTACAAACAGCTACTTCAAAAGTAATTGTCGATCAAAGTATGCATCAACTCATTCAAAAAGGCTTTCAAACAATTAATAGTAGTGTGAAAATTGTTCCATCTTCTCAAGTATCTTACAATTTGGATGCCACTGTTGTGACAAATCAGACGGCACTTCTCGAAAAGATGGACAAGCCAATTGTATTATTTGGACGGGATGACGAAGAGAAGGTTGAGGCTACGGGAGAAATCGGTACAACAAGTGATGCATTGTTTGCATTTAGTGAGCTAGAAGATGTTTATGTCAGTGCATTATATCCTGGATTCGACGACTATAAAACGATTGCAACAGTTGGAGATATGCCGTTTATTCAACGTTCACCTGAAGGGGACATTGTTGTATTAGCTGATATTGCAGATACGGATTGGCCGTTACATCCTGCGTTCCCACTATTTTTATGGAGTGCTGAGCAGGAACTTTCAGCATCAATTGGTTCACTTGGTATTTTTACTCCTAATGAGCAACGTGCAGTTGCCTTAGCACAGGGTGATTGGAGTATATATTCACAGAAAGATGAATTTTTATCGTCCATTACGAATGGTCTATTAACAGCTCCAATGACACCAGGAATTTATACAGCTCGCTCCAATAATGAAGAAAAGCGCTTCATCGTACAGCTTCAAGCGCAAGAGCGTGTGATTGAAAAAGGGACAAGCTATACACTTGGAAAGCTTCAAGACAATGGTAAGGAAGAACTATCAAAAACTTCGTTCGTACCGTGGCTGATCCTTATGATTTTAGTATTACTTGTTTTAGAGTGGGAGGTGCAACGACGTCGTGGATTTACGAATTGATATGCCATTCGCATTGTTGCTTTTACTTCCATTGCTTGTGTATTTTGGGTGGACCTATTGGCATGAACGTCAGCGACTAAAAAAAAGTCATATCGTCGTACTAGGAATTCGCATTGTAGCTATAGGCTGTTTAGTCTTTGCACTTGCTGGGCCCTATCTTTTATTGCCGGTAAAGGAAGAACAAGTATTATTCTTAGTTGACCGTTCTGCTTCAATGAATGGGACAGAAGATGACATGGCCAATTTTATAGCGGAAAGTTTACAGTCGAAAAAAGAGGAGCAGCTTGCAGGGGTTTATTCTTTTTCATCGACATTACAAACGGAAGCCATGTTATCGAAGTCTTTAAAGGAAGTGCCGAAGTTTACAGCTATAAAAGCGACAGATCAAACAAATATTGAACAGAGCCTACAGCTCGCTTCAGGTATCGTAGATCCGAAAAAAGCAACACGACTTGTGCTCTTAACGGATGGCAATGAAACAAAAGGAGACGCCTTAGAATTTTCATCGAAATTTAAAGGGTCAAATATTAGTGTGGATGTAGTGCCATTTAATCAACCTGTTGCCAAGGATATATCCCTGAAAAGCTTTGTCACACCACAAGTTGCTTATGTAGGTGAACAGCAACAGCTAGTCACTGAAATAAAGGCAACTGCAGCAGAACGAGGTGAGCTATTATTATACGAAAATGATAAGCTTATTCATCGTGAGGCAGTGGAGCTTGCTGAAGGTTCAAATATTTTTACGTATAAACATGCAGCAACGGCTGAGGGGCTTGTGAAATATGAGGCACTCGTGCAGGCTGAACAGGATGCCATTTTTGAAAATAATAAATTAACAAGCGTCACGATGGTACAAAGTGAACCACATTTACTAATTGTTAATGGCTATGATATGGCATCACCAATTGCAGCAGCACTTGGCAAACAATCAATTGCCTACGATGTTGTAAATGCTAAAAGTTTGCCAAATGAGCTTTCTAGTTATTTACAATACAATGCCATCATTTTTGATAATGTGCCAGGGCATTTAGTAGGCGAGGCAAAAATGAATGTCATTGAGCAAGCGGTGGAAAATTTCGGTGTCGGTTTTACAATGGTCGGTGGCGAAAATAGCTTTGGCTTAGGTGGCTATTTTAAAACACCAATCGAAACTTTACTACCTGTTGAAATGGAGATAAAAGGTAAGGAACAATTACCGTCATTAGGGCTTGTTATTGTCCTTGACCGTTCTGGAAGTATGTCTGGTGCAAAGCTAGAGCTTGCTAAGGAGGCGGCCGCTCGTTCAGTGGAAATGCTACGAGATGAGGATACGCTCGGGTTTATAGCCTTTGATGATCGGCCTTGGGAAATTATTGAGACAGGACTACTTGGCAATAAGGAAGAAGCAGTGGATACGATTTTATCTGTAACGCCTGGGGGTGGTACTGAAATTTATGGATCACTTGCTAAAGCTTATGAAAATCTAGCTGATTTAAAGTTACAGCGTAAGCATATTATTTTATTAACGGATGGCCAGTCACAGCCGGGTAACTATGAAGAATTAATTGCACAAGGAAAAGAGAATGGTATTACTCTTTCAACGGTTGCAATTGGTCAGGATGCAGATGCCAGCTTACTTGAAGCACTCAGTGGGATGGGCAGTGGGCGTTTCTACGATGTTGTTGATGAGCAGACAATCCCCTCTATTTTATCTCGTGAAACGGCCATGATTTCACGCACATATATTGAGGATAATCCATTTTATCCAACTATATATAATGCATCTGGCTGGAATACGTTATTTGCAAATGGTGTACCTAAAATGAATGCTTATATAGGTACGACAGCAAAGCAGGGGGCCACTGTTATAGCAGAAAGTGAGAAGGAAGGTCCAGTACTAGCAGAGTGGCAATATGGCCTTGGTAAAACCTTCGCCTTTACTTCTGATTCGACAGGGAAATGGACAGGGGACTGGGCAAGATGGCAAAATTGGGGCACGTTTTGGCAAACGCTTATTTCAAAAATGCTACCAAGCTATAACGATGTTGCCTATGATGTACGTCTAGAATTAGACGGCTCATTTGTCATCACTGATCCAACAAACGAAGCAGCATTCTTAGATATTGTTGCTGTCAATGAAGCAGGTGAAGAACTTGAAACACAGCTTGAAACCATTTCAGCATCACAAGTTCGAGCAGTCGTCCAAGCAGAACCAGGACTCATCTTCTTCCGCATAGCCGATGAACAACAGGCTATTTACCAGGCAGGCTTAAGTGTACCTTATAGTGCTGAGTATGAATTACGACCCGTGAATGATAAGCTAGTCGAAGAGCTAACAAAGAAAACAGGTGGCTCCGTGTTGAAAGAACCGAGCGAGGTGTTCCGTGAATTTACTAAAAAAGGTGCGGAACGCCAAAATATTGCAACATGGCTTTTATTAGCAGGGATGTTACTATTCTTCATGGATATTACTATTCGACGCTTCGGTTGGGGCTTCCTAACAAGACCGAAGAAAAAAGAACAGCCTGTAGAGGAAAAGCCAATACAGGCAGAGAACACAAATGTTGCCCAGCTATTAAAGGGCATGAAAAAACGTTCCTAACATACAAAACGATGGTGCATCGCTTTATAGCAATGAGCCATCGTTTTTTTATCATTTTATTTTAGGGTAATCACCAAAAGCAGAGAATGACATTTGTTAAAACATATACCATGTATAATTAGCTGATCTTCGTTACGACTGGGCGATTCCTTGAGGATTAGCGATCGAGGAACGAAGGCTAAAACCATCACGCCCTATGAAAATGCCTTCGTGGCCAACATCGTGTTGTTGCTGCCGCTACGCTTCCCACAAAAAACATCCGCAGGCCTAACCGCAAAGCTGATTCCAGAATAATTGATTTTTTCCACTATAATGTAGCATACTATTAAAAATAGTTAATAACTTTTCAGATTATTTTGTATCAGGATGCATAAGGTGTGGCGCTTTTTTCATTGTCCAAATAAGGGCAAGGAAGAAGCAAGCCATCAAAATAATAGCCCCGAAAATATAAGGACTGTTCATATTCCAATCGAATAATATACCTGCTAGAGCTGGACCAATCATATTACCAAGACTCATATACGCATTGTTCAGACCAGCTGCAAAGCCTTGCTCATTCTCAGCAAGCTTTGAAATCAAGGTGTTAACAGCAGGACGAATCAATGTCGTAGCGGTAGAGAAGATGGTCGCTACAATTAAAATAAGTGCAAAGCCAGATGCGAATAAAATTAAGAAAATCGAAACGGCTGCAATAAATAAATTGACTAGCACTACCTTCATTTCGCCGAAGCGATTAAACAGCGGTGTAATAACAAACATCTGTACAACAACACCAAAAGCGCCACCCATAACTAATATAATGGCGATATCAGTAGGTGTGTAATTAAATTTGTCTGTAACAAATAATGATAATGTTGTTTGGAAGTTAGCAATGCCGAAAGAGAATACAAGCATGATAATTAGCATGACAAAATAAGGCATTCGGATTGAACGGGCCATCTGCTTTGCAAGATTATCCTGCTTTTGCGCTTTTGTCGCTGTGTTCGGTTTTGTAGCAGGCAATAAAAAGAACGATAAAATCGCTGCTAAGATAGCTGCGAATCCAGCAGTATAAAATGGGAAATGCAAACTTACTTTTGAGAGAAATCCACCGATACCTGGTCCGATCATAAAACCAAAGGACATTGCTGCCCCTATCATCCCCATACCTTTTCCGCGTTCCTCGTACGATGTGACGTCAGCCACAAATGCCATTATAGGAGGTGCCACAAAGGCAGATCCAAGGCCACCTAAAAAGCGTGCCAAGAAGAGCATCCACACATCTGTAGAAAGCCCGAATCCAATTTGTGCAAGTCCTGTTACGATAAGGCCGAAAATAATGAGATTTTTACGACCGTATTGATCGGAAAGATTCCCAGAAATTGGAGAAAATACGAATTGGGCGAAGGCGAACGTTGCAATCAACATGCCAAGTACTTGTCCTGCAGCACCAAATAGTTTTAAATACTCAGGCATGACAGGAATAATAATTCCGATACTCCCCATTGCGATAAACATATTAAACATTAAAATATACAAAGCCGCCTTATTAGACTTCTGCTGGGTCATCGAATACCCCTTTCTTTAATCAAATATATTACAGTCTACCATAAGGTCTATACGTTTACTATTGACTATAAGTCTGAAATAAGAGACTTATTTATGGGGATTCTAATTATTAAAACAAATTCTGCACCCGGTTTCCCCATAGAAATCTACCATTAGCTAAACGAAAAAAGAGGCTAGGAATCAGGTGTCACTTCAGATGACCTTCCCGCAAATCAACCACTTCACAAGCATCAGTATATTTTTATAGAAAAGTAAAAAATATTACATCAAAAAAACGCAAGAAATCAACTTTTTTAAAATTGATTTCTTGCGCTTTGAGGTTTATCGAATGCTCATTTTAAATTCTAAAAACAGCTCATTATATTTGCCTAAGTAATCTGGACCTAGGTTTTTATAAACTTCTAATGTTTTCCGCTGTTCTTCAGAAGGATAGAAGCGCTGATCAGAAACAACTTCTTTATCCATTAACTTCATCGCTGCAATATTAGGAGTAGAATAACCTACATAATCAGCGTTTTTAGCACCTGATTCAGCTTTTAGCATAAAATTAATGAAAGCATGTGCGCCATCAATATTTTTTGACGTTTTTGGGATAACCATATTGTCAAACCATAAGTTTGAGCCTTCCTTTGGTACAGCAAAGTCTAAATCTTCATTTTCTGATAACATGTCTGCTGCTTGACCAGACCAAGTGAGTGCCACAGCAGCTTCATTATTAACCATCAGCGGTGTAATTTCATCCCCGATAATGGCTTTAACATTTGGCGCCAATGTAATTAGTTTATCAGTAGCTTTACGTAGCTCCTCGTTATTTAAAGAGTTGAGAGAGTAGCCAAGGCTGTTTAAGCCCATGCCAATGACCTCACGTGCACCGTCTACTAAAAAGACTTTACGTTTTAACGAAGGGTCCCATAAGTCCTCCCAAGAGGAGAAGTCTAAATTTCCAACGAGCTTTGGATTATAGACAATGCCGACTGTTCCCCAGAAATATGGAATAGAATATTTATTGTCGTCATCAAATGGTAAATCTAAAAAATAAGGATCGATATTTTTTAAATTAGGGATGTTCATTTTATCTAAAGGAATAAGTAAGTTTTCTTCCTTCATTTTTTCAATCATATATTCAGAAGGTACTGCGATATCGTATGCCGTACCACCTTGTTGAATTTTTGTCATCATGGCTTCATTGGAATCAAACGTTTCATAGATGACGTGAATGCCTGTTTCTTTTTCAAACTGCTTCAGCAAATCCGGGTCAATATATTCCCCCCAGTTAAAGATGGTTAACGTATCTTTACCACTTTTCCCACCGCCGGCACTTAGGGCGTCAGCAGCATAGAACAAAAGGGCGGAAACGACAAGGATCGCGATTGTTGCTTGAAATAATTGCTTCATTGAGTTCCCTCCATTCTTTTCCTAGCGCGGCTTGTAATGAAGTAATAGACAACTACGACGATAACTGTTACAAAGAATACTAAACCAGAAATAGCGTTAACCGTTAAGGAAATACCAGCACGTGCCATCGAGTAAATTTCAACAGATAAAGTACTAAAGCCGTTACCTGTCACGAAAAACGTTACCGCAAAATCATCTAGAGAATACGTTAAGGCAAGGAAGAACCCTGCAAAAATACCTGGCTGAATATATGGTAAAATAACACGCATCATGACATCTTTTTTCGTTGCTCCTAAATCTAATGCAGCATCGATTAATGATTTATTCATTTCTAATAGTTTCGGTAAGACCATTAGTACAACAATTGGAACACTGAACGCTACGTGTGCTATTAACACAGAAGTAAAGCCTAATTTAATACCAATCATTGTGAATAAAATTAAAAAGCTCGCACCAATAATGACATCTGGACTAACAATTAACACATTGTTTAAAGAAAGTAAGGTATTGCGCATTTTTGAATCTTTAACAGTGACAATGCCAATAGCTCCTAGTGTCCCGATGATTGTAGAAATCAATGCAGAAAGTAATGCTACAATGACTGTGTTAATTAGAATGACGAGTAGACGTGAATCCTCAAACACGGCTTTATAATG
Organism: Lysinibacillus sp.; assembly: GCA_032053185.1. GTDB lineage: Bacteria > Bacillota > Bacilli > Bacillales_A > Planococcaceae > Lysinibacillus. The sequence goes on from DAMBVB010000023.1 coordinate 50,431, forward strand.
TTCTAACGTAAAGGACTCAAAATTGTTCATCGATCCGCCACTATTGAACGAATAGAAGATTAAATAGAAGATAGGTGCATACAAAACGATAAAAACAATCGCTAAATACACTCTTGCTGTAGCAGATAGTTTTTTCATCGTACGCGACCTCCTTTATCCTTTTTTTGTCCTGTAATTAACATAACGATGACCATAAATAAAATTAAGAACACAGCAATTGTTGAACCCATTCCCCAGTTTTGGGTCACAAGGAATTGTTGTTCTATAGCTGTACCGAGTGTAATAACACGGTTTCCTGCAATTAAACGAGTAATCATGAAAAGTGATAAAGCAGGAATAAATACTACTTGAATACCTGATTTAACACCGTCCATTGTTAAAGGCAATATAACGCGACGGAATGTAGTAAAGGCAGATGCCCCTAAATCACGTGCTGCATAAATAAGAGCCGGATTTAAACGATCCAATGAGTTGAAAATTGGTAAAATCATAAATGGAATAAAAATGTACACGGATACGAACACAAAGCTAAGGTCAGTGAATAGCATTTGCTTCGGTTCAAAACCAAATACTTCGATAAATGCATTTAATGGGCCATACAAGCCGAAAATGCCGATAAAGGCGTATGTTTTTAACAAAAGATTAATCCAAGAGGGAATAATAATTAGTAAAAGCCAAAGCTGCTTATATTTCGTTTTTGTTAAAAAATAGGCTGTTGGATACGAAACAAGTAACGTAAAGAACGTAATTAAAAACGCATACCAAAACGAACTTAATGTCATTTTTAAATAAACAGAAGTAAAGAATGCTTTATAGTTATCGAGCGTAAAATTGCCATATATGTCTAGTAGGGAATAGTAAACAACAAGGGCAATCGGTGTGATAACGAAAAATGCAATCCATAAAACATAAGGGAATAAAGCTGTTTTCGAAGTCTTAGTTTGCATCTTCGTCGTCTCCATACGCCTCTAAACGTTTATCGAATTCTTCTTCGGTTTCATTTAAGCGCATTACATGAATTGCTTCTGGATCAAAGTCTAAGCCAATTTCTGTCCCTACTTCAGCTTTTTTCAATGAATGCACAAGCCATTCATTGCCATCTTCGTCATAAGTGGATAATTCATAGTGAACCCCGCGGAACAATTGCGTATCAACTTTCACGACAAGTTTGCCTTTATCGATTGTTGTCATTTCTAAATCCTCTGGTCGAATGACAATATCAATTTTTTCGTTTGGCTTCATACCTTGGTCAACACATTCGAAAACTTTACCAGCAAATTTTACTTTAAAATCTTCAATCATTACGCCAGGAACAATATTTGATTCACCGATAAAATCTGCAACGAAGCGGTTAATTGGCTCATCATAAATATCTACTGGTGTACCTGATTGTTGAATTTCACCTTCACTTAAGACAAAAATTTCATCACTCATAGCAAGTGCTTCTTCTTGATCGTGTGTAACAAAGACAAATGTTTTCCCTAGGCGTTGTTGTAACTCTCGTAGCTCATACTGCATTTCTGTACGTAGCTTTAAATCTAAAGCAGAAAGAGGCTCATCAAGTAAAATGACTTCAGGATCATTCACAATCGCACGAGCAATAGCAACACGTTGACGTTGACCACCTGACATCTCAGAAATTTCACGATTGCTATAGCCTGCTAAGTTAACGAATTTTAATGCTTCAGCAACACGGTTTTTAATTTCACTTTCAGGGAGTTTTTTAATGCGAAGTCCAAATGCGACGTTTTCAAAGACGTTTAAATGAGGGAACAACGCATAATCCTGAAAAACAGTATTGACTTGGCGTTCATTTGCTGGCACGGAGTTGATTTTTTTATCATGAAAATAGATATCTCCTGTTGTCGGTTCTGTGAATCCAGCAATCATACGTAAAATAGTTGTTTTACCACAACCAGAAGGACCTAGCAGTGTATAGAATTTCCCCTTTTCTAGCTCCAAGTTTATGTTTTTTAAGACGACCGTGCCGTCATTGTAGGACTTTGATACATTTTCAAAGCGAATAATCGAAATCGTTGTCATAGATGCGCCTCCTTAAGTGCTATAAATATGAATCCGTTGCGACAAGTAAAATTTTTGTTTCATCAGCATGTGCATTAAAAATTTGATGATGATCTGTCGCGTCAAAATAGAGAGCATTGCCTTCACTCGCTATGTACTGTTCATCTCCTAAAACGAGACGAATACGCCCTTCGACAACATAAATAAATGTTTCTGAAAGGGAGGGTTCAAACTGCTTAAATTCACCATCAGCAGCAAGTGTTAAGAAAATGGGCTCCATTTCTTTTTCATTAGATGTAGGAATCAACCACTGAATTTCATATTTTTTTTCTTCATCTGTATAAGTGGATTGATCTTCCTCTGTATATACAACCTTTTGTTCAGGTGCTTCATCATCGAAAAATTCCTTAGGTGTTGATCCTAAAACTTCTAATAGTGAAAATAATGTTTCAATGGAAGGTGAATTTAGATCACGTTCTAATTGTGAAATATACCCTTTACTTAAATCTGTACGTTCTCCAAGCTCCTCTTGGGTAAGACCTTTTTTTAAACGAAGCGCTTTGATTTTTGCTCCTATTTGCATCTTTTCCCTCCTAGAAGAAGTTTAGCAATCATAAACTTTTGAAATACGAAGTTTACTTTAACGAAACTTTTAGTTTACTAAAACCATTACAATTATACATAATAATAAAGAATTTGCAATCGTTTTTAATGAAAAAAAAGTAGATGAAATTTTTAGAAATTATACATAAATGTTGTGTAGAAAAAATTTGTTTAAACTAGAATAAAATTGTCAAAAATAGCTAATAAATAGGCTGTAGCAGCTATTCCATTTGGCGATTTGACAGAAATTTGTCAGATAATTTAAAATGAGCACTTTTGTGAAGTTTACTTGTTTGAAAAACTATGATTACTCTGTTATCGTAGAAGACGAGTTCGCTGGTGCGAATGGAATATATACACTACATAGACAATCGGAGGGATTTATAATGGCAGAACGCATGGTAGGTAAACAAGCACCTGACTTTACAATGGAAGCGGTACTTGCAGACAAATCATTTGGCAAAGTATCATTAAAAGACATGAAAGCACAAGACAAATGGACAGTCCTTTTCTTCTATCCAATGGACTTCACTTTTGTATGTCCAACAGAAATCACTGCAATGAGCGATCGTTACGATGAGTTTGAAGACTTAGATGCAGAAGTAATCGGTGTTTCTACTGATACAATCCACACTCACTTAGCTTGGATTAACACTGACCGCACTAAAAATGGTCTTGGTGAGTTAAAATACCCATTAGCAGCAGATACAAATCACCAAGTTTCAAAAGAATATGGTGTATTAATTGAAGAAGAAGGTATCGCACTACGCGGCTTATTCATCATCAACCCAGAAGGCGAATTAAAATACCAAACAGTATTCGATAATAACATCGGCCGTGATGTAGACGAAACTTTACGTGTACTACAAGCATTACAAACTGGTGGTCTTTGCCCAGCAAACTGGCGCCCAGGTCAAGCAACTCTATAATGAACTTCTTTCAGTAACTGAAAGAAGTTAAAGCCTCGGGCGGATGTCACGAAATCGATAAGGGGTGCTTAGGGGATGTTAGCCTAAAATCATCGCATCCATGCGAAAACGGCTAACTGACCTGCATCGGTAAAAACGCCACGTCCTGTGGCATTACCGAAATGACCGACATCGTGTCGGCCCTCACACAGGCCTAGGCACAAAGCCGATTCCGGACGCAATTATGCCGAGGAATAATTGATGAAGAGTTTCGATGTCGGGCTTTGAACTGCATTCAAGGTCTGATGAAATTGATTTTTTTACAAATAAAGAGTCCCCACAGCAAGTTTGTGGGGATTTTTTTAAACTTGATATAGAAAAAGGTTCAATACCAAAAATTGTGGATGACTTTTGTTAAAACGTCTACTATATAAATAAGTTGATCTTCGTTACGGCTGGGCGACTCCTTCGGGATTAGCAATAGAGGAACGAAGGCTAAAACCATCACATCCTGTGAAACGCCTTTGTGAGCAACATCATGTTGGCCCGAGATCCTGCAGCGAAGCGGATGTTTTCTGTGTGAAAGCGAAGCGACAGCAACAACAAAGCGGCCAGCCGGAACGGAATCAACCACACGTTTTGATAATGATACCGGAAAAAGGAGAATGTTTTATGAAACTTCGCGAACAAATGCCTGAACTTGTAGGTGCAACAACTTGGTTAAATGGTGAAGCAACAAAAGCGGATTTAGTAGGCGAAAAACCAACATTAATTCACTTCTGGTCAGTTAGTTGCCATTTATGTAAAGAAGCAATGCCGGATGTGAACAATTTCCGTGATCAATACAAAGATGAGCTAAACGTTATTGCAGTGCATATGCCACGTTCTGAGGAAGATACAAATTTAGAAACAATCAAATCGGTAGCAGCAGCGCATGACATTGTGCAACCAATCTTTGTAGATAGCGAATTAAAGCTAACGGATGCATTTGAAAACCAATACGTGCCTGCGTATTTTGTATTCGATAAAGATGGTCAGCTTCGTCACATGCAAGCTGGTGGTAGCGGTATGAAGATGCTAGAAAAACGTGTGAATCGTGTTTTAGATGAAGTGCGCAACGCATAAAAGAGCAAATTAAGAGGCGGGGGATAATTTATTCCTCGTCCTTTTTTTATGAAGACAGGATAATTTTGGAGCTTGGCAAATGTAACTTACCTTTAAGCGAAGAAGGAGTCGAGTTGATTGAAACAAAAGAGCAAGAAGATGGAGAAGTGACCATAGGGAAAAAAGAGGTCGGCATGATTACATTCTCGAGGAGTAGTTTAGGGCAAACCCGATCACTTTTTCAAGCAACCCAAGCAGTTTTGAGGCAAACCCGAGCAGTTTTTCAAGCAACCCGAGCAGTTTTTCAAGCAACCCGAGCAGTTTCT
>DAMBVB010000024.1:0-53961 GCA_032053185.1 Lysinibacillus sp.
GCTACTAAAAACTTTATTGATTACGTTTTGCTTGTTCAGTTTTCAAGGTTCATTACTTCGTTTAAGGTGTCACCTCTTGGCGACTCATTAATAATATCAATAATCTAAATCTATGTCAACACTTTCTCAAAAAAAATCAATAGTTTTTAAAAAATCTATTATTCTCCTTCTACATCGCCATGTTAAGGGAATTTAATGAGCCTCAAATCAATTATGCCTCAGCATCATGGCGTATCGGATTCTTTAACTTCTTTCAGCAAGTGTTTGGACACCCGCTGGAAAGTTACCTAGAACAACATTCATCTCATCACCTATAGAGGAGGGAGACTTCTGTACTTATAGCTACGCTTTTGATAAGACATTTGTAACTGCCGTTTTACTTACGTTACATAAAAACATCTGTAATTGACGATTCGCTTTCGCTACAGAAAATAATTGCCGAAAGGATTAAACAATTCCAAAAGGATAACTTTAGTTTTTAAAATATCAATTTTCTCATAGTTAGTTTCATTTAGACGTAGGAATCTTTGGTGATGATACCGAAATGTCGGTTGAAATAAAAGTGAAAAGGGCGAACGCCAATATTAATGGGTTGCCCTTCAACTATTATAAATTCGTTATAATACGTGAAATATAGAAAGTACGGTTTTTACCTAAATCAAATATCTTCCCTGAATGACATAATTTAATAAGTGGTCGAGTTGGTGCAAATTTATTTATAAACATCACTTCACCTTGTTCCAGATTGGATAGTTCAACTACTGTTCCTATAGGAAGGTCGGCAACAATATCTATTAATGCACGAACTACTTTAATATCAAATTTCCCAAATTCAGATTCATTAATCATCTCTATGACTTTAAAGGAAGATTGCTTTGTTCTATACACTCGCTCACAGGTCATTGCATGAAATACATCTGCAACAGCGATGATTTGAGCGAAAGTAGAAATATTTGCGATTTTTTCCCCCTTTGGATAACCACTACCATTTAAACGCTCATGGTGCTGGAAAATAGCCTCTTTTATTGTATCCTTTAAAATCGTTAAATCTTTGACCATATTATAGCTATAAGTCGGATGCCTATAAATTTCAGCAAACTCTTGCTCTGTTAAGGTTGTTTTTTTATCGCGGATACGTGGATGAACTTTTGCCATTCCACAATCAGCTAATAACCCTCCAATTGCAATTTGAATTGTAGTCCCCTTGTCATAGCCTAATTTTTGTGCAATCACCGAAGAAATCAATGCTGTTGCTACACAATGATGGTACAAATAATCTTTTGGATTTGAATACTCATTTAAATCAAAAATTATAGTACGATCTTCTAAAACCATTTCTAATAATGGCAAAATAATTTTACGAGCTTTCGTAATATCTACCTTTGCCCCAGCTTCCCAACTTTTAAATTCCTTTTTGAATTGTTCAATAGAATTGTCATAAATCCTTTTGAAATTTGGAATAGCCTCTATTGGAATGGCTAATTCTGTTTCTTTTATCTCTGATTGAGCCTCTATACCATCTTTATAAATTGGGACTCTCGAAATATTAAAAGCAAAAAAAACTTGTAAATGTTCATGGGAAATTATCGTGTTTTTAAAAATTATTGGATATTGTGTATGAGCAAAAATATCTTCAGAAATTACTTCTCCAACGCGTAACTCTGAAATAGGGACATGTATAGTTTCCACGCAATTAACTCCTCTTCACAATTTTCACTTGCTTATATAAGGTTAATGTTATTTTATCATGGAATTCAAAATAATTACTCAATTTTCATGATTTATGCTAAAAAACCGATGAACGGCAACATTAGCTGCCGTCATCGGTCTTTTATTATTCTTCTACTTGATCATTTTCTTCGTTGGATTCTTCTTCTTTTTCAACCTTCGCTACAGTTGCAACAAGCTCGTCATCGCCTAAACGAATTAAACGAACTCCCTGTGTACTACGACCAATTAAAGAAATATCATTCACATCCATACGAATTAGCATACCGTTAATTGTCATAAGCATTAAATCTTCTGAACCATCAACAGTTTTTACAGCTACCATTGGACCGTTTTTATCAGTAATTTGAATTGTTTTTAATCCTACACCACCACGGCTCTGTAAACGATATTCCTCTTCAGAAGTACGTTTACCGTAACCTTTTTCTGTAACAACTAAAATTTCCTGTCCTGGTTCTACAATTTCCATACCAACTACTTCGTCACCATCACGTAGTTTAATACCTCGTACACCACCCGCAGTACGGCCCATTGAACGAATATCCTCTTCTTGGAAACGTACAAGCATTCCATCGCGAGTACCGATGATCACTTGTTTATCGCCATCTGTTAAACGAACAGAAATGAGATCATCATCTTCTCGTAAACTTATAGCTATTAAGCCGTTTGTTCGGATGTTCGCAAATTGAGATACTGGTGTACGTTTTGTAATACCTGTTTTAGTAGTGACGATAAAATATGCATCTTCATCAAATGAACCAACACGGATCATTGCTGTTACTTTCTCACCTTTTTCAATATTGAGTAAGTTAACAATCGGTAATCCTTTCGCTGTACGGCCAAATTCCGGAATCTCATAACCTTTTGCTCTAAATACTTTTCCTTTTGAAGTGAAAAATAGAATTGTATCGTGTGTAGATGTATTCATAAGATGCTCTACAAAATCATCTTCATTTGTGCCCATACCTTGTACACCACGACCACCACGTTTTTGACTGCGATATGTATTCGCAGCTAAACGTTTGATATAACCATTATGCGTTAAAGTTACGACTGAATTTTCGACTGGGATTAAATCCTCGTCCTCAATCATTTCTAAACCGCCAGAAGTAATTTCAGTACGTCGTTTATCATTAAAGCGTTCTTTTAGTTCTATTATTTCAGTACGAATAATATCAACAATTTTAGCCTCATCCGCTAAAATTGCTTTTAATTCAGCAATTAATAGTTGAAGCTCTTGATATTCTGCTTCAATTTTTTCACGCTCTAATCCACTTAAACGAACTAAACGCATATCTAAAATCGCTTGTGCTTGACGTTCCGATAAATTGAATCGTTCCATTAATTGTGGTTTCGCTTCATCACCACTTCGCGAACCCCGGATAATAGCAATAATTTCGTCGATATGATCAAGAGCAATACGTAAGCCCTCTAAAATATGTGCACGATCTTCTGCTTTCCTTAAATCAAATTCTGTACGACGACGAATAATAACCTTTTGGTGCTCTAAATAATGATGCAACATTTCTTTTAAGCCCATTACTTTAGGCTGACCATTTACTAATGAAAGCATATTAATACCGAAGCTCGACTGCATGGCTGTTTGTTTATATAAATTATTTAAAACTACATTAGCATTTGCATCTTTGCGAATTTCAATAACTACTCGCATACCACGTCGATCAGATTCATCACGCAAGTTGGTAATACCATCAATTTTTTTATCGCGTACAAGCTCTGCTATTTTTTCAATGAGCTTAGCCTTATTCACTTGGTATGGTAATTCATGAATAAGAATTGTTTCCTTACCATTTGATTTCTGTTCAATCTCTACCTTTGCACGAATAATGATGGAGCCACGACCTGTTTCGTAGGCACGACGAATACCGCTACGCCCTAAAATTAATCCACCAGTTGGGAAGTCAGGTCCAGGGATAATTTCCATCAATTCTTCCGTTGTAATAGCCGGATTTTCAGAAAGCGCGATCACTGCATCTATCGTTTCACCAAGTTGATGTGGTGGAATATTTGTCGCCATACCAACCGCAATTCCTGCCGCTCCATTTATTAATAAGTTTGGATAGCGACTTGGAAGGACAATAGGTTCCTTTTCTGAACCATCATAGTTATCTGTATAGTCAATTGTGTCTTTATTTATATCACGAAGCATTTCCATTGCAATACGAGACATACGTGATTCTGTATAACGCATCGCTGCCGCTCCGTCGCCATCGACAGATCCAAAGTTACCGTGACCATCAACTAACATATAACGATAGCTGAAGTCTTGCGCCATACGTACCATTGCATCATAGATGGAGGAGTCTCCATGTGGGTGGTATTTACCCATTACGTCCCCAACGATACGTGCTGATTTTTTGTACGCTTTATCTGCTGTATTTCCTAGCTCTTGCATGCCATATAATATACGGCGATGTACAGGCTTTAATCCATCTCGTACGTCTGGTAATGCACGAGAAACGATTACACTCATCGCATAATCGAGGAAGGATGTTTCAATTTCTTTTGTTATATTAACTCCTTTAACACCGGAGCGTTCTTGTTCTGACAAAGTGTAGACCTCCTCTCAAGAAAAATTAAATATCTAAATTAGCGTATACAGCATTTTCTTCGATAAATTGACGACGAGGTTCAACTTCATCGCCCATTAAACGCTCAAATGCTTGGTTTGCTTTAATTGCATCATCTAATTCTACTTGTAACAATGTACGGTGCTCAGGATCCATTGTAGTTTCCCAAAGCTGCTCTGCATTCATTTCGCCAAGACCCTTGTAGCGTTGCACATTTGGTTTTGGTATTTTTGGTAGTCGTTCTAAAATTTCTTTTAATGTTTCTTCATCATAGCAATATTCAACATGCTTACCTTGCTTTACTTGATATAGAGGTGGCTGTGCAATATAAATATAACCTGCCTCTAAGAGCGGTCGAAGGAAACGGAAGAAGAAGGTTAGTAGTAATGTACGAATGTGAGCACCATCGACATCGGCATCTGTCATAATAACAATTTTATGATAACGAGCCTTTTCTAAAGTAAACTCTTCGCCAATACCTGTGCCGAATGCGGTAATCATTGCACGGATTTCTGCATTCGATAAAATTTTATCTAAGCGTGCTTTTTCGACGTTAAGGATTTTTCCACGTAACGGTAAAATTGCTTGGAAGTGTCGGTCACGTCCTGATTTCGCAGACCCCCCGGCAGAGTCACCCTCAACGATATAAATTTCGCATTCTGCTGGATTTGTTGATGAACAGTCAGCTAATTTACCTGGCAGGCTGGATACTTCAAGAGCATTTTTGCGACGTGTAAATTCACGTGCTTTTTTAGCAGCGACACGTGCACGAGCAGCCATTAAGCCTTTTTCAACAATTTTACGAGCGACAGTTGGATTTTCTAACATAAATCGTTCAAAACCATCTGAGAATAAGGAGTTTGTAATTTGGCTAACTTCAGAGTTACCAAGCTTTGTCTTTGTTTGTCCTTCAAATTGTGGATCAGGATGCTTAACTGAAACAATAGCCGTTAACCCTTCACGAACATCCTCACCAGTAAGATTTGTATCTGACTCTTTCAATAGCCCATTTTTTCGCGCGTAATCATTAATAACACGTGTCAGAGCTGTTTTAAAACCAGACTCATGTGTACCGCCCTCATACGTATTAATGTTATTAGCAAATGAAAAAATATTTGAAGAGAATCCGGCGTTATATTGCATAGCAATTTCAACTGAAATGCCATCTTTTTCTCCGAGAACATCTATTGGGTCATGGATGGGTTCTTTAGATTGATTCAAATGCTCAACATAAGAACAAATTCCACCTTCATAATGATACGTAGTAGAACGTTCCTCCTCTTCGCGTTCATCAGCAATTGTAATCTTGATACCACGATTCAAATAAGCTAATTCACGAATACGATGAGCTAAAATATCATATTCATAAACAGTCGTTTCTTTAAATATTTCAGGGTCTGCTTTAAAACGTGTAGTTGTTCCATTACGATCTGAATCACCGATAACCATTAGTTCTTGAACAGTTTTTCCACGTTCAAATTTAATTTCATGAATATGACCCTCACGATGAACTTGAACGATCGTCTCAACTGATAAAGCATTTACAACAGATGCCCCTACACCATGAAGACCACCAGAAACTTTGTATCCTCCGCCACCGAACTTACCGCCAGCATGGAGCACTGTCATAATAACCTCAACAGCAGGCTTGCCCATTTTCTCTTGAATACTTACTGGAATACCACGACCATTGTCTTCTACACGAATCCAATTGTCTTTTTCTATCGTTACATTTATATCTGTACAAAATCCTGCAAGTGCTTCATCAATACTATTATCAACAATTTCCCATACTAAATGGTGAAGCCCTTTAGAGCTTGTTGAACCGATATACATCCCTGGTCTTTTACGTACCGCTTCTAAACCTTCTAATACCTGTATTTGATCGGCTTCATAAGCTTGATTTTGTAAACCTTCGTTCTCTATAGCCACGGCTTTCATCTACTCCTTCATAACATCTTTGTGTGTAAATGAATGAACAGTCAACCGAGCTGACTATTACCATTCTTTTGTAATGTAAAAAACTCCCGGCTAACTTTCTTCAATCGCTCCTTGTTTCACGTGAAACAGTTGTGCATGCTCCATCGTTTCATGATGAATTCCATCAACACTTGTAGTCGTAACAAAAGTTTGAACTTCACCTTGAATGGTATTTAATAAATGCGATTGGCGATAATCGTCGAGTTCCGACAATACATCATCTAAAAGTAGTATGGGTGTTTCATTTGTTTCTTGTTTAATTAACTCAATTTCAGCAAGTTTTAATGAAAGAGCGGTTGTACGTTGCTGTCCTTGTGAACCGTAAGTCTGAACATCATAGCCATTTACTAAAAACTGCAAATCGTCTCGATGTGGACCGACAAGTGTTACACCTCGATCCAATTCGCGCTTCTTAGCTTCTTTTAGCTTTTTATGCAAGAAGCCTTCCATTTCGTTGGAATTATGTTCCTTTTCAATACCCGCTACTGTGCGGTATTTAATAACTAACGTCTCTTTCCCTTGGGAAATACCTGCGTGAATTGGTTCTGCCCACTCTTGCAATAAATCTATAAATTGAAATCTTTTTCGAATAATTTGGATAGCTGCATGAATATATTGTTCATTATAAACTTCGTACATCACGTCATCTGGCATTGCTTTACCTTGATTTATTTTCAAGAAGTGGTTTCGTTGCTTTAAAATTTTTTGAAAGGTTAATAAATCGTGTAAATAGATAGGCGAAATTTGCCCAATCTCCATATCAATAAAACGCCGCCGTATTTGCGGACTGCCCTTTACAACGTTTAAATCTTCGGGTGCAAACATCACGACATTCATTTGGCCAATATAATGACTGAGGCGCTTTTGTTCTATGTGATTTATCTTACCTTTTTTGCCTTTTTTCGTAATGGTAAGCTCAATTGGTAAAATACCATGCTTTTTTTGAACGACCCCTTCTATTTTACCATAGTCTGAATCCCAACGTATTAATTCTTTATCGTTCATCGTACGGTGGGATTTCGCCATCGCCAATACGTAAATAGATTCCATAACATTTGTTTTTCCTTGAGCATTTTCACCAATGAAAACATTAATTTTTGGAGAGAAGTCTAAAGCTAAGGCATCATAGTTACGGTAATTTGTAAGTTTTAATTGCTCTATATGCATAATCTATTGTCCAGCGGTACTAACGATACGAAATCGACCACATCCGGGAATATTGACAATATCACCATCACGTAACTTACGACCACGGCGATCATCTACTTCCCCGTTTACATATACATCATTTTCGTGTAAAAACCACTTGGCCATACCACCAGAGCTAATGGCATCGGTTATTTTTAAAAGTTGTCCTAATGTGACAAACTCTACATCAATTTCAATGTCCTTCATAGCTGAGTTCCCCTCCAAATACAGACTGTCTATCTCTCTATCATACCTAAAAATTCGCCATAAGTAAAAAAGATAGCCGCCATTAGCGACTATCAGTACATTTTTCAAAGTCCTTTGAGTTTGAAGTTATGGCGTTTATTCTCTTTAACAAAAATTATTTACTTATTCCAACTGATTCTGGACACAATTAGGCCCCGGCTTAATTGATTTCTTAATAAGTACGTATAGGTAAAATCAATTGTAAAATAGCATCGTCATGAACAGAACGTAAAATAAACGGTCTCATTGCTCCTGTGAATTGAATGACTACCTCTTGACCATCAATTGCTTTTAATGCTTCCATCATGTATTTCGCACTGAAAGAAATTTTTAAGTTCTCCCCTTCTAATGACTCAACAGCAATTTCCTCTTGGACTTTACCGATTTCTGGAGAATTAGAAGAAATTTCGACAGCTTGATTATCTAAAATCTCAAAACGTACAACATTGTTACGATCGCCACGAGCAACAAGCGATGCACGATCGATTGCTTGTAATAATGATTTACCATTAATCGTTAAATTTGTTTGATATTCTTCTGGAATTAAACGTGATGTATCTGGGTAGTTACCTTCAAGTAAACGCGAGAAGAATAATACTTCGCCTGTTTTAAACAATACTTGCTGACTTGTTATAACAATTTGCACAAGATTTGTAGAATCCTCTAAAACTTTATTTAACTCATTTAAGCTTTTACCAGGAATGACAACACTATGTTCGACCTTAGGTAAATTTTCTAGTTGAACTTTACGTCTTGCCAAACGGTGGCTATCTGTTGCAACACAGATTAAAGTTTCATTTTTTATCTGCCAGTTTACACCTGTCAACGCTGGTCTACTTTCTGAAGTGGCAACAGCGAATACTGTTTCACGGATAATCGACTTTAATAGATCTGCAGGAATAGTAAATTTTTGATCCTCTGTTAATTCGGGTAATAAAGGATATTCAGCAGCATCTGAGCCAATTAAGTGGAATTCAGATTTGCCTGAACGGATATGAGTTTGGAAACCAGTTGTTACTTGAATTTCAACCTCATTTGTTGGTAACTTACGTACAATTTCATTAAACATACGAGCCTGTACAACAATTGAACCTGCTTCTGTAATATGAATAATTTGTTGGCCATCTTCTTCAACTGGAATAAATGTTTGAATTGTAATATCAGCATCACTACCTGTTAAACGAATACCCTCATCTGTTACATCAATTTTAATCCCCGTTAAAATTGGAATAGTCGTTTTTGAACTTACGGCTTTCATGACATCATTTAAAGCCTCTAATAAACGGTCACGTAAAATATCAAATTTCATTCGTTTTCCCTCACATATTTATATTATTTATTTATATAAAATAAAAAAGATATAGTAATAGGTCCTGTGGATTTGTGGATAAGTGTTTGAAAGTGAATAAAATCAGTCTATCCACATGTAGATAGACTGTGTATAAATTTGTGTTTAAACAGTTGTGTTGTCCACAGCATTATTTTCCTAGCATGCTTCGAATTTGTTTAATATCTTGCTGTAGCTGAACGTCATTTTTCAACATAGAAGATATTTTTTCGTGCGCATGGATAACAGTAGTATGGTCACGTCCACCAAACTCTTCGCCAATTTTCGGCAGTGAAAAATCTGTTAATTCGCGAGATAAAAACATGGCGATTTGACGCGGGAAGGCAATTAACTTTGTACGTTTTTTCGCCGCAAAATCCTCTAAACGAATGTTAAAATGCTCTCCTACTGCATTTTGAATGTCTAATATCGTGACAGTTCGTGGCTTTGAATTAGGAATAATATCCTTTAATGCTTCAGCAGCCAAAGTCGCATTAATATCCTTGTTAACAAGTGATGAATAGGCTACGACGCGAATAAGCGCACCTTCAAGCTCCCGAATATTGGAGTCAATCTGGTTCGCAATATAGAGCATGACTTCATTTGGCACTTCTAGACCATCAGCCTTTGCTTTTTTTCGAAGAATGGCGATACGAGTTTCCAAATCAGGAGGTGCGATATCTGTAATTAGTCCCCATTCGAATCGAGAACGTAAACGATCTTCCAATGTTGGTATTTCCTTAGGCGGACGGTCACTGGAAATAACAATTTGTTTCGATTCTTCATGTAATGTATTAAAAGTGTGGAAAAATTCTTCCTGAGTTGATTCTTTTCCGGCTAGAAATTGAATATCATCAATTAGCAGTACATCTACATTGCGATATTTATTGCGGAAATCAAGTGCCTTATTATCTCGAATTGAGTTAATAAATTCATTTGTAAATTTTTCAGATGATAAATATACTACCTTTGCATTTGGATTATGTTCCAATACATAATGCCCAATCGCATGCATTAAGTGTGTTTTGCCAAGTCCTACTCCCCCATAGATAAAAAATGGGTTATAAGCCTTTGCAGGAGCTTCTGCGACAGCTAGTGAGGCAGCATGTGCAAAGCGGTTACCAGAGCCAATAACAAACGTATCAAAAGTATATTTCGGGTTTAACATACCTGGTGAAATATCATGGTGATCGTTATTTTTTGCTTGGATAATCGGCGCGGGTAAATCGAAATCGTCCGAATCCTGGTTTTTTTGAACAACAAACTTAATAAGCAAGTCTTCGCCTGTAAGCTCCGTTAATATACCTGTAATCAAATGAATATAATGATTTTCAAGCCAGTCTCGAGCAAACGAATTTGGCGCAGCAATTGTCACAGTAGAACCACTACCATTGTAGGAAAGTAGTTTAGTAGACTTTAGCCACGTTTCGAAGCTTGGTTTAGAAATTTTTTGTTCAACTTGAGCCAGGACATTATTCCATAGTTCTTCTAAATGTTCCAAGCTGCTAATCTCCTTTACAGTTCAATACAATTATAAATAGCGCTTTTATAGAAACGGTAAATACGTTCATTTTACAACTAGTCCACAAACTCACAAGTTGTGGATAATAGTTAACCAAAGGCTGTGATAAAAATTATCCACAGCATATCAACAGTTGTGGATAAAATAAAAGTTCATTTCAGTTTTCAACAAAGTGAAGCACAGTAATCGTATCAGAAAAACAAAGCTATTTCAATAGTTTGTGAAACTTATCCACATACCTTTTATTTATGCACGTCCAAGTTGTCCACAAGGCCTGATTATGTGAAAAAGGTGTAGATAAATGTTGTGGATAAAAAATAATGCAAAAAATACTATACACAACGCTGTGTAAAAAAAACAAGTACTTTGTGGATAATTTATTTTTATTCAGTAGAAGATGATCGTAGTAAATAATAGACATAGATTTTGAGTAAATATAGAAATTTATAAAATTCATTGACAAAATAACTAGTTACTTTATATAATATTCAGGTCTGTATGTTGAAAAATTCAACTCATCCAGGAGGTGTCTATATAAATGAAACGTACTTACCAACCAAAAAAACGTAAGCACAGCAAAGTTCACGGTTTCCGCGCACGCATGAGCACGAAAAACGGTCGCAAAGTTCTTGCTGCTCGCCGTCGTAAAGGAAGAAAAGTATTATCAGCATAAAATAAGTCCACTGAGACACATCAGTGGTCTTTTTTTTCTTTATTTTTGGTAAACCTAGAAATGAGGATCAAAGGATAATTATCGAGTAGCAGGTGAAAGTAATGAAAAAACGCCAAAGAGTGAAAAAAAATGATGATTTTCAAAAGGTGTTTAAAAAGGGTAAATCTTTCGCTAATCGTCAGTTTGTCATTTATTTTTTAGAAAAAGAGGGACAAGCAGAATTTCGTGTAGGATTATCGGTTAGTAAAAAGCTTGGGAATGCAATAACACGCAATCAGATCAAACGCTATATTCGACAAAGTATTCATGAATTAAAGGGTGAGCTGAAGTCGAATATGGACTATGTTATTATCGCCAGACAACCGGCGGCCACGATGGATTTCCATGAAGTAAAACAGAGTTTGCAGCATGTACTACGAATTGCAAAGGTATTGAAGAAAGCCTAATATGGATGGCAACCAAAGTGGTGAAAGAGAAGCGTTTCTGCGCGAAAGTGAAGTCATTGGAAATACGCTTAGGGGTATTTTGATATAGAGTTTCACTGTGATATTTGAATTATCCATAACATTATTTAGTAAATATGTGCACATTGGTTAGAATATTTAGTAGAGTGAAACGATATATGCATGATAAAATAACTGATAACTTTATTCAGTAGCAGGAAACTGTAACTGTGTAAAGAAAAACACAGATAGTTTTATAAAAAGTGAATAGTATTTGTAGGGGGAAGAAGGTTGAAGAAACAACTTTGGGTAATTTTGTCGCTAGCATCAGTAGCATTACTACTATCTGGTTGTACAGAATTCAATGAACCAATCTCCAAAGAAAGCACAGGCTTTTGGAATGAATTCATTGTTTGGCCATTAGTGTCAGCGATTAAATACTTTGCTGATCTGCTTGGTTCATATGCATGGGGGATCATTGCTGTAACAATTATCATTCGTTTAGCAATACTTCCATTGATGATTAAACAAACAAAGAGCTCTAAAAAAATGCAAGAAATTCAGCCGAAATTGAAGGAATTGCAAAAGAAGTATGCTTCTAAGGATGCGCAGACACAGAAACAGTATCAGCAAGAGATGATGAAGCTTATGAGTGAGTCTGGTGTCAATCCACTTGCTGGATGTTTACCTGTATTCATTCAAATGCCAATTTTAATTGGCTTCTACCATGCGATTAGTCGTATGAATGCTACATCTGCTTTTGATTTAGGGCATTTCTTTATTTTCCCGTTAGCAGATCCTGCACCGGCATTGGCCATTACTGCTGGTTTAATGCAATTTATCGTTTTACGTACGGGCCCAGCGATGGATAACCCTCAAATGAAGATAATGATGTACATTATGCCATTTATGATTATTGGTTTCGGTATGGCATTACCAGCAGCATTATCACTATACTGGGTAATCGGTAACATTATTTCGATTATGCAAAACCTGTTTATTTACAAACCTTGGGAAAAAGATAAAACACAACCTGCTCAAAATGGAGGGGCTAAAAAGTGAAACAACTTACGCAAATAGGCGCAACAATACAAGAAGCGATCTCATTGGCGTTACAGAAACTTGGCAAAACCCGTGAACAAGTAGATGTTGAAGTTTTACAAGAAGGTAAAAAAGGATTTTTAGGTTTTGGGGCACGATCTGCGGAAGTTCGTGTAACAGTAAAGGAAGTGCAGGTTCGACCAATAATTGAAGCAGAAAAAGCTGAACAGCAAAATACGACTCAATTTGACGAACCAACAGTAATAGATGAAGTTGAAACAATAAGTTCACAAGTTTCTGATCAACCAAGTGATATCGAAGCTGGTCAACCAATCGTAGAAGAACAAAAAGAGGAAGAAGAAACCTCTGTCAATCCAATTGAAGAGGCAAAGATTTATTTAGTTAATATTGCTGAGCAATTGGGTATTCATGATCTTGAGTTTGAAACGACACGTGAAGGGAAATATGTATTATTTCAATTGAAAAGCGAGAAAGCTGCACTGCTTATAGGGAAACGTGGTCAAACATTAAACTCCTTGCAGCAATTAACACAACTTGTGTTAAATAAAAGTGCCAAGCAGTTCTTAATGGTGAAATTAGACGTAGAAAACTATCGTGAACGTCGTCAAGAAGCATTGGAGTTATTGGCAGATCGTATGGCCGATAAAGCACTTCGCTTAAATGAGCGTGTGACATTTGAGCCAATGCAGTCGTACGAAAGAAAAGTTATTCATAATCAATTGGCAAATCGCCTTGATATTGAAACATATTCAGAAGGAACGGAGCCTAATCGTTATTTAGTCATTGAACCTGTAAAGAACGGTTAAACTTCGTAAAAAACATACAGACAAAAATAAAAAGTCATTTTATCATCGTCATGATAAAATGATTTTTTTATGTTGTTTAAAAACTAGATGGTCAAGGAAATCTTTGTGAATTGTTGTGGTGCTTCATGATGAGGATCATTTCCGTTCCAGGTTACTCTTCCAAATCGCGATAGTGTAGAATACTATATCTATTTACCATAATCGAAAAGAAAAGACTTATACCTGTAACATGAATTACACAACATTTATTTCTGCTGCCTTCGCTTTCGCACAGATAAACAATGTTGAAGGTTTCGTTTTATTGCTATAATTTTGAGTGACCTGCCAGAAGAAATCTGCATAAGAGAAGTAGTTGTTTGGAGTGGAGACTGAGCGACCCCTCGGGGATCAGCGGCTCATCGGATGCCCCCAGGAAGCTTTGCTCTGTGCGAAAGCGAAGCGGCAGCAACAAAGCGCTCAGTCGGAACGGAAATCAACCCCTCATTTTGCCGAAGAGCATACTTTATTCATAGGCACGATATTTTTTAAAATTAAGTGTGAACGCTCTAGCATTTGCAGCCTTTGTCGAAATACGTGCTATAATATAACGCTTTCTTATTATCCACAATTGGAAATTATCCTTACTTTAGATTTTGCAGAAAATATGTTAGTCTAAGGTGTTAGTAAGTATTGATCGGTTTTATTTATCCACATGTGGATAACGATAAGGAGGTCATTAAATGGAATTCGATACAATTGCTGCGATATCCACACCTATGGGTGAAGGCGCTATTGCTATTGTTCGTTTAAGTGGGGATGAAGCAGTCGCGATTGCCGATAAAATATTTAGATCGCCTGGTGGAAAAAGTTTAACAACGAAAGCTTCACATACAATTCATTATGGACATTTGGTCGATGCAAAAACCAATGAGGTTGTAGAGGAAGTAATGCTGTCATTAATGCGCGGACCTAAAACATTCACTCGTGAGGATGTAATCGAAATTAACTGTCACGGGGGACTAGTTTCGGTGAACCGTGTATTAAAGCTAGCATTAACAAATGGAGCAAGACTTGCAGAGCCAGGTGAATTTACAAAACGTGCATTTTTAAATGGACGTATCGATTTATCACAGGCTGAAGCAGTCATGGATTTAATAAGAGCCAAAACGGATAGAGCGATGAATGTTGCGTTGGGACAAATGGATGGCAAATTATCGCGTCTAATTGGTGACTTACGCCAAGCATTACTAGAGACATTAGCGCAAGTAGAGGTTAATATAGATTATCCGGAGTACGATGATGTAGAAGAGATGACGGTACCCGTATTAGTCGAAAAATGTACATGGGTACGAAATGAAATTAATAAACTTTTGCAAACATCTTCTCAGGGGAAAATATTACGAGAGGGTCTATCAACTGTTATTTTAGGCCGCCCAAACGTTGGGAAATCTTCACTTTTAAATAGTTTAGTACAGGAGAATAAGGCTATTGTGACAGATATAGCAGGGACAACTCGTGATATTATAGAAGAGTACGTCAATGTACGCGGTGTTCCGCTTCGTTTAGTGGATACAGCTGGTATTCGAGAGACTGAGGATATCGTCGAACGAATTGGTGTTGAACGTTCACGTGAGGCGTTGCGTGGCGCAGATTTAATTTTATTTGTTTTAAACTACGCAGAGGAATTGACTGCTGAGGATGAGCGTCTATTCGAAACCATTCAAGCGATGGATTACATCGTTATTGTCAATAAAACAGATCTACCGCAAAAAATAGATATAGCTCGTGTCAAGGAGCTAGCAGGCAATCATCGCGTTGTGACAACTTCTCTTTTACAGGAAGAGGGTATCGCAGAGCTAGAGGAAGCGATTGCCGCGTTATTCTTTGAAGGGCAAATTGAAGCGGGCGATTTAACATATGTTTCAAATGCAAGACATATTGCATTACTTCATCAAGCACAAGCAACGGTCGAGGATGCATTAGCTGGAGCACAAGCTGGTGTACCTGTTGATATGGTGCAAATAGATGTCACAAGAACATGGGAAATACTTGGTGAAATTATCGGTGACACAGTACAAGAAAGCCTAATTAATCAGTTATTTTCACAGTTCTGCTTAGGAAAATAATTTTACTAAAGAAAGGAAGATACGAGCTATGCCAACAAATTATGAGGCAGGCACGTTTGATGTTATCGTAATTGGCGCAGGTCACGCAGGGTCTGAAGCTGCACATGCTGCTGCCAAAATGGGTGCTAACACACTGATGTTAACAATCAATTTAGATATGATTGCATTTATGCCATGCAATCCTTCCATTGGTGGTCCTGCCAAAGGAATCGTAGTACGAGAAATCGACGCATTAGGTGGCGTCATGGGGAAAGTTATTGATAAAACGCATATTCAAATGCGTATGTTAAATACAGGGAAAGGTCCTGCTGTGCGTGCATTACGTGCACAAGCGGACAAAGTTTTATACCAACAAGAAATGAAACGCGTGTTGGAGGAAACTGAAAATTTGACAATGCAGCAAGGAATGGTGGAAGAGCTAATCATTGAAGACGGGGAAGTAAAAGGTGTTATGACACAAATTGGTGCTATTTACCGCGCCAAAACCGTTGTTATCACAACAGGTACATTCCTTCGCGGTGAAATTATTATTGGCGACGTGAAATATTCAAGTGGTCCTAATAACCAACAGCCGTCCATTCGTTTAGCAGATAACTTAAAAGAGCTTGGTTTTGATCTTGTGCGTTTTAAAACAGGTACACCACCACGAGTGAATAACCGTACAATTGATTATGATAAAACAGAGATCCAACCAGGAGATGATGTGCCACGTGCATTCAGCTTTGAAACAACTGAATTTATCATCGATCAGCTACCTTGCTGGTTAACTTATACAAGCCTAGAAACACATGAGATTATCGAGGCAAACTTACATCTTTCACCGATGTACTCAGGTATGATTAAAGGTACGGGTCCACGTTATTGTCCTTCTATTGAAGACAAGGTTGTGCGATTTAACGATAAACCGCGCCACCAAATTTTCTTAGAGCCAGAAGGTCGCAATACACATGAAGTATATGTACAAGGTTTATCCACTAGCTTACCAGAGCATGTACAAACACGTTTACTAAAATCAATTCCAGGCTTAGAAAAAGCAGAAATGATGCGTGCTGGCTATGCTATTGAGTACGATGCTATCGTGCCAACACAGTTGTGGCCAACTTTGGAAACAAAACGTATTAAAGGTTTATATACAGCTGGTCAAATCAACGGAACATCTGGTTACGAGGAAGCGGCTGCACAAGGCTTAATGGCTGGTATGAATGCTGCTGCTAATGTACTTGGTAAACAAGAATTAATCTTAAGTCGTTCAGATGCCTATATTGGCGTATTAATCGATGATCTAGTAACAAAAGGGACAAATGAACCGTATCGCTTACTAACATCTCGTGCAGAATATCGTTTACTACTTCGTCATGATAATGCTGATTTACGTTTGGTAGAGCAAGGGTTTAATATGGGAATGATTACTGAAGGAAGATATGCAACATTCAATGAGAAAAAAGAGCTGATTGATAACGAAATTGCACGTCTGCGTGAAGTGATTATTAAACCAAATGAAGCAACACAAGCTGCTATTCGCTCTGTAGGTGGCAGTGAGCTAAAAGATGGTATACGTGGAGCGGATTTATTAAAACGTCCAGAAATGCATTATGAGTTAATTTCTTCACTAATTCCAGCAGACATAGAGTTTTCGGACGAAGTGAAGGAACAAATTGAAATTCAGCTTAAGTATGAAGGCTATATTGAAAAAGCATTGCAACAAGTTGAGAAGCTTCATAAAATGGAAAATAAAAAAATCCCTGAAAATATTGATTATGATGCTATTTCAGGTCTAGCAACAGAAGCTCGACAAAAATTAAAACAAGTTACACCACTTTCCATTGCCCAAGCATCGCGAATCTCTGGTGTAAACCCGGCAGATATTTCAATATTACTTGTTTATATTGAGCAAGGTAAAATCGCACGTGTTAGCGGCGAATAATGAACAACAATAAAGTGAATAAGAGGCGGGCATACCTTTGTGCCCGCTTCCTAATTTTAACTTCTTTCAGCATTCATCTCCATAGGTGGTGAGATGAATGCGGTTTTAAGTCACTTTTCAGCGGGTGACCAAACATCCGCAGGCCTAAGCACAAAACCGGTTCCGGATGCAATTATGTCGAGGCATAATGGATGGCTATGCTATTTTTATTTAGTTGATTTGAAAATGTAACGAGTACATGCTGACAAATTAAAAACAGGATAGTAAAGCCAGTTAGAAAAAGGAGACTTTACATGAACGAACAACAATTTATCGAGGCTCTGAAGAAAAAGGGCATTGAGCTTTCTGAAAAGCAGATGGCTCAATTCAACAAATACTTTGAGTTACTTGTTGAGTGGAATGACAAGATGAATTTAACGGCTATTACGGATTTAGAAGGTGTTTATTTAAAGCACTTTTATGATTCGATTAGTGCCTCTTTCTATTTTGATTTTTCAAAAGTGACGACAGTTTGTGATGTAGGAGCAGGTGCTGGTTTCCCAAGTATTCCAATTAAAATCTGCTTCCCACATTTACATGTAACAATCGTCGATTCGTTAAATAAAAGAATTACATTTTTAAATCATTTAAGTAATGAGTTACAATTAGAAAATATGCATTTTGTACATGCTCGTGCAGAGGAATTTGCACAAAATGTGAAATATCGCGAACAGTTTGATGTTGTAACAGCTCGTGCGGTAGCCCGATTATCCGTTTTATCGGAGTTATGTGTACCACTTGCAAAGCAAGGTGGTTATTTTGTTGCTTTAAAAGCAGCAGCTGGCGCGGAAGAATTAAAAGATGCAAAAAAAGCATTAACTACATTAGGGGTTGCACTAAAAGAAGAGTTTTCTTTCCTACTACCTGTTGAAGAAAGTGACCGCATATTATATATCTTTGATAAAATAAAAGGAACACCAAAAAAATATCCGCGTAAACCAGGTGTACCAAATAAATCACCGATTCAATAATTAGTGTTTCATGTGAAACTTCTCAAAGTAGAAAATATTTTTTCTATTTTGAGCATACATACTAGTTATGGATGGTTCACGCAAATGACATCTACGAACTATATACATTTTAAGAAATATAATAAATAATAATAGAATGACACAGAGCAAGATAGTTACTTAAAGGTGGTGCCACTTGGATGAAAAGTCCTTTTTCACGTTTTTTTGGAGGCGGGAATAAAACGGAGCCTATTGTGAAAAATGAAGTAGAACAAGCAGAGGCAGTTCATGCAGCAGAAGAGGTTATAAAGCTGCCTATTGATCAAATTGTGCCTAACCGTTTTCAGCCACGTACTATTTTTGATGATGAAAAAATTGAAGAATTATCAAGAACCATTCATACGCATGGTGTGATTCAGCCAATTGTTGTACGTAAAACAGCAGAAAATCAATATGAAATCATTGCTGGTGAGCGTCGTTATCGAGCAATGAAAAAGCTACAATGGACAGAAGTTCCGGCGATTATAAGAGATTTAACTGATAAGGAAACAGCCTCTATCGCGTTAATTGAGAACCTACAGCGTGAGGAGTTAACAGCGATTGAAGAAGCTGTTGCCTATCAAAAATTATTAGGGCTACATGAACTGACACAAGAAGCTCTAGCCCAACGACTTGGAAAAGGACAATCCACGGTAGCCAATAAATTACGTTTATTAAAGCTGCCTGAAGAAGTGCAGCAAGCGATTTTGAAGCGTGAAATCTCTGAACGACATGCACGTGCATTAATAGCAATTAAAGATCAGCCATTACAGCTAGAAGTTTTACAACAAACGATTGAAAATGATTGGAATGTTCGTCAGTTAGAAGAACAGATTTATTCTTTATTACATCCGGAGGCAGAAGCTCAAGAAGAAGCGGAGACAAAGAAAGTAAAGCCGAAACGTAAGGCCATTAGTAAGGACGTGCGCATTGCTTTAAATACGATTAAACAATCGTTATCTATGGTAACAAAGAGTGGTATAACAGTTAAGACTGAAGAAGAAGACACAGAGGAATATTATCAAATTACAGTGAAAATACCTAAAAAGAAAAAGTCTTAAGTCGTGCTTGAAGTTATATTGGAAAAATAATGAATTGACTTTTATGTCATCATCACAGTCGAGGATGACATTTGTATAACGTATACTATGTATATAAGTTGATAGGAGTGCAAGTTGGACGCCCTAGGAAAGAGCCCAATCAACCCCATTTTATGATGAAGAGCCACTTTTATATCTCTGTACAGAGGAGGCATCTCAGTAATATTTCTGAGATGTCTCCTTTTTTGCATATATTCTTAATATTTTATACAACTATTTTCTGTTTTTTTGATAGAATGAAAGTAAGATAGAGGTTTTTAACTTCTTTCAGCAGAAGTCCCTCACCTCTATAAGCGGTAAGATAAAGCGGGTTTAAGTTACTTTTCAGCGGGTGCCCAAACATCCGCTGAAAGAAGTTAAAGCCTCCGGCGGATGTCACGGATTCGGAAAGGAGTGCTTTGTGCAAGCACAAAGCCGATTCCGGACACAATTATGCCGAGGCATAATTGATCAGTGATTTTACAAATGATTTGTCAAAGTGAATCTTTGATAGATGAAAGCAGGTGCTTTTAAATGGGTAGAATTATAGCAATCGCCAATCAAAAGGGAGGCGTAGGAAAAACAACGACATCGGTCAATTTGAGCGCTTGTCTAGCATATTTAGGGAAGAAAGTGCTCTTAATTGATACGGACCCACAAGGAAATACAACAAGTGGACTGGGTGTTAATAAAGGAGAACTTCACGGCTGCATTTATGATGTCTTAATTGATGATGAAAACGTTGAAAATGTCATTCAACAAACAAATGTCGAAAACTTATCAATCGTTCCAGCAACCATTTCACTAGCAGGAGCAGAAATTGAATTAGTGTCGACAATTTCCAGAGAAGTACGATTAAAGCATGCACTACAAGATGTAAAAGAAAACTATGATTATATTATTATTGATTGTCCACCTTCGTTAGGGCTCCTAACGATTAATGCTTTAACTGCTGCGGATGCGCTTATTATTCCTGTACAATGCGAATATTACGCATTAGAGGGGTTAAGTCAGTTGTTATCAACTGTCCGTTTAGTGCAAAAACATTTAAATCAGCAATTATACATTGACGGTGTATTGTTGACGATGCTTGATGCACGAACAAACTTAGGCTTACAAGTTATTGATGAAGTGAAAAAATATTTCCAAGATAAAGTATACAAAACAATTATTCCTCGTAATGTGCGATTAAGTGAGGCTCCAAGTCATGGGCAGCCAATTATCATTTATGACGCGAAATCAAGAGGTGCAGAAGTGTATTTAGAGATGGCGAGGGAAGTGATTAAAAATGGCTAAAGGTTTAGGAAGAGGCATAGGTGCATTATTCCCTGGAGAGTCTGTAGAACAAAGTGGGCAAGTGGAAGAACTACCATTAGAGCTTATCGTCGCAAACCCATTTCAGCCTCGTAAAATTTTCGATGAAGAAACTTTGCAAGAATTAGCTGACTCTATACAGGAACATGGTATTTTACAGCCAATTGCTGTACGAAAAAAAGGACGTAAATATGAAATCGTTGCTGGAGAACGCCGTTATAGAGCGACTCAATTAGCAGGTTTAGAGGTTATTCCAGCTATTATAAAAGAGCTATCAGATACGCAAATGATGGAACTAGCTATTTTAGAAAATCTACAGCGTGAAGATTTGACAGTTATTGAAGAGGCTGAGGCATATCAAAGCTTAATGGAAAGCTTACATTTAACACAGGAGGAGCTATCCAAAAGATTAGGGAAAAGTAGACCGCATATTGCCAATCATGTTCGTTTACTTGCATTACCAGCGGATGTTCGTGAGTTTATGAATGATGGAACATTATCGATGGGACAAGGACGAGCGTTACTTGGATTGAAAAATAAAAGAAGAATATCAG
This sequence comes from Lysinibacillus sp., assembly GCA_032053185.1. Classification (GTDB taxonomy): domain Bacteria; phylum Bacillota; class Bacilli; order Bacillales_A; family Planococcaceae; genus Lysinibacillus. Next base: position 21,571 of record DAMBVB010000024.1, read on the forward strand.
AAGTGGCAAATAAGGTCATTAAACAAGGCTTAAATGTACGGCAAGTTGAAATGTTAGTACAAAATTTGAATGAAGACGTTTCACGTGAAACAACTCAACCAAAGAAAAAAGATATATTCGTGGCAGCTAAGGAATCACAGTTACGTGATTACTTCGGAACAAATGTACAAATTAGGAAAGCTAATAATAAAGGGAAAATTGAAATTGAATTTTACTCTGCCGATGATTTAGAACGTATTTTAGAAATATTAAATTTACAGGAAGAGGAAGAATAAGAGGAATAGCGATCACGTGATCAGAGCGCCGAACTACAAGGCGCTCTCTATTTTTCTAGAGAGAAGGAAGGTTGGGACGTGGTATTACTAGGGGCATTCATTAACGCCCTGCTTATTATGGCAGGTGCAATAGTAGGACGTTTCTTTAAAAATATTCCTGAATCGATGAAGACTACTGTTCTATCGATTATCGGTTTAGCAGTTGCACTTTTAGGAATTAAAATGGGCTTTGAAAGTGATAATTTTATTATTTTAATGATAAGTTTAGTGGTCGGTACAGTAATTGGTGAGTGGTTAGATTTAGATAAGCAAATGAATAGACTTGGACAATGGATAGAATCTTTATTCAGTAAAAATCGTACTGATAATAATCAAATTGGCATAGCAGAAGGTTTTGTATCAGCCTCTTTAATATTTGTAGTTGGCTCTATGGGCGTTATTGGTGCACTCGATAGTGGTCTGCGTAATGATCATAATATACTTATTACGAAAGGATTAATTGATGGATTTATATCGATCATCTTAGCATCTACATTAGGTATTGGCGTGCTATTATCTGCAGTACCTGTATTCATCTACCAAGGATTAATTGCACTTTTTGCAGGTGTAATCAGTTCTTTTATACCAGATGCTGGACTACAAATGTTTATTCAAGAAATGACGGCTGTAGGCGGTGTTATGATTTTTGCCATTGGTTTAAATATAGCAGGCTTAACTAAGATCAAGGCTGCTAACTTGTTGCCAAGTATCATTGTTGTCGGTATTGTGGTTGCTATCTTCTATATTTTTCAGTGAGTAACGATGTGCAGCAAGCAATAGAGCTCTTGAAAGTTTCTCCGCCATTGCATAGGAAATATGAAGTCTTGTATTTTGTAAAACAAGCAGTTCCATAAAGCCTCCAACATTGACTATTCCTTTAATGGAAATATCGCCGATGGGAGGTAATTGTTTTTTTACAGCTTTTCCTGGAAAAATAGGTCCATTTTGTACAGAAATATGCCCAACATTTGGTTCACTTCCAAGACATGCATCAATCGCAATGATGAAAGGTTTTATAGTATGATTGTGTAGCTGTTGCATAGTAGTATCTAAATTAAGAGCATGCAAAGGATTGTCTAAGGAGCCTACAATTTCATATGGAAAACTAACAGACTTTTTTAGGAAGCTACCTGTTAATGGCCCAAGTGTATCACCTGTACAACGGTCACTTCCAATACAACAGAAAATAAGGCGTTCATGATGAAAGGGTAAATGTTCTAAAAATAATGTGCTTAACTGCCAAACGATATTTTTACTTTCATGATGAAGGGAATAGGGGAGTAACAATTTTGGTATAGTATTCATAAAAAAACTCACTTTCCTTTTTATTTGTAAGAAGTGCTCGATTTTTATGCAGTATACGCAAATTTTTAGCAAGTTATTCAAGAGGTGGTAATAATGGATTGGTTTAGTAAAAAGGTATTAACGAACTTATGGGACAAGCTGATGTCAGACAAGCTTTGGGAAACGATAATGACTGCTTCAATGAAGATAACGGTTATTTTGATCGCATCGTGGCTAGCGGTACGATTAGGTAAAAAGTTTATTAAAAAAGTGTTTTTAATGCGTATGCGTTCACCTTTAGACCATTCAGAACGTCGACAAAAAACAATTTCAAGATTATTACAAAGTGTCATTTCCTATGCTGTTTATTTTTCAGCAATCGTTGCTATTCTCTCTATCTTAGAGATTAGGATAGCTGGATTATTGGCTGGAGCAGGAATTGTCGGTTTAGCTATTGGTTTTGGTGCGCAAAGTTTAGTGAAGGATGTCATTACTGGATTCTTTATTATTTTTGAAGATCAATTTGGTGTTGGTGATTATATAAAAATCAATACAGCTGAAGGAACTGTTGTAGAAATCGGCTTACGTACGACAAAGATTAACGGTTCGACAGGAGAGCAGTTTATTATTCCGAATGGTTCGATTGGCGATGTTGTTAATTACTCTGTCAACAACTCTAAAATTTATATAGATTTACAAATGACGACCGATGCCGATTTTGAAAGAGCTGAATCTATTATTCAAAAGTATTTAAATTCTTTACCTGACATTCATCAGGAACTTGTAGCAGTACCTGTCTTTTTAGGTGTACAAAATGTTAAAGGTACAGAGGTAACGATTCGTATAGCCGCAGAAACATTACCACAGCAACAATACGGGGTGGCACGTACTATTCGTCGTGATGTTACAAAACTCTTTGAAGAAAATAATATACCAATGGCTCATCCGAAAATGATGTTCTATGGTGTGAATGGAAATGAAGAGGGGAGAAGTGAGTAATATGGAAGCAAAGAAATTTGGTCTAAATGATATTGTTGAAATGAAAAAGCAGCACCCATGTGGCACAAATAAGTGGAAGATTATTCGGATGGGGGCGGATGTGCGCATTAAATGTGAAGGCTGTCAGCATAGCGTCATGATTCCACGCCGCGAATTTGAGAAAAAAATGAAGAAGGTTTTAATTTCCGCTAGTGAAGACTAGTTTGATGTGTATTAGACTTTTTATGAGTGAATCAATATAATAGATAGGGTTATACAGTGATTAATCGGTGAGGTCTTTCTGTAACCTCACAGTATCCGTTAGTACGGGAAAAAGAACAAATTTGAACAGATCATAGAAAGGTTGTGTCCATTCATGGCATTAACAGCTGGAATCGTTGGTTTACCTAACGTCGGAAAATCAACATTATTTAACGCAATTACAAAAGCGGGCGCATTGGCTGCAAACTATCCATTCGCAACAATCGATCCGAACGTCGGTATTGTGGAAGTACCAGATGCACGTTTAGATAAATTAACAGAATTAGTAACACCTAAAAAAACAGTACCAACAGCATTTGAGTTCACAGATATTGCTGGGATCGTAAAAGGCGCTTCAAAGGGTGAAGGGTTAGGGAATAAATTCCTTGCTCATATTCGTGAAGTAGATGCAATTTGCCAAGTTGTACGTTGCTTTGTTGATGAAAATATTACGCACGTATCAGGTGGAGTAGATCCGATTGACGATATCGAGGTCATTAATTTAGAGCTTGCCCTTGCTGATTTAGAATCTGTTGATAAGCGATTACAACGTGTTGGCAAAATGGCAAAGCAAAAAGACAAAGAAGCAATGATCGAAGAACCAATTCTTGTAAAAGTTAAAGAACAATTAGAAAACGGTCGACCAGCACGCGCTGCAAAGCTTTCAGAGGATGAGCTAAAGGTTATTAAAGGACTTCATCTTTTAACAATTAAACCTATGCTTTATGTGGCGAACGTTTCAGAAGATGAAGTTGCTGACGCAGATAATAACGAATATGTGCAAAAGGTACGTGAGTATGCGGCTGCTGAAGGAGCTCAAGTTATCACAATTTGTGCAAAAATTGAGGAAGAAATTTCTGAGCTTGATGATGAAGAAAAAGCAATGTTCTTAGAAGAGCTAGGCATTAAAGAATCTGGTTTAGACCAGTTAATCCGTACTTCATATGATTTACTAGGACTAGCAACTTACTTCACTGCTGGGGTACAAGAGGTACGTGCATGGACGTTCCGTAAAGGCATGAAGGCACCACAATGTGCAGGAGTCATTCATACAGACTTTGAACGTGGATTTATTCGTGCAGAAACAGTTGCTTTCGATGATTTAGTAGAAGCTGGTTCTCAACCTGCTGCTAAAGAAGCTGGTAAAGTACGTCTTGAAGGTAAAGAGTATGTTGTACAAGACGGTGATATTATGTTATTCCGTTTCAATGTGTAAAAAACGAACAGGGGCAATCTTTCAATAGATTGCCTTTTTTGTATATATTTTTATCTGAATTTTCAATCTGGAGGATTAGTATGAACATATTACAAATAAAAGATCGTAGTTTAGAAATTGAGGAGCTAGGTAAATTACCAAAAGATATAGTGGAGCTTATTTATGAGCAGCAATTGTTTAAGCTTTTCACAGCAAAGGAATTAGGCGGTAAAGATTTAGAGCTATTAGAGGGCATTAAAGTATTTCAGCAGATGTCTGCACTTGATGGCAACTTTGGCTGGCTTGTCACAATAGGGACAGGGGGCAACGCGTTTATTCCAACATGGAACAAAGAGGTTTGCGAAAAAATATTTTCACCAAGAAATGCAGTCATAGCAGGTAGTGGCTATCCTAGTGGCATAGCGGTAAAAATAGATGGGGGCTATCGTGTCACTGGTCAATGGAAGTATTGTAGTGGCTCAAATTATGCTACAACTTTTACGATGAATTGCTTTGTCGAGGATGAAGGTAATAGAACAGATGAACTAATTAGTTGCTCAATAAATCGTGATCAAGTAGAGGTTCTTAATGATTGGCGAGCAATGGGCTTAAAAGCAACAGCTAGCCATACGATTCGTGTGCAAGATGTTTGGGTACCTGAAGAGGAAACATTCCAATTGGGCATCATTAAAAACAAGTATGGAAGTGCGGTGCATAGTTTTCCGTTTGGTGCATTTGCAGAAGCCTCATTTGTTAGTGTTTGTCTTGGAATAACAGAAAATTTCTTAGAAGAGGCATCTATTTTAGTAAAGCAAAGAAAGCATGATCCAAGCCGTACTGAACGAATGGGCGCCATACAATTTTTATTGATGCAGCAACAGAAGAACTTTAAACAGCTTGAAGAGCAATTTTACTCAAAGTTGCATGAATACTGGCAAAAACATAAAGAAGGTCATGAGTTGACTGAAGAAGAACTGCAACAATTTTCACGAAAAAGTAAAGATACTGCAACAGCTTGTGTAGACATTGCCAATAGCTTAATACGTAGGCTTGGCATGAATGCAATTACGGAGACATCTTCGATTAATCGTATTTGGAGAAATCTATATACAGCTGCTCAGCATGGTTTTTTAACGCCATAAGCTTGTTTCAATAATAGAATCTGCGTGGAGTCAAGCAGATTCTATTTGTAAGATCACTTTCCTTAAAGTTATTTCTTTTCCTCAGGCGTATATACATAAAGCTTGGGTAAATGAGGATCATCCTGTATTAACGCGTTCTTTGGGTATTTGCGCAATTCTTTATACATGGAAAAATCACCGACTGCACCAGCAATTAAAAAAGCCCCCACTAATACTAAAACCGTACTGTTAAAATAGAAACCAGCCATTGTCGGGAGAACGCCAGTCGTCCAGAATGGGAGTAATAAAGCTTTTTTCATTGCGTGATTCGGTAACGGTTGTTCAGTTGTTGCGTACGCTATGCCAAGCTCTAAGTTCAGGCCATATTTTAACGATTTAAAGGGTACGCCTCCAAAGACCATAAAGCCAATTAAATGAAAGGCTTCATGTAAGACAATGAAAACAATATAAAGAATAACAAAAAGGATAGATGCAAGTATCATACGCCAAAATGAAAAATCAAAATTTTTAAAGCAAATATATTGAATAGCTACAAATAATATGGCAAGGCCACTTGTGACAACTATATTGTCCATCATTAATTTTTTTATATCCAACTCTATTACGATGGGTTCTTTATCTGGTAGCATGAAGATCCTCCTTTCATCCATGAATTAAGTTCATTATATAGAAAGAATTGTTTGGTTGCGACTTGAAAGACATATATCTATATGTTACAATTCATTGATGTGAGTAATAATTATTACTTGCTCCTTGCTCCCTGTGTACAGGAGAGCCTAAGTCCATAAGGAGGTGTAAACAGATGAGAAAATACGAATTAATGTACATCGTACGTCCGAACATTGAAGACGAAGCGAAGAAAGCTTTAGTTGAACGTTTCAACGAAATCTTAACTTCTAACGGTGCAGAAGTCATCGAATCAAAAGAGTGGGGCAAACGCCGCTTAGCTTATGAAATTCAAGACTTCCGTGAAGGTTTCTACCAAATCGTGAAAGTAAACGCTACTTCAGAAGCAATTAACGAATACACACGTCTTGCTAACATTAGCGAAGATATCATTCGTCACATTGCGGTTCGCCAAGAAGCATAATCATTTATTTTTAACAAAATGCTGAAAAGGAGGTTGCATTCCTGATGATAAACCGTGTCGTATTAGTTGGAAGACTAACAAAAGATCCAGAGCTACGCTATACGCCTAATGGTGTTGCGTCTACAAGATTTACAGTTGCTGTGAATCGAACATTCTCAAACCAACAAGGCGAGCGTGAAGCTGATTTCATTAGCTGTGTTGCTTGGCGCAAACAGGCTGAAAACTTAGCAAACTTCATGCGAAAAGGAAGTTTAATTGGAGTGGAAGGTCGCATTCAAACAGGCAGTTATGAAGGACAAGATGGTAAACGAGTATACACAACAGATGTAGTGGCAGATAGCGTACAGTTTTTAGAGCCCCGTAATACTAGCGGTGCTCCTGCTCCTCAATATGGTGGGCAGAATACTTACGGTAATAACCAACCGTCATATGGCGGTGGACAACCACAGCAACAGTTTGGTGGTGCTATGCCAGGGCAGGGTTCATTTGGCGGCGAAGCTTATCAGCAAAATCAACCACCTATGAATCAGCCGAATTATACACGTGTAGATGAGGATCCATTTGCTAATAGCAAAGGACCGATAGAAGTATCTGAGGATGATTTACCGTTCTAATACTTCTAAAATAAAAAATGATAAGGAGGAGACATACTATGGCACCACGTCGCGGAGGCCGCAAACGCCGTAAAGTTTGCTACTTCACTGCTAATAACATTACGAATATCGACTATAAAGATGTGGATTTACTTAAAAAATTCATCTCTGAGCGCGGTAAAATTTTACCACGTCGCGTAACTGGCACTAGCGCTAAGTACCAACGTAAATTAACTTCAGCTATCAAAGTTTCTCGTATCATGGGATTACTTCCATTCGTAGCAGAAGATAAATAAGATATGAAAAGTACACCATTGGTTATGTAACCTTTGTTGTACTTTTTTTATGTGCTTAATTTTTAAATTGAAACGAAAAGGATGCACAAAGCTAGCGCGGAACAACGATATTTCATAAAGAATCCTCTAGAGGAGCTAAATCTTCTAGGGGATTTTTTTATTTTATTTTAAAAAAGGTTGTGGTATTGAGATTGCTTCTTCTATATACCATATTAGAATGTCAACACTAATTTGAACAATTCTTTTAAGGGTGATTTTTTTACTACGGGCATGATTCTTGCACCAAGCTTCATAAAACTGGCTTTGCCAAACGGAGGGGTCCCTATAGTAAAAAATTCTGCGTGATGATAATTTTTTATCCAATGATTAAGATGATAATTATTAAATTGCTCATAAAAGATATAAATTTACAATTTATATGGTATATATGTGACTTTATACTAAAATTAATGATTAAAAATAATTATTTCATTATTTGGTATAATAATCTATAATTGTGAGTGAAATTTGAAAGGAGAATGATAATTATGTTCAAAAAAAGTTTAGTAAGTTTGTCTGCAGGTATAGTAATGTTAGGTGCTTTATCAGTAGCTCCTGCTTCTGCGGCTACATTAGAATCTACATATAGCGGATCTTTCTCTAAAGATTGGGAACTATACGCTGCAAGTTCTGATAAGAAATCTACTATTACTTATGGTTATAACACATCTTGGATCAACGAAGATTATGTATGGGCAAACCATTCTACTAAAGAGCATTATGGCTCTTTATATAATGGCGCATGGCATGCAGCTCCAAGCAAAAGTGCTACAGTATTATCAAAAGTAGAAGTTGTACATAAAGCTGCTTCAACTAATAGATACCAATGTAATTGGTAATCTTTTTAGAGAATAGACAAAGCGAGTTAACTGTGTGTTAACTCGCTTTTGTTGACTAAAATAATCTAATTAATAACAAGGTGATTGTAGTGAAAAAAGCAAAATACATACTTAGTTTAATATTATTCAGTATCGTACTAACTTTTATAGGAGAAACATATGCATGGCATTTAGTTAGCTTCGAGACTAAATATGATTATGTCACAATGTATAAAGATTTAGAAGTTCCTCAAGAAGATATGATAAGGGATATAAAAAATGTTGCAAAGGAAGAGAATTTAGAAGTTTTTGTTGTTAGTAGAGAAATTTTAAATATTTTCTCTGAAAATATAAAGATATATGGAACCAAAGGCACAGCTAATCATCTAGAAGTCGATTCTTTTATACAACCTGGTGACTATCAAAGTATATTTTTAGGGGATTTTAACTATGAGGTGCTTCCATTAGCAAATATTACAGATATAAATAATTTTGATAAATATTATCTTATTGGAGATAAAGAAAACAAGATCCATTTTAAGCAAAAACTTGTTGATAAGTATGGAGGTAGATTTCCACAAGAAGGCTACGTTGCTTTAAATAGTGTTTTAAATATCAGTGTTGTATGGTCTATTATAATATGCCTTCTACTGTTAATAACCTTATATGAAGTTGCTCAAATGAGAAAAGAAGTTGTGATAAGAATTATTTCAGGAGAAAGACTACAGAACATTATTTATAAAAATGTGATATCGGACTCGTTATTTTACACTTGTGCATTTTCTCTACTCGTCTTACTTTTTTTACAATTTTCTAATGTTAAGTATTATTTAAGTCTTTCAATTTTGCTAATAATAATTTTTATTATTATTAACAATTTAATATATTTCACCCTTTACATAGGTGATTATAAAAAGGATATGAAATCAAAAATTGGCGTAAAAAGGGTTTTAAAAATAAGTTATTTATATAAAATATTCACAATTTTTATTACTGTGATACTTGCTGCAGGGTGTTTAACTTTAATAGATGAAGGAATTAAGTTTTATAAACAAAAATCTTTTTTTGAGGATGCTAAAGATTATTCATATGTAGAGCTAAATTTAAAAGAATATGAGGATACAAAAAAATTAAGATTCGATTTTTATAAAGAATATCTTTCAATGAATAATGCAATTTCTTTAGTAGATTTATCTAGTTGGACCTTAAACTCAGATCGAAATTATACTTTTGCCGATAATGGATCACTTGAATATTTGCATGAAAAAGTTAGTGAATTAGATACCAGTTCATTGGAAAATAAAGTATATTTTGTAGCACCAGAAAAGTATAAGTCTGAAAAGGTTATTGCAGAGATGAAAGAAGTATGGGAATCATACTATCCTTATCAATATGAATATGACATTATATGGTATAATGAAGAGTTAAATATAATCTCCATAGATAAGATTAACAATATTAATAGTAAAATTGTTAATAACCCAATAATTTTATTAAACAATATGGATACAGATAGTATTAACCCTTACTGGAATGATTATATTTTTAGTACATCCATGTATAAAATTCAGGATAGTTACTGGGAGGAATTCACAAAAGATGCTGAGTTAAAAAATGAAGTTGCTTACAAAACAAATGTATATGAACATTACCTTTATCAATGGAGTTTCTATAAAAAGGGTATGTTAATTGGAGTAGTTTTGTTAATCATACTTTTGATTTTAGAAGCAATAATTATCAAAACTATTTTAAATTATGAGTATAGTATTAATTCAGTGGAGATAGCTTTAAAAAAGGTTATGGGTTATAGCTTATTTGAAAGGTACAAAAGAATATTTATAACTACAATTCTTTTTGGCTTTTTAGCTGGGATATTTATCCTTATAATAGGATACTATTTTCATTTGAGTTCAGGTATTTATTTAATCATTGGAGCACTTTCGGTAATAATTATAGAGATTTGTTTTGTTTTCTTTTATATTAAATTAACAGAAAATAGAAGTATACAATCTGTTCTTAAAGGTGGCATAGTTAAATGATAGAAATAACAAATTTAAGTAAATCTTATGGAAAGAGAGAGTTATTTAATGGTTTTAATTTAACAATTCAGGATGGAGAGTTTATTATTTTTTCAGGTCCGAGTGGTTGCGGTAAAACCACCCTTTTAAATATGATTGGTGCTATTGAAAAATTAGATAGTGGAAAGATTTTAGTTGATAAGATTAATATTAGTGAGAAAAAGAATCAATTGGATTATTTTGGTAATAGAATTGGGTTTCTTTTTCAAAACTTTGCTTTAATTGAAGATAAAACAGTATTATATAATTTGAAAATGATTAAACAAAAGAATCGATCTGATATTAATATTGAAGAGGCTTTGAAATTTGTTGGATTATTAAATAAAATTAATGATAAGATTTATACTTTATCTGGTGGAGAGCAGCAACGTATAGCATTGGCACGATTAATGATAAAAAAATGTGATATTATTTTGGCTGACGAACCCACTGGATCACTAGACAAAGATAATGCTGATATAGTAATGAGTATTCTAAAAAATATGAATGATAGTGGTAAGACAATTATTTTAGTTACTCATGATGAAGAAATAAAAAAAAGAGGAAAGCGAATAATTGAAATATGAAAAAAAATAAGAAAAAAATTATTATAATTATGGCAACTGTTTTTTTATCTGTTTTTATTATATATAATCTATTTTGGTATGGATGGATGAAAAATAAATATACTGCTTATACAGAAAGATTAAACGAATTTGTACCAAATAGAAGTTACGTATTATCAGAAAATTCCTATTTGTATAATGTGAAATTCCCAAATTATTTATTGTTTGTGGGAAATTTAGGTGTAGCAACAGATGATAATAAAATTGCACTAATCATTTGGCCATCATTCATCGGAGAAAATACATATGGTGTTCAAATAACAGACGAAAATAATGAAGTGTATTCTATAATGATTAAAAGAGATTTAAGCGTTATTGATAATGTGAATGCTGACTTAATTGAAAGTAACAAAGAACAAATTGAAACATTATTCAAGAAAGCAAAAGAAATGTGGGGCGATAGTGTTATACAGTAAAAAATTCATACATTCGTCAGTTTACCCGCCGACATCTTCGTGGTAACCGTCAATGAGTTGATCAATTTTTTGACGAAGAAAATGTTGATTTTGGTGAAGACAGTATGTACGTTCATCGCTTAATTGTAGGTGCTGGGCAATTGTTTCAGAGAAGCCGATTTTTTCATCGAACTTATGGAACAATATGCCCCAGTAACAGAAGAAAGGGCACCTCCACCTACAAATCAGGGATTATTGATTTAGATATAAAAGCGTTTTTATCTAACGACTTAAATGTCCTATTTATTTAAAGCACATGTAGATTTTGCGATTATAAATACCGCAACCTGCTTTCCGATCATCTGCTTTGAAAAAGATAGTGATTATAACGAGAGTAAGCGTGCTGAACAAAATGGCGCCCTTGGAAAGCGCTTAGTCGGAACGGAAATCAACCGCACGCTATGATGGTGAGCAGTGGCTCTATATATTACCATTTGCTATTATCATAAGAATTTATTACACTTTTAATAGACATGAATAAAGAAAAGATGGAATTTTAGAGATTGAGAAACAATCGACTAAGTAACATTTTTTACAACAAAACGGCTTATAATCATTTTGATTAAAAGCCTTTTTTCATGTATTAGTAACTGTCGTAAATTGCTTTTTTTATTGTTGAAAAAATTTGAGAAACACATATAGATAATCAATGAATGAATTTGTTATGCTTTTTCGGTAAAAAATCTCCTATATAGCTATGTATTTCACGCCTTAGTCATTAGTTCTACAAAATTAATGGTAAAGCATTCAGTTGTTCTTAGCGTTTTTTGTTCAATAACCTGAAAAAATGGTACAATAAAGGTCAGTAAGTTTGACTGAAAAAAGGAAGGTTTTCAATGCCGAATAATCAAACAAAGGCGCTTGTACAAGGCTCAATGATGGTCGCAATCTTTACGATTCTAATGCTTATTTCTGCATATGTGCCAATCATTTCTATCGTAAGTCTACTATTTGCTCCACTACCGATTGCTTGGTATAGCGCAAATTACAAGCGTTCTTCATCAATACTCGTAGCAGTAGTAGGCTTTATTTTAACCACTTTAACGAGTGGCATAATGATGTTACCATTTGCCTTTATTTTGGCATTACTTGGTGTCGTTATAGGAAGTGCAATTAATCTAAAGAAGAGCAAACTTTACCTATTCATGTCATCTGGGGTTGCTGTTCTTCTGTCAATGGCAATTGTCTATGTAGCCTATGTTCAATTTGCTGGTATCAATATCATTAACATGAGCATGGAGCTGTTCCGCGAAAGTTATGAGCAATCAAATGAACTGGCAAAAACGATGACAGGTCAAGAAGCGTTTCAGCCAGAGCTAATTGAGGCTCTGTTAAAAACAGTTGAGCTGACAATACCTGCAACCATAACAATCTCTGCATTTATGACAGCATTTATAATCATAACGTTAAATTTACCTGTATTAAAACGTCTTGGTTTAGACGTACCGAAATTTGCACCGTTCCAACATATGCGTCTACCACGATCTATTTTATGGTATTACATGATTGTTTTATGCATGAACTTATTTATGCGTCCAGAATCTGGCTCTACATTAGATATTATAGGTTTAAATGTTTCTTATGTTTTATGGATGTTATTAATCCTGCAGGGGATTTCCTTTCTACATTACTTTATTTCTAAAAAAGGAATGCCGAATGCTGTAAAATGGATAGCTACTTTGTTAGCCTTACCACTATCATCCTTTATGATATTGCTAGGCATCGTAGATTTAGGTTTCGACGTACGTTCACTTGTGAAGGGGAAAACTAAAGAATAAGGGGCTGATGTAATGGGGACTTTTAGAAAACGACCAATCCGCTATCCGCTTTTTGTTCTTTCCATTTTTGGCATAGTGACGTTCGTGCTTCTATGTATTTGGAATATCGGGATAGGTATCGGTTATGGAGTAGGTTTTGTTCTATTAATGGCCTATACGTGGAAGGTAGAAAAGATTACTTTTGAAGAAACAGAAAAGCATATTGAATCCATCTCTTTCCGCATGAAAAAAGTAGGGGAAGAGGCATTGCTTGAAATGCCAATTGGCATTTTACTCGTCAATGATCAATATGAAATAGAATGGTCGAATCCATATATGCAAGGTGTTTTAAATATGGAGAATTTAGTAGGTGAAGGGATCGTTAATATATCTGACGACATTTACGTGCTAATGAAATCCGAAGAAACAAATGAAGATACGATAACACTGCATGATCGTAAGTACCGAGTTTATTATAAAAAAGAAGAGAATTTACTATATTTCTTTGATATCACGGAGCAAATAGCTATTGAAAAACAATATTATGCAGATCGTACAGTTATTGCAATTTTATTTGTTGATAACTATGACGAAATTACGCAAGCAATGGATGATCAGCCACGTAGTTTAACGAATACGATGGTGACATCTATTGTGAATGATTGGGCGGCTGAGCAAGGGATATTTGTGAAGCGAATATCATCCGATCGTTTTTTAGCGGTCTTAAACGAATCTATTTTAATGGAGCTTGAAAAGAAAAAGTTCGCCATTTTAGATACAATTCGAGAAAAAACAGCGCAAAAAAATATGTCATTAACATTAAGTATTGGGGTTGGCGCAGGGTCATCTTCATTAGTAGAGCTTGGTGAACTAGCACAATCAAGTTTAGATCTTGTTTTAGGTCGTGGTGGTGATCAGGTTGCCATCAAGCAACCTACAGGAAAACTAAAATTCTATGGCGGGAAAACGAATCCTGTTGAGAAACGTACACGCGTTAGGGCACGTGTTATTTCCCATGCATTGCGTGATTTAATTCAGGATAGTGATCAAGTGTTTGTTATGGGACATAAAAACCCTGATATGGACTCAATTGGTGCCTCCGTTGGTGTACGGAAAATGGCACAAATGAATGATGTGAAGGGTTATGTGATCATAAATTTTGAAGAATTAAACGGAAGTGTAACACGTTTAATGCATGAAATAGAGAGTAAATCGGATTTCTATGAAAATTTCCTAACACCAGATGAAGCTGCAGCGAGAATGACAGAAAAATCATTGCTCGTTATTGTCGATACGCATAAGCCGGATTTAGTCATCGATTCACACCTATTGAAACTGGCTGAAAAAGTGGTGGTCATAGATCACCATCGTCGAAGTGAGGACTTTATAGAAAATCCAACGCTTGTTTATATGGAGCCATATGCATCATCAACAGCTGAGCTTATAACAGAGTTACTCGAGTATCAACCAAAACGTGCGAAGATTAATATGTTAGAGGCTACGGCATTGCTGGCGGGAATTATCGTTGATACGAAGAGTTTCACACTGCGAACGGGAGCCCGTACGTTTGAAGCGGCTTCTTATTTACGGACAAATGGTGCCGATACAGTGCTAGTACAGCGCTTATTAAAAGAAGATGTCGATACGTATATTGAGCGTTCCAAAATAGTGCAAACTGTTAAGTTCGTGAAGCCAGGCATTGCTATTGCTGTAGGTGAGGAAGCGAAAGTGTATGATTCTGTACTAGTTGCGCAAACAGCTGACATTTTACTAACTATGAAGGATGTTGGCGCTTCCTTTGTCATTGCACATCGTTCAGATGGTAAAATCGGCATAAGTGCAAGATCACTTGGCGAGGTAAACGTGCAGCTTGTTATGGAGAAGCTAGGCGGCGGCGGGCATTTAACGAATGCAGCCTGCCAAGTCGAAGCAAATTCCATTGCTGGAGTAAAAAAATATTTAGAAGAGGCCATAAATGAGGTACTCGAAGGGAGTTCTGAAACATGAAAGTAGTATTTTTAAAAGATGTTAAAGGAAAAGGGAAAAAAGGAGAAATAAAAAATGTAGCTGACGGCTATGCACAAAACTTCTTAATTAAAAATGGCTATGCTGCTGAAGCAAATGCACAAACATTAAGTCAATTAAAAGGTCAAAAGAATTTAGAAGCTAAAAATGCTGCTGCAGAATTAGCTGAAGCGAGAGCATTAAAAGAAAAATTAGAAGCTTTAACAGTAGCATTAAAAGCAAAATCAGGTGAAGGTGGTCGCCTATTTGGTTCAGTATCTACAAAGCAAATTGCTGATGCACTTCAAAAAACGCATGGCATAAAAATTGATAAACGTAAAATGACTTTAAGTGATGGAATTCGTGCGCTAGGCTTTACAAATGTACCTGTAAAACTACATCATGAAGTATCTGCAACATTAAAAGTTCATGTAACGGAAGAATAAGGGGCGACGATCCATGAACGAACCGATGATAGACCGCGTCCCACCGCATAACCGGGAAGCGGAGCAATCGGTTATCGGTGCAATTTTCCTTGATCCTCAATCGTTAATCACGGCATCTGAAATTTTACTAGCAGATGATTTTTATCAGAATGCACATAAGCAAATTTTCGAAACGATGCTACGTTTAAGTGATCAAGGAAAAGCGATAGATGTTGTCACAGTTACTGAAGAATTATCAGCTAAAAAAGAAATTGAGGATGTTGGCGGGCTATCGTATTTACTAGAGCTCGCCAATGCTGTCCCTACAGCTGCTAACGTCGCGCACTATGCGAAAATTGTCGAAGAAAAGGCCCTATTACGTCGTTTAATTCGTGTAGCTACTAAAATAGTAGAAGATGGCTATACTCGTGAGGATGAAGTAGAGGCATTACTAGGCGAAGCAGAGAAGAAAATGATGGAGGTAGCCAATCGTAAAAATGCGGGTGACTTTAAGCATGTTAAAGACGTATTAGTGGAAACCTTTGATAACATCGAGCAGCTTCAATCACAAAAAGGTGATGTTACAGGTATTCCGACGGGCTTCCGTGACTTAGACAATATAACAGCTGGCTTCCAGCGCAACGATTTGATTATTGTAGCTGCACGTCCTTCTGTAGGGAAAACAGCCTTTGCGTTGAATGTCGCACAAAGTGTTGCCGTTCAAGCACGGGAAAATGTTGCAATCTTCTCCTTAGAGATGGGTGCTGAGCAGCTAGTTATGCGTATGCTTTGTGCGGAGGGAAATATAGATGCACAAGTTTTACGTACAGGTGCTTTAACAACGGAAGATTGGGGTAAACTAACTATGGCAATGGGGAGTTTATCGAATTCTGGAATTTTTATTGATGATACACCAGGTGTACGTATTAATGAAATTCGAGCAAAATGTCGACGTTTAGCACAGGAGCATGGCCTCGGTATGATTTTGATTGATTATTTACAGCTTATTCAAGGTAGTGGGAAGCCAGGCGAGAACCGTCAGCAAGAGGTATCAGAGATTTCACGTTCTTTAAAAGGTTTAGCGCGTGAATTAAAGGTTCCCGTCATTGCCTTATCACAGCTATCTCGTGGCGTTGAGCAACGTCAAGATAAGCGACCAATGATGAGTGACTTACGTGAATCGGGAAGTATTGAGCAAGATGCTGATATTGTTGCCTTCTTATATCGTGATGATTATTACGATAAAGAGTCCGAGAGTAAAAATATGATTGAAATTATTATTGCTAAACAGCGTAACGGTCCAACGGGTACAGTTACACTTGCTTTTAAAAAAGAATTCAATAAATTCATTAATGTGGATTGGTCACAAATGCCGCCACCACCACCACGCGATTAAATATTTATTTGGCTCATCACCAATCGTTGGAGATGATATTTGTTAAAACGTATGCCATGTATATAAATTGATCTTCGTTACGACAGGGCGACTCGTTGGATCAGTGTCACAGATGAGCCCCTGGAGCGAAGCGGGTAGAGGAACGAAGGCTAAAATCATCAAGTCCTGTGATAACGTCTTCGTGACCCACATCGTGTTGCCCCGACGCCCCCAGGAAAGCGCTCAGTTGGAACGACATGTTGGCTAAATACTGTTTGAAAAAGAGAAACATAACGTTTGCAATTCCGCCAAAACGGAATTAATCTGAGTGTTAGATAATATTCATACCATTCTGTTATTAAACACGAACGTTGAATCGTATTTTTTGATTTTACGTTCGTGTTTTTAAGTATTTTTGTTGACTTGGCGTTTCGATCATTGTTACAATTATTAACGGCTTAAAAATTGAGGTACAAATCGTATCTAACGGAGGTGCTGACTATGACATCAGTTGTAGTTGTAGGAACACAGTGGGGAGACGAAGGGAAAGGTAAAATTACAGATTTCCTTTCACAAAAAGCTGATGCAATCGCTCGTTTTGCAGGCGGTGATAATGCAGGACATACGATTAAATTTGATGGCGAAACGTATAAGTTACATTTAATTCCATCAGGTATTTTCTATAAAGAAAAAACTTCAGTGATCGGAAATGGTCTAGTTGTTAATCCAAAGTCATTAGTGACTGAGCTTAGAGGCATACAAGAGCGTGGCATTAATACAGATAATTTACGAATTTCTAACCGTGCGCATGTTATTTTGCCATATCATATAAAGCAAGATATCGCCGATGAGGAAAGCCGTGGCGATAATAAAATTGGTACGACTTGTAAAGGGATTGGACCATGTTATCAGGATAAAGTAGCACGTATCGGTATTCGTATGGCTGATTTACTAGACAAGGATGTATTTGAAGAAAAACTACGTCAAAATTTAGCAATTAAAAATAAGTTATTTGAGAAATTTTACGAAGTTGAAGGCGTAACATTCGAGGAAATTTTTGAGGAATATTACAACTATGGACAAGAAATCGCAAAATATGTAACAGACACATCGAAAATCTTAAATGATGTACTAGATGAAGGCGGCAAAGTGTTATTTGAAGGAGCACAAGGTATTTTACTTGATGTCGATCAAGGTACGTACCCATTTGTAACATCTTCAAATCCTGTTGCCGGCGGAGTAGCAATCGGTGCTGGCGTTGGTCCATCACGAGTTACAAGTGTAATTGGTGTATCTAAAGCCTATACATCTCGTGTTGGTGATGGTCCGTTCCCAACTGAATTATTTGATGAAGTGGGTCAACAAATTCGTGAAGTTGGTCGTGAATACGGTACAACAACTGGCCGTCCACGACGTGTAGGCTGGTTTGATACGGTAGTTGTGCGCCATTCACGCCGAGTAAGTGGTATTACGCATCTTGCGCTTAATTCAATTGATGTTTTATCTGGCTTAGAAACAGTGAAAATTTGTACAGCGTATAAATATAAAAATGAAACAATTACTGAGTATCCAGCAAACCTTCATATTATTGAACAATGTGAACCAATTTATGAAGAGCTTCCGGGCTGGTCAGAAGATGTGACAGGCTGCAAAACATTAGAAGAGCTACCTGAGAATGCACGACGCTATGTAGAACGCGTGAGTGAATTAACGGGTATTGAAATTGCTACTTTCTCTGTTGGTCCTGCACGTGAGCAAACGAACGTTTTAGTGGACGTTTGGGAAGCGAAATAATTATAAATTACGAAAGGGCGTACCATATGCGGTACGTCCTTTTTGTCATTAGTGAATATCTCTCTTCTTGAAGCGACCACCTCTAACCTCTGCAATATTACCAATTGCTAGGAATGCATGATCATCTATCTCAGCGACGATTGATTTAAGCTTGGATTCCTCTAATCGGGTAATGATGGTAAAAATAACTTTTTTATCGTTCCCCGTATAAGCCCCCTCACCATGAAGGAAGGTTACACCACGGCCTAGTCGGTCCATAATGGCCTGCCCAATTTCATCAATTTCATCACTTATGATATAAACGGATTTTGATTCCTCCATCCCTTGAATGACGATGTCAATCATTTTATAGGCAATATAGTATGCCAGAATAGAGTACATGGCTTGTTCCCATGTGAACACAAACCCCGCTACCGCAAAGATGAGTAAATTGCAGAACATAATAATTTCACCAACAGAGAACGGTGTTTTTCTATTAAATAAAATAGCTAAAATTTCCGTCCCATCTAATGAACCACCATAACGAATGACGATGCCGACACCAATACCTAAAATCATGCCTCCAAAAACTGTAGCCAACAGCGTATCTTGAGTAAACGGGTTTAGATTATGTAAGAAAAGCGTTGTTAATGACAGTACAGTAATTCCGAGCCCTGTGGAAAGCGCAAAGGTTTTACCGATTTGTTTATAGCCTAAAAAGATGAAAGGTAAGTTTAAAATGAAGATGAAAATACCAAGAGGTAAATTTAATAAATGAGAAGTGATAATGGAAACACCTACGATGCCACCATCCATAATGTGGTTTGGTACTAAAAATAGCTCCAGGCCCAGTGCCATAATGACTGCACCTAATGCTACCATAATGGTCCTAATTATCAGTTTACGAACGGGATTCTTACTTTGAGGCTTTTTTACTTTAGGGTTTGTTCCAGAGGTTTGTAAAACATTCAAATTAATCGCTCCATTCAACTAGTATATCTTATTTCTACTCTATCAGAATATTAAAAAAGTAAAAAGTGATAAGTCTAAAATCATACTAAAAATAAATGAAATACTATTTTTTTGGGATATTACCAAAACGTATGGTTAATTTACCTAGGAGATGCTTTAACAAAAGTCATCACAAATTTATTGAAAGAATTGAACCAATTGCTTTGGAGTTGAGTCGATCCACAGCAGACATCCTTTGTTCGTATATAAAGCTATGTTATTTCCCAAGAAATATTTGTCGAAATATAATTATCGTCTAATGTCTTAGAATTTAGAATAATGCATAGAAGCTAAAAGCATGGTAGAGTTAGAGTAGTGGCTTAACTAACCTCTACAGGTGGGAAGTTGGTTTCAGTGGATGTCTGCTGAAATAAGTTAGCCTCCGGCGGATGTCACGGATTCGGAAAGGAGTGCAATATAGGATGTTAGCCTAAAAATCATCGCATCCATGCGATAACGGCTAACCGACCTGCATCGGTAAAAAAAAGCCACGTCCTGTGGCATTACCGAAATGACCGACATCGTGTCGGCCCTCGTGCAGGCCTAAGCACAAAGCCGAATCCAGATGCAATTATGCCGAGGCAAAATGGATAAATACAAATCGTTTAAGAATAGATAAAAAGTGAAAGAGAGGAAAAATATGGATAAAACCATTTTAGTTGTTGACGATGAAAAACCAATCGCGGATATTTTACAGTTTAATTTAATAAAAGAAGGCTACAAAGTAATTTGTGCTTATGATGGAGATGAAGCACTTGAGAAGGTTGAGGAAGAACAACCAGATCTAATGCTTTTAGATATAATGTTACCTAAGCGTGATGGGATGGAAGTTTGTAGAGAAGTACGGAAAAAATATGATTTCCCTATCATTATGCTAACGGCAAAAGGGTCTGAGATTGATAAAGTATTAGGACTAGAAATGGGCGCAGATGATTATGTGACAAAGCCATTTAGTACACGTGAGCTGATTGCACGTGTAAAGGCAAATATGCGTCGCTTACAGGTAGTAGCCCCTACTGCCGAAGAGGTTGAAGAAGAATCCAATGAAATTGTAGTAGGCTCTCTTGTTATTCAGCCAGACGCTTACTTAGTATTGAAACGTGATGAGGCAATTGAACTAACACACAGAGAGTTTGAACTATTACATTACTTAGGTAAGCATATCGGTCAAGTAATGACGCGTGAACATTTACTGCAAACGGTGTGGGGCTATGATTATTTCGGCGATGTACGAACAGTAGATGTAACAATTCGTCGTTTACGGGAAAAAATAGAGGACAACCCTAGTCATCCGGCTTGGATCGTCACACGTCGTGGAGTAGGTTATTATTTACGAAATCCTGAACAGGAGTAAAAAGGAATGCAGAAAGTTAGCTTCTTTAAATCAATTCATGTCAAGCTAGTACTAATTTACATTTTACTAATACTTCTTGCTTTGCAAATAATCGGGATTTATTTTGCGCGGGAATTAGAGCAAAATTTAAAAGAAAACTTCCGAGAATCCATTTTTCAACGTGTCGATTTGATGCAATATAGCATTCGTGAAGAAATGTTAAAAGAACGCGATGAAAGTATGCCAACTCTTGAAGAGAGCTTGAAAACGATAGTTATGGAGTTTTCCACAGGGCTGAAGGAAGTTTCTGATGGAGATATTTTAGGAATCCGTGTCATGGATAATAGACAGCGTATTCGCGCCACATCTGAGGTAGACAATCAAAGTTTGATTGGACAGCGCTCAAATAATGATCTAGTGCGCCGTGCAATCTCTGCGGAAACTTTATTCGAAAACATTAAACTTGATAATAAAACAAGAAATCGAGTGTGGGTGTTAGCCTCGCCAATTCGAGAGGGTGCAGGTCCTGATGATGAAATCATAGGGGTACTCTACATTGAAGCTAATATTGAATCTGTTTTTGAACAAGTGAATGAAATTAACCGTATTTTCCTTGGGGGTACGGCAGTGTCCTTGGTGATTACTATCTTTTTAGGAATTTTAGTGGCACGAACAATTACACAGCCAATTTCAGATATGCGTAAGCAGGCACAGGCGATGGCAAAAGGGAACTATTCTCGAAAAGTGCGGGTTTATGGGACAGATGAGATAGGACAGCTTGCGATAACTTTTAATCATTTAACGAATCGCTTGCAGGAGGCGCAATCGACTACAGAGGCAGAGCGGCGAAAGCTCGATTCGGTCCTCAGTAATATGACGGATGGTGTTATTGCGACAGATCGAAAAGGGCGCGTCATTCTTATTAATGATCCTGCGCTAGAACTGTTGCATATTTCAAGAGATATTACATTAGGTCGTCCAATTGCGTCTGTTTTAGGGATTGACCAAGAGTATAGTTTTGAGGATTTGATTCATATGAATGATGCGGTGAATTTAAATTTCAGTACAGCAGACGCACCGTATATTTTACGTGCGAATTTCTCGGTAATCCAAAAAGAAACAGGCTTTATTAATGGGCTCATTACCGTACTGCATGATATTACGGAGCAGGAAAAAATAGAGATGGATCGTCGGGAATTTGTATCCAATGTGTCACATGAATTACGGACACCATTAACGACGATGCGTAGTTATTTAGAGGCGTTAGCAGATGGTGCATGGAAAGATGAAAATATTGCTCCAACATTTTTGAATGTCACACAAACAGAGACAGAGCGTATGATCCGTTTAGTGAATGACTTAATGCAGTTATCACGAATGGATAGTTCAGATTATGAGCTAAATCAAGACATTGTTCTATTTAATTCATTCTTTAACCGTATTATCGATCGTTTTGAAATGTCTAAGTCAGACAAAGTGATGTTTGAACGTTTATTCCCAGAGGCATCTTATTATGTAGAAATCGATACGGATAAGGTGACACAAGTTATCGATAATATCATTTCCAATGCTATTAAGTATTCACCCGATGGCGGTAATATTCGCTTTGGCTTTACAGCTCAAGAAGATATGCTAAAGGTTATGATTTCCGATGATGGTATGGGAATCCCTAAGGAAAATGTAGGACGTATTTTTGACCGTTTCTATCGAGTAGATCGAGCACGAGCACGATCTATGGGAGGCACTGGTCTAGGGCTAGCTATTGCCAGGGAAATGATTGAAGCTCATGGCGGTAAAATATGGGCTGAAAGTGAGGAAGGACATGGAACAACAGTGTTCTTCACATTACCACTTAATTTAGATGATTTTGACGAGGCAGGTGAGTGGGAATGAAATATATAGAACCAGTTAAATCAGCTGTATTATTCCTACTAGTTGTGCTAAGTGTGGTTTTAACGTTTATGATTTGGACATACACGCCAGATTATAAATATATTGAACAGACTGAAGGAAAAGAAATCCTGATTGGACCACAAAAAAAAATGGCGGATGTCATTCGTCCGTATAAAGCTATTTACCGTTTTAATAAGGAATTTACCGGAACCGTTTCTAATGGCGTCATGGAAGATATTATGCAAACATTCGAGGGGTGGAATATTCTGGATCTAATGCCTGTAAACAATAATTTTACGGCCGACTCTGTAAACGAATTGATTCGTACTAATAATAGTATGACTGTCTTTTTTACTGGTGAGATTCCTTACGCTGCCTTTAACTCCATTTTCCAGTTCGCCAATAAGGAGCTACCTGAAATAACCTTTAATCGTATGATTATAGATTGGAGTAAGTATAGTAACAAAGAGTTACAGGTGTTTTTCCTTAGTGGTAATAATGAATCATTGATGCGTTCGCATGTAAGTCTAGAAAATGCTAATCAGTTTTTACGAAATATTATTGAGCCAGCGAAAACATATGGCACTTTTACAGAGGTGGAGCGAGATGGCTTTACCTCACTATATATTGCAAACGATAAAATTGAATCAGCAAAGTATACGTATTTTATCGAAGAGAAACCTGAATTGTTTAAAAATGTATTATTTACTAATCTAAAAAATGTCCGGCGCACTGATGAAAGTACAACTACTGAAAAATATCAGGATGGCATGTCACGGATGGTGCTTGATTCAAAAGTGAAATCATTGACCTATGTATATCCAGCTGCAGAAAGTAGTATAAGAATAGAACCTTCCAAGCTCTTGAAGGATAGTTTTGAATTTATCAATGAGCACGGAGGCTTTACAGATGATTATCGCTATGTATCAACAAGTACAAGCAATAACCAATTAGATTATCAGCTATATTTACATGGATTACCGATTTATAGTGATCAGGCGATAAATCGAATTACAACCGTTTGGGGAGATAATCGTATTTTCGTCTACAAACGTCCATACTTTTCTTTTGAGAAAGATATTGGATCTGAGACAGAGATGAAAGAACTTCCATCAGGATCGGAAATCATTGAAAAAATTAAAAAGCTAGATAATATTTCTTTATCAGATATAGATGACATTGTTGTCGGTTTTTATTTGACTTATGATCAAAGTACAATAGTGACATTAGAGCCGTGCTGGTTTGTCATTCGTAACGGTGTATCCACGAAACTGACGCCTGAACTAGTAGGGGGTGTCAAAAATGGATTGGAATAGAACAAAATCTATTTTTATATTCGTTTTTTTAATCTTAAATATCTTCTTATATTGGTTGTATTTAGACCGTTATAATGAAGCACAGAGCGTAGAAATACTAGGTGAAAAAACAATAGAAGCCCGTTTAAAAGATGATAATATTACGTATGGAGCATTGCCTAATAGTAACGAGTCTGCTGCTTACATTACAGGGGAAGTGCATATTTTTAAAAATACTGTTACTGATGATAATCAGAGAGTCAGTTTCATGGATGAGACACATGCACGTATACATGTTGATTTTATCAACCCTGTGAAATTACGAAATAGTAGTGATGATGCAAGTATTATCGATTTTGTCCACACAAACGTTAAAAGTGGAGATTCTTATGCATTATGGAAGGTAGACCGTGAGGAACGAGTCGCAGTCTTCTTCCAGAAGAAAAATAATCGAATGTTCTATTATAATGATAGTGCCGTATTAAAAGTACAGTGGAATATGGATAATGAAGTGATAAAGTATGAGCAGACAATGATTGACAATTTCGAAGAGATGGAGCAACAGGAAACGGTCATTCCGCCACTTCAAATTTTCCAAACCCTTTATTATAAAGGGCTATTAAAACCAGACTCGCGTATTACGCAGGTGAAGTTAGGTTACTCGACATTTAGTAATTTAACGCAAACGCAAGTATTGATACCAACATGGGAAGTACAAGTGGAATTATCGGACGGAGAAATAGAAGCGTATTTCGTTGATGCTATTGATGGGAAAATTATTGAAATCCAAGGAGACAAGCAACAAGGCGAAGAGGAAGACTGGGGAGTTGAATGATGCAATTTAGTGTTTTAGCAAGTGGTAGTACAGGCAATTCGATTTATGTAGAGAATAATGATCATGCATTTATTGTCGATGCGGGCCTCAGTGGTAAAAAGATGGAGCAACTATTTACAAAAATCGATCGCAATATGAAACAGCTAAGTGGCATTTTCGTAACACATGAGCATAGTGATCATATTAAAGGAATAGGTGTATTAGCACGAAAATATCATGTACCTATTTATGCCAACGCCAAAACGTGGCAGGCGATGGACGGGCTAGTCGGTGATATACCTTTAGAGCAACGTTTCGAATTTGACATGGATACGGTGAAGCATTTTGGTTCATTGGCTGTTGAATCTTTTGCTGTATCACATGATGCAGCAGATCCAATGTTTTATAGCTTTCATGAAGATGGGCGCAAGCTTGTTGTTATTACGGATACAGGCTATGTCAGTGATCGTATGAAGGGTATTATTCGAGGTGCTGATTCCTTTGTATTTGAAAGTAACCATGATGTGAATATGCTGCAAATGGGGCGTTACCCATGGTCTATAAAACGTCGTATTTTAAGTGATGTAGGGCACGTTTCAAATGAGGATGCAGCTATAGCAATGAGTGATGTAGTATTTGAAAAACCAACAAATATTTATTTATCACATTTAAGTATGGATAATAACATGAAAGAGCTTGCGCGCATGAGCGTCACACAAACTTTGCAATCTTGCGGCATTATTGTTGGTGAGTATGTAAAGTTATTTGATACAGATGCAGAAGAGCCGACGAAATTAGTTACGGTTTAACTTCTTTCCGATTCTTAACGTGAGTTCATAATATCGACATTATACATTAAAAAAATGAGGCTTTAATAAGGCTGTTCAAAGACATTTTATAGAAATGCTTGGAACAGCCATTTTTATGTTCATTTTATTTATTTTTCATGTGATTTTAATGTTTGAATTGTAATATTAGGCTAACAACAACAAATAATAATAAGGGAAAGGATGAGGATAATGAGCTATTTTCAAGATGATAATAAAAACAATGATTCTCTAAATGATGAAATACAAAAGTCACCTCTTCAGGAGCGACTCGAACAAGAGGAGCGAGAAACGCAGGAGAAGCGTCATAAAAAGAAAGGCGGAGGTAAAGGGGGTTATTTATTTACCGGTCTTATCGGTGTCATCATAGGCGCTTTATTCGTTTGGCTCATGATGCCTGGTCTTGTCAATCAAATGCCAGGTACAACGGCAAGTGGCATAGATAAAAAAAATGAAACAACCATTAATCAAGTTGCAACAGAAGTGACAACCGATGTTACGAAAGCAGTGGATAAGGCTTCAGATGCTGTTGTAGGGATCACAAATATTCAAGAAGTGTTAAGTGGTGGATTCTGGAGTCCACAATCGTCAACAGAACAGCCTGCCGGAAGCGGTTCAGGTGTTATTTACAAAGTTCAAGGTGATAAAGCCTTTATCGTGACAAATAACCATGTTATTGAAGGGGCAAAACAGTTAGAAGTAACAATGCCAGATGGAACGAAAGAACCAGCACAATTAGTTGGTCACGATGTTTGGACAGATTTAGCGGTCATTTCAATCAGCGCTAAAAATGTTAAGACAGTAGCGACATTTGGTAACTCAGATGTATTAAAACAAGGTGAAACAGTCATTGCGATTGGTAACCCACTTGGCTTAGAATTTTATGGCTCTGTTACTACAGGTGTTGTTTCTGGTAAGGATCGTTCTGTACCAGTTGATATGAACGGTGATGGCTCAATAGATTGGCAGCAAGAAGTATTACAAACAGACGCAGCTATCAATCCTGGTAATAGTGGTGGTGCACTTGTAAACCTTGCTGGTGAATTAATCGGCATTAACTCCATGAAAATAGCGGAATCCTCTGTTGAGGGTTTAGGCTTCTCAATTCCGATTAACTCAGCAATTCCAATTATCGAGGAATTAGAGGCAAATGGTGAAATGAAACGTCCAACAATGGGTGTTTCATTAAGAGACTTAACGGATATTCCAGCATTCTACCAACAACAAACGTTAAAATTGCCAGCAGACTTAACAACAGGTGTTGTTATTACAGATGTTGTGGCGAATTCTCCAGCTTCCAAAGCGGGCGTTCAACAATTCGATGTCATCGTTGAAATGGATGGCAAAAAAATCGAAACAGCAATCGATTTACGCAAACATTTATATAACGACAAAAAAATTGGTGATAAATTAACGATGAAAGTATACCGCCAAGGTAAATTAATGGACCTATCACTAACATTAACAAATAGCGATTCGTTGTAAATGAAAATAGGTGGAGATGATAGGATCTCCACCTATTTTTTCATGTTGTTGCGTCAACGAAATGAAACGGCCATTTTAAAGTATAGCTTGATTTGTGTGAAAGCGATTAGACTGATTTTCTTAATCATTTTTTTGTGAATAGAAATATGTTTGAAAGAAAAATCGACGGAACTAGTAAGAATGACTTTGAAAATATTGTGGATAACTAGAAAATTGTGAATAATAACATATACATGGCGAGTGGTGGTAAAAAGCCTATTCTTCCATACTCGCCTGACCTTTGTTACAATAGATTGTGGATAACATAGACCGGATTGTGCATAAGTTTGTGGAAATTTCGGAAAATAAGAAGAGGTGCAAAAATGGAAAAATACAGTTGTGAAAACCATATAGAACACGCTTTAGACATGTTTGTGGCAGAGCAAAAAAAGTTCCCGGTTATGGATAAAATTGAAGAGGATAAAAAGTTATCCACAAAATGTAGCTACTGTGAACGACCTGCAGAATATCTTGTATCAAGTAAATAACTTTACACAAGATATAGGAATCGGTTGTGGATATGTTGATAACTTTTGTGGATAAGGTGTTTGTAAATGAATTGTAAAGGTGGATAACGTGTGAATATAACGATTGTATCAGTCGGAAAACTAAAAGAAAAGTACTTAAAAATGGGCATAGATGAATACGTAAAACGTCTCGGCGGCTACGCAAAAATGGATTTAATCGAAGTACCAGATGAAAAAGCGCCTGAGCAGCTAAGCGAAGCAGAAATGGAAATCGTCAAGAAAAAAGAGGGTGAACGTATTCTATCTAAAATCAGCCCAGATACATACGTTATCGCCCTAGCCATTAACGGCAAAATGAAAACCTCTGAACAAATGTCGGCAGATCTTGAATCCCTCATGACCTACGGCAAAAGTAAAATCGCGTTCGTTATTGGTGGCTCCCTTGGTTTACACGATGATGTGTCAAAACGAGCTGATGAGCAACAATCCTTTGGAAAAATGACATTACCACATCAGCTAATGAAGCTTGTTTTGGTAGAGCAGGTTTATAGAAGTTTTAGGATTATGAAGGGTGAACCGTATCATAAGTAGGGACAAACTTTTTGCTGAAAGAATGAAACTTAATAAATATCTACATTTTATATTTGGAAATAATCGTAAAGAACTTATTTTATTACGATTAGATTTTCGCTTTGATGCAGTAGTAGCAAATAAAAAAATCATAGGGAAATTTTAATGAAAGTCTATAAAAAGACAGTAGAAAAATATGGATTTAAGCGAAAGAATGACCACTATAAATCTACAATTTACTTTAATTCAAAATCCGTAAAAATTATGGTTTATGATAAAGAGATTGAAAGAGAAAAAAAGAACGAGAAAATTGAAAAATATGAAAAGGAAATACTTCGATTTGAGATTTGTTTACAAAATCGGCATTTAAATTACATGAAAAACAAAAAATTGGAGAATTATTTTACAAAAGAATTTTGGTCGAAATACATGATAAAGAATATTTGCCCGCTATTTTTCCAAGGTGATTATTATCCGATTTTTATTTCAGAAAAAATAATAATGAATAGTCATATAAAAGAGTGTGAGAAGCTAAAATTAAGGGGATTTTTATGTGATGTTTCGAAATATGGATTGGATGGAATTAATAAGTTAACTAGGGAAATCCGAGAAAAAATAAATATGTTTGTTTGTTAGAAGAATTAAAAATTAACCCTATTGCTATCCCAAAACATGTTGCTGAAAAATTAGGAAAGGAAAGATATATTAAAAACCCATTTGGTTGGTAAAACGTTTTGGTTCTATATCATTTAATGCGTACCTATAATTTGAAATATTTGGTATGATATTGACTATAGTATTTTAAGTTAGCAGTTTTTTATATTGCGTATGGAGGATGTATCATCATGATTAATAATTGGCAAGTACCACGTAATAAAAGAAAATTATATCCAGTGGTTGATGTGCTATCGCTTTTTACACTACAAACTTTGGGAGATAATTGGAGTAGCGATTTAAACCGTCAATTGGATTTTGAATTGGAGTTAGAAAGATACGGATTAAAAAGACCAGGACCAAGGCGTGATAGAAGAGCAGGTGGAGCAAGGACATATGAATCTTGGTTATATAATTTAGGTCTTATTTTTAAGGAGACAAATACGGGCATTGTTCGAACAACATTAGCTGGAGATGCATTATTAGCTGGGCAACCTCCCGTACATGTTATAACAGACCAATTAATGAAATTGCAGTATCCGTCAGCATATTCCATAAGAAGTGGAGTAAATATACATTCTCGCTTCCAAATAAGACCGTTTAGATTTCTTTTGAGATTACTGGCAGATAATCGAATTCAATCATTGTCTAAAGAGGAAATAGGTCGTTTTGTAATTACAGAGGGCGAAAATGAATCACATAATTGTTTTGAACATGTAGTTCAGAGAATAATTAGCTATCGTTCAAATGGGGATGCCATTTTGTCTTCAGATTTTGAAGAACAATATTCGCGTTCAAGAGAGAGAACATTATCTTATTTAGAAGACATCTCCAATACAGTTATAAATTATCTGGAATACACTCAACTTATTGGAAGAGATTCAAGTGGTATTTATATCCTTCAAGAAAGAGTTAGTGATGTTGATGCTATTTTAAATGACGGTACTAATTTAAGACAACTTGATGTGAACCATCCATATGGTATAGAGAATTTTCAAAGGGGATTTGGATTAGCGCCAGGGCAAAACAGAGATAACCGTAACTTTGGGGGTCAAATAATAACAAATAATCTATATAGAGAGAGAAGGATTCGTAGTGAATTGTTACATATTGCTGGAGCAAGACCAATTACTAATTTTACATCTTCATTAGTTAGTGAAATTGCAGATTCAACAGGGTATATTATCCGTGAGGTAGAAGATGCATTAGAGGATTTTCGTCCAGATACATTTTCTCAATTTGAAGCCAGTTATTTAAATATGGCAATAAGCGGAACTGAGCTTGCTACTGAATTTGAAATTGCAACTCAAGGTATTTTTGAACAATTAGGGTTCTATGCAGAGCATGTTGGGAATCATGCTTTGTATCCAGATGTATTTGTAGAATCGCCTGAAAATTACTGTGGAATAATAGATACAAAGGCGTATCGTCGTTATACACTTAATAATGACCATAGAAATAGGATGGTAAACAACTATATACCAACATATCAAAATCAGTATGACAATGTTGAATTCTTTATGTATGTTGCTGATGGTTTCGGCTACAATATCGCGTCTCAAATTCAAAGTATTGTTGACCGTACAAATGTTAATGGAAGTGTTATTACTGCGCGTAATGTAATTAGATTACTTCAGCGTAATCAAGTAAATCCAATTAATCATGAGGCACTGAGAATTTTGTTTAGAAACAATAACATAATTTCAATGACTGATATAGATACTTTATAGACTCCGTAAAGGGGTCTTTTTTTATAGGACATGTTTATTCACAAGAAATTGCGTTTAGTGTATAATTTAATTTAATAAATAAGAACAAACATTTGGAGTTGTCGGAGATGATATTTAAAAAAGGGGAGCTATTCTGTGGTCCAGGCGGATTAACGCTTGGTGCAAAGATGGCTTCGGTCGAAAAGGATGGAGAACTTTTCAGAGTTGAACATACTTGGGCTAATGACTACGATGAAGCAACTTGCGAGACCTTCCGTCATAACATTTGCCCAGACAACCCTGAATCTGTTATATGTGGAGATGTCCGTGAATTAGACATTGAGAGTCTACCGAAAATTGATGCATTTGCATTTGGTTTTCCTTGTAATGATTATTCAATTGTTGGGGAGTCAAAAGGATTAGATGGAGAATATGGTCCTTTATATACCTATGGAATAAAAGTATTAAGACATAAACAACCAAAATGGTTTATAGCAGAAAACGTAGGTGGTTTAGAATCTGCTAACGGTGGACAAGCATTTATAAAGATACTTCAGGAGATGGAGAAGGTTGGATATAATATTACTCCCCATCTATATAAATTTGAGGAATATGGCGTTCCACAAGCACGCCATCGAATTATTATTGTAGGTATTCGTAAAGATTTTGGTTGGAAATTTAAAGTTCCTAAAGCGCCATATAAGAAACCTGAAGAATGGAAGACGACAAGACAAGCGTTAGAGGAACCACCTATCTCGGAAGATGCTTTTAATCACGAATTTACTAAGCATCAAAACCAAGTAATTGAAATGTTAGGGCATATTCCTCCTGGAGAAAATGCATGGTTCGAAGGAATTCCTCCACATTTACGACTGAATGTGAAGGGTGCAAGGCTATCAAATATTTATAAGAGATTAGATCCTAATGCACCTGCCTATACAGTTACTGGAAGTGGTGGAGGTGGTACTCATATGTATCATTATGATATACCAAGGGCTTTAACAAGTCGTGAAAGAGCAAGACTACAGACTTTCCCAGATAGTTTTGAATTTTTAGGCGGTAAAGAGAGCGTTAGGAAGCAAGTAGGAATGGCTGTTCCACCTGAGGGAGCGAAAGTAATAGTTGAAGCTATCCTAAAATCTTTTGCAGGGATAACGTATGAAACAGAGGCTTCTAAGTGGGAAGATGATTTAAAAGAGATGCTTTTAACGGGTAAAACAAAGAAGAATCGAAAATCTTCGATTGAAAAACAAGATGTAAAAAGAAGTGACAATAAAGAAGTATCAAAAGTGGAACAAAATACACTACCATTACAATAATTATTTTTTGTCTTTTGTTAGGTCACTTAAATTAATATTTATATTCAAGGCTTTGATTATATGTGTCGTTAAAAAAAGACGACTTATCGCATATAGTCAAAGTCTTTTTCTATTATAGGATGGATTTATTCCAAAAAAGATGAAAACATACTTTTAAAGTTAAACATAACTATTCTGGGGAAAAAGATTGTTTTAGGAAATCAAAGAAATGTTGAATTGTATGCAAAAGATATGACAAAGGGGGACTTTAACTATGAGAGGTAATAACGAATTGCTCGAAAAATATTTAATATGGCTTGAAGAAGCGAATATGAGTATGAATACAATTATGACTTATAAAGGGCATGTTCAATGCTTTCTAAAAGGGTATGTCTTTTGATAAAAATTCTAAGTGTATAAATCTAAATGAGCATTTTCGAATACAAAAATTACCATATTCGAACCAATGACAGGTACCCTAAGCTACTTGTAACTCATTTTTGATTTGTTCAAG